>DASUXY010000029.1:0-40386 GCA_036377675.1 Bacillota bacterium
TTGTAGTTTTCGAATCCATCCATCTCCATAACCGATCGGAATTGTACCAATCCATTCATCTTTCTCTGTTGTAAATGTTTTTCCGTAACTAATGGTTGTGCCTGCTGGAACTTTTTTAATGTGAATGAGTTGACTATGCAATGAGAAGGCTTCCGCTAATTCAATCCGATCTTCTTCTTGAACTGCTTTTGAAGGATACAACCCATACATGGATATGCCAAAACGAATGTAATTATGCATACGCTGGGGAAACCGAATGGAAGCAGCACTGTTTCCAATGTGAATCATAACGGGTTGCGACCATAATTGTTTAAACTCTTGGAGAAGGTCATCAAAGCGCTCGTTTTGTTCGTAAAAGAATGTTAAATCTTTTTCGTCTGCTGTCGCAAAATGTGTATATATACCCGTGAGCGATAAGGAGGGGTACTTTTTTAATTGATGAAGAACATCGTTTAGTTCATCTTTCGTACGAATCCCAATTCTCCCCATCCCTGTATCCCATTTCATATGAAGTTTCAATGGCTTAGGAAGTGATTGTCTCCCTGCTTCATCAAGCCATTCTGTTTGGAAAAAAGTCAATGTAATATCATGTTTACTTGCGATTGGCACATATTTTGGGGATACCCAGCCTAAGACGAGAATTGGGGCCTTAATCGAAGCCTCACGTAGTACTAAAGCCTCCTCTAACAACGCAACTGCTAGAGCTTTTGCCCCTGCTTCTAATGCTTTTTTAGCTACTCTGACACTACCATGTCCGTATCCATCTGCTTTAACAACAGCAATCATTTCAGTATGTCGTGGCAATTTCCTTTTCATTTGTACGACATTATGTTCAATACAAGCTAAATCTATTTCCGCCCAAGTTCCTCTATATACTGTTTGAACCACAGAATAGTCTCTCCTCCCCAAAAGAAATGAGAACGTTCGCCTGTTGCAAACAGATTCTCTTACGTCTATTTTATACTATTTTCACTTACAAATATAGGTATTATTCCCCTTTTCACATAGTAAAATAACCGTTTATAATAACAAATTATATATATGGCGTTTAGGGAGATCCCTGCAAAGTGTTTATGAGCCAATTGCGAACATGAGCGCTTTTAGGGCAAGCAGACTCATGCCTGTTTATATGCATTCTACGACATATGTTACCGTTGTAGTCTTAAAAAGGATTGACAAGGTTGTTTCATTACCGTCAGGTGACTGGACAAGCTCAAATGTCATCCTTTTCTCATCATTTCCGATACGTAACAACATAGTGACAATTACCGTCTCCTTAAGAAGATAAAAAGCAGACTCTAATCATTCGTGAGCCTGCTCATCTGTTTATCCATTTACTTCACTTCTTTTCCTGTAACGGATTGTGCAATCTCAATTAATTCTTCCTTCGTCAATTCATCGCTCGCTAAATAGTAGTTAACCCCTTGGTAAAACCATTCAATAGAGTTACTCGTTAGAACCCCGATCGTATGGCCTAAATTTACAATGTCTCCTTCAACTTCTTGAGGTGAAGATAGAGCTGGAATCGTATCCCGTCTCTCTTCTACTAATGTAAAGTTTTTATTACCCTTGTATGTTAAAATGAGCCGTTCCCCATTGTCGAGGGCTACTTCCTTTTTTTCTGTTAATTCGGCTCCTGCTGTATAATCGGGGAATAGAAAGGTGAACATATCATCTGATAAATCACTAGAAGCAGTAATATCTGCCAGTGCATGATTTGTCATCATATTTTCTTCTAATACGAAATCTTTTTCTTTAAATGTCGGATCCATTTCAAATTTAGAAAATTGCACCTCTACTAAAGGTTTGTTATCGGTATCCATCACTTTTACAAGCGTAGGCGTATAACTTTTTTTATCGATGTGTATTTCCTGATAAGGTAAATTGTTATTGCTTTGATAGTTTGTTTTTGTATGAAAAATATAGTGTGATTCACTCGTTTCAAACTTCGCTTCAGGATCTTTTTTAATATCTTCGACGAGTGATTGCAACAAATAAGGTTGACTGCTATTGTGTGGCCATTCGGTCTGAAACTTAAAACTCTTATTCAAAGAGGGGGTAAGGACGTACACACCGTCTTCATTTTTTAAAATCATTTGATTTCCCTTTTCATCCTTATCATGAGATAAGGCTACGCGATAAAAATCTTTCTTTTTATGCCAAACATCAATCATATATGTTTGGGCTTCTTCACCAGT
Organism: Bacillota bacterium; assembly: GCA_036377675.1. GTDB lineage: Bacteria > Bacillota > Bacilli > Bacillales > Amphibacillaceae > DASUXY01. The sequence continues at coordinate 2,199 of DASUXY010000029.1, forward strand.
ATTCATTTTCATTTCAGCTTTAACTTTGTAACCTTTCATTTCTTCTATTTTGTTATTTAATTTTTTCATCACTTTTTCCTGTGATGCTTCTCCGCAAGCAGCTAGTAGAAAAACGAATCCAATCATGATTAGGATTCTCATTGCAAACTTTTTTAGCATGGACATATCTCCCTTGTCTCAATTCCAATGGACAGAAGGAACATGACCACCGACTACCGAGTTACAAAAATGTACGATATACACTTTTTATCCCTTCAATAACATCTGTGGCGACTAAGTCATAGTGCGAATGTTTTCGCTCAACTTGAAGATCTGCTGATGTTCCGTGAATGAAGCATGCATTACAGAGCGCTTCGAAAATAGACTGTTCTTGCATAACCATTGCCAATATAACTCCTGTTAACACATCTCCACTTCCACCTTTTGCCAGCCCTTGATTGCCTGTCGTATCGACAACTTGCTCTCCACTCGGTGATGTTATAATGGTGAATCTCCCTTTCAAAACAACATACGTTCCATACGTTTGAGCAAACTGCAACGAATACGAAAATGGCGAAGAAATAACGTCTTTAACAGACACGTTCAACAACATAGACATCTCGCCGAGGTGTGGTGTAATAATCGTCGGATCAGAGCGTTCATTAAGGACTTCTAAATACGAGCATAAGTGATTCAATCCATCCGCATCAATGATTAGAGGACAATGAGCTCGTTTGATGATTTCCTTTACAAAGATTCCTGATTCCGGCTGACGGCCCATTCCGATTCCAAGTGCTATTGCGTCATAGTTTTCTAATGGTAATTCCGTACCTGTTGTTATAAAACCATTTTTTTCCGATAGAAGCATATACATCGCTTCATTACATTGAGCAGATAATGATTGAATAACCGTCGGAATTGAGCCAGCCGTCAATAAACCTGCTCCGCTCCTTAAGGCCGCCTTTACCGTCATCGCAAGTGCACCTGGCATAGATGCACTTCCACCGATGGCTAAACCTCGCCCGTGAATTCCTTTGTACGCGTTTCGCTTTCGTTTCGGCATCGTCGCTTGAAATAATTCCTCTCTGTATACACGTTTTTGCGTAAATGTAGGAAAATTGTGTAAAGGATAACCGATCGATACGATGTCCCATTCTCCATAATAAGGGGCAGTGTGTTGTAAAAAAACGCTCATTTTAAATGCTCCTATGATTACGGTATAATCAGCTTGTACAGATATAAACGATGTATTCCCTTCATCAGCTGGAAGCCCTGATGGAAGATCAACAGAAATGATATACGGCGATATCTTATTGACGGCAGAAACAAAAGATGCTAATGGCTCACGTAACTTCCCTTCGACACCCATTCCGATGATTGCATCAATTACGACATCCGTCCGTTCGAGCATTTCTGTTAACTGTCCTGTTTGCTCAATCTGTGATATCCGGCCACCACAATTAATAAACAGGCGCTTATTAAACAAGGCTTCATCTGTCATCTGTTGATCGGAAACGACTTGAACGACTTGAACGTTGTAGTCTTCATTGTGTAACGTTCGGGCGACTACATATCCATCACCACCATTATTTCCTGGCCCGACAAGGACGAGCAATTCATTATTTATGTCCACTTTCCGAACAATTTTTTCAGCTACGGCTCTTCCGGCATTTTCCATCAAAAGGTTTCCCAATCCAATATTTTGAATCGTATGGCGATCGATATCGTACATTTCTTTCGCGGTGACAATATACAAAATTGTTCCCTCCTACCCGCATTAAATAATATGAGACAACCTAGTTAAATATGCAGAGCTCATCCGTTACTTTCGGTAGATTCTTCGATAAGGACTTGAGCTACTGCGTATTCACGACTATGACTAATCGAGATAAATATTTTGCATGATTCATAACCAACTGCTGTTACGACGGGACCTCCTAAAGAATCAGTTAACACTTCAATATGTTGAAAGCTTAATTTCCCAATGCCTGTCCCAACTGCTTTGGCAAACGCTTCTTTTGCGGCAAATCTTCCGGAAAGAAATTCAAGGCGTCTTTGCTCACTTTGCAAAGAGAAAAATATTTTTTTCTCTTTTTCAGTTAAAACACGGTGCACAAATCGGTCGTTTTGTTGTATAGTCTTTTTAATACGGCTTATTTCAATAAGATCGATTCCAATCCCTTTAATCATTTCATGTATTACCTTTCTTTTTTATCCTTATATGTAACAGCGATGACTCTTGAAAGGAGTTGACAAACGGAAAGCGAGTCATCGCTTATTTTCGAACTACAGCTAGATCCGTGTAATAATGAATAACGTCTACATCTATCATATACCTTTTTTATAAGGAGTGAAACAATGTTCATTCGAACAGAAAGAAGTTTAAATGAATTTATTCGATTTTACCCTATTGTCTCGTCACTCATCATTGTCCATTTATTGTTATGGTTAATCATTAACTTTTTGCAAACACCGATTGGCGTCCAATTGTATGGATGGGGAGTAGGGAGCAATTTTTTCATCGAGCAAGGTGAATATTGGCGTTTAGTAACACCTATTTTTTTACATGCAGACCTCATGCACGTTTTGTTTAATTCCTTTGCACTCGTCCTATTCGGACCTGCTTTAGAACGAATGCTTGGAAAAGTAAAGTTCATCGCCAGTTATCTCGGTGCTGGAATCATCGGTAATATCGGTACATACTTTTTCGGACCTAGCGATATTTGGTATACCCATGTCGGAGCATCAGGAGCGATTTATGGATTATTTGGCATGTACTTGTACATGGTTATTTTCCGAAAGGATTTAATCGACCCAGGAAGTGCGCAAATCGTCATCACCCTTTTAATTATCGGAGTCGTTATGACGTTTGCAAGACCTAACATTAATACACATGCCCATCTTTTTGGTCTAGTTGGTGGATTGTTCATCGCACCTCTTGCATTAGCATCCACAACCCCTTTTTCCCGACGACAACGTACACATGATGACGATACGATCCAATTTGATCCAAACCGATGGAAGAAAAAACGAATTCCAGCCCACGTTAAAAAGAAAGTATTGTGGACGATCATCGGCATCCTTGTCGTCTTAGGATTACTTAATAAAGTTGGTTTCTTCTAATCTCCTTTCTTCACTAAACAGCCCTAGAGAGGGGCTGTTTATTCAGTTTGAAAAGAATACCATTCAGCTATAGAGCGAGCCTCCTCATCATCGAGCTCCTTAATGGTGTAATGATTTCCCGACCCAAGCATCCCGATAATGGATACTTTAATGGTCGCTAAGTTGTCCAGCCTCTGTAATTTATGTTGTTTCATTTCAAACGCTTGGATACGTTTACGATGGATTCGCATCGTCACTTTGCTAAATGTCCGATAGCGAATCGTCAATCGCTCTCCATGCAAGCAAAAACCTCCATCTTGATGTTGTAATGAGCCAAAAAAAATACTGCATACTACTAAAACGATCGATAATCCGAAATAATCGGGAATAGCATACAATAATCCGGCCATAATCGCTAATGCAGGTAACATCGAGCGAAATAAGTAATATTTTCGAGCCCGTTTAGGTAATTTTAGAAGTGGCCTTTCTTCTACTTCTGCATGGGTAGGGACAAATATTTGCAAAAACCGTTCCACTTCACTTCTTTTCATGATAGGAAAAAGGACCGTTGAAAAGTCCTCTCCAGATTCTAAAGAACCGCCCGCTACTTTAGCAAATACAGAGACATAGCCGAGTGGTTGTCTCACTAGATTTTCCTTCATTCCAATCGCTTGTATTCTTCGTAAAGGAATGGTTAGTTGTTTTTTTTCCAATAGACCCCTCGTAATCAATAGTTCATCATCATCTTTTGTTATCGTAAAGTTTCCGTACTTGATAACCGTCCCCATGACCCCTAAAACCCATAAAATGAACAGAAGAATAAGGATGAAGCCACTCATCAACACAATGCTCGTCCGCATGATCCACTCTACGATGTTGTTAACTATTTCCACCGGAATAATTTGTTCTAGTTTTGAAAATACGACAGCTAAAACAGCCAAAACCGCACCGAAGCCACCAGACGTTGATCCAGCGATCCATAAACGCTTATTTGAAATTTTTTCCGATGGTCGACTCGGTCGTTCATGCTCAAACGATTTTATAGATGGCTCAGAAAAGTGTTTCAAATCATTTCTTAGCCGCTCACCCTCTTGCTTCGGAACAGCTTGTAATAATGCTTCAGCTCCTTTACCGCCTCCTGCTGTTTGGATTTCTATCTTCACGACATTCAACACTCGATGTAGGACACTTTGCGTCAAATCTATTGATTGAATGCGATGCTTCGAAATATATCTCTTATTGCGAACAAAAATTCCCTGCTCGATGCGTAACTCATCTTTTTCGATCCGATACGTATAGCGATACCAAGAAATCGTTATGAATATGATGATAATTATGAAACATCCGAGTAAGATTAACAAATAATAGACCAATACTTTTCCTGAAAGTATAACAAATCCTGGGATGATGAAAAACAGAAACTCTTTCAATACTTTCCATATGTCAAATAAAATAACGGCTGGGTGAAGGCGCTTCTGTTCAGACATCTTCTTCATCTACTTTTGCTAATGTCGAAATACGATCCCTTAATTGGGAAGCATCTTCCTCCATAAGGGCGGGTATTTCATGTGTCGTTGCCGCTGTTGAAATCGTAACACTTGCCAAATTGAATTTTCGTAAAATGGGGCCTTGCTTCGTATCAACATGCTGGACTCGAATCATTGGAATTAATGTTCGCGTCCGCATAACAATTCCATGCTGAATATAAATTTCCTGTTCAAAGACTTCGTAACGCCACCTTTTAAAACGTAACTTCGGTATTAAAAAAACAAATACATATGTACTTAAAATACCAATGCCCCAAGCGACCATTAGATAGCCGTATGGAAATTCAAAAGTGATCCAAGCAACTGTAACACCGATCAGACATAGCCAAAAGAAGATCATAAAAATCGCTGCAGTCATTTTCCAAACGTTTATGGAATCTTTTGCAATCGTATTGCGCGGTGGGTTCCTCAAAGCCATTCCTACATTCCTCCATCCTTTTAGACAGCGTAGGTCACTGCTTTTTAAAATAAATAACTTCAATTATCTCTTAGAGGCACAATGACACTCCCATCTTATTATACGAATACGCCTTTGAAAAGTTTCAACCAATCAACTGAGCCTTAATCGAGTCATCGACTCGTTTAGCGACTAACACCAAAGACTCTGACATAAGTCCTCTGGTGAAAGACTCATTTTTCCAGTTATCGGCTTTTAAGTTGACGTAACATTCTTATTATTTTATTATAAAAAAATGAGGTAAATTTAGAATAATGGGGAGATTTTGTCAACAGAGACGCTTTGAGCAAAAGGACAAGCTTCTTTGGATATGTACACGAAAAAGTTTTTGAATGAACAGTATGTGACCTACAACTAGGAGGAGACTATGCGTAACATATTAAAAATTGGAAGTGCTTTTATTGGAATTATCGTTGGGGCAGGATTTGCCTCTGGGCAAGAAATCTTACAATATTTCACGAGTTTCGGACATTTAGGAACAGCTGGAGCCATCGTTGCAACCATTCTCTTCGCTTATTTAGGAATGACACTTACAAAGCTTGGTAGTCGAACAAAAACAACTTCACATAAAACTGTCATCTATCAAATAAGTGGTCGGTATCTAGGAATCATCGTCGACTACGTCATTATCTTCACGTTATTTAGTGTCGGCGTCGTCATGATTGCTGGGGCAGGCTCTATTCTTCATCAACAATTTGGGTTACCTTCATATCTTGGCAGTTTAATTATGGCGATTCTCGTTATTGTAACCGTCATGTTAAATGTACAAAAGGTTATTTCTGTTATTGGCAGTGTTACACCGTTTCTCATTCTTGCGATTGTACTCGTAGGAATATATAGCTTATTTACGATGAACCTCTCTTTCTCAGAGCTTGAACCGATTGCCAGACGACATGAAACACCTTTGCCGCATTGGTTTATTTCAGCAGTCAACTACGTTTCATTTAATATCGCAGTTGGTGCTGCTATGGCTCTCGTAACCGGAGGAGCAGAGAAAAATGAAAAAATAGCAACGATCGGAGGATTCGTCGGAGGACTTGGGATTGGAGTGTTGATCATTCTTAGTCACTTAGCGATTTTTTCAAAAATAGACGTTGTAGCCGATTTTGATATGCCTCTCTTAAAGATTATTGATATGATTTCTCCTACCTTGGCTATTTTCATGTCTTTAATTTTATTCGGTATGATTTTTAGTACAGCGGTAAGTATGTTTTACGCTTTTACAGCTCGGTTTGTTGAAATGCAAACAAAAAAAGCAATTATATTCATTTTAATAACAGTTACAATTGGCTTTATCGCAAGTTTTGTCGGCTTTACAGACTTGATTGCCTTCTTCTATCCCCTTATCGGATATTTAGGTCTATTTCTCATTGGAGCACTCATTTATGCACCATTTAAACTTGCTAAAGATGAAAAGCTTAGGGAGAATAGCGTTCGCTAAAGAAGGAGTGATGAACGGGAGAGGTTCTAAGCTTTTGAGCCTCTCCCGATCTCCTTAATATACGGTTTTCCGATATCACGGGGATATCTTAACATTAATGTTTCACAGGATGTTTATAAACATATTCAGGAAAATCTGTAATGATACCGTCAACACCAAGGTCAAATAATTGATCTGCTTGCTCTTGTGTGCGAACAGTGTATGAGTATATGTCCATTCCAACATGATGAACTCGTTCTACAAGCTCAGCTGTCACAATATGTCTATTCGGATTAAAATAATCAGCATACGTTGCAAATTGTTCGAGCTGTTCATCGGTAACATTTGCCCATGCAAGGCCAGCGAGTACACCGTGCGGAATATTCGGCAATAGCTCTTTTGACTTTTGTACCGATTGATGATTAAAGGATTGGATAATAATTTTGCGATTATTTGGGTGATCCATATTGCGCTCCCTTAAAGCGTGAGCAACTTTCTCCTCAATACCTGGATATCGTTCTGGTGATTTTAATTCAATTAAAATACCGATTTTACCTCGATAAGCATCTAAAATTTCTTCAAGCGTCGGAATGTTTTCGCCGGAAAAATCTTCACTAAACCAACTTCCCGCATCTAATTGCTGAATCTCTTCTAATGTATAATCCTCTACGGCCCCGAAGCCGTTTGTTGTACGATCGACAGTCGTGTCATGAATAGCGATTAACTCTCCGTCTTTCGTCATTTGTACATCAACTTCAATGTAATCAGCTTTCATCTGAAATGCTTTTTCAAAAGCGGCCATCGTATTCTCAGGGGCATGTCCAGAAGCACCCCGATGAGCAATGTTTACCATCTTCTTCTGTTGTTGAACAGACACTTCTTGCTCACTTGCGGCAAACACAGGCACTGCAAATAGAGACATCATAACAGTCGTCACTAAAAAAAGCGACAATTTACGCACTTCACCATCTCCCTTTATACGTATTTAAATTGTAATTCTGTAATTCTATTATAAAGAGAGACTATTAAGAAGTTATTAAGAGAATGTTAATTTCAGATAAAGAAAGAGATAAAAAAGAGATTCATAGATTATTTATACAATTGTGAATGATTGACACATAGAAAAGCTGCACCCCCATTGTTTCATGTCCAACAATGGGGGTGCAGTTAAATGAGAATTTTTATGCTTTAAAAAGCTACGAACGATGGCGTCGTTTTTGAAAGTTTCCCTTTCGGTTTCGGTTGCGACCACCTTTTCCATAATATCTTTTTTTATTACGACGTTTATGATTTTTCTTTCCACGGCCTTTTTTAACACTTACCGGTGCTACCGAAGAAATTCGCACAGGTACATTTCTACGCTCTTTCGTGAGCATTTTTAGAGCAGCAGAAATAATCGTTACGGAATCATGTTCTTCAAGTAATTTCGTCGCTGATTCATGAAAAGGTTGTAAATCATTTTCTTCAACGGTTTTTAACAATTTATCAGCGGTTACTTGTTGTTGACCAAGTCTCGCTTCTTGAATGGTTGGTGGCATCATTCGTTTCATTTTGCTTTTCGTCGTTCGTTCAATCACTTTAAGATGCGCCATTTCTCTCGGTGTAATGAAAGAAATCGCTTCTCCTGTCCGCCCTGCCCTTCCTGTCCGACCGATGCGGTGCACATAGCTTTCTGGGTCTTGTGGAATATCGAAGTTGTACACATGTGTCACACCGGAAATATCGAGTCCTCGTGCGGCGACATCCGTTGCGACCAAAACTTCAATACGCCCATTTTTAAATTTATTTAGGACGGACATACGCTTACCTTGCGTTAAATCACCGTGAATCCCTTCTGCTCGAAAGCCTCGTACTTGTAAGCCATCAGTAATTTCATCAACGCGTTTCTTTGTTCGGCTAAAAACAATCGCCAAGTCGGGATCCGTTACGTCTAAGTGGTTCGTCAACGTATCGAACTTACGTCGCTCAGGGATTTCAACAAAATATTGATCAATATTTTCTACAGTCATCTCTTTTGCTTTTACTTTAATTTCCTCTGGTTTTTTCATTAAATTCGTTGCAATATCACGGATTTCTCGAGGCATCGTAGCTGAAAATAATAAGGTTTGTCGCTCGTCAGGAATTTCCTTTAAAATAGCTCGAATATCATCGATAAACCCCATATTAAGCATTTCATCCGCTTCGTCTAAAACGACCATTTGGATGTTAGACGTTCGAACTGTCCGTCTTCGTAAATGATCTAACAGTCGTCCTGGGGTAGCGACAACGATTTGTGGTCCGTTCTTCAACGACCGAATTTGTCGTTGCATATGTTGACCACCAAACACCGATAGCGAACGTACACCTTTATATTTCCCAATTCGATTTAACTCTTCTGCTACTTGAATTGCTAATTCTCTTGTCGGTGCTACGACGAGACCTTGGATTTTTTTCTCACTTGCATCCATCTTCTCAATCATCGGCACACCAAATGCTGCTGTTTTCCCTGTTCCGGTTTGCGCCTGTCCGATGACATCTTTACCTTGCATCGCATGTGGAATCGTTTGCGCCTGAATCGGAGTCGCCTCTTCAAACCCCATTTTTTCCAATGCCCGCAATATAGGCTTTGATATACTTAATTCTTGAAATGTTGTTGACACGTTCATACTCTACTCCTTTTTTTCTAACAATTAATCGTTATGACCTATCATTTAAACAAGATTAGACGACTGCATATTTTAAACTACGGAATATATTCTCCTAAGTAAAATTAATATTGTTAACATCCCATCTCTATTTAGTTACATAAAAAAAGCCATCACCACTTATTGGGAAGAGGCCTCAATTATGTCCGAAAAAATAAATGATCGTCAATATATGATAACATACTAATCATATCAATATCTACTCGTTTAAAATGATTTTTTACTTTTCACATGTTAAGATAAAGTTTAATTATGCTTATGGAAGGAAAGATTGTTCATAGAGCGACGTCTTTTTTAACTCATCGACAGACGATCGCTATGGTAGAGATCATACACTATAATCGTTAACACATTTTAAGGGAGTGTTAGTGTGAGACTTCCACCGTTTAACCCTTATATAGCTGTTGTAATCGGTGTCATCTCCGTATCTACATCAGCTATACTCGTTAAATTAGCCGCTGGAGTTCCTGCATCTATTATCGCAAATTATCGGCTATTATTTGCTGTACTTCTCATGACACCCATCATTATGATGAAATATCGTCGTGAATTGCGCCTCATCCAGCGAAAGGATTGGGTGCTCTCTATTTGTGCGGGTGTTTTTTTAGCAGCTCACTTTATTCTCTGGTTTGAATCGTTAAATTATACATCTGTAGCTAGTTCAGTCGTTCTTGTCACACTGCAACCCATTTTCGCTTTTTTAGGGACGTATTTATTTTTTGGTGAACGGTTTTCCCCCGGAACAATCATTAGTATGATCATCGCTCTCATCGGTAGTTTCATTATCGGCTGGGGCGACTTCCAATTAGGAGGTATAGCATTTTTTGGTGATATTCTTGCTATACTCGGCGCTGTCGCTATGACTGGTTACTTCTTAATGGGACAAAATGTGCGAAAACGACTATCTCTGATGACGTATACCTTTGTCGTATATAGCATAAGTACCTTTACATTAATTATTTACAATTTAATTTTACAACATCCGTTTACTGGCTATTCCCCCGAAAAATGGTGGATTTTCCTCGCTTTAGCCATTATCCCAACTTTTCTTGGCCATACACTGTTCAATTGGGCATTACGATGGCTCAGTACGGCAACGATATCAATGGGAGTTGTGTTCGAACCGATTGGCGCATCGATTTTAGCTTACTTTATCCTTGATGAAACCATTACGTGGTCCCAATGGTTAGGTGGCTCGATTGTTATCATTGGGCTCTTCTTATTTATCGTTGGAACGACCCGAAAACGAAAGGTCACCATTTCCAAAAAACATGGAATCTAAAAAAGTTGAAGGATTAAAGCTCTTCATCTTATACTACCAGTTGGACGATTCTTTCTCTATTTCGCTCAATCGATGCGATAAGCGATGCATATGTAGAGCATATGCATTATAATAGATAGCATTACTATCATAGAAAAGCGGTGATGTCATGGAAATTCAATTAATGACAGATGGTGGAGCAGATCTTTCGAAGCGTATGCACAAAGAACTCGATGTAATCGTTGTTCCCCTATACTTACACTTTGAGGACGAAGAATATAGAAGCGGTGTTACGATTGACTTGCCGACCCTCTTTAAAAAGACAAAAGAAACAAAAAAACTTCCACAATCATCAGCCCCAAGTCCGAATGATTTTTATGAAGCGTATAAAAAAGTTGATCCGAACAAACCGATCTTAATGTTAAGTATGACGAAAGGATTAAGTAGCACTTATGAACATGCCGTTCTTGGAAAAAATATGCTACTTGAAGAAGAACCTCGGCGAAAGATTGAAGTGATCAATACGAAAACTGCTTCATGTGGAATTGCACTTTTATTGCATGAATCACAAAAGAAAATAGATGCAGGTTATACTTTTGATGAGCTTGTCGAGCACCTTCATGAGCGGGTGGAACAAACGGCAACACTATTCGTGTTGAAAACATTGGAAAACGTCATCCTTGGCGGTCGATTGGACCGGGTAAAAGGAGCCCTTGCAAAAACACTCAAAATTAAATTGTTAATGCGAGCTAGTGAGGAAGGCGAAATTGAAGTTACTGAAAAAGTCCGTGGGAATAAAAAGTCCATTCGTCGCTTTATTGAACAAATAGGAGAGATTACTAAAAATATAGAAGATAAAGTAATTACGATGGCACATTGCAATACAGAAGAAAGAGCTAAAACAGTTCTTGCTGAAATTATGAGCAAATATCCGTTTAAAGACGGATATATTATGGAAACAGGCCCATTAATTGCAACATATGGTGGAGAAGGTGCTTTAGTCATTTCCTTTTTTAAAGACTGACGAACGCTCAAATCATCAAACATAAAAACAGGGTGTAATCGATGCGAAAGACGTCCCTGTTTTTATGTTCGGTTATTCCTCTCGATCTTCACGCTCCTCATCAGTCGGTTAGAAATCGATAAACCATTCGGTTCAAAATATCCTTATCGCTTCCTAAACAAAGCAAATGTTTTGATCTTTCGAGTAAAACAATTTCTTTTTGTGTGGAACGAATCTCCTCATCTAAATAATAAGCTGTTGTATAGGGTACCATACCATCTTGCTGACCTTGAGCTATGAATACCGGGGATTCAACATCTTTTAAATGTTTTCTTGTAAAGTGGACGAGCTTTAAAAACTCTAAATTTGCTTGAATAGGGACTTCTCCAAACTTCTTTTTATAATGAGTGTATAATCGGTTATCCTTTAACTTACCTTTCACCCCATCTTTTATAACATCAGCAATATCCATGCCGATCTGTTTAAAAGACAAATACTTTCCTGAAGTAGCTAATAAAACAAGCTTTTCAACCTCGTATTTTGCCGCGATATAAGCGGCAATCATTCCACCCATAGAAAAGCCAATGACGTAAATACGATCGCATGTTTTCTGTAATTGTTGAAATTTTTCCTCGACAACTTCAATCCAATGTTCATGGGTAACGTTTTCCAATGACAGCTTACGCCCATGGCCAGGTAACGTCGGTACTTCAATTTGCCAATTCGTATGTTGTTCAAGGTATGTTGCCAATGGCTCGAGTTCATAAGGTCCTCCTGTAAACCCATGGATCATTAAGCAACCAATCATCAATCAATTCTCCTCATATATTTGTGCTGACACAATTGTTAAAACTAAACATATCTTTGCGAATTATCGTCTTATTTCTATCCACAAAACATCATTGTACTCGTATCATTTCCCTTATTTTCAACAAATTATTACTCGACTAATGACACCGTTGCTCTTATGAGGGATTAATGACGACAATTTATGGTGAGCTTGTCTGAACGTTTTTTTGTGAAATTAATCACATAGGAAAGCCCCTATATGTTCGTATATTTGTTGGAACTTATAAAGATTCTTCACTTCCACTTTTTCAACAGTGCACCGATCTCTTTCACAATTGGTGAAACGCGCTGATACGTCTCCGCAAGTTGCCCTACAGTGCTCAACATTTTCTCCAAATCGATTTGCTCAAAGTTCACGGTACGATTCTCTCGATGTAGAGCCATTGGTGCCTGTTCATCATCAGTATAAGGCTGGTGCATCGATTCATACCAGTTTTTTGGCTGTTTTGGTTTAGCATATTGATCAAAGGGGGTTCGTGCATAACCTTGGTAACCTTGTTCAAATGGATACATGTAATGAGGTGGCTCAACAGGATAATGACTCACACTATCAAAATAATCAAGTGAACGATAGGAATGAGGTGGACGATGTAAATTTCTGTACATATAGCACACACCCTTTTCGTTTCGCTACTTATAAATTATGCCGTTTATTTTCAACATGTGCTTATTTCTCAAAGTCTATTTCACATACATCCTCAGGCAATGATTACACCAACGAGGAGCTATTTTTCAATAGTAAATCATTTTTCCTTAATCAGGTCATCATCGACGCTGTGCTTCCATTAATCATAACATGCTTACATCTTGCTCATTCTTCCCTAATCTTTTCTACATGTTTATTTTCGCTACTAAACATCTCGTAAAACGTAACCGATAGATCGTTAAATGAAGGGGATTGAAGGCATCATCTCCGTTACGATTCAAACAATTTTTCATGCGAATAACGTAAGTCGATTTACGCTAGAACGACACGCCGGTTCCATTTCTTCATCGACCATAAAACAAAGACAAATCCAAGAGAAAGAAATGGATATCGACTACATAAAAAAATCATCAGTAAAAAAATAAGTCCTAATGTATGTCGTTTTTGAAAAAATTCATATTTATGATTTAAAAGCGCAATCATATGATCGATTTTCGTATGATATAAGAATAGAAATGAATAATAAATGAACAATAACTGAAACGGTGTCCAAAAGCTGATATGCAACAACATATACGTTACTAAAGGGATGAGTATAGGAATCGAACCGATCCATACCCATTGTAAACATGTTTTTTTAAAGGACGACAAATCCCATGGAAGAACGTTTAATAAATCCGACTGGAAGTGATCCTTAAAAAAGCGGGCAATGACCGATGAATAAATTGAAACAGAAATAACGATGCCTAACCACATGAGCCAATCACGCTTGACGAAAGCGAGAACAATTAATAATCCTGCCAAGCTACCGATAAGTTTAAGTACGGAATCAATCTGTTTACTAAAATAAATCATCCATAGGCGACGATGAATCGCCTTCGTCGTGTAAGTAAAGGGCTTTTTTAAAAATGGTATATTTCGAAATATACGATGCTTATTTTTACGTCTATATGTAATCCCAGAAGCTTTGTCAATCAGTGGCATTTTCCAAATGTGTTCATCACTCAGTTCTACGACTCGCCCCCACTGAATGTCATGAAATAATGTGCGCGAAAACCTTACATTCAACATGAATATACCCATCACCAACATAATTGCTGCAATTTTAGGGAATGTTAACAACCCGATGAATGCAATGGCTGCGAAAAATAATCCAAATATGATTTTCATAACCACTGAAGTATGAAAAAGCTTCCACTGTGGAATCGTCATTAAAACGTTCATCACGATGAACAATAACATATATTGAAGAACGACTACAGATGAGAACGGTGTAAATAACATGAGAAATAAGCCTATCATCCCATATATCATTAGTTGCTTGAGCCACTTTTCATAGACAACCAACCACCAAATACGTTGTCGCGGATATGGCAATAAGCTTAACTGATCCTCTGAACTTGAGAATAAAACACCAGGATGCCGGAAGGACTGCACGAAAAACCAAAGTGGAAGAAGAACGGCGATGGACCAAAAAAATGTTGTTGCATGTTTGTCGATGAACAACAATTCCGCTTCATAATCACGGATGAAATCTCCTGCGATGAATAAACCAATGATTGCATAACCACTTAATAAAAATAAATAAATCGCAATCGTTCGATCAACAAACATTTGAAAGACCATTTTGTACATCTTTATCTTTTTGCGGAAGCGGTTTTTCCTAATAAATAAATACGTATCCCATAGAGGAGGTCTGCGAATCATTTTGTTGACCTCCCTTGAATCGTATCAAAATCGGTAATAGGACCTATACTTTTTATCCGACCTTCTTGGAGCATAATGAATGAATCCGCAATTGCTTTCACTCGATCAAGTTGATGGGTAGTTAACAAGATACTCGTTCCTTTTCTACTCTTTTCTTTAATGATTTCTTCGAGAAAATGAACCGCATGTATATCTAAACCCATAAAAGGCTCGTCAATCAACAAAACCGGTGTATCAGGTAAGAGGGTACAAATCGCTTGGACTTTTTGCCGCATTCCTTTGGATAAGGTTTCTGGATATTCATTCAATTTATCTTGCATCTCAAAACCTTCAACGAGTCGCTCGAGGCGTTCAGTCAATCGGTTTTCTGCAATTTGATAGCTTTTTCCGTACAATTGGAAATGCTGCATTGCGGTTAACTCAGGCAATAAGAGTGGTTCTTCCGGAAGATAGGAAATCAATTGTTTAAACGTGATCAATGATTGGTCCTGGTCGTATGTTTCATTAATCATAATTTTTCCAGCCGATTTTGGTAACACTCCTACAATCGTTTTTAATAATGTTGACTTCCCCGCTCCGTTGTGCCCAACTAACGCCGCGACCATCCCGAACTCCACATGAAATGTAATATCTTCAAGCAATGGTTTGTTGCTAATTTCAGCACGAACTCCTTGAACGTGAAGCATCTTCTTTTCTACCACCTTTAAGTTTGATACTATATATACGACTATTAATAATAAAAAGTTTCACTCGGATACGTTATTCGGCTGATGATGACAACAGACGGAATATTTTTAAAAAACATTTTAGCTCCTGTAAATAAAAAAGGCATACCGATTAGGAACGCCTGTACGTATTAATCATCCATGTCAATGACGAGGATTTCTCCTGTATATGCATCGATTTCAATCTCTGCCTCCTGATGTCCTGCTTTCCACTACGATATGACGTCATCCTAACCGCTTTAAAAATGAAGGAACAGGATAGGAATCTTGATATGAACGATATTGATACAGCCTACTAAGGGATTCACTGCTTCTTATTCATCGTCATATTCGACTTTACCGAGGATGTAGGCGATAAATAAACCGAATGCAAATGTTACGACACTAAGAACTGTCCCCATTTCATCAATCGGCCAACCAGGGAAGACGATGATTAATGATCCGAGCACAAACCCAATGACTAGAGCGTATGTTCCTTTTTTATAATGTATTAAAAAGAATTTAATCATTTTGCTCATCACGACGATCCCGATAACAATTCCTAATCCAACGACGACTAACACATCGAAATATAGGTTGCTCACCGCATGAATGACGGTGTAATAAGCTCCGATGACTAATAAAATCATCGATCCACTAATTCCCGGTAAAATCATCGCCGCACTGCCTAGAAAACCAGCGACAAATAAAAAGATATAGGTTGATAAATCCCTACTTTCAATGACCGAGCCTTCTGAGACGTTAATGCCTGCTAAAGCGGCTACGAACATAATCCCGAGAAAAAGTAACACATAATGTTGCCATTGAAATGTGTTTTTCACATCCGCTTCTTGAAATAAATTTGGAAGAATCCCGATAATGAGCCCTAAAAAGAAAAATTGCAATGGGCCTGGATAGTGCTCCAACAGCCAATGAATTACTTTGCTTAATAATAATATACTCGTTCCGATACCAATCCCTAAAGGAATTAAAAAGCCGAGCTGTTTTTTCCACTCTTTCGTCATCAACCCATTAATCGAAGCAATGAGACGATCATAGATACCAAGTAGAAGAGCTATCGTTCCACCACTTACTCCAGGAATAACATCACTAGCTCCCATTAAAAGCCCACGATACACATTTTTCCATTCCATTCCCTTATATCCCCAATCGCTACGAATGATCAATCCTTCTATTTAAATCATAACGTTATAATACCATATTTTATGACGGCTTTTTCACTGAAATAATCTTCACATAAGCCAATATGACATCGACCATTTAAGCATCTACAAGTATAAGATCTTCGTACGAACAACACGCCAATAAAAAAGTACACCAACACTGTCATGAATGATGGAGTACTTTATTTAAAACGGCCTTTATTCGTTTAACCGCTCAATAATTGTCGAATTAGCCATACCCATTCCTTCACAGATCGCTAACAGTCCGTACTTCCCGTCAATCCTTTCTAATTCATTCATCAATGTCACAAGCAACTTCGTTCCCGTTGCTCCTAGCGGATGTCCAAGAGCAATCGCTCCCCCATTGACATTCAATTTATTCGCATCTGCCCCAACTTCTTGTAACCACGCTAATGGTACAGGAGCGAATGCTTCGTTCACTTCATATCGGTCAATGTCATCAATCGTTAGTTGCGCTTTCTTTAAGATTGCTTTTGTCGCTGGAATTGGACCTGTTAACATGAGCGTTGGATCAGAGCCAACGACACATCGAGAGACAATCTTTGCTTTTGGTTTGAGCCCTAATTCCTCGGCTTTCTCTCGTGACATAAGTAAAACAGCACTTGCTCCATCACTCATTTGACTCGAGTTACCAGCTGTTATTTTCCCATTTTCTATAAACACGGGCTCTAAGTTTGCTAATGCATCTATAGAAGTGCTTCCTCTCGGTCCTTCATCGGTAGAAAATAAATGGGTCTGTCCATTCTCATCTGCCACTTCCACAGGGACGATTTCCTCATTGAAAACCCCATTTTTCTGAGCCATTAATGCTCGCCGGTGACTTTCCAAAGAAAATTCATCTAATTGCTTTCTGGAAAAGCCCCACTGTTCAGCAATCTTTTCAGCGGAAATACCTTGATTAACAATCTCATATCGTTTCGTTAATTGCTTGCTCGGCCGAACTCCTTCCATGTTTGAAAACATCGGCACTCGGGTCATACTTTCAACTCCACCCGCTATGACGATATCCATATCGCCTGAAGCGATTGCCTGAGCAGCAAAGTGTGTCGCTTGCTGACTTGACCCACATTGACGATCAATCGTTACACCTGGCACGTCTGTTGGAAAACCAGCAATAAGCGCTGCTGTTCGAGCGATATTTCCACCTTGTTCTTTGCTTTGTGTCACACACCCTAAAATGACATCTTCAACTTTCCTTTTATCAACGCCTGTCCGCTCCATTAATTCGTTTAAGACAACAGCTGCTAAATCATCTGGGCGGTAGTTTGTTAAACTTCCCTTACGTCGACCAACCGCGGTACGACAGCCATCAACAATAACAACTTCTCGCATCTTATCACCCCATCTTCTGTAATCTTATCCTTAGTATACAGAAAATATAAAATACTTCTAGTTGATTTAATCATCTACAAGCAAAAGTATTTCTTTCGAAACTTGTTAGTCGATCGATGACGTCACCAAATGATGTTTCTTTTGAAGTAAAACAGGAGCTACGTTAACCATTAAGTAAAATCGAGCAAGCGCTCAGGAAATACGCTTGCCGTTTTCTACACTCTATTCATCTCTCTTTTTTCGCTTTGCTGCACGTTCCCGCTTTCCTTGATGTAAAATCTTTTTGCGAAGGCGAAGTGATTTAGGGGTAACTTCGCAATATTCATCGTCATTCAAATATTGGATTGCTTCTTCTAGTGACATTTGCCTTGTTTTCTTCAAAGTTACCGTATGATCTTTCGTCGCAGATCGCATGTTCGTTAAATTCTTTTCTCTTGTAATATTAACCGTTAAATCATTATCACGGTTATGTTCACCGACGATCATCCCAGCGTACACTTCTGTACCTGGATCGACAAAAATGACTCCCCGATCCTCAAGTTGTGTAATTCCGTAAGCTGTCGTTTTTCCGTCTTCTTGAGCAACGAGGACACCTTGTTGTCTTCCACCTACGTTATCTTTCACACGTGGTTGATAGGAATCAAACGTATGGTTTAAAATTCCATAACCTTGTGTCTCTGTCATAAATTCAGTGGAATAGCCAATCAATCCACGAGACGGAACACGGAACTCAAAACGCACTTGACCATTCCCATGGTTGACCATATCGAGCATTTCGCCTTTACGGGCACCTAAAGACTCCATAATCTGACCTGTATATTCCTCAGGAACATCTATTTGGACATGTTCAACCGGTTCACATTCGACACCATCAACTTCTTTTATGATCACTTCTGGTTTAGATAATTGAAATTCAAAACCTTCTCGACGCATATTTTCAATTAAAATAGATAAATGTAATTCCCCACGTCCAGAAACGATCCATGCATCCGGCGATTCGGTAGATTCTACGCGTAAACTAACATCCGTTTCTAACTCTTTCATGAGACGTTCTTTAATTTGACGTGATGTCATATACTCCCCTTCTTTTCCAGCGAAAGGGCTGTTGTTCACAAGAAATGTCATCTTTAATGTCGGTTCATCAATGCGCAACATCGGTAACGGTTCTGGATGATCCGGAGAACAAATGGTTTCCCCGATATGAATACCTTCCATTCCACTTACCGCGACAATATCTCCGGATTGGGCCTTTTCAATCTCTTTACGATCCAATCCCATAAAGCCGAACAATTTTCGCACCCGAAAAAACTCTTTAGAGCCATCCTTCTTAATAACAGTGACTTGCTGACCAACCTTTATTGTTCCACGAGATACACGGCCAATCCCAATTCGGCCTACGTAATCATTATAATCAAGCAATGTCACTTGTAATTGTAGGGGTTCATCAGACGTATCCGCAGGTGCAGGAATATGCTCGATAATGGTATTAAAAATCGGATCCATCGTTTTATTTTGTTCATCAGGTTCCTCACCAGAAGTCCCTTGCAAAGCAGATGTATAAACGACCGGGAAATCCAACTGTTCATCATCCGCACCAAGATCAATAAATAGATCAAACACTTCATCAACGACTTCATCTGGTCTTCGGTTTGGTCGATCAATTTTATTAACGACGACAATCGGTGTAACTTTTTCTTCTAAAGCTTTTTTGACGACAAAGCGAGTTTGTGGCATCGTTCCTTCAAAGGCATCGACAACTAAGATGACACCATCGACCATTTTCATAATTCGTTCCACTTCACCACCAAAATCGGCATGTCCTGGTGTATCTAAAATATTAATTGTCGTTCCGTTATATTGAATCGCTGTGTTTTTTGCTAAAATCGTTATTCCACGCTCTCGTTCTAAATCATCAGAATCCATCGTTCGATCTTCTACATCTTCATGTTCATGAAATGTTCCACCATAGGCCAACAATTGGTCTACAAGGGTCGTTTTCCCGTGATCGACGTGAGCGATAATGGCAATATTACGAATATCTTCTCTTCGTTGCATAAATAATGCTCTCCTTCTTCATACCGTATACATGAAATGATTTCATTATATCACAAGGACACTTGAATGAATAACAGGGAAATCCATTTAAAACGTAATTGTAAACTTTGCACCTCCTAAACGTGATTGTCCAACAGTAATTTTCCCATTTGATTGCTCGATAATCGCTCGAGCAATCGATAAGCCTAAACCAGTTTCCCCGCTTTTCCCCTTCACAAAACGATGGAAAATATGCGCTGTTAGCTCTTCTGGAATTCCTTGACCGTCATCTTCGATTGTAATCACCGTCTGCTTTTGATTCTTTTTCATTTCAAGACGCACTTCTGATGTAGCATGACGGATGCCATTAAATACTAAATTTAATAATGCTCGTAACATTTTCTCCTTATCCACAACTAAAGTGATATCACGCTCAACATGATGTGTCAACGTTAACTGTTTTTCATTTACAATCGGCAGTACACGCTCGATAATTTGCTCCATCAACTCATCTGCAGAGACTTCTTCTCGTTCATATACAGCTTGGTTACTATCCAATTTTGCTAATAAAATCATTTCATTAATAATTTTTTTAAGTCTTTTTACCTCTGTCACCATTACTTCTAAGCCTTTTTCTTCCTCTTCTGGATCAAAGACGTTTTCTTTAATCCCCTCCGCATATCCTTGAATCGTCATTAACGGTGTTTTTAATTCATGACTCGCATTTTGAAAAAAGATTTGTTGAGACGTTATAAAACGTTCTAATTCAGACGCCATATCGTACACACTTTGAGCCACTTCTTTAATTTCACCTGTCGCCTGAATCGGTTCAACTTCATCAAATTGTCTTTTTTCTATTTTCTTTAACTGCCACTTTAATCGAGTTAACGGCGTTACTAAGCGGTTCGTTAAAAAATAACTAAGGATAATAATGACGAGTGTTCCAATAAAAAACACAAACAGCAGACGAACGATAAAGTTTTTCTGAACGATTGGTAAATCACTAAGAGGTGTTAACAAAATAAGTTCCAATCCTAAACTCTCTGGATAAAGTAAAATACGCGATATCACATACTTATCACTGTTATATTCCCATAACTGCTTCTTTCGATCGGCAAAATTATTATTGTTAAAAAAGCCATAGGACACCTCATCAGGCATCGTCGAATATAAAACAGCATCCCAATTTCCATCGTATAAAAAAAGTTGTAAATCTTGTTCCTGTAAAAACTCATAAAACTGTTGAATATCTTCTGTTGTTTCGTATTGTTCATTCAACACATTGACGAGAATTTGACCCTTTTGCTCCAATTGTCTTTGTTCATCTTGAATCAACAAATCGAGAATTAACGAATAAATAAGGTAACCTGTCACCGCCATAATGATGAGGAGTAAAGTCGTAAATGCTAAATGAAGTTGATATTTGAGCTTCATACTTAGTCGTCACCACTTCGCAGACGATATCCATATCCCCAAACGGTTTCTAATGAATGTTGAGGAATTTTTTTTCGAATCCGCTTGACGAGATCATCGACCGCCCGATCACTGCCAACATAGTCATCTCCCCACACATAGGTGAGTAATTCATCTCGAGAAAAAGCCCGGTTCGGGTGTTCTGCTAACAAAAGTAACAGATCGAATTCTTTCGTCGTTACATCTCGTTCCTTATTATTCCAAATCAATCGTCGCTCCTGTTTATAAATGAGTAAATCGCCAACTTTTATACAATCTTCCTGAGCCCCTTTTGGACGCAATGGTTTTGCGACATATGATCGTTTTAGTAGGCGCTTTACACGAGCGACTAACTCTCGAGGGCTAAATGGCTTCGTTAAATAATCATCCCCACCTAACTCTAACCCGATAATTTTATCCACTTCTTCATCTTTAGCCGAAATAATAATAATCGGAACATCGCTTTCATTCCGTATTTTTTTGCAAAAATCATATCCATCCATTCCTGGAAGCATTAAATCTAAAATCCACATGTCCGGTGGATTTGATTGCCATAATTCGATGCCTTGCTCCGCAGAATCTAATAACGTTACTTCAAAGCCCTCTTTTTTTAAAAAGGCAGAAACGATATTTTGTATATTCGGATCATCTTCTACCACACCAATATGGTATTGCATCCTTAATAACTCCTTCTATAAATATTTATTTTTATATATTTACTTAACGAAAACAGCAACCAGTTTTTACACATTTTTTACACAATTATACCAAATTTATGCCCTACTTATCCTTTAACATGAAGATAACATAATCATGAATATGAAGGGTGATTGTTATGAAAAATGATGAACAAAAGATTCATGGTTCTAATTCTAATCTAACACAAAACAGTCAAGACTCGGAACATGTACAAGATGAGAATAATAACAATCAAGATTTAAAATCATCTCATTCAACGACATTTGTAAGGACAAAACAAAATCGAAATTCTCCAAAAAGAAATTCTTTGTTAAGCCTCTTCCTTAGCGCAACAATGGGGGGAATCATATCTGCACTCGTAGTAGCCCTTCTATTTATGAACGAGATCATCCCTGTTCCTGAGAGCCAAACGACACATGAAAATGAAGAACAGACGAGTGAACAAACCGTTAAGACACTATCTTCTGAGAATGAGGACGAGATTTCCTCAAATGTTGAAGAAGTATCAAAAGCAGTCGTCGGAGTCATCAACCTTCAAAATCAAAGCATATGGACACCTGACGAAGAAGCGGGAACGGGATCGGGAATTATTTATAAAAAGAAAGATGGTCAAGCTTACATTGTCACGAATCATCATGTCGTTAAACATGCCAAAAATATTGAAGTTGCTTTAAATGACGGAAAAAAGAGAATTCCCGCTACATTAATCGGCTCGGATGAATTAACAGACTTAGCAATTCTACAAGTAGATGGAGAACAAATTAGCACCGTAGCAAAACTCGGTTCTTCTGAACATATAAAAGTAGGGGAGACTGTCTTAGCGATTGGCAACCCACTCAGTATGGAATTTGCCAATTCATTAACGAAAGGAATTGTAAGTGGACTGGATCGATCTGTCCCTATTGATGTGACAGGCGATCACCAACCGGACTGGTCTACTGAAGTTATTCAAACCGATGCAGCCATTAACCCTGGAAATAGTGGAGGTGCTCTCGTCGATAAGGAAGGAAACGTTATTGGGATTAACTCAATGAAGATCGCTCAACAAGCTGTCGAAGGGATTGGCTTTGCCATACCAATCGATACAGCTTTACCGATTATGGAACAACTTGAGAAAAAAGGAAAAGTCGAACGTCCGTATATTGGAATTGTCATGGCTACACTTGACCAAGTTCCAGCTGAATATCAAAATAAAGTTAAAGTACCGAAAGATGTTGAAGACGCCATAATCATCGCAAATGTAGAAAGATCCTCACCTGCCGAACAAGCTGGTCTAAAACCTTTCGACATCATTACAAAAATTGATAAACAACCGGTTACATCTTTAGTCGACTTTAGAAAATATTTGTACTCAGAAACAACGATTGGAGAGTCGATTACGCTAGAAATATATCGGGATGGTACAAAACAAACGATTAAGCTTCAATTATCAGAACGAAATCCTCTGTAGGTCTTCGCCGTGATGTTTATGCGAATGGAGGAATGGCCCATTTTGGCTTTGACAACAATTGAATTCGTTTTTTTCACGCGGAAGGGAAAAATCGTAATTCTCCCTTCTTTTTCACTGTTTTCTTAAATATATTAGTAGAAGGCTTGACTTTATCTATATAGGACCTTTTGCTTATTCTTGACGGATGACAAGGCTTTTTAGGATGGTTGTCGAATCCTTTTCTATCATGGGGATTTATAATGGTTATTATTAAAAAAGGAAGTGAGTTTATGCTTTGTTTAAACTGTGAACAACAGACGGAAGAAGGGAAGTTTTGCACAAAATGTGGAGCAAAACTAAATCAAGAAGAAATAGCTGCTGCAAAAGACTTTATCGAAGAAAAAGAACTCAATCAAAGACAACCAATTGATCAAGCTCAACAACAACCAGTTACACAATCTCCTTTAACCGATCCAAAGACAGCTGAACAGCCGAAGCCCGTTCAAGCTTCTGTTTCAGCAAATCAACACGAACAACTCAATCAGCCCCCTGCTCTGAAGACACGGAATGAAACCGTTGAAAAAATAAAAGAAACTGGGATTAATTTTGTAAATTTTTTCGTACCCCTTTTGAAAAGACCAAGTATCGCTAAAAATGTTCGTGCAGAAGATACACCCTCAGGCATCATTACGCTTATCACTTTTTCATTAATGATCGCTTTGGGAGCATATTCAACATTACGTTCATTAGATATGTTTTTTTATGAGCTTACGTTTATTGACAACTTTCTCCTTCCATTCCTTACATTTTTAGTACTCTTAGTTGCTATGGCAACTATTACGTTTTTTGGTGTGAAATTTACATCTCGTAGAGGGGATTTTGCTACGATTTCCACGAAGTATAGTGCCTATACAGTTCCATTCATGCTCGCCTATGTTGTAGGATTACTTTTACATCTTATGAAGTTTACTACAGCCTCACAACTACTCATCTTAATCAGTATGTCAGGAATTACTTTGGCCATTCCGACATTTATTTTGTTTGAAAAATCAGAGAACGGTTTTGATCGAGTGTATGTACTTATAGGAATATATATCGCTAATTTTATTTTGCTCGGTTTTCTCGGCGAATCCATTTTTAATCCAATGTTAGGCTATCGATTTTAATGTTTAAAATAAAATATATTTAACTAAAAAAGGAAATCCATCATAAGCGGATTTCCTTTTTAGTTAAGCAATCTTCTATTCTTCTTCCATCGTTTTATCTTCAGCTACATATGTTTGCTTGTCGAGAACTGCTCCAGTGAACAACCCTTGCCGATTAGACGAAGCAATATGTTCCACATTTTCCACATGACCTTTATTTTCATCGCTGTTCGTATACATCGCATTGTAATCATCTCGGTCACCATAAAGATCGGACGGCGTCTCACTCGTACCATATTCACTGACTTCTTGCCAAGCATCTTCGCGATCATAGATTGTTTGCTTCTCATCATCCTCGACTGCCTCGTCAGGATTTGCATTCGGATGTAAAACTTGTTCTTCAACGGGGCGATGATGCTTAAACCGATGGTCATCCGCATGTTCTCTACATTGACTTGTCGTTGGGATAGCGACTAAACGCTCGTACGGAATATCCGCACCACATACGATACAGATCCCGTACGTTCCCTCTTCAATCGCATGTAAAGCTTTATTAATGTCTTCGAGTTCTTTTTCTACATGTTCATGAAGGGCGATGTCTTTCCCACGCTCGAATAACTCTGTTCCAGTATCTGCTGGATGGTTGTCGTAATTGGATAATTCCCCACTCGACTCTTGCGCAAATTCAACAGATGTTCCAAAATGGTGGCGAGCTTGTTGGATTAATTCAGACTGCCTTTGCATTAAATTTTTTTTACATTTTTGTAATTGTTCCGCTGAAATCATCGTAATGGACCTCCCCACATGCGACCTGTTTTAATAATGAGTCATAATAACTTATGTATACTATGTGTAAATGTGTAGGGATGATTCCTTACTGTTTCTCCCAAATCACATCAATTCGTCATTTCATTATGCAATGTCGCCCATTTCCATTTTTTCACTTTTATTCATGATATCCTTGTTACATTTTTTATTTTTTTCCTTTATCATTCTTAAATACAACAACCCTCACTACATTTTGTAGAGAAGGTTGCTTCGTGCTGAAACAAAAAGGTATATTGAACTCTTATTTGCACATACTAATAAAGAGTTAGTCCTCCAACATCAAGACCTACATAATTACCCCCTCGTAATGAGGGGGATTTTATTATAAAATCAATAAAACGATTTTTTATTCAAACAGGATCATATGCTCACAAAAAAATTTCAATAAAAATCAAAGCGACGTTTGAAGAAAACGTCGCAAAATGCAGGGAGAGAAAGGTGATCTATCACTCTTAAATATTTTATGGATCCATCCACGGAAAATATTCAACATTTCACCTCTGCTATTTGTTGTGACCATGTATATTTCATCTCTATTTGCAAACACTAATAAAAGGTCTTGTCCTCCCATCAGACCTACATATGATCCCCTTATCATCCCCTCGTAATGAGGGGTTTTTTATGACAAAAACACCACATCCAATATGTCAGCAAACTTTATCTCGGTCATACGATCGTCATCAAGCTTAATGGATCCCTGGAACACATCGACCGATAGCAAGTTACCAGATACCTTTTTATAATCATAATCGGCGTAATATGTAATTTCGATCACCATGTTATCTCTTAAAGCACGTTTTATATTTGCATCAATCTCCATCTTTTGTTGCTCATCTAGAATAGGCTTTTCTTTCCGTTCTTCTTCTGCAAATACTTGCTTCACTGCTTCTACATGCTCAGGTAGCATAATTGAATTCCATTTCTTTGTACCACGATCTTTAATGATGTCATCCATATTAAACCACCATTCTTTCTCTCTTTACTACGGGAACAAGTGCTAAAATGTTGCTATATTTAAATGTACGCACAGATCTGCGGAGATAACAGTATGTTTGGAAGTAATCACCACTCGCTTTAATGACTTTTATTTTCCTTTTGGTAATATGGCCATCATTCGTCATGTAGATCATATCCATTAAATTGTTATGCTTCATACATTTAATCAACTCATTGCGCACATGTGTTCCCCTCCTGTTAGTTATATTACATTATAGGGAACGTTTGTTCCTATTTCAAGTAGTATGTTAATAATATTCATGACTGTTTAGATAAAAAATTCCCCTTATAGTAAGGGGTTGTTACAAGAAGGAGATACCTAATAAGCAATCGCATAGTAGAACGTTTATACGGATCTTATCATACGCTTATTAGGAATACTCTCTCCACTTCATTATATTACTTTCATTTAAAAGTATTCATTATGTGGAGTGTATCCAGATGACGGGGCTGTGAAGGTGGTAAAGTGATCTGTCATGATTGTTTGGATGTGGAATAAAAAGAGCCCCCTGGCTGTGTGAAGGAGGGGGGGTTATAATCTAATGAATCAGTGGTGGTTTAAGTCCTTTTCGCTTAATAACATTTTTATCACCATTCATTAGGATTTCTCTATTATGGCTGATTTAACAACACTTTTTAATATTTTTCAGTTTTTTCACTTCTTTATAACGATATAATTTTAAAAGTTATATAAGTGGACTTTAAAGAATTAACCCCACCATTACGGTAGAGCTTCTTACTCCCTTACTTCACTCTAATCTTCTGCCCAATTTGTAATCGATTCGAATCAATACCAGGGTTCAACTCTTTAAGCTTAGAAACAGTCGTGCCATACTGCTGAGCAATGCTCCAAAGAGTATCTCCCTTCTTCACTACGTGAACCTTCTTAGAGCCTCCGTCGGATCCGTCACCATCTTTCTTTTTCAATCCGAAGTACCGTGCAATTCCTTTCACATGGCCATCGGCAATTTTATTGAGAAATGCATCTGACTTAAGTTTGTCAGCATCGGACTTCGTGTCAATAAAGCCGCTTTCTGTGAGTACCGCAGGCATGTTAGATTGTCTTAGAACAGCAAAATTCGCTTTCTTTTTACCACGGTTTCTCCAACCTGTTTCACTAACAACCGCTTTATTAATTTCATCATGGATACTTCCTGCTCTTGACATAGAGCTTAATCCACTGTAAATATAGTCTTCATAGCCCGTTCCTCCACCAGCGTTAATGTGGATACTTAAAAAGAAATCGGCATTCCATGAGTTAGCCATGTTCGTTCGCCCTGTTAAACTTACATATTTATCAGTCGTTCGACTCATCTTAGTGCTTGCGCCTTCATAATTTCCTAAACGACTTCTAACCTTTTTAGCAATCTTTAATGTTAAATCCTTTTCCTTCAAACCATTTGCAGCTGCTCCACCATCGTGTCCACCATGTCCAGGGTCAATAAAGATTTTTACCATAAGTAAATCTCTCCTTGATGTTTTTTAATGATAAATATACAAAAAAAGCAACGTTTATTCGTCGCTCTGAATAAATCCCGATATTGTTCCAAATCCCCCAATTAAAACTCCACATAATCACTCCTAAAATAAGCATAAAAATAACGCCTAGTTGGCGTTTTATTTGTTGGTTGTCACTCTACCTTTATCCGTGTCAGTTTAAAAAGTATTTTCTTGTCTAATGCGTTTTTTTAATGATGCGTATATCTTGACACCCTCACCTTTTACAATAAAATAACTGTCAACTTTTTCGGTAACAGTTCCATTGTTAGGACAAAATTTGATACAGCTTTTCTAAATTTATTATCTAACTCGATACGTGTTCCATCATGTGTTAATTCGCTTAGCAAAATACGGTTAAGTTGGCACTTTTCTTAATGAAATAGTGAGTTGCTTGCTGATCATAATTGTCAATTTCTTCATGAGGGCATTGTTAAATACATCTACTCTCGCTTTTAAAATTTCGTACAGTTCATCATTTGCTAAGTTAGAAAATGGTTTAATAATCTGTTGAATGATTTTCACGCTCCCCATTATGTAACGTAAACGAATCAAAATAAATTGTGAATATTTAACGTTTGCAGGACTTTTCTATTCACTTGGCGAATAGTATAGCGAGGTGGCTTTATGCATTGAGTAATGTAACAGTCGTTTTTATCATTTTAAGCATACAAAGGAGGAATGACATATGTCAACAAAACGAATTGGCTTTATCGGAACAGGAGTTATGGGGAAAAGCATGGTTGAAAACTTACTGCAAGAACGATATTCCGTCCATGTTTTTACACGGACACGTTCAAAAGCAGCTACACTTATTGAAGGAGGAGCCATCTGGGAAGACTCAGTAGCTGAACTTTCGCGCGTAACAGATGTCATCATCACGATGGTCGGAGATCCTCAAGACGTGGAGGACGTTTATTTCGGAGCTGGAGGAATTATTGAAAATGCGAAAACGGGCACATATATCATTGATATGACGACGTCAAAACCGTCTTTAGCAAAGGAAATCTTTAACCGTGCAACACGTTACGGTTTATATGCTCTAGATGCTCCGGTTTCAGGTGGAGATATCGGTGCGAAAAATGGAACATTGTCCATTATGGTTGGTGGTGAAAAGCAGGCGTTTGATACACTACTTCCACTCTTTAACGTACTCGGTGAAAATATTATATTACAAGGCCCTGCTGGTGCTGGCCAACATACAAAAATGAGTAATCAAATTACCATTGCTTCGAACATGATTGGCGTCTGTGAAGCGATAAGTTATGCTGAGAAAGCTGGACTAGACCCCGTTCGCGTACTCGATAGCATTACAACTGGTGCCGCCGGAAGTTGGTCCTTATCGAATCTTGCACCACGGATGATTCAAGGTGATTTCAATCCTGGGTTTTATATTAAACATTTTATAAAAGATATGAAAATTGCTATTGAATCCGCCAAGGAAATGGGTCTATCAACGCCCGGGTTAGAGCTTTCCCTTACGCTTTATCAAAAGCTTGATGAGGCGGGATATGGTGATCGTGGTACTCAAGCCTTAATTAAAATGTTTACTGACGAAATGGAAAATGTGCGTTGACGCCGTCACCTGGAATGCTCAAGTTGTCGAAGGAACATGCTATTGTTTACGGTGCCAACGACTTAAAAACATCTTACGTTCTTTGATCAATCGCTTGTTGAACGACAAAAGCTAAATCATTGTTCCCAAACAGTTGTAAAGATTGAAGCACGATATGATCAGCTATAGCATCAGACTCTGTTTTGGGAACTGTTAACTCTAAGGATTCTTGTAATGCTTCATTATTCGGTTGATCGGGATAAGCTTTCTCATATAAAGATATTGGATCCAAATCGTTATTCACGCACCACTGCGCATAAATTAAAATCATCATTTTCTCATCTTGTTTATAATTGTTTATAACGTGTTTTGATTGTTGATCATGATCCATGTCATCACCTATTTCATTTTTCGTAACATAAATATCCACATAAAAGATAACGCCTGTTTTAATTCGAGTGGTAGCTGGGCAGCATCTTCTTCGGCAATCCCTCGCTTATATACACCAAATCCATCTACATATTGGAAGCCGTATTCGCTGGCGAGTTGTTGAAATTCCCAAGGCATCATCGTATTGCAAATGACTTCTTCTCCATATAACCTCTTGTAGCTGTTTGCTCGTGGACCTGCTGTTGGCCCGAGTATACCAACGAAAAGTAAGCCCTCTCTGTGTAAAATGCGCCGAAGTTCTCCGAGTGCTTTAGCTGGAACTTCTATCCATTCCAAAACATTAATCGCCATAATTCCACGAAAATAATTATTTTCAAAAGGTAATTGTAACACATTACCTTGGATCAATGAAACCGATGATTCACGATGCAATCTTTTTTGAGCGCGGGCTATCATTTCGTTTGATAAATCAACTCCTGTTACCTTATATCCAGATTGTAACAGCCGATACGTTCCATAACCATCTCCACAACCAACATCGAGAATGCTCTCTCCTCGTTCTACATACTTTTCTATAAAAGGGATAATGTTTTTCCTACTCCCACGATTCCACATATGCACGCTTCGTTCACTCCAATCGGAAGCCCTTTCATCCCACTGTATTTCTGATTGCTTTTGCCAATTAAATGATGTCATTCGTATGTACGCCTCCTCTTTGTAAGATCGGTTAATCATTCATTCGACAAATAGGCGAGCAAACCTCTTTTGAAATAGTGGAATTCGGCAAAAAATTTATTCCTTAAATAAAAAAGGCCCATCCCTCAATAGAGATGAACCTTTTATATTTTTTATTATTGTTGACGTATGACGTTAGCTGCTTGTGGGCCACGGTCGCCTTCAACGATTTCGAAATCTACTTCTTCGCCTTCTTCAAGCGTTTTGAAACCGTCAGACTGAATAGCAGAGAAATGTACGAATACATCATCGCCATCTTCACGTTCGATGAAACCGAAACCTTTTTCAGCGTTAAACCATTTAACTTTACCAGTCAAAAGAATGACCTCCTTATCCAAATATATCGTGCAAAGTAATTGAATCATGAATACTTTTACACTCGCTTTGATAAAGAGATCGTAAAAAACTATTCAACCTTCAATTTCCTTTTGCTACTTAACCTTAACCCTTTACTTATGAAAAAGCAAGCATAAATGGTTATTTATTAAAAAATATTTTTATACGGACAAATAGGCGCTCTAAGGAGCTTACATATCGGTTTTCGGCGACAATTCCACTGAAACTATAAATGAAGGACTACGATCCATCTTCAACGTTCATCAAACGCATCGAATTAAGTACGACGAGTAATGTCGCCCCAACGTCTGCGAAAATAGCAATCCAAAGTGTCAACCACCCCGGAATGACTAATAATAAAGCGATGAGTTTCACACCAAGTGAAAAAGCAACATTTTGTTTAATAATACTTAATGCCTTACGACTTAATGAAATCGTATATGGAAGCTTACCTAAGTCATCAGCCATTAAAGCGATATCGGCTGTTTCTAATGCTGTATCCGTCCCCGCACCACCCATTGCAATTCCTACCGTCGAAGATGCTAACGCTGGTGCGTCATTGACACCGTCTCCTACCATCGCTACTTTACCATGTTTTGCTTGAATTGCTTGAATCGTACGTAATTTATCTTCAGGCATTAACTCTGCTTTAATATCGGTTAAGCCAAGCTTATGTCCAATCGACATTGCTGTTTTTTTATTGTCACCTGTAAGCATAATTGTCTTTTCGACACCTAAATGTTTCAACCGTTCAATAACAGATAAGCTACTTTTCCGAATTTGGTCAGCGACTGCTATTAAGCCGATGATTTCATGTTCTGTACTTAATAACATAACCGTTTTTCCTTCTGCTTGTAAGGTGTGAATAAGTTGTTGAATATCAGTAGGGACTTCAAGCATTTCGCGAATCATCGTTGGACTTCCAATATAATACATCGTCTCAGCGATTCGTGCCTTTGCACCTTTACCCGTTATCGCTTGAAACTGATCTGCTTCATAACGATCGACACCTACTTCTTTTCCTTTATGAATAATTGCCGTCGCGAGAGGATGTTGGGAAAAAGCTTCTATCGCAGTAGTGATTCCTAACATTTCTTTCTCACCGATGTCTGTTAAGCTCATAATATCTGTCACTTTTGGTCGACCTTCTGTAAGTGTCCCTGTCTTATCAAAAGCGATCGCATTCAATCGACCCGCTTCTTCTAGGTGAATGCCACCTTTAATTAAAACCCCATGTTTAGCTGCGTTACCAATCGCCGTAACGATTGCCACCGGTGTTGAAATGACGAGGGCACATGGACATCCAACTACGAGCACTGCTAACCCACTATAGATCCATGTTGACCAACTTGCACCAAATAATAATGGTGGAACAACCGCTATTAACAATGCAAGTGCCATAATAATCGGTGTATAATATTTGGCAAAGCGATCGACAAATTTTTGCGACGGCGCTTTTTCCGCTTGTGCTTCCTCGACAAGGTGGATGATTTTCGCTAATGTCGTATCTTCCACTCGTTTCGTCACACGTACCTCTAATGAACCGTCCTCATTCATCGTTCCAGCAAACACTTCATCACCTATACTTTTGTGCACGGGGATGGATTCACCCGTAATCGCCGCTTGGTTAATCGATGACTCACCTTGGATGACTTCACCATCCATAGCAATTTTTTGCCCTGGTTTAATGAGCATCACATCGCCAACTTGAATCTGTTCAACATCAACTTCAATAACGTCATTTCCACGTTTAATGCTCGCTTTTTTCGGAGCTATATCGACTAATGTCCGAATCGAATCACGTGCTTTATCGATTGAATAACCTTCCAATGCTTCACTCAAAGCAAATAGAAAGACAACGACCGCACCTTCTGCCCACTCACCGATGATCGCCGCTCCGATGACCGCGATTGTCATTAATGTTTTCATATCGAATTCAAGTTTCGTTAAATTTTTGAAGCCAACTTTAAATAAATCATAACCACCGATGACAATCGATAATGCAAATGTTCCAATCGTTACGACATGCGTTTTACCGAGTTGGAAATAAAAAACATACCCGATAACAATGAATAAAACCGAAATCATCGTCGTTATATTTTCCTTCCTTTTCCAAAAAGGAACTTTTTCAATAGGCTCGCGTTGATCTTCAGGATATACTTGAATACCGTCAAAGGCTCCAGCTTGTTCAAGTTGTTCTACAGTAGCATTACCTTGAATCGTCACTTTGGAAGCCCCAAAATTAAGTACGACATCATCTACTGAATCGATGTCACGAATGTTTTTTTCAAACTTTGCCGCACAATCCGTACACGTTAACCCTTGCAATCGATATACACGTTTCTCTTCTTGCATCTATTCGTCCTCCTTTGCATGGACCATTGCGATATAGACGAGTTGACGAACGTGGTCATCGTCTAACGAATAAAACACACGTTTCCCTTCTCGTCGGCTTTTCGCTAACTTCATCGTTCGCAATAAACGTAAATGGTGCGATGCTGTCGCTGTACTTGAACCGATAATCGTTGCAACATCACATACGCACAGTTCTTGAGCTAGCGTTAAAGCATAAGCAATTTTTAAGCGCGTTGCATCTGATAACGCTTTAAAAATGGATTCAACCCCGGCAACTTGTTTCATCTTCGGTTGTATCCGGTTAACAATGTCTTCATCATATTTAAACGTTTCACACGTATCCTTACTGTTGTTCGGCTGTATTTTATCGCCCAATCCATTCACCTCATTCAAATATTCATTTGATTAAATACAATATAACGTAGGTAAAAGAGAGTGTCAATCAAATACTCATATGAACGTTTGAATGTATGCGTAATAAATTTAACATAAAAAAATATATGAGTTCCTGCGATGTTTTACATACTTCATACTTCAGGATGCTCATATACTTTTAAAAATGAATATAATCATTCTTTACAAATCAGATCATTATTTATGAATGCTCTTTATATGATGTATATGCTTTACAGTCTACGACATATACAAAGACGATTGATAATGCCATTAAAACAACAATTCCAATCATCAACACTTTTTCTTCAAACGATGGCGCTCCTATCTCATAAGAAGTAGCTACTTCTTTTTGAGTATTCCCCTCCACCGGCCCAATTGCAAACAACGAACGATCATCTGTTAACAGCATATGACTAGAAGAAGTGTTTCCAGCTGTTGGAACCGACTCTGCTAACGCCCGAGGGACAATGACAACACTTCCGAACAACAAAACGAACATTAAAAAAAATACTTTCTTCATCTTTGTTCTACCCCTATTCACATGAAAAAATCTTTTGTCTCTTTTTGACATGCTCATTTATCGGTTTGATTGATAACGATTATCAATTTCATTTTAATTATATGTCGTTCCAATTATATTGTCAAACGAATTTTCCAAGGCTTAATAAAGCGAAATATTGTTCACGAACTGACGAAGACACGTTTTATCTTTGTAAAAATAGGATAAAATCCCCAGCTATGAACATTTTTTGAATAATCGTTATTTTTCATAGAAAGTGGGGCAAACTATAGTACAATGAAAATAGAACTAAACACATAGGAGGCTAATCAAATGTTTGATTTAAAACCGTTTAAGAAGAAAAATGATGATCTTTTCGAACGCATGGTAGAGTCCTTCAATGAAGTGTTTAATCGAGATGAAGTAACTCCACTTAATGGACGCTTCAACTCCTTCCGAACAGATGTGAAAGAAACGAAAAAAGCGTATTATATCGAAGCAGAACTCCCAGGATTTGATAAAGAAGATATTTCCATTCAAGTCGACGACAATTATTTAACAATCCGAGCAAAAAGAGATGAAGAAAAAGAAACAACTGATGAAGATGATAAAATTATTCGACAGGAACGTCGCTATGGAGAGTTTATAAGACGATTTTATGTCGATGATATCGAGGAAGATAAAATTAAAGCTAAACTTCGACGAGGCATCTTACGCATAAAGGTTCCGAAAGAGGATGCGAAAGATACGATAAAAGGGCGCATTGAAATCGAATAGGCTTTTTATTGAAACTGTCACTTCAGATGAGGTGACAGTTTTTTTATTGAATGGTATTTTCCTTTACGAACATCTCCTTTGCGATGTCACTTTTATTTTCTTAAAACAATCCATCTTCATCGTTTTTTCATGTGGAAGTGTTATGATTTCCCTAAGTGGAATGTAATGGACATTAAAAAATCGAAAATCACAAGATCGTGGATTTTTCCTTTGTTTATGTACATCCCATCCATTTATAAGAATAATTCGAAAAACTGGTAAAATATTTAGGTGTGAATGTAGGACAAAGAAAAGGTGGATTGTAAATGCATTTATTCAAGACCATTTATAAAACAATTAACGACTTCTTTTTCTAAAGGACTTAATTGTCGCCCTAGTTGATTCTTTACATCCTCGGTTAAAGTTTCGTAATGATGTTGGTGCTTATCTGTAACATCACAAATCATTTGCAATAATTCTTTATAGACTTGAAATTCATCGGCTGATAACGGCTGTTCATGAGAAAGGACATACGTTTGTGCATCGAATACGGCAATTTTCTCAAGGAGTAAGCGTACATGACGAACCGTATATTTCGGTTTGTCTGTATAAACACTTGGATACAGGCTGTCTCCTAAGAAAAGAACGCTTTCTTCCTTAACGAAAACGACCGAGGAATCATTTGCATGATCGCCACCGACATGTTTAATAGTGCAATGAAGATTCCCTAAATCAATCGTTAATTCATCTAGAAACGTAATATTAGGTGGAACAATCGTTATCTGTCTATGTGTACCATATTCTTTTTTAATCATATCCGAACAAAATTGATTTTCAAGACCTATTCCTACCCGGTAGTCTAAAGCTTCATCCGTCCAATCGTATTCCTTCATTTCTTCAAGATAGGCTTTTGTCTGTTCATGTGCAATTGTTAACAAATTCATCCGTTCCATCCCAAAACTGTGATCCCAGTGCCAATGCGTTAATACAGTGGCATGACAATTGTTTATTCCATGTTCGGCTATCTCACGAAAAAATAAATCCACATGGTTGCCCGAGTTACCAGCATCGATGGTAATTGTACGATGATCTCCGCATATCGCCGCCAAAACGGGGCGGTCTGTTGTCGGATCGTGTGGTAAATAATAAATACGGTCTGTCAGTTGTTGGCATTTTTTCCTCATAACTACCCTTCTCCTTCCTCGGCATTAACAATTTGATTTAATGTATCACGAACGTGCTCTAAGTCTTTTATGTGAACTCTTGAATAATACTTACGAACGAGCAACTCATCAATTTCTTGAAGCAGTTGATGATATTCTTTTCCCTTACTCCCGAGAAAAATATGAGTTTCCCGACGATTAGCCGGATTGACTTGACGATCAATCATCTGCTTTTCTTCAAGCTTAGGAATGACTTGACTAACAGCACTCTTTGAAATATTTAAATAGAGAGCAATGTCATTCGATCGAACGGGCTCACGACGAATAATATAGTCCATCATCATTTCTTGTTGTGGTGTTAATTGAAAACGTGCCAATTGTTCCATTTGTTTCGTTTCCCGTGATATGAGTATCTTAAACTGTTCAAATTTCCGATTAATTTCATCAACTACCGCTAAATAAGCTTCCATACAAGGACAACCTCCTAACACACTTTGTTGTTTATGATTACTCTTAGTGTCTCTTCACATATAGTTTAGTTTAGTTAACTCAACTATATGTGAAGAGACGTGAATTGTCAATTTTTATAGAAAAAATTCTGTATCAAACATATAGCCTTATATACCGTTTTATGTTTTTCAAGGTATGAATGAGTTTTAAGCTTTCGTTTATAATCAATCCACACTTACTAGCTAAAATACATAACTCTAATAAATCTTTCCAAATTCATGATCGTATTGTGGCCCTTTATGAAGATGACGTAAACTACGAAGGCTCGCCGATGAAGAGGAGTTTCCATCGGTTCTATGGACATTGAAATCCTCCATCCGAGCAGTTTTAACGGATGGGCTCAAAAATGTATACGAAAAAATATAAGGTTTTCTAATCTGCGTTTATCTTTATTCAACTTCCTCCTCATCGTATTTAGAAGAGGAGGGTTGATTGTTGGTTTACATATCGATTAATACAAAACAGAAAAAAGCCCCATCCATTAGCGAATGGGGTCTCTCTTCATACGTATTTTGTAAAGAAAAGCGGTTAACTTGACACACGTGCACCTTCCGTTTTATCTTGAGGAGTCTTTTTCTTCCGTATGAATACCCTTTTCAAACCGTTCCCGAGATCTTCAAACACTAAATAAATCGCTGGGATTAACAACAACGTAATCAAAGTGGAAAATAACAGACCGGATATGATGACAACCGCTAAAGGCGATTGATACCCACTGGCGCCATCTGTTGCCAAGGCTAGTGGAATCATTCCACCAACTGTAGTTAAGGTCGTCATAAAGATCGGACGAAGTCGATTTCTACCCGCGTCTACAAGTGCTTCATTGACAGCTAATCCTTGATTTCTCATTTGTTTCACACGGTCAATGAGTAAAATCCCGTTATTCAAAACAATTCCGACAAGCATTACGATGCCGATTGCTGACATAACACTTAATTCCTTCTGTGTGATGAACATCCCGATGATCACTCCTGTAATCGTAACTGGAACAATCGACATAATGATGAATGGATGTTTCAAACTATTGAACTGAATCGCCATGACGACAAAGACGAGAAAGATTGCTAAGGCTAAGACAAGTGCCATATCTTGAGCCATTTCTTGCTGTTCTTCCAAATCCCCGCGAATAGACAACTCGTAACCTTCGGGTGTTTCAAAGTCCTTCATCAATTGTTGCACATCGCGATTAACGGACCCTAAATCTCGCTCTTCAATATCTGCGATCACTTTTATATAACGTTCTCCGTTTTGATGATTAATTTGTGTAGGGGACGTTGTTTGTTCTAGCGTTACATAGGTCGATAGTTTTTCTTCGTCTCCCGTTGGAGTCGTTATTTTTTGCTGTAAGAGATCTTTTTGATCGTTAATAGAAATATCCGTTTTTAAAACGATCGGCGCTGCGTGGCCGTTATTCACGTATTCACCGACAGGAACATGTGAAAACGACCCTTGCACATACTCATACATCAACGGAGCTGTCACTTGATCTTTCTCCATTTTCTTTTCATGGAATTTAA
>DASUXY010000030.1:0-36217 GCA_036377675.1 Bacillota bacterium
TATTTTATCACAAATATATATGGAAACGATTAGGAAGTATGTCACCGAAGGGATTCTTCTTCCAGGGAGCATCATTTTAACAGCGGTTAGTATGTATTTCATATCTATCGCAACGAATGTTGCTTTATATACTGTAACCAAAATGCAACTATGCTAAAGTTTGATTTAACAGCACTTTATCGTGGTTGATTCAATAGGTAAACAAGAAAAGTGTGCATTTTGCTTCCCTCATTTTTTTAAAAAAAGTTACTAACCGATAATGGCATCTCCAATTTCTCCATAATATTCATAATCATATTTAGCAACCTCAAAATGAGTATTTTCTTTGATAATTTCATCTAAGATATGTTTAATAAATACGGTAATTTTAAATATCTAAAAAATATAGTTAATGTTAAATGATAATAAAGTTGTTTAAAAACTTCAATCTCTTATTCCATTAAATGGCCATTTAATGGAATAAAGAAGGATTTTAAAAAGGCTATCTTGAAATATTAAGTGTGTCAGAATAAAAAGTAACTAAGCATCGACGGCAAGAATTGAATAACAATCTTTAACATATTATCTAGTGTGTATTTTTCCAAAAAGTGAAGAACCTTTATCAACTGTAAGTTAGGGGGAGAGAAGCTTATGGAACATAAATTACTTAGAGAATATATTCTTCAACTTGAAAAGCATTTGATGAGTTACGATTATAAAGAATTAGACGAGCTTACGTTAAAATTTCAGTTGTTAGACCGAAAAATAAACATAAAGGCGATGTTCAGTCGGCGATTGATGAAACTGCAAAGTATCCCGTAAAGGATACTGATTTCATGACAGATGATGAACAAAAAAATTTGAAACGGTTATCCGATTTGGAAAAAGGGTTACACCGAAAAAGATTAATTTCTTATGGTGGTTTGCTGAAAGAAATACATAAAAAGCTGAATCTTGATGATTCAGAAGATGGCGATTTGATTCATACAAATGATGAGGAAAAAGCTGACGAAGATGGCTATTCAATTATTGCCATGTGGAATTGGGAACGGAAAAATTATTTTATAAAAGAGTAACTCAACAATCGGGCCATTTTATTGCATATGGACGGAGGGATAATGTGGGATGCAAAGAACATTTAAGGCATTAGCAATCATTGTTTTATTAACTATTTCTGGGTGTTCCAATTCAATTAATGGAAATGATGAAAAACCTACTGAAATTGAAACGGCAAGTTTCTATTTTACAGGAACAATCAAAGAAATTTATGATGGCACGGCGCTTGTCGATGGTACGAGGGGAAAAGTACTTGTTACCCTTTCAGTCAATAACGATGAAATATTTCACGTAGGAGATAAGGTAAGGGTGGGATATAATGGCACTATAATGGAATCAAATCCTGCACAAATTAAAACGCTTTCTGTTGAATTGGTCGATGAGTAGTCAATTATTAATACAAGACTCGGTATTCAATTAACGGTCACGAGAGCAACTGAAACTGCACCTATTTATAATTATCTGCGTTATTGTTCGTTTCATCATTTGTATTTGATTCACAACCAGCTAAAATTAAAAAGGCAATAATTAAGATTAATACTATTCTCATATTAACGCTCCTTTAGGGATTATTTTAAAATTTTAACAATATAGTAAAATAGTGGTTGTTTTATTTAATAATATTGCTATACTTATAGAAAATTTATATTAATTTAGAGAGGAGATAGAAATGAAAAATAGTTTTATATTTCCATTGATGATTTTGTTAACCTTATTAGTTTCCCCTCTATTTGTTTCAGCGGATGATAATAATAGTGTATTAAAAAATGAATTTAATATTGAAGATTTTGTAGATACTAGTAAACCTTTTAAAATGGAAAATGGTGAGATGGTTGACACCTTGGAGTATTTTGAAGATGGTATAGAATCCATTACTCCATATCTCGTTATTGGTAAAGATGGGAGAAAAAAGGTTGCAAATCCGTTTGTAGTGCCTTATAAACCTATGACATATCTTTTACTTGAATTTGATGATTATATTTCAGCCTGTAGTGGAACACTCGTGGCAAATTATAAAGTGTTAACAAATGCTCATTGTTTAGCGGAAGAGAACTTAAAAACTGGGAAATTAACTGGCAATAAAGTTAACGTAGCTGTTGCTCTCACTGGAGTTAAGGACAATCATTACTCACAAGCCTATTGGGGGAAAAGTTACCATTATCCTGGTGGGTATGATAAAGGTATAGTAGCTTTGGATTATGGCGTAATTGCCTTAGAAAAAGATTCTCGTCCAGCCCCAGGAATAACGAATGGTACATTGCCTATAAAAACAGTTAAAAATCTATCTAATAACCAATCTCTCAAAGTGTATGGTTATCCAGGTGATAAAACACCACCACTTGATTTGTGGGGAATGAAAGGCAATTTATTAGGCCAAAGCGGCACTATAGCCTATTACGACATGGACACCTACAATGGACAATCGGGTTCAGCTGTATTAAATAACTCTAATGAGATTGTTGTTCTTCATTCAAGTGGATTTATGTTTGATGATCATAGTCTTGCAAATGGTGGACCTAAAATGACAAATTCGGTTGTAAAATTCATAAAGAATAATGGAAACTAAATGAAATATTGCAAGTCATTAAGATACGAGAGTATATTCTCATGTCTTTTTATTTAAGTGGTTTTATCCGTTAAACTGGTATGCCGATAGCATGCTAGTTTTTTGGTTCTTGCTGAGTACGGCTATCGGTACGTATGCCGTAACGGACAAAATGAAAATTATCAAGTGTTTAGGGTGGAGATTTTTTGAGTAAAAATACGACCCGTCCCTTGATGATTTTTAAACGGGTTTCGAGTGCCCCTTGCTTGCAGAAGACTTTTTGGAATTTGGCAGCTCTAGAAACTCATATGATAAAAAAGTGCAACTTGAAGCAAAAAATAGAACTACTACCAATCCCATAAAGTTCACAGTAACAGATTTTTAATATCAAATTGTTAGCTTCAGATGTTTTATTGGCAACCTATTGCACATTTAGACATAACGATAGTAAATATGTATTACGAAGTTCTATTTGGAGGATGAACAAAGGTAAATGGTAAATGATATTTCATCAAGGAACTTCCACCACTTAATGCTTTACTACCTTTCAAAAGATATTAGTATTGATTCTTTTATATATGGAAATATATAAGAATTTCCAGGCGAGTTCAGGTCCTTATTAAACAAACGGGGGCCATTATAGAATAATGGCGTTAGATTTTAATAATCGGGCCATATTGTCGAAAAAGAATTCTTGAAGTAACGGTGTAGTTTAGTTCAACAACTTGTATGATGACAATGAAACGAAAGGAACTAAGGAGAATAACTAATGAATATTCGTATTTTAAATGAGTCTGATGCTCAGTTGTACACCAAGAATTACGATTGAATGGATTAAAAGTAATCCAGAAGCATTTGGTTCAACATATGAGAGAGAAGTGAAATTCCTACTAGAAACTGTCGTAGAGAGATTAAAACCAACTAAAGACAAATTTGTTCTAGGTGCTTTTGATGATAGTGGTTTGTTAGTTGGAATCGTTACTTTTATACGTGAAAACAGCCTTAAAACTAGTCATAAAGGGAATGTTTTCGGGATGTATGTAGCACCAGAAGGTCGAGGACAGGGTTTAGGAAAATCACTTATGGTTGAACTTATAAGAAGGGCGAAAAATTGTGATGGCTTGGAACAAATAAACTTAACAGTTGTATCTGAAAATGGCTCCGCAAAGAAGTTATACAAGTCCGTGGGATTCGAGGTCTATGGCGTAGAACGAAATGCCCTAAAATTTAACGAGCAGTATTTTGACGAGAATTTGATGGTTCTATATATCTAACTATTGAGCTAACGGGGCTTTA
The DNA here is from genome assembly GCA_036377675.1 of Bacillota bacterium. GTDB lineage: Bacteria > Bacillota > Bacilli > Bacillales > Amphibacillaceae > DASUXY01. The sequence goes on from DASUXY010000030.1 coordinate 3,878, forward strand.
GTAAAAAAACTGAGGTGCCATTTATTAGCTTTTTTGCAATTCCCATTTTCAGCAATCGGGCGCGATTGTGGAATAAACCCTTAGATTTAAACAACTTTATTGTTATATTTTTAAAGCTAAAAAACTTTTTACATCAAAAATTAAACAACTAGTTTTAACCCCGTCCTAAAAGCAGAACGGGGTTATACGTGTTTGAGGTTTTAAAATTAAATAACTTTATTGTCACTTTACAGTTAAAGGGAAATTATAGAAAAAGTATATGAGTATATGGTAATATATTAGCAATTATTAATATAAGGAATTATTTGGAGTGTTTAAAATTGAAAGAGTTACTAAAATCAAAAAGGGTAAGAAAAATCGCAATATTATTATTCAGTGTTTTGTTAGGTGTCTTGTTATACGTAAAGTTCTTCATGAACATATTGCCTATGTTTTTTGCTAATATGGAAAATATTAAAAAGAATATTTTTGCTGTTGCTATAATCATTTTATCTATATATATTAATGAAAATTGCATTTAAGCTTGACACTAAAATTGATAGATACTCAATACTTGCTCTCTATTTATTAGTTCTAGTAATGGGGTTTCTACGACTCGATCAGCAAATTTTTTCTGATATTGGATCGATTGCTTTGAATCCGTTTGGCTTCGTTTCGGATATAAAAGCAGATGAAACTTCAATTCTCATAATGATTATAAATCTAGTTATTTTTACTCCGATGTATTTTTTGATAAATCATGCAAATGTTTTTAATAGTTTTCTTCCGAGATTTTATTGGAACCCTTCTTTGTATGCCAAGTATCCACACAGTGTTTTTATTCTTTGGTTCAACAATGATTACATTGGTTCACGTGATCGTTCATATTCTTATTCATTGTATGATCCTTTTGATTTCCACTCCATCTTTTGGTACTGATCCACGAGCTGCAAAAACATATCTTCACATGCTGGATCATGCAGATGCTCTAAAATGTAGGTCACTTCTTTTTTCAACGCTTCTTTTGGCATTTTAAAATTGCTTTTCTGTAATCCACCTTGACTTGATAATAAGGAACTTGAACATAAGTATGACTCTGTCATTTGATCAATGAAAGACGTATCCATTTCAAACTACCTCCTCTCCTATATTTATGACAATAAGTTCTAATCAATTAATAATTTAGTAGATTAACTCCTTCGTACATTTTCTATTATTAAATACATTTTAACGCATATAATTATAAAGTCAATTTATTTCAACGCTATTTACGTTAACTATTTTGTACTTTACTGAACAATGGCCTAATCAAAATACTATAATAGAGCTGGAGGGATGTAGCATGGATATAGGGAAGCGGATTCGAAATTTACGACAAGCAAAAGGATTAAATGTGACCCAACTAGCAAAAAAAGCTTATATTTCACAAACGTATCTCAGTGACATCGAAACAGGGAGAACCGCTCCTTCTCTCGATAAATTAAATATCATTTGTGAAGCATTAGACATATCATTAAGCCAATTTTTCGGAGATGTCCCCGAATTACCAGCGGACATCATACGAATCGTTGAGAGTGCTCAACAATTAACAGATAGTGAAGTGAAACTTTTATCCAATTTCTTAGAGTCGATTGTAGAGAGAAGTAAAGCAACCAGCTAAGAAAAGGCTTTTTAAACTTCTACTCATTTTCCTGTGTTTTCTCTTCACATAAATCAGCACCCTTTATGACTATTTGTTCTAAACGTATGTTCATTCATGCGGTTTAAAATAAATCTCGCTAGACTAGAATAGTACATTGTTCAAAGGGTATGGATGATGGATGATGGTTGATATGAATATGGGTGACCGATTGAGAGCACTTCGGACAGCTAAAAATCTTACAATGCAAGAGCTTGCTGATCTCGTCAATGTTTCCAAATCGAACATCAGTCGTTTCGAAAATGGTCGGGCTATTCCTGATATTCAGATGTTGAACTCCATATTACAAGCTCTTGGAACGGATTGATCACTATTTTTTTCAAAAGATTTTCAACGTATGCTTGAAGATCTGATTGCATTAATGGAAACAGTAAAGACATTAAACCCTGAAGCTCAAATGAAGTTGAATGATTTTTTTAAAACTTATAAAAAATTAGAAAGCATGATAGTGATGTCAAATACTCCTTATGAAGCATATTCAATAACTTCTTTCTACACAAACTATTTCGTTTTTCATTTTGTAATCGCCTACTCAATGATGAACACGCTTGTCTGTTCTCTATTTTGTTGGTAACATGATGTTATATCTGTTGATTATTACCAATTCAACGGATAATAGCTCGTTTAAAATACACGAGTTCTTTATTCTTGTTACATAAATGTCAACTTTTCATACAGATATCGTTTGATACTTCATTTAATTACGCAATTCGTTTGTAATCGATTGCACGAAAAGTAACTGGTGAATTTACTGCGAATAGTTTACCTTATTGCAATGAATTATATTCAATTTATCAAGGCTGATTGTGGAATACAATTCATTTTATTATATGGAATCATTTGATTGGTGGAATGAGGATAATGGATATTGGGAATAAAATTAGACAATTTCGAGAATCAGCCGATCTATCTGCACGTGCATTGGCAAAAATTACAAACCTTGACCCATCACAAATATCAAAAATTGAAAGAGGTATGAGTAAACCATCTTTAGATGCATTGGAACGTATTTGTAAGGCGTTGAATGTATCGTTGGCTGAATTTTTTCAGATGACAAAATCGATCTGCCGCCAGAACAGCGCCAATTACTTGAAACCACTAGATCACTATCAAAAGAACGAGTTATATTATTAAATAAACTTTTGAAGACGTTTATTTAAATGCATCCATATGCAAAGTTCTGCTCCTGTACTCCTTTGGTGATCCTGTCAAACGATCCTCTTTAGTAATTCCCTTTTTTAAAAAATCAACATGGGAAAAATGCGTACCTAACTACATTAATCGGATCATCTCGAAACGTGGGACATAACGGCTATTGTAATCAATCGAATGTAATAAAAAATACGGGTGCTTATAATCAGGTGCTCATAGGCTATTTCATACTCAATAACTTTACTATATAAAATCTCAACAATTATTTTGGACTTGCATTTATATTACCACAATTACAGCAGGTGTCAATGCTTATTTTAAAGGAGTTTTTTTATGAAAAAAGAAACTGAAATAGACCTAAAAAAAATTTTAAGTTCACGAATTAAAAAAGCTCGACAAGCAAAAGGTCTTACCCAACCTGAATTAGCAGAACTGATTGATAGTACCGACCGTAATATTTCAAACTATGAAACTGGATATAGTTATCCATCCATTAGAATTTTATATCTTTTATCAACTGCTCTTTCGACTTCTGTCGATTATTTATTTGGACTAACAAATAATCCTAATATTTCCAAAGAACAAAACAACAGCCATCTAACAGAAACAGACTATCGGTTATTGAATGAACTCAAAAACAACAAAGAAATGTACCAACTACTCGCAGAAAATCCTGAGAAAGGCGTCCACTATATATACAAGATTTGGAAGTTAATGAATGAGTGGAACGACTAAGTACTTGAGCCGACACGTTAATACGATCATTAATATTATCCATAACAAAAAGCTGTTAAAAGAGAATTGATAACTTTAACAGCTTTTTTGGTTCAAAAATACCAAGTCCATATCATTTTGTTAATTAACCTGTTGTGAAAGACAGATACGAACTTTACTCACATTCTTTCATAATTATTTTATCTATTTATTTGTGCAATTGAAATAGAAACGTACATAATCAAATGCAGTGAAAATTTTACAAGAGGAACACTTAGGCCTTATTCTTCTTTTTGCAACTTCCTTTTCTCCATATGCTCTTCCCGTATTTGAGAAAGTTTTAATCCAGTTTATGTTCATTTTCACTGTCTATTGACTGATTAAATTTTGAATAATATCAATCACTCGCTGTTGTTCGGCCTCGCTCATAGCTGTGCCACTTGGTAAGCATAGACCGTATTTAAATAAATCATCGGAGATGCTTTTTCCTTGTTCGTGTGGATAGTATGTAACTCCTTCAAATAAAGGTTGGAGATGCATCGGCTTCCAAACGGGACGCGCTTCGATGTTTGCTTGGTCGAGAGCTTCAATAATTTCCGTACGTGTTACGCCTGTCTGTTCGGGATCAACTGTTAAAGCGGTTAACCAACGATTGGACATTGTTTCTGACGGTTCAGGTTGAAATTCAATACCTGGAACGTCACTTAGTGCCTCTTCATAGCGAGCAAATACTTCTCGTTTTTGGCGGACACGTTCATCTAAAACTTCCATCTGTCCACGACCAATTCCAGCGACGATATTACTCATCCGATAGTTATAACCGACTTCACTATGTTGATAATGAATCGCGGCATCACGAGCTTGTGTAGCGAGGAATGTCACTTTCTCGAGGGCTTCTGTATCATTTGATACGAGTGCGCCACCACCAGAAGTTGTAATAATTTTGTTGCCGTTAAAAGAAAAAATGCCGAACTTCCCAAATGTCCCGCTTTTTCGACCTTTATATGTACTTCCGAGTGATTCAGCCGCATCTTCGACGATGGGGACACCGTAAGAATCACAGATCTCCATGATTTCATCCATTTTCGCACTTTGTCCGTACAGATTCACAACAATAACCGCTTTCGGTAACTTTCCTTGCTTCTCTGCATCTTGTAAAGCACGTTCCAATGCTTGCGGTGACATATTCCACGTGTCCATTTCTGAATCGATGAGAACAGGTGTCGCACCTTGGTACAGAATCGGATTTGCACTCGCTACAAATGTCAGTGACGAACAAAACACCGTATCATCTGGTCCAACATCAAGTAACCTCAATGATAGATGAATCGCAGCCGTCCCAGAAGAGACAACAGACGCCCCTTTGACGTTGTTATAATCTGCTAACGCTTGTTCAAAAGCATCCACATTATTTCCTAACGGTGCAATCCAATTTAAATCGAACGCTTCTTGTATATATTTTTGTTCATTCCCGCTCATATGTGGAGGGGAAAGGAAGATTCTTTTATTGTTTTTTTGCATAGGTTTCATCCTTTATCTAAAAGTTCACATTTACTAAAGTTTGTAAATCAATTATTTAATCACTCTTCCCGGGACTCCTACAACTGTTGTATTTTCCCTTACATGTTGAATGACTGTACTACCAGCCCCGATGACCGCATGATTACCAATTGTCATACTAGGTATTATTGCACTATTCGTTCCGACTTCAATCGAATTTTCTAAGGAAACATAGCCAGAAAGGGCGGTTAATGGAAATATCGAATTATAATCTCCCATAGAAACATCGTGACCAATTGAACAGTTATAATGAATTAAGTTAAGGTCTCCGATAACAATATTTGTAGATAGTGATACACCTTTACTAATAACATTGCCTCTTCCAATTTTGTTATAGGAAGAAAATTCAACGCTAGGATGGATTAAGTTTGGAAACCAAATGTGTGTATTCGTAGATAATTTCTTAGATATCTTTTCTTTTACCTTAGGCGATCCAAAAGCTAAAACTACATTTATATCTTTTTGAAAGTCTAATAAATAATTTAATCCGCCTAGAACTTTTAAGCCATTGATTTCTTTTCTTCGTTCATTGTCATCTACAAACCCAAATATATTCCATTTATTAGACGAGTGTTTATTAATGGAATGTATTAAATCAACAATACCTCTTCCTAATCCACCCGTTCCATATATAATAATGTTTTTACATTTGCTCATTCGGTACCCGTTCCTTTAAATTTTTCCATAGTTACATTTTCACTTTTATTGACACCATCTGACTTGATAACTTTCAACGCTGTCATCAAAAGTATTTTTAAGTCCAACCAAAATGATTGATTATCTACATACCATACATCATGTTTAAACTTTTCTTCCCATGTAATTGCATTTCTTCCGTTTACTTGTGCCCAACCAGTAATCCCTGGTTTCACATCATGTCTACGTGCTTGTTCTGGCGTATAAAGATCCAAGTATTCTACTAATAACGGCCTCGGTCCGACTAGACTTAAATCACCTTTTAAAACGTTAAACAGTTGTGGCAGTTCATCCAAACTTAACTTTCGTAAAAATTGACCTAATTTCGTTATTCTTTGATCATTAGGCAATAAATTTCCTTGCTCATCTTTAGCGTTTGTCATTGTTCTAAATTTATATATTGAAAAGATTTTCCCATGTAATCCAGGACGCTGTTGCTTAAATAATACCGGTCTTCCCATGCCAAAGTAAATAAGAATTGCAATTAGAACCATCGGAATAGACAGGATGATTAACAAAATAAATGATACGAAAAGGTCAAATAAGCGTTTCAAGATTGACTCTCCTTCTCAATCTTTTAATTTAACAGGATTAAAACTACTGTTTTATTGTATATTTTTCATCTTATATTAATCATTTTTAATACAACTTTTCCTTACTTTTGCTTTATGTTTTTATTCTTTAAAGTTACACCAAAAAATATAATTATAATATAAAATATTTTGTACCGATGTCGCATTGCCGTCCCAGCATTATTGAGTCCAACTCCAAAAATAAAAATCGTTCCTAATAACATAATAAATATGCCTATTGCTACTGGATCACCTTTAATGAACCTTCTATAATTAAAAGTCGGATATAAAAATAGAGCTAAATAAATAATGCCATCATATAAGAATGATGTTATATCTGATATACCACGCCAATTTAACGGTAACGGTGATCCTAAAAAATAAAACATTTTTATAGGTGCTAAAAGAATAAGTTGGATTGGATTGTTTATAGATAATCCTTGTAAATAAACCGATCCTCCTCTTCCGCTCGAGGAAACATCATACAAATCATCTATTGAATCAAGAGAATGAGTAAATTTATCCAAGAAAGGTAAGTTTTCTAAAGATATTGAGTTTAAGACTACCATTACAGTAATAGAAATAATAAATACAACTACAGACTGAACAGATGTCTTAAAGCGTTTATGTTTAGGCCTATAAAATAATAGCATAAATAAATATCCCAATAAGATTCCTAATACACCCGAATGAAATGAGGCGCTTATTATTAAAATTATAATTGAATATATAACGTAATAGAAACTCCCATTCATCATCCACTTTAAAAAGTAATAGAAAGATAAGACTACTGTGAATGCAATAATTGCCTCTCTTAGTAGAATACCTGAAAAAATTAGACTCGATGGAAAAATAATCATTAGTATTAATAACCACATCTTTATTTTCTTATCAATGTTTAATAATGTCATTATTTTATAGGCTAACAAAATTGTTGTTACACCTAACAATACATTTATATATTGAACCAAGATTCTATCCGCTGGACCAAAGTAAAAAATCACTCCTAGTACTTTCGAATATAATCCTCCGTAAATATCTTCATTTAACAAAAAAATATTTTCAGAAATTGTTAAGGCTGAATTTAAAAATCCTTCACTATCATTACCACTATGTGGTAAGTAGAAAAAATCTCTTCCATATATATCCCAAAACATTACTATTATACGTAAAAATAGCCCTGTTAAAAAAACAAAAAAAGCTTCTTTCCCATAACGATAAAATAGTAAGATAACAAACGGAATATTTAAAAAAATTACTACAACAGCTAATAATTCTGTATCATTTATTAAGTGCTTAAAAGGATAAAATAGTAAGATCTCTATAATTAATACGAGCCAGGGAGTAATCATCTGACACCTTCTTTATACTCTGTGTTTTCTTTTTATGATTAAGCCAAGAATCATAATACGTATACACAATTGTAATATTCCTATAATAATTAAAGCGTATCCAACTCCAATTACTCCATATCTAGGTATGAATATAAATGAGAAAAGAATTGTAAGTAACAGCATGATTCCATTTATGTATGGCTGAACAATAAATTTACGCGTTGCTGTTAACCCTGTTTCTAAAAATTTATTTAGGTACATAAATATTCCGGCAATAAAAAGTATCATAAATTCTTGTTGATAGTTCGCATACTCTTCATTATAAATAAGAGTTAATATAGCCTCACCAAATAAATGAATGATGATTATTGCAAGTACACTACCTGCAACGACACCTACCATTAGAAAAGTTAACAATCTAATAAATGCTTTCATTTCATTACGTTGAAACCAAATTGATAATTGATGAATGATAGCTCCTTCAACAGCTATGATTATATTAACACCTGCAGTAATGATATAAATCATTCCAGCGAAGATTCCCAGCTGGTCTAATCCATGATAATACTCAATAAAATACCTGGGAACGTTAGCATTTAATGATGCTATTAATTGTGCAACACCTAAAGGTAATGTTAATTTCAAAAGAGTTAATTGGCGTTTCTTATTAAAGACTATATTTATGTTCATAAACTGATTAGTTATTCTATAATCGTAAAAGTATAAAACTAAAAACCACACTAAAAGTAAACCAACTGTCCCCCATATGAGTTTACCCGTAAAAAATAAAATTAACGAAAATATTATTAAGGAGGATACACCTTTTATAATTCGAGACTTTGCAACCAAATCAAGCCGTTCAAGTCTTTGCCACTGACCATGAAATATATCACTTAATGATTCACATGATTTGGCAAGACTTATTATAAAAATTACAAGGGAAGTTTCTAATTTGACTGGATAAACTAATGTAATTACAAACATAACAATTATAAATACTATTGTACTAATTGTTCTCGCAGTAAAATATTCATTAAATGTATACTCATTTATGCTATCTGTCGCTACAGCATTCCTTAAATGAAACCTTAACAATAAAACTATCGGAGCTGTGATCGCTAATCCCAGCGTAAAGACTCCTACCATTTCTGAATTACCTATTTTCGCAATAGATATTAATAAGGCCCATTGCGAAAGAGCATTTATAACACTTCCTGAAATATTCCATATAGAGTTTTCTTTTAATGATAGTTTTTTAGATTTCATTATATTTCCCTTTTATTTTTTAAAATTTGACTGTTCTCTCATTTTATTTACAATGTTTCTTACACCATGTTTCACTCTTCTACTGTTATACATATACTCTTCATCTTCCCATGACGATATATTTCTCTCAACATCTCTTACTCTTTTTATTTCTTTAGCTAGAGAATTTTTATTAGAGATAGCTTTTTTAAATGTTCTTGATAATATAACAGATGAAGATCCTAAACGATAATGTTCACCCAAAATATATTCAGCTGGTAAGTCGCCCTCACCTATCCTTGCAATTCCACCAAAGCCATAAGGAATGTTTTTTTCCTTTATAACTTGTGTCATGTACTCTACAATTCCACCACTTAATAACTCGAACATAAAATCAAGTTCTAAAGAAATATGTAAATCATTTAAACCAATAAAAATTTCATCAATACCATTAATATTAACAATGTCTGTTAATCTCGCTAATGCTTGTCCAGTTTCTAACAATAAAACCGTCTTAGCTCTCCCATCCACTAATTCTATAAATGTTTTTACATCTTCTGTATCAACAATCATTGGCAACATGATAATATCTGCACCGTCTGCTAGTACTTTATTTACTTCATATTCTGTATTTGCATGCATCGGATTTATTCTGACTAACAATTCTGAAGTTGTTAACACTTCCTTTATAGATTTTACATCTTCAATTGAGTTTGTTGATATGACTGTATTTCTACCTCTCTGTCTCTCCCTTTTATTAATAACTTCTAAATCAAAAAAAACCCGGTTCACTCCTGCTTTTTCAGCTTCTATTGCAGCCTTTGGATTATCAACTAGCATCATCAAGTTTAATGGCATTATGACCGCTCCTCTTTATATAAATTCAATCGATCTTCATAAGTTAACCTTAGCATTCTTTCTCTGGTAAACAGTGCTTCTACTCTCTTTCTACCTAATTTACCCATTCTATGAGCTAGTTCAGGTTGCTCTAAAAACAATTGCATTTTTTTACTTAGGTCTTCACTATCTCTGGATTGAACTAACACTCCGGTCTTATTAACATCTATAACTTCTGAAGGTCCTGGAATATCCGTTGTTATTACAGCCTTATTTAAGGCTTGTGCTTCCTGAATGACCATACTAAAACCTTCACGATAAGATGGATGAACTAGCACATCAATAGCACTTAGATATTTCGGAACATTACTCACATATCCTGCGAATGTGATTTTGTCACTATTAATGGCCCACTTTTTTAAATGAGTATTAATCGGATCACCTGGAAACTCCTTGCCTAAAATAAGCAAGTGCGTATTTGGGTATTCTAAAACCACTTTTTTAAATGCTTGTAATAATTCATTTACCCCCTTATCTTTCCTAATAGATCCTACAAATCCGAATACAAATTTGTTTTTAAAGTTTAATTTTTCCCTCATACGTTTAATATGTTCATTAGTTGCATATTGCTTGTAATTTTTTAAATCTACTCCTAATGTCCCTCCATCACCAATTACCTTGGCTTTCTGTTTTCTATATAATTTTTCATCAACTGCGAATTGTAAGTTCTTTCTACTAGCTGGTCTTATATTTGTCGACAAGAGGCAGATTGTGCGTTCAATATTTTTGTAAAAAAGTCTTTTCATCCCTTTGAAACCCACATAGCGAATCCCCCATTGTAAATATAACCTTTTTGGAATTTTTGCACTGAAAGCAGCAATAGATGCATAAAATGATGCATTGGGGGTCGCATATTGAACGATATCAAATTTTTCCGTTTTAAATATTCTATACAATTTATATGTGGCTTTTAAGCCACCTTTTAAATCAGCTTTTCTTTCCATTTTTAAATCAATACACTTGATTGCAGATGGTACCTTCTCTATAAATCCATCTTGCATATCACTAATAATTGTTATTTCAAAACCCTTATTACTTAAATCGATTAACGATTCGAGCATAAAAGCATTAATTGTATTTGAAACTGTTGAGATAGCACAAAGCTTTATTTTATTCATTACAAGCTCCTTTTCGTAAATACTTTCTAGGACAAATGAGCTTTAGTTTAGTAGTTCGAAATCCCGCAATAATAACTAGTCAGGACTGAACCCTAACTAGTCAAATTACAGGCTTACTTTTCTTTTTAACTAATCTATGTCCATTCTTATAACAAACTAATTCGTGACCAACACCTTCTCTTCCCCATACACAATCCCCATCAACCGATCCTTCAAATGTTCCTTAGGAATATGCTCAAAATCATCGATCAACTGCTCGACTTGTTCCCCATCCACTTCCATCGTTCGGCCGACATAAATCTTCTCGTACACTTCGCCTGGGTGAATCTCATCTTCTCCCAATAGTTCTTCGTACATCTTTTCTCCGGGGCGGATGCCGGTGAATTCGATTGAGATGTCGTCTTCGGTGTAGCCGGATAGTTTGATTAAGTTCCGAGCTAAATCGACAATTTTTACGGGATCGCCCATGTCGAGGACGAAGATTTCGCCACCTTTCGCTAAAGTTCCGGCTTGGATGACGAGTCGGGCGGCTTCGGGAATCGTCATAAAGTAACGGGTCATATCTGGATGTGTCACCGTTACGGGACCGCCGCGTTCGATTTGTTTTTTGAATAACGGAATGACGCTGCCGCGGCTACCGAGGACGTTTCCGAAGCGGACGGCGACAAATTTCGTCGCGCTTCGTCTGCTTAAGTCTTGGATGACCATTTCGGCGATCCGCTTCGTTGCACCCATCACATTTGTCGGGTTGACCGCCTTGTCCGTCGAGACGAGGACGAACGTTTTTACTCCGAATGCGTCGGCGGCTTCGGCGACATTTTTCGTGCCGATAATGTTGTTTTTCACCGCTTCACGCGGATTGTATTCCATGAGGGGCACATGTTTATGTGCTGCAGCATGGTAAATGATTGTCGGATTGTATGTATTGACGATGTCAAACATTCGCTCGCGATCTTGGACGTCACCGATAATCGGAATCACTTCGGTTTCACAGTCATGATACACTTTGCTTAGCTCCATGTTAATCGAATAAATACTGTATTCACCGTGTCCAACGAGAAGAAGTCTGTCCGGTGTAAAGTGCATGAGCTGACGGCATAGTTCAGAACCAATCGACCCGCCTGCCCCTGTTACCATCACGGTATTTCCTGTGACATACCCTTTAATCGCGTCAATATCCAAGCGGACGGGTTCGCGACCGAGCAAGTCTTCTACTTCGACATTTTTCAAATGGCTCACCGACACTTTTCCCGTCATGAGATCCTCGATTTTCGGGATCATTTTCACTTGAGCGTCTGTCTCATTACATAAAGAGACGATATCGTTCAGCTCTTTGTTGCCGAGTGACGGGATGGCGATGACGACGTGGTCAATGTCGTGATTGTCGACAATTGTCGGAATGTCGTTCACGCGTCCAAGAACGGGGACACCGTATATTTCCATCCGCAGTTTACTTCGATCGTCATCGACGAAGGCAACGAGGAATAGGTCACTGCTGTCTGGATTATTTTGCAATTGCCGAGCGATCATTGTCCCCGCTTCACCAGCACCGACAATTAATGTACGTCGTTTCCCTTCACCAGTCGTCATGTAGCGATCGCGAAATATTCGCCATACAAAGCGCGATCCGCCGATTAAGATGATATGGAGCAACCACGTCACAACTAACGCACGACTATAAATCGTGAAATCATTCACAAGAAATTGAACGAATCCAGCGGTCATAATCGACAACGTCACCGCCTTAATGATGGCGATTAGTTCGCCAACACTCGCATACGCCCATACTTTATTGTATAACTTATAAATGAAAGCAAAAAAGTGATGCGAAATGAGTAGGGCGAGCGAACTAATCATTAAGACCAGTGAATCGGGCACCGCTGAATCGGGATAGACGATCCAAACAGCACCAAATATGGCGAATGTCACAATCACCGAATCTAATAATAAAAGCAACATGAGTCTTTTTTTGTAGGTCATTGTACCTGTTCCCTTCCCATAATAACCCGTTTCGTAACGTATTTCCATTTTTCATTACGAAAACGATATTCCATTGATATGAACGTTTCATTATTGCTACGGTTTTCCATGTGAACATAGATGTAGATAATTTCTTTTCACATCTTTTACATGGATTTCTTTACCAATACACATATATGTCTCATTCTACTAAACTTCTAACTTCTTGATAAGTGACTTTATACGTCAAAAAGTCACATTCTTCGACTTTACACGCTCCTTATGCCCTTTTCTTTCCTTCCTCAACTAACTTTCGCAAATACCGAATGACGAGGTCCCGATAATGAATGCCAAGCTGATCATAGATGACACTGACGTAATTTTTAATCGTTCCTTCACTGAGATATAATCGTTTAGCGATTTGTTTGTTCGTGTACCCTTCCATGAGAAGATAGGTCACATCCAATTGCCGATTCGACAACTCAACTCCTTCTTCGTCAAGTTTTTGAATGAGGATTCTTTTTTTATCAATGACGATTTCACGAACGTAATCGACGAGGGTACTCGCTACACGTCCTGACAAAATGACTTGCCCATGATAAGCTTCGCGAATGGATCGGTACAATTGCTCAGGCTGCAATTTCTTTAACAATAAGCCATCAGCTCCAATCGCTACCGCTTGAATAATGAGCTGTCGTTCTGGCTTTTCCATTAAAAAAACAACTTTTAGCGTCGGATTTTCTTCTTTCATCATTTGAACAGCTTCTATGCCTTTCGATTGTTCCAAGTCAATATCGATCAAAACGACATCTGGTTCTAATCTCTTCACCTGATGAAGCGCCTCTTTTCCGTCATCGTAAACCCCGACGACTTCCATATCTTCTTCATGATCAATCAAGACTTGCATACTACTCCGAAGTAGTCTCTGTTCTTCTACTAATAAAACCTTAATCATCCCGATCCAACCCCTCATCATCCTCCACATGTTTGCGAGTCATTTACGTGTTTACTAGAAAATGATCTAACGTTTATGTTATGAGTTTATCCTATCATTTAAGGTGTGCAATGATGTGCACACCCTGAAAATAATCGATGATTTTAGACCAGTTATCCACTATAGCTATGTTTTTATGCGACAACTTTAACGGATATTACGTCAATATTCGCCTCATGCCGTTAAAATAAGCCGAAAAATGCCTTCGGTTTTATTTTTTTCGGTTCAAAGATATGTATATTTTTTCCCTCAACTAATAATTGACTATTTTCGATAAGTAAACGACGCTCTTCATAGCCGAAATCTCTTTCAATTTGTTGACATGCTTCTTTCATAGAAAATCGACGCGTCGTCGTATTATGGGCGTCGGAAGCGATAAAATGTACTAAATTCGCTTCCATAAATTGCTGCGATCGTTTTTGAACATTTTTTCCAAACTTTCCTACATAACTCGCCGCTGTTACTTGGGTGAGGGCACCGCTACGAACGAAGTCATATAATAAGTTCGGATGTTTCATCAATGTACGATTCCGTTCGGGGTGAACGATAATCGGTTTATACGCGGCCATTTGCATGTCAAATAAGACTCTCTTCGCATAATGAGGAATATGTCCCGTTGGAAATTCGACAAATACATATTTTGTTTCATTTAATGGCAATAGTTCGCCATTGGCGATGTCATCTGTCATCTCCCCGTTTAAACGTGTTTCTTGTCCAGCAAGTACAGTGAGAGGAAGATTGTTTTGATCGAGTAGTTTATTGAAGTTGGAGACATTTTTTTTAATCGTTTGTTTATCATTTTCGTAGCGCCCATTTTTGTGGTGGGGCGTAGCAATAATAGTATGAATCCCTTCTTCTACAGCAGCTTCGGCCATTTGTAAACTGTCTAATTCGGTTTCGGCTCCGTCATCAACCCCAGGCAATATATGGCAGTGAATATCGATCAATCCATTCATCCTTTCTCTCATTTCCGCGTGTGAAATAAGCTTTTTCAATGATTGTTGCTTCATCATTCTTTCGGTTGCTCGTCCTACACCAATATTACCATGTTTAAAGTAACCATTTGTAAAAGTGAGGACTTTCAATTTAGTGGGTGATGATTGGGTAAATATTCCAAACCATCATAGCATAATTCAGTATGTTTTGACAGTATATGATTTTCCTACTTTAAAACTGTTATTACAGTTTCTTTTTCGATGAATGAGCGCGCAACTTTGGTCGATATTGTCTGTTTGCAGCCCACAATAAAGAGACCTTCATTATGAAGGCCTCTTTCAGCAACCATTCCACAAAATTAAATCTTTTATGAACTAAAGCACACTAGAAATAAGAGCAATCACTATCGCTCAATCTGTTCCGTAATAGTAAAAGTTATCATCGCCTGTTTTCTCTCGATCGTTCAAAATTGCCCCTAGTAATTTCGCTTGTGCTAGTTCGAGCGCTTCCTTCGCTTTCATTGCTGCTTCTATCTCTGTCTGTCCACTGCGAATGACGAGAATCGAACCATCGACAATATTCGCAAGAATCTGGGCATCGGTTACCGCTAACAGCGGAGGCGTATCACAAATGACGAGGTCGTATTTCTCTTCAGCCTCTTCAAGAAGCTGTTTCATCTTTTTGGATCCGAGTAATTCCGACGGATTCGGTGGAATCGGACCACAGGAGATGACATCCAAATGATCGATATCGCTCGTCGCAACAGTTTCTTCCAAGGACGTTTCACCGACAAGAATCGTACTCAAACCTCGTAAATTATCGAGCCAAAACATATAATGGAGCGTTGGTTTTCGTAAATCGGCATCGATCAATAGTACTTTTTTCCCTTGTTGGGCAGCTACAACGGCCATATTTGCCGTCGTGATCGTTTTCCCTTCTTCTGGGCTTGGTGACGTAATAACGATTGATTTCAGCGGGAGATCTACAGCAGCAAACTGTAAATTCGTACGGATCGTCCGGTATTGTTCGGATATGATTGACCGTGGATTCATATTCGTAATCAATGGAATCATTTTATTTCTGATCACGTTTAAACCCTCCCTGGATAAATGTTTTCTGACGTATCGAATCCTCTTCTCGTCGTAACTCTGTTTCTTCGATATGAGAAATAACACCGAGAACAGGCAACTGAAGTTGTTTTTTAAGTTCGTCTTCTGTACGAATCGTGTTATCTAAATATTCAAGTAAAAAGGCAAGTCCGACACCGATCATCCCACCTAAGACGATGGCGATCGCGATATTGAGCAATGGCTTCGGTGCAACCGGTTTTGGATTTTCCCCTGTCTCTGCTTCCGATAAAATGCTCACATTATCGACGTTCATAATGTTAGGAATTTCCTTTTGAAAGATCTTTACCGTTGCATTCGCAATATTTGTCGCATGCTTTGGATTAGGGTCGGTCACTTTTAATGTCACGACTTGTGATGCTTCTTCATTCATCACTTCAATTTTTTCGCTTAAGGTGTTCACACCATACGAAAGATCCATTGTTTCAACGACTTCTTCTAAAATGGCTGGGCTTTTAATGATGTCGTTATATGTATGGATGAGATCTAAATTTGTTTGAATTTCATTGTATTGAACAGATGGTTCTTTTTGTTCCTCATTCACAATAAATTGCGAGCTTGACTCATACATCGGTGTGAACACAAAGTAGCTGACAACAGCAGCAATGATGCCAGCCCCTACGGTAAGTCCGACGATGAGCAACCATCTTTTTTTAATGACCTCGAAGATTTCCTTCAAGGATATCGTTTCTTCCATGAGTGTACCTCCATTTTCTATCCATCTTACCTTTTTGACGAACGTGTAAAGAGAATTTGATCCAATAGATTCAGTATACACGAACTAGAAACTACAAACGGAATTATACCACACTTGTCACAAATTCATAGTATTGTCATAGATTCATTGTTTTTTACGAATGTGTTGACGTAACAACAGGTCGTACACGGATGAGAGAATCCTGAACTGAAAATGGTAATCAATTACTTTCATCATTTTTTCAAAAGAGAGTTCTGTTTCATAAGTAAATGAATCATCTGCTTTTATTCAAGGGGTCATAGTATTTTTGTCTTAGGTCTTTTATATCATTTTCATTCTTTATGAAGCAATTTTTCCTAATATTTATCATATATTTACACTATTCACAAGGTTGTAATCTATAAAATTAGTAAAACTTTACCGTTTTTGTTATACTTCTAAGTGCCTTAAGGCCTATACTAATGATAGTTTAACTTTTTAACTTAAAAAATTCATCTTGTTCTTCACATTAAAGCAACCGTCGCCATTAGCTGTGTAGATGGAACCGGTTGCAAATGAACGAAATCATTACGCTCTTAGCACGCACCGTCTCTTCTATTGTTAGCTTGTAGACGGCGCGATCGAGCAAATCTTTGCATATGTATTACGAACAGTCATGCGATCATCCATGCTTAGGTTTTCGGATGCGGAATTGACAATTTTCATAGCTTATGAAACTTTGTAGCAAGATTCATAGACACATCAGTTAGCCGTTGTCTATGAACTTCACATAAAAAAGACATCTTAGAGAAGTTACATATAAAATATACATTCACGACCCAACTACGACTACAAAGAAAGGAGTTTATTCAATTTGACAAATAAGAACATAATGATGTCAGTAATTACAGGTGCTGCCATTGCGTCTTCATTGCTTGGTGCTGAAGAGGCAGATGCATCGTCTTACAAGGTGAAACAAGGGGATACGTTGTGGACCATTGCGCAAAAGTATAATACGACGGTATCTCATTTAAAATCTGTCAATCACTTATCGAGTGACACGATTTACCCGAATCAAGTGTTAAAAACGACTGCAAACTCGAATACGTCCAATCAGTCATCGACGAATACATACACCGTTAAGTCCGGGGATACGTTAAGTGGCATTGCCTATAAACATAACATTTCACTATCCGACTTAATGAAATGGAACAATTTAGATACGACGATTATTTATCCAGGGAATGTGCTTGTCGTGAATAAGCCCGCCACGAATGGTGGATCGAATAAGTCAAGCTCAAATTCAAGTTCTTCATCCAAAAGCGTATATATCGTCAAATCAGGGGATACGTTATCACACATTGCGGCACAACATAATGTGTCCGTTGCTGACTTAAAGAAATGGAACAAATTAAACTCCGATTTCATTGTTATTGGTCAGAAGCTCAGCATCAACGGTAAAAGCAGCGGAAACTCAAACTCGTCATCAAGTGGAGCTTCTTCCAGTCAGAGCTCATCCACTTACACCGTTAGATCGGGAGACACATTAAGCAGGATTGCATCACGTTACAACGTCTCTGTCACCGACTTAATGAAATGGAACAATTTAAATTCCCATCTAATTTATGCGGGGCAAAAGCTAACCATTAAAGGTAGTTCCAGTGGGGATTCGAATCCATCGAGCAACAAAAGTAGTGGGGACTATAACGTCAATACACTCATCCGTACGGCAAAAAGTCAACTCGGCGTAAAATATGTATGGGGTGGTTCATCACCGAGTAGTGGATTTGACTGCAGTGGCTTTATTTATTACACGTACAATCAAGCTGGAAAAAATATCGACCGCTTATCGACTGATGGTTACTTTAATCGCTCGTATTATGTAAACCATCCACAACGAGGCGATCTCGTCTTCTTTGAGGGAACGTACCGATCAGGCATCTCCCATCTCGGGATTTATTTAGGAAATAACGAATTTATCCATGCTGGAACATCGACAGGCGTGACGATTACGAGCTTAAGCAATCCGTATTGGGAGAAACACTTCCACGGCTTTAAGCGCTTTTATTAAAAATCATCATGTTGATGTCGCAAGGCGTAAGATGGATTGAAGAACGATCCATCCTCGGCAAACTGACTTTAAAAGAAACGAACTCGATTTGAACTATGTTCAGTCGAAGTTCGTTTTTTCGCCATTGTAAGGATAGCGTCAATTGGACCAACAGAAACATCTAGGTTTACCATTTATGACAATAGCAAGTTTAGGAACGGTTTATATCGTTGTTAACTTTTCAAGTTTGTATACAAAAGGGTTGATTGGTCTCGTTTCGTTTATCGTCGTCTTCGCCTTATTTATGAGTTCAATTGTCTATATGAAGGCGAAGGAAACCGTTTTAGACAATCATACTTTCCTAAAGACTTCCTCGTATTGAGTGTCGATGAGCAACTGGTCACGATATAGATTCTTGTGCTCTTCTCGTTAAAGCGGTCTCCTTGCTTCGTTACAATGACTCACGTAGAGGTATTAACGATACGAAAACATCCTCGTTGATGCTTTCGAAAATCAAAGAGCTGTATGCCTATTTTATGTGCATACAGCTCTTTTGACATCGAAATGAATCAGCTATGCTCTTATCGCTTGCGATTATTTTTAAACATCGATAGATCGACAGCTTCAGCCATTGCCTTATATCCGGCATCATTCGGATGGAGATGGTCTCCGGAGTCATAGTCTTCATGTAAGTAGAGCGGGTTGTTCGGGTCGCGTAACACTTCATCGAAATCGATGACACCGTCAAAGTAACCACTTGTCCGAATCCATTCATTGACCTGTTGCCTCGTTCTTTCTCCTTCTTCCGTATAATAATTGCGAATCGTCGCTCCTTTAAAAGGCGTTAATGTACCGGCAAATATTTTTACATCTTTGGCACGTACTTCATCAGCAATTTGTTTCATTCCGGCGATAATTTCATCGGCATCCAACGTATGAGGCACATGTCCAATGTCGTTCAACCCTTCCAGTAAAATGACGTGTGTAACACCGGTTTGACGAAGCACATCCTCGTTCAACCTTGCGAGCGCACTCGGGCCGTACACGGGGGAGTCGCGTAAGATTTTATTACCGGAAATGCCGGCATTCAAAACGGAATACCGATTGCCTTTTCCTTGTTGTTGGAGTCGGTCGGCGAGAAAGTCAGGCCAGCGATGGTTCGCGTTGACGGTCGAACTATGGCCGTCGGTAATCGAATCACCGAGAATTGCAATGGCTCCCTTCACAGATGGTTCGGCGTAAACATCAACGGCGCTTAAGTAAAACCACGCATCGACTTTCGTTGGAAACGCATCAGCACTCGCCTCACTCGTATAGTCTCCAGCGGCCGATACATACGATGTCTGTCGAGACAAGCGGTGCCACGTAGCTGGGCCTGTTTGTTTAGGGAAATACATACTCACCGCTAAATCTTCTTCGTAATCAAGCGGCAGAGAAACAGGATCGCTTACCGCCACGGCACCGGGTGGAATCGTTTTTTTATCTTTTCCATTGAAGCGCACTTCGTGTAACGTGTCCTCCTCAATCGACGCCCCTGTTGTTGATTTGGCGACCGTTACTTTCCCAATCTTCAGTGGTTTAGTCCCGAATTGATTGGAAAACTTTAAACGGACCGCCTTCCCCTGCAAATGCGGATGGACAATTAACCGAATCGTTTCGTTAGCAAATCCTTCTTGCGATGGACCTTCTTCATAAGGCTGTTGCGGACTCGCCGTCCAGGAACCCATCCATTGGCCGGGTCCTTCTGGCGGTACTGCTTGTACGTCGTTCACCGTTGGACTAAACATCAGCGAGGCGATGATCAAAAAGACAAAAGAAATTTTTTTAGCGATATTCATCACGAACCCCTCCTCTGCCGAAATCACTAACTACATGTTCAACACCGACTGCTTCAGGTTCAAGTTTATTTACCGAGTAATCTCAATCCACTGTTTTTGTTTAAAACTCGGCATGGCGATCATGACGAATCCGACAACGACGAGTACACCTGTTACGGAAGATGCTTTCATTTTCACTATTCCCTCAGCTCCCTTTCTCCTTTTAAACGAAGCATACCGTACTTTTCCTTACATTTAAATAACTGTAAACGAAACTTTATATTAAATCTTTTTCATCATTGAACGGTGAGGAATGACAGTACAGTTAAGATAGAAACGTGTGCAGGAAAAGTAATCGATGACGAGTTCACTCACTAGTTCCATTATAGACCGTTATGACATGAACCAACCAAAAAAACTCCTTCCCTCACCGGAATGTTCAAATGAGAGAAGGAGTGTTCGCTAGCAAAAGTGGTCATTTTTTTTCGGAACGGATAGGCCAAACAGCGGACGTAAATAAAGGGCGATGTAGCTTCCAGCGAGAGCAAATACGGCCCACACCCAGCCGTGTACACTCATCGAGGCGATACCGCTAAAGTACGCGCCAATATTACAGCCAAATGCCAGACGCGCACCGTACCCCATGAGTAAACCACCAATCACGGCGGCGACGATTGTTTTCCATTGGACTCGTTTCGGTTTAAAAATACCGCCGAGGGTTGCTGCAATAAAAGCTCCGAGGAGAATACCGAAGTTCATCACACTTGTCGTATCATGAAAAACAGACCGCTCGAGAGCGATGCCTTTTTCCTCAGCCCAAAACGCCCAGTTCGTTACGTCGATCCCGAGAAAGAGGGCTACTTTTGACCCCCAAAGGGCGAACGCAGACGTGACTCCCCACGGATGTCCTCTCGTCACTAACGTTAAGGCGTTCAACACCGCTAACATAAGCGCTGCCACCCACAACGGCCACGATCCGCGAAAAATGCGTTTCCACGGCGATTCCTCTGTCGGTAAAGGCTTCATCAGTGGTGCTTGTCGCTTTTTCTCATAACGTAACGTAAATAAAAAGATAACTGTAAATAAGGCCATTTGCACGAGCCAACCACCAAAATAACCAAATCCAGTTGTCTCCGCCAAAGAAATCGCCGGAAGAGACGGCGTATCATTCATCCAAAAATCAAAATGCCACGCACCGATGACGGAACCGATAATAAAAAATAGTAATGTAATGATCATTTCTAACCGGCCACCGCCAACGTTATACAATGTCCCTGACGCACAACCGTTGCCAAGTTGCATGCCGATTCCAAAAATAAACGAACCGACAATTAAACTTGTACCGACCGGTGAAATATTTCCGACCGGCGTCGTCCCAAATAACGAAAATTTTGTCGCAAAAATAATTGCAAACAACGTCGTCGCTGTCGCCAATAAAATCATATGCGCCCGAATCGCCTGTCCATTTCCGACCGCCAAAAAGTTACGAAATGCGGACGTAAAACCGAAACGAGCATGAAACAACGTAAACCCGAGTAACAGACCAATCCACAGTAACAGTCCTTGAACGAATCCTGCATAATGATAGGAAACGATACTTAATATGCCTGCCACGATGATCGCTCCAACGACAAGTAATGTTTGTGGAGATGGTAGCGATAAAGGTGTTAAAGAGACCTGCGCTTTCAGTGGCTCCCTTTGTAATGACTCCTTCGTATTCAGTTCAGTAACTCCCATACGTATCCTCCTTTTCCAATGGATGTTAGCAAATGTTCCTAAGAAAGTTTAAGCTACAATTGCTTATTATTTCGAAAATGTACACCCCTTACATCCATCCAATATCATCGTTATTGTTCTACCAATTGTAACCCTTTGCCCTATATCCCTATATACTTACTAGGAATTGACTGTTAAAATAATCATAACACGATGAAGTGAATTGTCAATGAGTTCTATCGATGTCGCTCTCTAAACTACACCACTATCATTAAAGACCGATGATTTACGAAGTACGCCACATCTTCATTCTCTTTATCAATCCTTTTTATGAAGCGTAATATGCTACAATTATTTAAGGAAAATTCCGATAATAAGGAGGATTCGTCCTCATGAAACAACCTTTCGTATGGATAATCTTACATGATTACTTTTTATGATTGGGGATGTAAGGATATGAACGATGAACAAAATCTTACCGAAATCGACGCTCAAAAATTACCTGACACCGTTGCTCTTCAAGATGACTTCACAAGAGAATTTATCGCCTCACCGGAAGAAGTTGAAGAGGGCTATTATTTATTTGAATCGAAGACAGGTGGATATACGATGTGGTATCCAAAAAATGCGAAGCTAGATCAAACATTTTACAAAATAATGATAAAGTATTTAACATTTGGTCAATCACTTACACATCCCTATCCCATCAGCCTCAGCCCTCCTTAAAAAAGTTTCTACTGAAACCACCTGTTATGACACACAAAAGAAAATGATCAGGTTGTTCCTTATTGCAGTATTTGTCATGCATCATTCACAAAAAGTTCATTGCTATCCATACAGATGATTGATAACATAGTGTTAAACTATGTTTACTATTGTTATAATGACTCATTGGCATAGTAATCACGATGTAAGGGAGGGATTCAATGCTGCCGATCGAACGCCAAAACCGTATTAAGGAACTCATCAAGATCAAGCATCACTTAAAAATATCGGAACTAAGCGAAGAACTTGGTGTATCAGAAATGACCGTTCATCGAGATTTAAAACCGCTTCTTGATGAAGGGATCATTATGAAAACATTTGGTGGCATTACACTTGTCCGTCAACAACCCGTCCAAAAACCGAGTACGGATGAATGCGTTATTTGTAGTCGTCCGGTGACTGAACGACTTGCTTATCGGCTCATTTTACCGAATAACGAAATTGAAATGGCTTGTTGTGCACACTGTGGTTTGATGCGACATCGCCAGCTCGGTGATCAAGTCGTGCAAGCGATTTGTCATGATTTTTTTAGACAGACGACAATTAGTGCTCCATTTACGTCGTTTGTTATGGATACATCTGTTCACGTCGGCTGCTGCCAGCCGCAAGTGTTAACGTTTGAAGTGAGAGAGGAAGCCGAGAAATTCGTTAAAGGATTTGGTGGGAGCGTTTACTCATTAGATGAAGCGATGGAAATTGTCTTCGATAAAATGCATCATGGATCTGAATGTGGATGTAAAGAATGATTGGATATATACATGTGAATCGCCACATTTTTAGGCGATTAGGTTGGTAATGAACAGAGCCTCGACATCGGCACACATCAGCTAACAACTACTAGAAAGGGAGTTTGAGGTATGAAGAAAATTTTTTCAGCGGTCATCCTGACGTTGATTACGGTGTTACTTTTGGCAGGTTGTAACAAGGAAAAGATTGAAACGAACATGTCCGAAACGGTCGCAGACTTTGAATTTACGACACAAGATGGAGAAACATTGTCGCTCGATGATTTGAAAGGTGACTATTGGTTAACGGACTTTATTTTTACCAATTGTGAAACGGTCTGCCTCCCAATGACTTCAAATATGAAAGAATTGCAAGACAAACTGAAAGAAGAGGATATTGATTTCCAACTCGTCTCTTTCAGTGTTGATCCAGATTATGATACACCAGAAGTGTTAAGAGAATATGCTGAGGAGTACGGCGCAGATACAGATAGTTGGACGTTTCTAACAGGATATGACTTTGAGACTATTGAAGAACTCTCGATTAAATCATTCCGTAACTTAGTCGCCCCAGCACCTGAAGGCGATGACCAAGTGACACATGGAACCGGATTTTTCCTCGTCAATCCAGAAGGTGAAATCATTAAAAAGTATGACGGTGTTGATTCCGGTGGAATAGATTACATTTTTAGAGACTTGAAAAAGGTTAAAGAAGAGGAGTAACATGACGACTGTTCATTAGACACCTTAACATTAACGTAGACGTCCTCTCTCCGAATAATTAGCTGTACCAATGAGGTTGGAATATTGTCAAATAGTAAAATCATCCGAGAGAGTCATGAAACGTTAGCTTATTATTTCATTCATAAAAAAAGAGGAACGTTCAATCGAAAGGGAGATTAAAACATGAAGCATCCATTTAAAAAGTTGTTATCATTTATTATGTTTGTAGCACTCATAACCCTAGCTGCATGTGGTGCAGGCGATGTCGGTGATGATGTAGATGACGAACTTGCCGTCTTAGAAGTTGACCTTGACGTACCCGAAAGAGCTGATGTCGGGGAGACGGTTGAATTCAATGCTACGGTTACGTATGGAGATGAAGTCGTCACTGATGCCGATGAAGTTATCTACGAAGTTTCCCAAGAGGGAGATCAAGACAACCAAGATGAACAGGATGATGAAAAGGCTAACGATGATGACGACATGTTCGGTGATGATAGCGAAAAGATCGATGCTACAAACAATGAGGATGGAACGTATTCAGCCGAAATGACGTTCGAGGAAGATGGTGTGTATACAGTGCAAGTACACGTTACTGCGAGAACATTACACACGATGCCCTTACAAGACATTATCGTCGGGGAAGGGGATACGGATGATGATAGCGATGCAGATGAGGATGGTGTTAGCCTCCAATTCATGGAACCGGAAGATGTGACGGTTGATGAACAAGTTGACCTCATTACCCATCTCGAAATGGATGATGAACCAATGACGAGTGCAAATGTTACTTATGAAATTGCCAAAAAAGATGCAAGTGACACCACCGAAACAACCGATGCCGAACAAACGAATGACGGAGAATACGCAGCTCCTTTCACATTTTCAGAAGAAGGAACGTATGAAATCAACATATACGTCGAAGATGCGGATTTAGATGTCGAAGAAGACGAACAATTTGAAGTTGAAATTACATCGTAAACCGATTTACAAGACACGAAGAATCTCCTAATGTCTTTGAACTGCACTGAAATATTGTTGAACGTAAAACAACGGGAGGTGCCGTTCACTTCGGGAGATTCTTTTTTTATGTTTATTTAATTTTTCCCGCTCATTTCTAAATTGTGAATCTGATCAATTGTCGACAATTCGTCATACATATCTTCTGTCCGTCGGTTTTCATGGACACGAATGCGTAAGGAAACGCTAAACGTATTGTCTTGTAAAACTTTAATTCGGACATTTTTCACGCGAATATGATGCTCTTCAATCGCAGCAATCACCTCTTGAATCTCTTTTCGTTGTGTAACGATGAGCCGAGCAGACATTTCTTTTGTACTCCGCTTACGGAACCCGAGCCAGTGAATCATCGCAGGAAGTAATTCGACGCTAACCATGAGTAAGATGACACCTGCAATCGCTTCGATATAAAAACCGGCCCCCGTTGCAATGCCGATACCTGCTGCTCCCCATACAATAGCGGCAGTCGTCAAGCCGGTAATCCGATCGTCATCTCGACGTAAAATGACCCCCGCTCCTAAAAAACCTACACCAGAGACAATTTGGGCTGCAAGTCGCAACGGGTCCATGCGAATTTCAGCATTTTCTGAAGCTGGAAACATGTACGAAGACTGGATCGATACGATCGTTAATAAACAACTAATAATGGAAATCACTAAGCTCGTTTTTAAGCCGAGTGGTTTTCGTTTCAATTCACGTTCCAAACCGATCGTCAAACCTAATACGCTTGCCAAAAGAAGCCGTCCTAACATCTCGATGTCAAACGTAGCTGTCAATGCTTTAATCACGAAAGTTCCTCTCCTTTCTAAGGATGATTCGTACATTTTTTGAAGACGTCCCTTTTTCGAAAGATAGACTTCTCATAGAGAAAAGCCTCGCTTTACGATTGGCAGAGGCTTCTACATTCTTTCACAAATAACTTGAAACGATTGTCCTTCAATTGTTGGAACTCCTTCTATCTAAAAGGGGTGCGAATCGACGCATCGATGATGATTAATTTTTGACAGTTTATTTCTATTCCCTGAAGCTGAACCTCTTCGGCACGTCTTTCCCCTCGCGAATATTGTCTAATACGCACATTTCTTTCTAAACAAACTAAACTACATAACGTAGTATTCATTTAAGCACACTCCAAAAGATAAGTCAACGGAATATACAGTATTTTACAAATATTGTTCCCCTTTAAAATATAACGAAAAAGAAATGGCCTGCAAAGTTGGAGAAAATTGCAGTTTTTCTCGAAAAAGATGTTTCACAGTAGGATGAAGCTACTTAACAAAAGTCTTGCCATCGTCTGACACGCAAGTTATAAATCCATCAGTGACCACTATTGGTAGGAGTAAAGCGATTGAACAGTGAAGATTACCGTTTCTACTCCTCATGTCAAATAAATCACAAGTCGTTTTAAATGAAATGATGACGTTCCATCACCCTTAGCAAATAGATAGTCAAAAAAATGGGGCTGTTCTAATATGAAAACAAACATCCAAAACATTGATTGATCAATGTTTTGGATGCCATCTAAAGTAAAGAATAGACTTATTGGCCAAGTCCTTCAGCCTTTATCTCTTTTTGTCCACGTTTGGATAGAATGGGTCAATTTTTCAAGTTTCCTTTCAATGCGGTATAACAAATAAAAGGTGACTGCAATGGGAAAGCCAACATCCGACATAAGTAGTAACCATGTGTCCATTGAAATGACCTCCTTTACGACGCGCATCATTGTCCACTTTGCACTTTCATTTGGTCATTCAGCCTGCTACACGCTTTTGTTGACACGTTTAACGTTCAAAGAAACAAACATATTTATCCTTTAGTACTATAATCGAATCCATTTGTAAAAAGGGAGCATCGTGTCATATTTCTCGGGAAATAATCGATTTCTTCATATTTTTCAACAAAAAGCCGATTTAAAGTGTGGCTTTACGCTGTAATTTATTTCACGAACTCCTCGTTCAAAATCGAGTTGTCTGAAGGAAGCGACAGCATAGAAATGTTGAAATAGCGACGTTCTCCTGATGGAACAATGGACAAAACTAGTTGTGAGTTCAATAATATTTCCTGAAACGAGTTTTTTTGACACATTCCATTTATTTTAGAGTACGAACGTGGTATAATATTTAGGAATAATAGATTGTTCATATTATGTTTTCTCAAAGATAGAGATAGACGATCGAACAAGACATCCATCCGTGTAGAGAATGCTGACAGACGAACAAGCGAAACGACATGGATCTTCTCATCGTAAGCAATTGCACACATAGAGAGATCCATTGTGCGTTCCTGAAGAATGATTAGGTTGTGGCTTATTGACCGCGAACTCGAGATCAATCAACCTCCATAATCTTTTCTTCTGGCACTTTCTTCTAGGCAAGATACTTTTCCTATTCACATTCATGAATCGTTATATCCATATGTTGTCATAGAGGTTGTTTACAAGATGACGTGCATATCGACATCGATGTTCTAATACCGTATAGATAACAGGATGTCCCGTCTATTCTTTCATGATGGACAAATTTTATATAAACAAACGACATGTTTTTAATCAGGTTCTCAATGAACGTTTTTAATTAAAGGGGTAAAATAATATGAAACGGATAGATCTGCGTAAAAAACCGAGGAAACGACGTTTACGCAAACTTTTTTTGTTAGTGCTGTTTATATTTATCGGGTTGGTCGGTTTCGGAGGATATTACGTCTTTCAAACATTCCAAGCCGCTGGTGAATCATTTGATGACCTCGGTCGAGATAAATCCGATTTGCGGGATTCAACAGTTTCCATTCGTAAAGATCCTGTATCGATTTTATTAATGGGAATCGAGGACTATGAAACAGATGGAGATCACGGGAGAACAGATACGTTAATCGTAGCTACGTTTAGTCCGAATGATGAAAGGCTAAAGTTATTAAGCATCCCCCGCGATACATTCGTTACGATTGCTGGTCGACATACACAAGATAAAATTAACCATGCGTATGCATTCGGTGGAAAATATATGACAATCAAAACAATTGAAAACTTTTTAGAAATACCGATTGATTATTATGCGACCGTTGATTTTGATGGATTTATCGATATCATTGATATTCTCGGTGGGATTACGGTTGATGTTCCGTTTGACTTTGAACAGAAAACAATGGCACCTAATTCACGGGTGTTGCAGTTTTATGAAGGGCCGATGGAACTTGATGGGGAGCATGCACTTGCATTTGCACGGATGAGAAAAGCAGACCCACGGGGCGATATCGGTCGAAACGAACGTCAACAAGAAGTGATTAAAGCAATTATAGATAAAGCAACCTCCTTAAAAACGATTACTAAAATAAACGATCTCGCGTATGAAGTTGGCGAAAATATAGAAACGAATATGCGCGTAAGTGAAGGTTTAGCATTTTTCAAAGAGTACAGGGACTTTAAAACGAGTAATATTGATCAAATTGAACTGAAAACAAAACCACAACGTTTCAATGGTGTGAGTTACCAAATCGTAGACGAGGAATCTTTGGCAGAAGCGAAAGAAATTTTAAAACACCATCTTGAAATTGATCCCTCTCCACTTTCTGATGGTGAAGAGATAAATGAGGAAGAGGAAACAGATGAAACCGATGAAGAGATGAATCCCGATGGAACAGAAGAAGATGCAAACATCGAACGAGAACGAGATTACGTTGAACAACATAACGAAATGGAACAGAGCGAAATAACGGAACAGTAATCCAAAAGAAGCACATCTTCCGTCGACGGCGGAAGGTGTGCTTCTTTTTTTATCGTTACACTTATTGCCGATTTATTTTTTTCGTACCGACGATTCGCCGAATCCCCGTTAGAATCGGTTGACGCTTGTAAAAAGTCATCCCCGCTAATTCAGCAATGAGCTGAATACCTAAGCCAATGGCGACGATGACGACTAAGGATGATAGTAAGGTCGTACTGTTAAAGATGATCGCCATACAGCCAAAAAACACACTGAAAGCATAGATAATTAACACAGAAGCTCGGTGCGAATAACCCATGTGAATCAGTTGATAATGGATATGCTGTTGGTCCGCTGTTGCGATACTTTCGTTATTCATCGTTCGTCTTATAATCGCTGAAATCGTATCAAAAATAGGAATCGCTATGACGATAAGCGGAACGATAAAGCTAAAAAAAGCTACATTTTTAAATAAGCCTAGCATTGAAACGATGGCAATCGAATAACCTAAAAATAAAGCACCTGTATCGCCCATAAAAATCTTCGCCGGATAGAAGTTGTGAAACAAAAAGCCAACACTACTACCGATTAAAATGATACTCAAATAGACAACGACGAATCGGTAATCCATCACTGCCATGATAAGTATACTCGTTAATCCAATTGCTGATACCCCTGCCGCTAGTCCATCCAAACCGTCGATTAAGTTAATCGCATTGGAAGCGCCAACAATCCAGACAATGGTTAAAATAACCCCTAAACTGTCCAAGTAAACCGTCCCTAAAAAAGGAATCGTCAGCTTATCAATAATGAGTCCCGAGGAAACAACAACGAGAGCAGCTAAGAGTTGGCCGATTAATTTATAAAGCGGCTTTAAGTCAAACATATCATCAAGCAAGCCTGTAATAATCATAAGACAAGCCCCGACGATGATGGCATTCATATATTCATGGACGGGCTGGACGTACATGAAACCGGCAACAACACCGATAAAAATCGCTAAACCACCCATGCTCGGCTTCGTACCGTTATGTGTTTTTCGTTTCCGGTCGGGTTGGTCGACAATGTTCCATCGTAAAGCTATCTTTATAATGATTGGTGTTACGATTAATGATGTTGCACACGATATGATAAATGCTATGAACAATTCAGTTATGTCCCACATTTATTAATTACACCTTCTTCAACGTATTCGTGTACCTATCCATCATTCTACCATATTTTACTCCGTTGTATAGAGACCAATAGAGTAGATTTTATGACAAATAAAATCGGTACGACTATAGATAAAGCGTCAATGAGTGCATGTTAAAGAGTGTATTGCGGCTACGGTCCCGGGCATAAAATAAACCTAGTCTCTCAGAGAAGAGAAACTAGGTAACTAGCGTTTATTTATAGTTTGGGATATTAAATCGTAACATCGGATTATTCAACAAGCTGTACATATTTTTAATTTGTGTCACTTGTTTCACAGCCCAGGCGATATCTGTCGCATATTGTGGATAACCTGGGTTTGCAGGATTCCAACGCATTTTATACAATGTGTTTTGCTTATATTGATTGTGGATATAGCTACTAGCAATAAATTTAGCTCCACCTTTAATAGCTGCTTCAGGTGTAAACCACCCTTCATTGTATGCGCGGAAAGCACCTCCACGTAACGGATTGCTATCTACTGCTCCAATCCCAAACATGTTGTACGTCGTTTTAATATCGGTTACGTTGTCGCGGTTCGTCGAATGAACGAGAACTAAATGACCGTTTTGATCCTTACCGACTTCGACACCTTTTGCTAATGTTGATGTTCCGTGACCTGTTTCCAGTAATGCGTGAGAGATGAGG
This sequence comes from Bacillota bacterium, assembly GCA_036377675.1. Classification (GTDB taxonomy): domain Bacteria; phylum Bacillota; class Bacilli; order Bacillales; family Amphibacillaceae; genus DASUXY01. The sequence goes on from DASUXY010000030.1 coordinate 34,892, forward strand.
TAAATTTCATTGACCGAGTGTTCCTTACCTCCGTCAATAAATGCTTGTCCTAAACCTTCTAAGACACCTTTCCCTTTTAAAACGGTGTTTAATTCGCTTGCTGGAACACCTGCACTTGCTGTCAACACTAAATGTTGGAATCTGTCGTTATTGGACGGATCTAAATAATACCTTACATCACTTCGGGTCGGATTTCTCCACGTATTGTATTGAATTTTGTACCACGTATTTCCTTTTTCAAGAATTGTCACAGAAGCCCCTTCATTTAACGTACCGTAAATGTGGCTCGTATTGTTCGGCTCTGCACGAACGTTTAAACGAGACGTCGTTTTTCCGTTATTTGAGGACGTTAATTGAATATAAGCACTATGAACATAAGCTGGAGCATTGCGGTACATATCCGTCTGTTGCAATTGATTCATCTGGATGTCCAATGCTTCTTCAAGTGTGTACCTATAATTCGTATACGTCACTTCTTCTCGTGATTGTAAAAGTTCATCGATGGTCGCTAATGTCACTTCATCTGCGATTCCACTTACAGGCAGCTCATATGCTTGTTGAAACTCTTCCACTCGTTTTTCGGTAAAATCACCGTAGTACGTTGTCACTTTGATGCCATCAAAACCGAGTTGATTCAAGTTTTCTTTTAACTGGATCGTATCTTCATGACGCTTGCCTTTTTGCAAGGGACTCGATAAAATTTCATCGATTTTGTCTAACGTGCGAGAATCGGCAATGCCGGTAACTGTTAAGCCGTAATAACGTTGGAAATCTTTCACACGTGTTTCTGTAAAGCTGCCGTAAAGAGGCGTCACTTTAATGTTGCCGAAGCCTAAGCGATTCAAATCTTTCTTTAACTGAATCGTGTCTTCATGACGTTTCCCTCGTTGAAATGGAGTTGACAAAATTTCAGCGATTTTGTCTAATGTGCGAGAATCGGCAACGCCGGTAACTGTTAAGCCGTAATAACGTTGGAAATCTTTCACACGCGTTTCAGTAAAACTGCCGTAAAGGGGCGTTACTTTAATGTTCCCAAAGCCTAAACGGTTCAAATCTTTCTTCAACTGAATCGTGTCTTCATGACGTTTCCCTCGTTGAAATGGAGTTGACTTGAGCTCTTCTATTTTATCCAACGTGTCTAAGTCGGCTTTACCCGTTACTGTTAAGCCGTAATACTTTTGAAAATCTTTCACACGTTTCTCCGTGAAATCGCCGTAATACGTTGTAACCTTGATTTCACCAAAACCGAGTTGGTTTAAGCTTTCTTTCAACGTCATGATCTTTTCGTGACGACCCCCTCGTTGAAATGTGCTCGAAAATAAATCG
>DASUXY010000031.1:0-12942 GCA_036377675.1 Bacillota bacterium
TAGACCCGATGCTCCACCCGTTACAACAGCTACACAATCTTTCAGATCCATAAACGAATTCACTCCTTTAATTGTTTGTTCATCTTCTTCAGCACACTGTAGCTAAAAGCTAAACACATTGACACACCCATTTAGCACATCATATTGAAATTTCTTCTACTTTTAAAACGAGATTACAATCCACTGTTATCTCGTTCGTCATCCTCAGTTGTTACATCTTTAATTGCTTTTTAATTTATGATTATTACTAAAATTCTAAATCTCCTATATATAATTGTCAAATTATTTAGAAGATAATTTTATCGCTCAAAAATTGTCGCTTAAAGACGTACACAATTACCCCATATGTAATCGACAACTCTATTTATGTTTTTTGACGTCCCACCTCTCTCGTTACATAAATCATGATAAGATATACCTATTTTTTATACGTAACTATAACATGACTCTTCTTTACATAACCTCACCGTATTGACCCCTCTCTCGTAGAACAATTGACATTTTCTCTAACAGGATGAATGAATTACGAGCAGCCGATCATTTGCTTGTGCGTGAACAACGATCAATCTTTGTTCTATCTTGTATGTTTACTGCTACTATCATAGACCTAGTAAAATTTCCCTAGTAATCTTACAACTCAAGGTAAAACAATCGTTAAGACCTATTGCAACAAGTTGTCGGAATAGTACAATAAATATACATTCATAAAGGACAAGGATTCTCTACTATTTTCTCGGAAAAGGTAATTATCTTAACCGAACGTGAGGATCTTAGAAGGGGTAAGAGACGATTTTAATGGGGATAGGAGGAGATTACAAAATGAAAAAACATTTGCAGCTAATGGCTATTGTTACGTTTTTATTTTCAATGCTACATGTTCCAGTCGTAAGTGCAGTTGCTGAAGCTTCGTCACAATCCGTTTCAGATTTCGATCGAAAAATAACAGCCCGATTTGATTCGGAGCGCTCGATGCAACATATCGAGTACTTGAGTGAAGAACTTGGACCCCGTGTAACAGGTACAGAAGCTGAAAAACAAGCTGCCCAATACATCAAAGACGAACTTGAAAGTCACGGTTACGACGTTCAGACAGAGCAATTTGATATCCCAAGTCAGATGCAAGGTGAATTAACAACTTCAATCAACGAAGAGGAGTTGTCCATCCGAATTGCTAGCGGATCCGCTTCTACAATTGATGATGGAGTTACAGGAGTTCTCTACCATTCAGGGCTCGGCGAAGTTGGTGACTTTCCAGAAGAGGTGGACGGAAATATCGCTTTAATTGAAAGAGGAGTATTAACCTTTTGGGAAAAGGTAGAACATGCGATGGAAGCGGGAGCAGCTGGTGTCATCATTTACGACCATACCGAAGGACTCGTACCTCCATCTCCTAGTTTAGGAGGAAATATCGCTTCGATTCCTGTCGTCGCCATTACACAAGCAGATGGACAGTTATTATTATCAAAAATGGCTACTAAGGAAGTTACGACTACGATTAAGATTAGCGAATTAGAAAAGCAAACATCACAAAATATCATTGCCGTCAAACGACCGAAAGGAAACTCCACTGACGATGAAATTGTTTATGTAACAGCCCATTATGATAGTGTCCCTTATGCACCCGGTGCCAATGATAATGCGTCTGGAACATCGGTTGTTCTCGAACTAGCCCGAATCATGAAAGCATATCCGACAGATAAAGAAGTACGCTTTGTCTTTTTTGGCGCCGAAGAAATCGGATTAGTTGGTTCAAGCTATTACGTCAGTCAACTTTCCCCGTCTGATAAGAATAGAAGTCTTGCAAACTTTAACCTCGATATGGTCGGTACAGATTGGGAACAGGCAACGGCTTTTTTCGTTAACGTCGTTGACGGAGCACCAAATCTCGTTTGGCACTCTTCTAAAGAAGCTGCAGAAAGATTAGGAAATGACACACTCGTACTCCATCAAGGAGGATCTTCCGACCACGTTTCCTTTCACGAAGCGGGCATCGACTCAGCTAACTTTATAAGGAGAGAACCTGAAACAGCTGCTCTGGAGCCATGGTATCACACACCTTTCGATACAATCGATCATATTAGTCGAGATCGCATCCAAGAAGCAGGAGAACTCATCGGTTCAGCGATTTACGATGTTGTTCGTAAACAAACACCACGAAATAACTAACGCCTTCCCCGATGATGAAGTGGACGAACGAATAGAAGATCGAAAGAAACAATCAAGTAAGCTTTATTTTCGTTATTAAAAGAGGATTATCCCACGAAGTTATCTAGTCATAACTGAAGGGATTATCCTCTTTATTGTAAAGAAAACAAACATCACACCGCCAATAAGGAGACATGTTGTCAAGAACAAGTCTCCTTATTCGTCATGAATTCTCAAACGACCATGGGTGAAGGGTTCATACAAATCAACTTAAATGATTAGAAGAGACGTTCACTCGTTGATGAACTGGGAAGTAAAAATAATCGTTCAGAGGTGATTCATCAGTAAGAAAGAGACAAGGCGTCTTTCATGAAGTAACAGAACAAGGAGCCGATCATCTAGCTTACAAATTAGAAAAGTTGTTCAACAAGTCATAACAATGAACGTAGGACACGTAATAGACGTTTGACCTATTTGGATTGACACAATGCTGAAGAGCCTACACGTCATATCGTTTCATAATTCCGAAAAAAGTTCCACCATCTTTAATGTTGCGAAGATACCCCGTATCTTTAGGAGCACATTTTCGATGCGCCATCGTATTGAGCACATCAATGATGACAACATCTCGTTTACGAAAGTTTGTCTTACAAATTGGACAGCGAATGATCTGCATCATTTTCCCCCCTCTTTAACCTTATCTTACAATGATAGAAGGAAATAATAAACACTTATTTCACATTCATTCGCACATTTAGAAAGACAAGTACGAACAAGGATTGTTTCAACGTATTTTGATCGTGACTTCAACCTTCACTTACATCGTAAAACGCATACAAAAAACATCGCGGATCACTTTTCGGTATGATCCGGGATGTTTCCGTAGAAATGGTTAGGATTTCCCTTTTGAAACAACTCCTTCATTCTATCTAAAAGTCATCGATTCGATATGACTCATATTACTGAGCAGTAAAGCCACCGTCGACTAATAAGCTACTCCCCGTAACGAAGCTTGCATCATCAGAGGCAAGGAAAACAACTGATTTAGCTATTTCTTCTGGTCGTGCTAGACGTCCCATTGGATGAAGTGATGCTAAATGATCTTTCTCTTCTTGAGAGAAATCATCTAAAAGTGGTGTGGATACATAGCCTGGACAGACGGCATTTACTCGAATATTTTTCTTCGCATATTCGACACCTAATGTACGCGTAATACCGACGACGGCATGTTTGGAAGTGTTATACGCAATTTCATCAGTCGCGGCAACATGTCCAGCAATAGAAGCCGTATTTATGATCGAACCTCCACCGTTATTAACCATCTGTTGAATACCGTATTTCACCATTAAAAACACACCATCGAGGTTAACATCCATCACTTGACGCCAGTCACTAAAATCCAACTCATGACTACTATTAGCTGTTTTAAGCATACCAGCATTATTGTATAGCACATCTAGCTTTCCGTACTTTTCAACGGTTTTAGAAATTAAATCTTTCACTTCGTTCTCATTTGTAACATTAGACTGTATAAATAACACGTCGGCACCAGCATCTGTCAGTTCTTTTTCGAGCGCCTTTCCTTTCTCTTCATTTAAGTCTGCAATTACAACTTTAGAACCTTCGTTTACAAACTCACGAACAGCAGCTTCACCAATTCCTGATGCTCCACCTGTGATAATTGAAACTTTATTATCTAATTTCTTCATTATATGCTCACCTCTGACTTATATTTGTATTCTATTTGTAGCTTACCCCTTTTCTTCTTATTTAAACGATTAGATGCCTGAGCATTTTTTAAGTCATTGGAGCATTCAGCTTAAAGATATCTTTTGCCATCGGTGCATTTTTTAAGCTTGTCATATATTCATAAAGCGGATCTCTTTAGCTTAGATTCATGGTCAAATTAAGAAAACTTATTAATCGAAAGTTGTCGTTAAGCAAATATACTGCATCAACACTTTTTTCATTTTATACTGATAGTAAGGGGAACAAATAAAGGAGGTGTAGTGGATGAAAACAAACGTTGGCTCTACAGATCAAGTCGTTCGTATTATTTTAGGCGTTGTTTTCTTATCATTATTTTTCATTTTAGACGGTGGACTCAAATATATTAGTTTAATTGGAGTTGTGTTATTGCTTTCAGCATTCATCAAATATTGTCCTTTATATAGCATCTTCGGTATTAACACTTGTTCGAAAGAAAAGTAAAGACGCTAGAGAATCCGTTCATTCACCTGCTCGCTTCAGTAAAATATCGTAAGGCAAATAAACAATCGACTACATTTACAGTAAACGTCCATACGAAAATCCCTTTGTGTGTCACTCCAGTAGACGAAGGGATTTTTTATTATCACGGATTATTCAACACGATACATTTGGTTCATTTTTTACAAAAAGTAAACGGTTTTTATGATCGTAACCTTCATCGACCGAATCCATAAAAACCGCTTGATTTAATGGTAGGACAGCACTTAAGAGTGCGAAACATGTTTCTCAGAGTTTATTTGCTTACTTGTTGGTATTTTATACTGTTCACCTCGTCGTTACTTGAAGAGTGATTTACTTTTTTCTTAGACCATATACTAGCAATTACTGGCCCCGAAATGTTATGCCAAACTGCCGCTAATGCACTTGGAAGAGCAGCTAAAGGCCCAAAATGCGTGGTTGCTAATGCTACCCCTAAACCTGAATTCTGCATTCCAACTTCAATTGAAATAGCTCTCCGATCGCTTTCACTAAGACCTAATAATCGAGCAGTATAATATCCTAATAAAAGCCCAATCGTATTATGGAAAAATACCGCTATGAATAATAATAATCCTGCTGAAGAAATAGTTTCCACATTACCAGAAACGACAGCGGATACGATAATCATAATTGCTACTACAGATATTAATGGAACTACTTTAACACCTTTATCAACAAAAGAAGGCATTATTTTCCTCACAATTAATCCTAGCACAATGGGGATAATAATTACTTGTACAATGGACATAAACATGGATAATGCATCAATTGGCATCCATTGCCCTGCTAACCACAACAAGAGTAATCGCGTTATAATTGGTGCAAGGATTGTCGAAAAAGATGTCATTGTAATAGAAAGAGGGAGATTTCCTCTAGCTAGGTACACCATAACGTTTGAAGCAGTCCCACCGGGAACTGAACCGAGTAGAACAAGTCCTGCTGCGAATTCTGCCGGTAGATTCATGGCATAGGCAACGTCAAAAGCGGTAAGAGGCATAATACTAAATTGTGCCAAAACTCCTATGAGTACGGGGATTGGCTTCGTAAAAATCAATTTAAAATCGACGGCTTCTAAAGTTAGACCCATACCAAACATTACAACTCCTAATAGAAGTGTAATATATCCATTAAAGAATAAAAATGGTTTCGGAATGCCCAAAGAGCGACGTCAGAAGAATTAGCAAAGATTAAGCAAGCTTTGGAAATGATGGTATCTTCAAAAGGAGATGTCGAAAAAGGAGTTCAAGCGGATTTACAATTTCATATCGCAATTGTTGAGGCTACACATAATACAGTGTTTATCAACCTAAGCAAAACATTATATGAGTATATGGAGGATACGATACGAGCAACTCGACGCCATCGCTTATCTGATCCATTACGTTATGATGATACATTTAAAGAGCATAAAGAAATTTATGTTGCGATTGCATCTGGAGATCAAAATAAAGCTAAACAACTGATGGAAAAGCACATTGTACAAATACGAAAAGAATTGAGCGAATCTTTATTATGTACGCCATTTCAAAAGTGACCTATTCCCTTACAAATTGTGTCTAACTTTGAAGAAAAATTCATTCTTACAATGTATAAATGTATATGTATATAGGCTTTAAACACTTGTTCAACCATCCTTTCATGCATAAAACATCCCCCTAAGATTATTCTAGAGGTTGTTTTATGCATGATATCGATGACTGATCCTATTAATAAACTCCTATCTGTTCCTACACCCATCAATAAGTCATTTTAGATACGTTTTTAATGCAATGATGAACAGTACATACGTATAGTTAATCCGATACAATCCAAACGTACAATTCGATCGCAAACAACATCGTCTCATAATCATTCTGCATTGAACGAGCTACCTACATCCGAGACATAACATGGGTAAAAAATCATCGAGTAGCAAAAGCCTTTCCTATTTGAGATGAGAAAGAGTCTCCATCAACACTTTACGAAGCTTTCTTTCCACATTCCATTGTTCCATGTTTTTCGTTTTACAAATGATGCGAATGACGACGTCTGATGAATCGATTTCTTGAATGCCAAGCACATCCGGGCCTTCTAGGACAGCGCCTTCTTTCCGCCCGAATTCATCACAAGCTTTTTGCAATGTCTCGATAGCCTTGTCAAGATCGTTATCGTAAGGGATAGCTATGTCGACGAGTGCTCGCATGTTTCCTCGCGAATGATTGCTAACACCCGTAATTTCGCGATTTGGAATGAAATGTAGCGTTCCGTCAAACCCTCGTAACGTTGTCGTTCGTAAACCGATTTCTTCTATAATTCCGTCGAATCCAGCGATGGTTACATAATCATCTACATCCATTTGCTTTTCTAATAAAATAAAGAACCCCGTTACAACATCACTTACTAAGCCTTGAGCACCGAAGCCGATAGCAAGTCCGACAATACCCGCACCGGCAAGTAATGCTTTAATATCTAAACCGAATAACTCAAACACAATGCCGATTACGATAAATAAGAGAAAATACGAAAATATATTATTGACAATCGATTGGAGTGTCCTTCTCCGACTGGACGAACGTGTTTCTGTTTTATATTTTCGTTGAAAGGCCTTTTCAATAGCTCGTTGGCCCATTGATTTGACGATAAAATAAATGATGATAATCGCGATTAACTTAACGACGGTCATTCCCCAATCCACGAATAACTGTGATCCACTCACTTGTCCCATCCATCCTTTCATAAATCTCTTCTATAATACTATGTATGATAACGTAAATAAATCCGCTCACTATGGATCTACCTGTTTTCCGAAAGATAATAACCTCGAGGGAGCGCTTCATACAGGGTTCCTACTTTCAGCCAACCTTGACCTCGGTGAAGGTCAAACTACATTAACCTTCACTTCATTTTATGGAGCAAACATTTAAGAATACTTCACTTCGGCTACTACAATATGCTAGATTTGTAATATCTCTTATAGTGTACAATAAACCTGTTTGACAAGGAAGGATCATATGAAACAACAAAGAAAACAAATTTTAAAAAATGATTGGGCACCTTTATTAAATGAAGAATTTACAAAGCCATATTATTTACGATTGAGGAAATTTTTAAAAAGGGAATATACGACACAAGTGATTTACCCTCATATGAATCATATTTTTAACGCGCTTCATTATACCTCATTTCATGATGTAAAAGTCGTCATTTTAGGACAAGATCCTTATCACGGTCCTAACCAAGCACACGGTCTCAGCTTTTCCGTACAGCCCGGAGTGAAACAGCCACCTTCGTTAGTTAATATATTTAAAGAATTGCAACATGATCTCGGCTACACGCCTCCCGATCACGGCTGTTTAGTCGATTGGGCAAAACAAGGCGTACTTCTTTTAAATACTGTTTTAACCGTACGAAAAGGACAGGCCCATTCCCACCGTGGACAAGGTTGGGAAAACTTTACCAGCCGTGTCATCGAAACATTAAATAAAAAAGAACATCCAGTTGTCTATCTTTTGTGGGGACGAGCAGCGCAAAATAAAATGACACTCATTGATACATCGAAGCATTACATCATTCAATCTCCCCACCCGAGTCCTTTCTCAGCGCATCGAGGTTTCTTTGGTAGCAAACCATTTTCAAGAACGAATGAAATATTGAAAAACATCGGCCTAGAGGAAGTTCAGTGGAAGTTGTAATAAATACCGCTATGTTTGAAATTGCTAAAGATTAAAAAGCTACTAGATCTGATAGAAAAGAACCTAGTAGCTTTTCTTTCAAGGTTTAGATGATACCCACTAAGTTTAGATAAAACTCGGTTCAACTTCACGGATTCCATAAATTTTAGCGAGCTTTATATCCCACTACGTTCAGATAAAACGGGGGTCATGTGAAAATCAACTTCTGCACCGAAATACTTTCAACTGACGTTGTCGACCATGTTTACTTCATCTAAACAAATGACGCGTTGACAGATGTTCGCCACATAAGGATCGTGCGTGACGATGAGGATTGTTTTTCCACGTTGGTGCAGCTCCTTTAAAAGAGCGAGGATGTCATCGCGATGATCAGCATCGACAGAACCGGTCGGCTCATCCGCTAATATCAATTCTGATGGTTTTAACAACAGGCGTGCAATGGCGACGCGTTGTTGCTCCCCGCCTGATAGTTCGTAAATCTTTTGATCCAACGAGAGGTCCAAGCCCACTTGTCGTAATGCGCTCTCTTTAGTTGCTTCTTTTTCTCGTTTTGATTGTTTAGAATAAATTAACGGCACTGTCAAGTTTTTACGAATCGATTCGTTATCAATTAAAGCAAAGTTTTGAAATAAGTAAGCTATTTTTGTGCGTAACAGCTCGTTGACGATTCTTCGATTTTTAAAAGGATTTTCTTTCCCGAATAAACGAATCGAGCCGCTGTCTGGTTTTTCTAATAGGCCGATGATGTTTAAGAGCGTTGTTTTACCGGAACCACTTCTTCCCGTAATAGCGATCAGTTCACCTTTTGGAATCGACAATGAAAAATGATGAAGCACTTCCTTGACCCTATAGCGTTTGTCAATGTTTTTAAGCTCACAAATCGTTTCCAATAGAGCCCCTCCTTTTACTATAGTTCATGCATTTACACATTCCTTTATTAAAAATCAAGGGAAATGACATTTCGATTTGAATCTATAACAGTCTAAGAGCGCGGAACGACCACATCCAACAAACTGATGTACCCTGTACATAGATCTACATTCATTCCCCTTGAAGAACGGGTAGTTTGTTCCGTTTTTCAATGACGAATAGGGCGATGCTCATAGCGATCCCTTCAATGATCACCAATAAACTAACGATATAGAAAAATTCGTTCAAAAAGCGACGAATGAGTGAGTCTACTGTCAACATAGCTACTCCATCGATGAATATACTGATGAAAACAAACAGAAACGTCGTGATGATCAACGACCAAAAAACAGGCGCATACGCTTTCAAAAAACGTATCCCAAACAATCGCCTAATGACCAATTTTTTCGCATGGCGATGGAAATAAATGATGACATTTTGCACACTTAACAAGGTAAACAAACCGATCATCCCGACGAGAACGAAACGTTCACTTGTTAGATCTCTTTCCAATTCATCAAGCCTTTGTGATATAAATTGAGGAATCGTCATAATCGTTGTATTGCTATGTAAATCGAATCGTTCGAATTCATCTTTGAATTTTTCATACGTCACGAGCGGATCGCCATTGATCAGTTTCACTTTTAACGGATCATTGAGTCCCGCCCCGAGAATACCACCTCGATACGTAAAGAGGTGATTGCTTTCTGTTTTAACGTGGATGACAGGGTCGGTAATGTCATTGTTTTCCTCAGGAAATACGTCGGGATTCATGCTAAAGATTTGTTGCCCCTGTTTTGTCCATATGATTTGTAAGCGTTGGCCATCATCCACCGTTAAGTAATAATCTCTCATTTCCCGGTCTTCATAATACTGACGGATTTCTTCCTCTTCGTGCTTATACTGCTCAGGAACGAGTACGATCCAATCTTTCGTATCTTCGCTAATATGTACCGCTTTTCCTTGATCATCGTAAATTGGATATTGTTGTAAAAAGTTCGGATTGACCGTCATCGAAAAAATTCCTTCAAACGTGTCATTCACTTGTAAAAAGTCTTGTTCAAATTCCGTCGCATCGACATACAGTGCCCCTTGACGATTGAAAGGGACATATAACTCAGCGAGGGCCTCATCACTTCGGGATAAGTCCTGTTCAATTTCATCCGTATTATAAGCAGTTGTATAACCTAAATAAGCATTGATCACTCCGTAATTTTCTATACCTGGCCATGAACGTACGTTCTCTCCCTTAGATAAAAATTGTCTTTTTTCTGCTTGTAATAGGGCATAGTTTCCGAAGGTTTCAAGTGAAAGTAAAATGATCATTACGCCAAGGAAGACTTTGACAGTAACATTCAATAAATAAATCGCTTTCGTCTGTTTTTTATTTTTGATCGCTTCATTTACTCGAATCGTAGAGATCAATCCATAACAGACGAGCGACAAAACGAGAAGTACACTATAAGCGATGCCAAGTTGGACGAGACAATTTTCAATAAATGTCTCTGGAAATGACAACATAACCGCGATGATGACGCATCCGAAAGCGAAAAGGACGGCAAGAATCGTTATTTGTTTACCAGCGATGAGCCACCACATACGTCGCTTTGAAATACCATGCATTTTTAAAATGCCCATTTTCTTCGACTGATTAAACATATAATAGATGAATAATAAAGCCGTTAAAGCAAAAACAACCGTCTGGGTCGTTTGTAAATCAGATGCATTCGTCATAAGAAAAAAATCATCTCGCGGCTCGATAAACGCCTCTTTTGGTTGCAAGTCAGCGACCGTATAGCGACGATTTTCCTCTTCCGTCGTCTTCGTTACGTATGTATTCAGTTCTTCACTTAATTCTTGTAAAAAGTGTTGCAACTGTTGATCACTGCTCACTTCTACAAAGTAACGTCCATGAACAGGGAGATGGTCATACGAAGCTTGTAGCGATTGAATGGTGACGGGCTCGTTCGCCTGGAAGGAACGGATGCGGCCAACTTGATTCTCCTCCATCGTCTCGACGGTCGTTACAAATAAATCACTATGAGCCGTTTCATTTTCTGTGAGCATGCGACCTTCAACGAGTTCAATCTGGTTATAAAATTGTGTGTCAGCGGATAACATTATATACTTTATATGTTCAATTCGTTCATCTGGTCGAAAATATTGGGCGCCGCGAAAGACGTTCACTTGTGCATGTGACGCAACTGTTTGCAAAAGAGAATAGACGTCTTCAGCATGATTCAACTTCTCATCTTCAGGAATCATGAAAGGGTGAGCATATTCACGTTCGAACGTCGCAAATCGTGCAATCTCATCGTTTTTCGTTTGCTCAAAGGAAAAGTAAATCGAAATGACAAAGCTTACCAATAATGTGACAGAGACGATTTTTTTCATAAAAGGAACTCCTTTTAAGCTTTGTTTCATAACTTTCACGAATGGGCGACCAGGATCATGACGCATTTCGCCATGATCCCAACAGTCACTTCATCGTACAAGATTTATTCCAGTAAGCATATCCTGTTAACTTTGTATTAAAACTTGACTGCTTGGATCGAGCTGTTAAGTCCTTCTTAACACAAGAACGCGAAGGTCTGTTGGCTCCTAATTGGGCAGCAGATCCATGAGTTACCTTTGGATGCCAGTAATTGGACCAAACTGTTTTTGTTTTCTTAAAAATCCCCGATACTTTGGTGTCGTATTCCCACACCCCGCCACTCTTTTTTTGACTTCTGAATATAGACATTTCCTTATCTTCTTCTACTTCTCCGCCTCCGCTATCCGCCGCTAGTGCAACCGATCCCAATGACAGAGTAAGTATACATGATAAAAGTACTGTAAAGATTTTTATCCGTTTGTTATTCGTTTATCTCACCCCTATAAGTGGACCATTATTAATATTCTATATCTTCACAAAAATACCTTCTATATAAAAATAATATTTATTATATTGCGACCAAATACGTCAGAAATAGTATAAAATAAATAGTATCAGATCATCTGTAGATTAAAAATGAAGAAAAAGTATTTAAAAGGGGGTGAGCTTATTCAATACGTTTATCATAAAGTGCCAGGAAAAATTATAGATAACAAGTTAATTCCATTAAATACGTTAAAACATAGTCATCATGACCTTTATATGAAATATGTCAAAAAATATGATCATCCTCAACGGGCAAAGATGTTGAAACGAAGAATACCGATGTTCAATTGCCTTTGGAATGATGTTATTCATTTTTTAATGTTACATCCTTTCAATGTTTACAATGCATTAACGGCGGCTGGCTTAGAGGTCAATCACGATCTACACTTCTTCAAGGTTCCCATAACACGTTTAAAAAACAACCAAAATGCTGTGTGTATTTATACAAAAAAAAATTATAAAAATCCTTTGGCACAAATTCAGACACATATGACCCACTCACTGCATGTGAAACGGTATGAGGATTTGTCAACACTATCTCAAGAAACGATGGATTTCTACGAAGACGTTCATCGCAAAAGCAACCGATTCGGATTATTTACGTTTATCCCTCACCTCCTCAGCTACGGTGAAGTGGATATTTCGGATGTAGACATCATCAGTTGGAGAGACCGAAGTAGCGATTCATAACGGGGAAATGGGGAGCGTCTATGTGCTAAAATGACAAAAATCCTTCCATTGAATCGTCCGACAGCAAACTTGAAAATAACCCCCAAGACGATCCACATTCTTGGGGGTTTACATGATTTCGTTTTATGAAGGACGAATCTTGACTTATATTTTTGAGGTTTTAAGCTTATTAAACTAAATTTCTTCCTTTAACCGTTCAATTTCACGTTTATTCAACTGTGTAACCTCAGCTACAAAATCCACTGAAGAACCTTTCTTTAACAGCTCAAGGGCTACTTTTTTAACCCCTTTCTCAATGCCCTTCCTGATCCCTTTTTCCTCATACGAGATTGGTAACTCCATAATCTCTTCGGCATT
>DASUXY010000032.1:0-103838 GCA_036377675.1 Bacillota bacterium
GATTAAACATCATTATCGAGGAAAGGCAGCAAATGCTCTAATCGCCGCCCTAAAAGATCTCGGTCTGCACTTTCAACAAAACCGGCTTACTGACAAGGTTGATGCTAGTGAAAAGTAATCGAGGAATTGTCTAAATATTGACACTTAGAAAATGAACTGTTATAATACAGATAATTAAAAAAAAAACGAACATTCGCCTTTTGGAAATAAGCTTTTCAAAAATCGTGAATCGTCTACCGTAGAAGTTAGAAAATGACATTCGACCAACTGTAATATTTACTGTGACTCTATTTACGTAGAGCATTAAAGTGAATATCGGCCAGTTGCTCAGGTTTACTCATTCAATCGTAGTGGATACCTGTGTAACTGGCTATTTGTGTTTTCTAAGCCTCTACACACAAATAAATCAATGGGAGGAATTATTCATGATTGTGGCAGAACAAACAAAACATAAGTTTGTAACGAAAGAAGCAGGGTACGAGGTGAAAGTCCATCCTCAATCAAATCGACTATATCACATTGAGATTAACAAAGAAGCGATTGCCCAGTTTTTGTCAACCGTTAGAGAAAAAAATATTTCCGTACAAAGTTTGGAGTATACACCTTATCAACGTTTAATCGTTTCGGCCATCCTTCTCGATTGTGTAGGCGAACAATTTGGTGAGATTTTAAGAGGAATCGTCCATGACCGTGAGACGGGTGGATTTACCCTCGGTTTAGAAGGGGTAACTGAGGATACTGATGAGTATGTTATTTTTGCTACCGCGATTACTCATCTTATCGGTCTACCAAACCATGATGCGATGTCTGGAAAGTATTATGCACGCTTCACCGTAAAACATTCCGACAACAGTGACACATACTTGCGTCAAGCATATCGCCTCTTCACATTACACACGGATGGGACATTCGTGGACGAAGCAACGGATTGGTTATTGATGATGAAAATGGTTGAAGAAAATGCTGTCGGTGGCGAATCTCGTCTCCTTCACCTCGATGATTGGAAAGAATTAGATCGATTTGTATCGGATCCATTAGGTGGTTATAAATTCACATACAAAGCACCAGCAAGTAAAAATGTAAATGATGAAGTTGAACGGGCTACTTTCTTTAAACAAAACGATAAGCCATGTATTTCTTTTATCGATCAGTTCGCTTATCCAGAAACGATTGAGCAAGCCCAATATTTAAGAGACTTATCGCACTCGATGGAAAATGATGAAAGTGTTATTGAACTCGAGCTTCCTGTCGGTGATTTAGTCGTTATCAATAATTTATTTTGGCTTCACGGACGAGCTGCCTTTGAAAGAAATGAGAATTTAAACCGTGAATTGATGCGTCAGCGTGGTCGCTTTGTTGAATAAGCACACTACTTATCGTTAAAATATAATATCTTATCATAAAAAAAAGCACCTTTCCACAAGGTGCTTTTTTATTGAGAAATGTTCATCTTCACAGGAGATTTCTCTTTATGATCAATCATTAAGCCATAGATTGAGAGAATAAATATAGGGACATGTAAAATTCCTATCCACACATTATGAGGTTGGGTAAAAAACAACGTCACTACATTTTGTTAATTCAAAAAGAAAGCCGACGAAGCAGACGTCATACCTCACGAATATAAAATCATGCTCCATGTATTATCTGTAACAAATTGCCGAAATATGGTATCTTTCAAGTAGATATCGTTTTATCATTCATAACGATTTTTTTAAAAATGAAGTGAAAAATTTTTGACAACAACTATTGAAGCCGCTATCCGTTTTGAAGACGTCTCTTATCATGCTGGCGGAATCCGTATTTTAAAAAACATTACAGGTTCATTTCCTAAAGGGCAAATCACGACGTTAGTAGGTCCATCTGGAGCTGGAAAAACGTCTTTGTTTAAACTTTGTAACGGATTACAGTCACCGTGTAATGGGGAGATTTTTGTTTTTGAAAAAAACATCGATGACTATCATCCTGTCGAACTAAGACGTACAGTAGGTCTAGCTTTGCAACAAGCGCCGATGATCAGTGGGACAGTGTTGTATAATGTAGCACTACCATTGAAATTACAAAATAAACGACTACCTCTTAAGAAGGCGAAAGAACTGATGGAACTTGTCGGCTTGGATGAAACATTGTTACAACGAAATGTTAAAAAGTTATCAGGTGGGCAACGACAAAAATTGTCGATTGCACGGACGTTAGTCAATCGCCCGAAAGTTTTATTACTCGATGAAATAACGTCATCTTTAGATAAAGTCTCCCAACAAGATATTGAACAATTAATTGTTAAAATTAATAAAATGTATAAAACGACGATTATTTGGATTACCCACAACTTACATCAAGCCCGAGAAATCGGTGATTATACGTGGGTAATGATGGATGGAGAAGTGATTGAAAGCGGAGAAACGTCATTATTAGACTGTCCAAAAACAGAGCGCGTTCAACGATTTATTACGGGGGAAGAGAGATGAATTATGTGACGTTACTGTTCGCCCTTATTTTCGTTTTGATCCCACTTCTTCTATCAAAAACATTTAAATTAGGCTTGGAAAAAGACACGATTATTGCAACGATTCGTTCAATGATCCAATTGCTCCTTGTCGGTTATGTTTTACAATTCGTCTTTGCAGCTGAACAGATCATTTATATGATTTTAATGGTCGTGCTCATGATTGGAGCGGCGACACAAAATGCCCGTAAAAAAGGGATTACGATTCAAGGAATTACGTGGAAATTAGTTCTCACTTTTACGTTTGTTGAACTACTTACACAAAGTATTTTACTCGGTTTAAACATCATTCCACCGACAGCTCAATATATTATTCCGATCAGTGGAATGGTCATTGGAAATTCAATGGTTTTAGCGATTTTGTTTTTAAATCGTTTCAGCGCAGAATTAGAGGCCCATCAAGAGGAAGCTGAATTAATTTTGTCACTTGGAGGAACGCCGAAGCAAGCGATTCATATACAGCTCGTTAAGTCCATCCAAGCGAGTACGATTCCGACAATTGAAAGTCAGAAGACAATCGGGCTCGTTCAACTGCCTGGTATGATGAGCGGTCAAATTATTGCTGGAGCCGATCCTGTGCAAGCTGTTTTTTTCCAACTGCTCGTTTTGTTTCTCCTTTTAACAACGGCGGTCATTACGAGTATTATGCTCGGGTATTTATCATATCCAACTTTATTTAACGAGCGGATGCAATTAATGTATGAGCGATTTAATCAATCGCCATAAAATAACAAAAAACCACCCCTATGGAGTTGATTCCGACAGAAGGTGGTTTTTTCGTATTTCAAGGTCATTGTATCGAACGGTTAGACGAGCATTCCATCTTCAATGTATAAAATTTTATGCCCTAGTCTTTCTGCTTCTAAAAGGCTATGCGTGACGAGAATAATTGGGATCTTCCACCGGTGATGGAGTCGCAACAGTTCATCATGGATCGTTTGTCGGGTAACATCATCTAAAGCGGAAAAAGGTTCATCTAAAAGGAGAAGTTGCGGCTCGGTTACGAGTGCTCGAACTAAAGCGACGCGTTGCTTTTCACCGCCGGATATTTCCCGAGGATATTGATGCTGTAAATGATGAATATGTAGTTCATGCATGAGCTGGTTTGCAAGTGTTTTATTTTTCATGCCGTACGCGATGTTTTTCCATACGGTCAAGTGTGGAAAGAGTGCATAATCTTGAAAGAGATAGCCGATGTTTCGATGTTGAATCGGAACAGATCGTTTTTCATCGCTATTAAAAAGTGTGCGATTGTGCAATTGGATGAAACCTTCTGTCGGTGTTTGAATACCAGCGATGCAATTTAAAATCGTCGTTTTCCCTGATCCTGAGGCACCGAATAAAACAGCAATCTCTTGTTGAACTGTGAATTCAACATCTAACGTAAATTGAGTAAGTTCCTTTTGAATATTGACATGTAGCATCATTGAACTCCTTTTTTCGAACAACTGTATTTATTTTTTCTCTGAATAGCGCCATTTGTGGCGTTTGTTCCACCAATTCAACCATAAAATTGCGCTAAAGCCGAGTACGACAATGATGGTTACCCAAAATGTCGCTAACTCTATATGACCTGATTCGACCGCAAAGTAAATGGCTAACGGAATCGTATCCGTTACATTTGGCATATACCCGGCGAACATTAAGGTGGCTCCGAACTCACCAAGGGCTCGGGCAAACGTTAAGACGACCCCTGCTAATAAGCCTGGCCAAGCAAGTGGAAAAGAAATCGTCCAAAACACTTTCCACTTTGAGGCTCCCATCGTATAGGCGGCGCGTTCAAGGTTCGCATCATATTGTTGAAAAGCAGCAGAGGCACTTTGATACATTAATGGGAAAGAGACAACGATTGCTGCGACGATGACTGCAGATGATGTAAAAACGATTTGCACATGAAAGGTATCCAGTAAGTATTTCCCAATGAGACCATTACTTCCGAAGATGTATAGTAAACCGAATCCGACGACAGTAGGTGGTAGGACAAGCGGTAATAAAACAATCGCTTCAACAATACTTTTTCCTCGGAAAGAATTTCGCGCGAACAATCGTGCCAGCATAGTGCCAACAATAAAGACGACGATTGTTGCAATCGTTGCTGTTTTTAAAGATAGCCATAAGGGAGATAAAAGGATTGCATGCATCACACATCACCTTCCTTATTTTTCAAATCCGTGCGATTTTAAAATGTGTTGTGCTTTGTCTGATTCCATAAACGTAATAAAGTGCTGTGCAGCGTCTTTATGTTTCGTCGTTTGCGTAACCGCTGCTGGATAAATGATTTGTTCATAATTACTTTTGTTTGCACGAGTAATGATTTGAATGTTTTCTGAGTTATGGGTATCACTCTCATATACAAAGCCGAGATCGGCATTCCCTGTTTCTACATATGTAAGCACTTGACGGGCATCTTTGGCGAGAACGACTTGATTTTTTATTTTATCCCATACCTTTGCGTGCTGGAGAGCTTGTTGGGCATATTTTCCAGCAGGTACGCTGTCCGGATGACCGATAGCGATTCGTTGTACATGTTGTGGATCAATGTCCGAAAACGATGAATAATTGACGTTGGACGTTTTCTTAGCAATGAGAACAATTGCATTTCCCGTAATATTCGCTCGGGTTTCTGACAAAATGAGATTCTTTTCTTCTAGCGTATCCATCCACTCTTGATGAGCGGATATAAAGATGTCAACAGGTGCTCCACGTTGGATTTGTTGAGCAAGTGTACCCGAACCTCCAAAGTTGAACGTTACGATAACATCATTTTCTCTTTCATATATTTCTTTAATCTCCTCTAGAGCATCCGACAAACTGATCGCGGCAGAAATAGTCAAGTTTATCATTTTTTCCGTATGACCATGTTGTTTGTTTTGCTCTTTTTCATCCGTTGTTTGTTCACAACTAGACAAGAAGAGAATGAATAAAAGTCCTAATCCTACTTGTAAGATGTTGTTCGCATTCATCGGAAATCCTCCTTCATACGTTTCCACATAACGTATAATTCACGTTATTGAGAGGGCGACACACATCGATACGCAAAAAATGACTTTATTTATATTTACATGCGTTGCTTTTCGGTTTTGGCCGAATGTTTATACCCTTTTTTAAAGACTTCTTGTACATCATGGATGGTGACATAGGCATTCGGATCAATTTGTTCAATGATCGAACGCAATTGAACAATTTCTTGCTTGTTAATGACGATGTATAATACTTTTTTACCAGCTCCGGTATACCCTCCTCGGCCTTCTAAAATCGTTAAACCACGAGCCATTTTATTCGTCACTTGTTCCAGCACTTCATCGGGATAAGAAGAAATGATAAGAACGGCCGTTCGCTTATTCGCTCCTTCGACGACGACATCGACTATTTTAGCACCGACATAAACAGAAATTAACGTGTACATCGCTTTTTCTTGTCCGATAATAAACACTGAACCTACGATGACTAAAATATCAAGGACGAGCATCGCCCCTCCGATTCCCCATCCCCAATACTGGTTAGCTAATCGGGCTAAAATAGCCGTTCCCCCAGATGTTCCTCCAGCACGAAAAATGAGGCCAAGTCCGAAACCAATTGTCAAACCAGCAAAGAGTGCAGCTAACAGCGTATCTCCATTTAACGTTCTTCCAATCGTTTCTGTAAAATGTAAAAATATCGAGGAAAAGACAATCGAAACGATCGTATACCATGTTACACGTTTATCAAAAAGTTTATAACCAATGATTAAGAGGACTGAATTGATAGCAAAGTTTACGATTCCAGTTGACCAGCCAAATAAATAATATGTAATAATTGTAATCCCGATGACGCCACCTTCAGATAAGCGGTTGGGGATAGCAAAATAATTGACTCCAAAGGCAAAGATAAAGGAACCAATAATGACGAGTAGTAGATCTTGTACTGTTTTATTCATTCTCAACCACCCTTTCTCCTACTAGTCTACACTAAAAGAACTTTAAAATAATAGTAATTTTTAAATGGTCATACTTGAACTTTTATGCGAATATTTATTTACAAATTAGAAGTAAGTGACTAGCTATTTAGAGGCAACGTCCATGGAAAGTGAACCACTCGGTGTAGACGGCGAAATAATGATGGAATATTTAAAATTATATAAAAATGGTTGACAGGTAGAATAAAAATACGTATGATGTAAGCAAATTACGATTGTCGACAACTAACCGAGAGAATGAAACAATTAGCTTTTCCTCGAATATAATGTAATAATGGCTGATTCATTTCATGTAATCTCCAAATCTCCTCGATATTACTTCAGCATTTGACCATTCTAGTTAAAGTACGATTTTGCTTTTTTTATGAGCTGTAGAATAAGGTTATCGAAGAAGAAACAGTAAGCGAACATGTGCAAACGTCAAAAGAGACTCTTATTTTGTCATTCAAAATGTAAGGAGAATAAGAAGGGAGCAAATTTTATTCGAAAAATGTATACGTGAAGGGATGGGGATGAAGGTGTTAGCATTTCCTATTTCAGAATTTCAAAAGCGAATCGAAAAAGTAAAGAGGAAGATGAATGAGGCGGGGGTCGATGTCTTATTCGTAACAGACCCTGCGAACATTAATTATTTAACAGGGTATGATGCGTGGTCCTTTTATGTTCATCAATTGCTCATCGTTCCAATTGATGAAAATCAACCGTATTGGATTGGGAGAGAATTGGATGCAAACGGAGCGAGGGACACGACTTGGCTCGATGAGGAGCATATCGTTTCCTATACAGATGACTACGTTCAATCAGCGACGAAGCACCCGATGGATTTTGTTTGTGAACATGTTAAACGACTTGGTAAGCACGAAAAAACGATTGCCGTTGAGATGGATACGTATTATTTTACAGCGAAGTCTCACATTCGATTAACATACGGCCTTCCTGATGCAACGTTTAAAGATGGCACAAATTTAGTAAATTGGGTACGGATGATCAAGTCTGAATTAGAAATTAACTATATGAAACAGGCAGCAAAAATTGCAGAAAAAGCGATGCAAGTTGCTGTTGATTCAATTGCTGAAGGCGTTCGACAATGTGATGTCGCTGCTGAAATAGCTCACGCACAAATAAGTGGAACTGAAGATTTCGGCGGCGATTATCCAGCAATCGTTCCCCTGCTACCGACGGGAAAGAAAACATCTTCTTGTCATTTAACTTGGTCGGATGATGTATTCAGCTTAGGTGATCCTGTTATTATTGAGTTGGCTGGTTGTTATAAACGGTACCATTCTCCGTTAGCACGAACGGTTGTCATTGGTCAAGCGACAGAAAAAATGCACCAATTAGCTGAAGTCGTTATTGAAGGAATAAATACAGCGCTTGACACTGTTAAACCGGGTGTTACGTGTGAGGAAGTTGAAATGGCATGGCGGCGTGTTATCGAAAGAAACGGTATTCATAAGGAATCTCGGATCGGTTATTCAATGGGATTAAATTATCCACCTGATTGGGGAGAGCATACGGCAAGCTTAAGACCAGGTGATCGTACCGTACTTGAGCCGAATATGACGTTTCATATGATTCCAGGAATTTGGCTAGACGACTTAGGCATTGAGATTAGTGAATCTTTCCGAGTGACAGAGGAAGGATGCGAACTATTTGTAGATTTCCCGAGGGAATTGTATGTAAAACCACATATCCGTCTCGCTTAATACGTGCTTATGTGCTTCGTCGATTATAAATTATAAATTTTTGTCAATTGTCGACTTTTGTGTATCCGCTTGCTCCAGGCTCGTCATCTCAAAAGTAGGGAGTCGTATACGTAACATGTTATAACAATGTTCACGAAAACATTCATCGGGTCAAACTGTGCGAACACGACCCGATGATTGATGATCCGTTTTTATAAAAGATGACTCTTTTCTTGTCCGTTTTTTAGGAGTTTTGAATCATTTTCCAAACCGTAGGATCGATTAAATGCGGAGGTTTTCTTCCACGTAATCCTTCTTCTAAATTAAAGGCAGCAAGCTCAGACATTTTCAGCTCTGTAGCCTGTGTCGAGGAGCCGATATGTGGGGTTGTTACGACGTGCTTCATTTGTAAGAATGGATGGTTCGGTTCAATAGGTTCCTGTTCAAATACGTCAAGTCCACTAGCGGCGATGTCTTTATTTTGTAAAGCTGCAATTAGATCTTCTTCAACGATCGTTTCTCCACGCGATCCGTTAATAAAGATGGCCGTTTTTTTCATAAGATGAAATTCCCTTTTTCTGATCATTCCTTTTGTTTCAGCAGTTAACGGTGTCATAAGACAAACAAAATCGGATTGCTTTAATAAATCATCAAGACTGCAATAAGTCGCCTCATATTTTTGTTCAGCATCTCGTTTTCTCGTACGGTTATGATATAAGATTTTCATATTAAAACCGTGATGAGCTCGTTGTGCAATCGCTTCCCCAATTCTCCCCATCCCGATGATGCCGAGTATTTTATGGTGCACATCCGTTCCGTAATAGTGTGAATCAATAGCCTCTGTCGTCCAACCGCCACTTTTAACCATATGATCTAATTCGGGAATTCGCCGTGCCGTAGCGAGCAAAATCCCAAAAATAGCATCAGCGACGGTATCGGTTAAAACGTCCGGTGTATTTGTAGCCATAATACCTCGTCGTGACAATTGTTCGATATCAAGATTGTTGTAACCGACGGAAACATTGCTAACGATTTTCAAATGAGGGGCTCGATTTAGTAGCTTTTCATCAACATGTAAGCCCATCCCGATAATACCTTCAGCAGTACGCAACTGTTGTAAAAATTCTGGATCTGAGTCGGTGTCGATTTCTTTGAAAAAATGGACATCATATGTTTTACGCAGTTGTTGAAGAACAGGTTCTTCTACACGGTTAAACGCAATTACTTTCTGTTTCATCGCACATCCCCTACCTCCTCATATTAGGCTAGTCATCGACATAGCTATAAGTGTAAGATATCTCGTAAATAAAGGACTGTCAATACAGATAAAAAATAATAAACAAAATTATTCGAATAGTATTGACAGCAAAAGAATAGTCACTTATGCTAAACACAATATAGTGTCGACAGTCGACTTAAGAAGTATGCGGACTAGAAAGGAAGTTTCAGCAGTGGTCGAACAAATATATATTCGTCATCAATCGCTTAGGGAGTTAATAGCAGATCAAATTAAAAAAGGTATTTGGAATAAAGAGTTTCCATTAGGTGAGCGGTTAATTGAAACGGAACTTTCACAAATGTTTGATGTCAGTCGGAGCACGATTCGCGAAGCCTTTAAAATTTTAGAAATTGAAGGTCTTCTCATAAGTATACCTCGTAAAGGAACGTATATTACTGAGTTTACAACGAAAGATGTGGAAGAAATTATAGAGTTACGAACGATGATTGAATCCCGAGCTTTTATGTATGCCCTACCCCACTTAACTGAAGAACACTTTCAACACCTTGAAACAATTACGAAACAGATGAAAAAAGAAGCAAAGCTTAAAAATTGGCAAGCATTATTTGATTTAGATATGGAGTTTCATCGCTATGTCGTTCATAAAAGTGAGCATTCAAGAATGATTGACCTTTATCATTCGTTGCACGTCCAAATCCGTACGGTAATGATATATTTCGATCAACTGTATTCGAGTTATGCTGCGATATATAGAGAACATGTAGACCTTTTACAAGCACTAAAAACAAAAGATGCTCTTCTCGTTCAAAAATGTGTATATGATCACATGGACTATGTCGAGAAACATTTCCTCGGTATATAATCACTATGATGTTGTTGGATCTTTGTGAATACTTAAAAGAGCGGTCATTTATCGTTTATTCGTTAATGAAGTCATAAAGGTTTATGATGGGAAACCTTTTATCATGATTGAACGGGTCAATGCACAAATGGAATTGTCTGATATGAATGAGCTCTTGCTAATGTAAAAAACGATGAAGGAGGATGATGAAATGAAGAATATCTTGTTTCAAGGCAACATCATCGAACAAAGAAAAGTAGTAGATGTTGAAGATCGTAGCTATCAGTTTGGTGATGGAATTTATGAGGTCATCGGTGTCTATGACGGAAAGCCAATGTTGCTAGATGAACATTTAGAGCGATTACGAAGAAGCGCTTCCGCCATTCAGTTAACACTTCCGATGGCGTTGTCATCCTTAAAAAGTAAACTGTTGGAGCTGGCGGAGCTGAACGGTTTACGAGAAGGGATTATTTATTTGCAAGTGTCACGCGGTGTTGCACCGAGGTGGCATGAGTTTCCTGCACCAGATGTTGATCCTGTTTGCCTCGCTTATACACGGGAAGAACAACGAATGACGGACATAGAGGACAACGGGGCGAAAGCTATTTTAACTGAGGATATCCGTTGGTTGCGATGTGATATTAAAACGTTAAACCTCTTACCAAACGTTCTAGCAAAGCAAAAAGCGGTAGAACATGATGCAATTGAGGCGATCTTCCATCGAGGTAAGGTCATCACAGAAGCAAGTTCATCAAATGTTTTTATCGTTAACGATGGGCAATTATTTACGCACCCTGCGAACAACTATATTTTAAATGGGATTACGCGGCAAAAGGTCTTTCAACTAAGTGACAGATTGCAGATCCCGGTGAATGAAAAAACGTTTACATTAAATGATTTATTGGCCGCAGATGAAGTGTTTATAACCGCAACAAAATTAGACATTGTACCGATTATAAAAGTTGATGATGACAGAATTGGAGATGGACTTCCTGGAAGTGTTACGAAGCGAATTATTGAGCAATTTCGTTTAGATGTTAAACATTTGACGAAGAACCAATGTCTTCACCGTTAAACTAAAATAAACAGTAAAGGGGGGAATATTCTAGGGGGGATTTATTTTGTCATCATCTGTACGTTATCCAACTGTTGCTGAAATTCATCTACCTTCATTTCAAAAAAATATAAAAGCCTTAAAAAAGCTTACCGATCCAGCATTATTGATGGCTGTCGTTAAGACAAATGCCTACGGACATGGACTTGTACAAATGAGTGAGGCTAGTGTACAGGCAGGGGCGGATCGGTTAGGAGTTTCTACAGTTGAAGAAGGTATCCGCTTAAGAGAACAAGGGATTCGTCTGCCGATTCATCTTTTAAGTGCTATCGTTCCTCAGCATGTCCCCACTGTTGTGGACTATAAGTTAATACCTTCTGTTTCTTCCACAAAAATGGCGATCGCACTAAGTGAAGAGGCAAGGCGACAGAAAAAAGATCTCTGTCTCCACTTGAAAATAGATACAGGTTTACATCGATTTGGCTGTTCGCCAGCGGAAGCCCTTTCTATTTGTCAGGCATGTTTCCATCTTCCATATGTTACGTGGGAAGGGATATATACCCATTTTTCTCGTGCTGATGAAGGCGATTGGCACATGACTGAAAAGCAATTTACTCTGTTTCAGCAAACCGTTACTATGCTAGAAGAGCACGGATTTTATTTTCCTATCCACCACGTCGGTGGCTCGACAGTTGCGATAGAAAGAGAGGATATGCATCTCAATATGGTTCGTCCTGGGATTTCTTTGTTCGGTTATTACCCACATTCACGCCAACAACAAACCGTTACGTTACAACCAGTTCTTACATTAAAAACGAAAATTGTTCATTGTGTCCACCTTCCTCCAAGAAATCCAGTCGGTTATGGAGGACATTATGTCACAAAAAAAGATGAAACTATTGCGATTTTACCGATCGGACATGGGGACGGCTATCAAAGGAGGCTATCAAATAAAGGTGAAGTATTAGTAAATGGAAAGCGTGCCCCAATCGTAGGCATGATTTCGTTGGATCAAACGATGATTGATGTGACGCACATCCCGAACGTATCCGTTGGCGATGATGTTGTCTTAATTGGAACGATGGATGCAGAAGAAATTATGACTTACGATGTAGCTCGATGGATGGGAAGCATTGTCGATGAAGTCACCTCTAGTTTAACGGAGCGGATTTTACGACAATATTTGAAGTAATTGGAAATGATTATTTTCGGTATTCACTTTTCGCTCTATAAATTGAAGAGCGATTGTTTTTTGAACAAGATTTGTTTACAGTAAAAAGGAACGGGCACGTTTATGAATCTAATGAATCAAGGAGGACTTAACAATGAAAAAAATTTCGATTGCTTGTATACCCGGGGATGGAATCGGGCCGGAAGTTACAGCAGAAGGCGTAAAGGTATTACGAGCGATTGAGGATATGGATGAAAGACTTTCATTTACGTTGACAGCTTTTCCGTGGGGGTGTGAGTACTACTTGAAACATGGAGAAATGATGGCTGACGACGGAATCGAACAATTGCAATCGTTTGATGCGATTTATCTTGGAGCAGTAGGTTACCCCGGTGTCCCTGATCACATTTCATTGTGGGAATTGTTGCTAAAGATTCGTCAAGCGTTTCATCAATATGTCAATTTGCGACCGATTACATTACTGAACCCTTCGCTTACCCCTTTAAAACAGAAAACTGAAAAGGATATTGATATGCTCGTTATTCGTGAAAATTCAGAAGGAGAATATGCGGGTGCAGGAGAGTGGTTATATAAAGGAAAACGCGAGGAAGTTGTTTTACAAACAGGAGTGTTTTCCAGAAAAGGTACCGAGCGAATCATCCGCTATGCTTTTGAGGAGGCACGGCGAACGAAGCGATCATTGACGAGTATTAGCAAAGGAAATGCTTTGAATTATTCGATGGTCTTTTGGGACGAAGTATTTGCTGAGGTCGGTAAAGAATATCCTGATGTTCAAACACACTCCTATCTCGTTGATGCGGCTAGTTTATATTTTGTAACTGAACCTGAGCGTTTTGAAGTCGTCGTCACGTCGAATCTATTTGGGGATATCCTTACCGATATCGGAGCTGCCATTAGTGGAGGAATGGGCTTGGCAACAGGGGCAAATATAAATCCCGAACGTCAATTTCCATCGATGTTTGAACCTGTTCATGGCTCAGCTCCAGACCTTGCTGGAGAAGGGAAGGCTAATCCGTTAGCAGCGATTTGGTCAGTAAGTCAAATGCTTGATTTTTTCAAGGAAGAGTCCTGGGGTGAAGCGGTTCTTATGACGATTAAAGAAATCGTTACAACCCGAGAACAATTGACCCCTGATTTAGGTGGACAAGCATCGACGGAGGAAGTAGGCGATCGTTTTGTACAATTGTTACGATCGCGTATGGAAAATAGATGAGTTCAAGTTGCAGTAATTATGCTATAAGATAGGAGGAGGTGTTTGATCCGTGACAGTAGAGAAGAAGCAGACGCATTGTCCTATTTGTGGAGGAGATAACAACTGTTGTTATTCGATGTATAAACGGCGAGGGATTTGTTGGTGTACAAAGGAGTCTTTCCCTGACGGTATTTTCTCGTTAGTTCCTATAGAAAAACGAAGAAAATCATGTATTTGTAAAGATTGTTTGCAATCTTATAAGGAAACTCATCGATTATGATTTTTAGATAGACAAGCTTTACAGGTGAATCAATCTCAACTATAATAAAATCTATACATAAAAATAATAAAATAAATCGGTTGCTTAAATGATGCACATCCGTTTAAGCCTAAGAGGGAAGTTGGTGAAAGTCCAACACGGTCCCGCCACTGTAAGCGTTGAGGTAAGCTAAATATGTCCACTATGTATAAACATATACATGGGAAGGATTAGCTTATCGTCGAGACGTAAGTCAGGAGACCTGCCTATTTTATTATTTTAAGCTTCCTCGAGGAAAGGAATGTTTAAAATGCATGATAATCTATAAGGTAAATAGATTATGATTTTACCGATTTCGTTGGCGATCGGAAGATACAACAGTATGCAGATGAACATTACGCTTTCCTTTGGAAGAGGAAAAGCGTTTTTTATTGGAAAAATAAGAAGGGGGAAAAGGAATGAGTTATAAACGCTTTAAAAAGTGGGGAATTTTTAATCTTTTATTAGCGTTCATGATTGTCTTTACAGCAGCGTGTGGTCCTGCAAATGAAGAGGCGGATAAGCAAGGCGGGGACGAAAATCCAGAAGAAGTTACACAAAATGAAGAGCAATCGTTTCCGGTAACGATTACAGATGATGCCAATCGAGAAGTTACGATTGATGAAGAACCAGAGTCGATCGTTTCTCTCATACCGAGTAATACAGAAATACTATTTGCGCTTGACTTAGGCGACCGTATCGATGGTGTATCGGAATATTGTGACTATCCGAAAGAGGCTCAAGACATTCAGCAAGTCGGAGCACAAGATATGGATGCTGAGCGTATTTTGGAAATTTTACCAGATATAATCTTTGTCACTGATTATCATCATGAAAATCATTCAGATATTTTAGAACAATATGAAGAAGCAGGTATTGATGTCGTCGTTACAGGTAGTGCATCCTCTTTTGACGATACATATCAAACGATGGAAATGATTGCTGAAGCTACAGGTACAACAGACAAAGCTGATGAAGTCATTTCAGATATGCAGGAACGTTTAGACACCATTAAAGAAAAAGCAAAATCAATTACAGATCAAAAGAAAGTATGGGTAGAAGTTTCACCCGCTCCTGATATTTATACGACTGGAAAAAATACATTTATGCATGAAATGCTTGAATCGATTCAAGCGATTAACGTTGCCGAAGACCAAGATGGTTGGGTAAAGATGACCGAAGAAGAAATTGTTCAATTAAATCCAGAAGTCATCATAACAACTTACGGTTACTCTGTTGATAACCCAGAAGAAGAAGTGTATCAACGTGATGGGTGGGATGAGGTGCCGGCTGTAAAAAATGAACAAGTATTTAATGTAGAAGATGATACCGTCCAGCGACCTGGGCCTCGATTGATTGAAGGAGTGGAAGCACTTGCCGAGCTTATCTACCCAGAAATATTCAAAGAATAAAATTGTTTGGTTATACATTGTAAGCGGAGGGCTTGTACTTGGTACAGCCCTCATTGGTTTGTTAACGAGCAGTGTTTCTTTTCCGATTCCGACGATTATTCATATTATTTTAGATAAAACACTACATCTTGGTTGGCTTGAAGATGTTCCGAAAAATGAACAACTGATCATTTGGAACATTCGCCTGCCACGGGTTCTGCTTGCTTTTTGTGTAGGAGCATCGTTATCACTAGCTGGAGCGGCGTTTCAAGGGCTTTTACGTAACCCTTTAGCCGATCCGTATACGATAGGTGTTTCTTCAGGTGCCTCATTAGGTGCTGTCATTGTTATGTTCTTTCAAGTGAACATTATCGGTTTAGGGAATTACACACTTCCAGTCGTGGCGATTGTTAGTGGATTACTCACTTTATTTGTTGTTTTTGGTTTAGTCCGGTTAAGTAGCCGCAGTTTAGCGATAGAAACGATCATCCTTGCAGGAATTATTGTTAGTGCTTTCGTCGGTTCACTCATCTCTTTATTGATTGCCCTTGGTGATAAAGACTCCATGTCACAAATTATTTATTGGCTGTATGGAAGTGTTGGCATGAGAGGATGGAGTCACGTCCAACTGATCATTCCTTTTATGATTGTTGGGGCGATTATATTATTGATGCATGATCGTGAATTAAATGCGCTCGCACTCGGTGAAGAAGCAGCCGATCATATTGGTGTAAACGTTAAAAGGGGGAAAATTTACATATTAATTGGTGCTTCGTTATTAACCGGCGCCGCTGTATCCGTCTCTGGTTCAATCGGTTTTGTCGGTCTTGTCATTCCCCATCTTGTGCGTCTCGTTGCAGGGCCGAATCATCGGCATGTCCTTCCATTATCGATGTTAATCGGAGGTTCTTTTTTAATTTTGGCTGATTTAGTGTCGCGAACGATGATCGCTCCAAAGGAATTACCGATCGGCGTTATTACAGCTTTAATCGGTGCTCCGGTTTTCGCTTTCCTATTAATAAGAGAACGTCTTGGAAGAGGGGAAAATGTATGATTAAAATTGAAGATTTAGTCGGAGGGTATGCAAAAAAACGGATCATTAACGGCTTAAACTTACAAATTAATCAAGGGGAGTTTTTTGTTCTTCTCGGTCCAAATGGTAGCGGTAAAACGACGCTCTTTAAACTCGTAACCGGTCAGTTACCGATTCAGCACGGTCGAATTTCAATTGCTGGAAAATCGCTCTCCACCCTATCAAAGATTGACAAAGCAAAACATATAGCAGTTTTAACGCAAGAAGTACATATTTCTTTTGATTTTACCGTTGAAGAAATTGTTAGTCTCGGACGCTATCCGCATCAAAAGAGTCTTTTTAAACGGCTCACAACAGATGATCGAGAAGTTATTGAAACGGTCATGGACATGTTAAAAATAAATCAGTTTCGAAACACTCCTTTTCGAATGCTTAGTGGCGGTGAAAAGCAACGTGTGTTATTAGCGAAAGCTTTAGCTCAAGAGCCAGAAATCTTGTTGTTAGATGAACCGACGAATCACTTAGATATTAAACATACCTTTCAAATGTTAGATATGCTAAAAGAATGGCAACAAACAAAGAACTTAACGATTTTTGCGATTTTACATGATTTGAATGTGGCATCATTGTATGCAGATCGCGTTGCTCTTTTACATGAAGGAAATGTGGTAGACGTGGGAGATATTAACACGTTGCGTAATGAAACACAATTAGAAAAAGTGTATGAAGTTCAAGTTAAAACACAACCTCACCCGATCGTTCCTAAACCACAATTAGTAATGACACCAACCTATACAAATTCTGAAAGCGAGACACCGGATGGTCATTCGTTAACGATTAAACAAAACGAAGCACATATTCATCTGCAATTTGAACAACCGCTACGGACAATTTCCAATGGAATGGTTGGGGGAGGGATTGAATGGTTTAAACATTTCTGTTTGTTTCACGTTGAAACGAACAATCATTGCTCGGAACAAATGATTTATCAACAGATGGAAGCATATGATATTCCTTTTGAGCAAGCTGTTGGGATCATGACAACGGCAAACATCGCAGATACAGTGATCGTTACGAAACGAAAAGATAATTTCGAAATGATCGCCCTTGTAATCGTAGATCTAATGGTCAATCAACATTCGTTACCATCAAGAGCTCCGCGAATGATTCATATGATGATTTTTATGGACGGTCATGTAACGGATGCTTCGTTAGTGAGTGGCTATATGGCAGCAGCAGAGGCAAAGGCTATGGCCATACAACATTTAAAACCGGCTCACCATCCACTGAAAAATAGTGACATCAACGATTGTTTAGTCGTAGCTGCCCAGCAACAAAGAAATGGGACGGTCGATGTAGAAGAAGCTGACGTGCGTAAAGGCATTATGAACATCGCCTATGAAGCGATGAAAAAGGCATTACATAAATATGTGCAAACGTAGCCATTAAGGTATCGTACAGATGAAGGATGAGGTTTACGCAAGAGAGGAGATGATCAATGATGAGTGAACGGCGAATAGTCATCGCTGGTACAGGAAGCGGTGTCGGAAAAACAACAGTGACGATTGGGTTGATGGCAGCACTCATGAAAAAAGGAGTCGCTGTACAAGGATTTAAATGTGGTCCTGATTATATTGATCCTTCTTATCATACGGCTGTAACGAAGCGCGTGTCTCGGAATTTGGATAGTTGGATGCTGTCGGAACAAACGAATTTAGATATCATCCAACATGGGAGTGAAGGCGCCGATGTATCGATCATTGAAGGAGTTATGGGGCTGTTTGATGGGAAGAGTCCTGAGACGAATGAAGGAAGTACTGCCGAAATCAGCATGCTTACGCAAAGCCCCATCATACTCGTCGTCAATTGCGCGAGCATGGCCCGAAGTGCAGCAGCGATCGTAAAAGGGTTTCAACTGTTTGAAGCAGGTGTTCACATCGTCGGTGTCATCGCGAATAAAGTCGGCAGTGAAGGGCATTTTCAACTCGTAAAAACTGCCATTGAACAGGAATGTCAGATCCCCGTTATCGGGTATTTAAAACGAGAAATGGACCTTGAAATCCCCGAAAGAAGCCTCGGTCTCATTCCTTCTATTGAACGAGGTGATCTCGATTCGTTTTTTGATAAACTAGGGGAACTTATGCTTGATAGCGTTGATTTAGACAAACTTTTAGAAATAAGTGAAGCTCCTCCTTTAGCGAATGAGCGGCGAATGCCTTCCCTTTTTACCAAAAAAAATGCCCCGTTTGTAACGATTGCAGTTGCGAAAGATGCTGCTTTTAATGCTTATTATGTAGAAAACATTGAACTAATGAAAGCTTATGGAGCTGAAATTGTTTACTTTTCTCCGTTAGCGAATGAAGGGTTACCTGAACATATGGATGGGCTTTATTTAGGTGGAAATCTTCCAGAAGAGTTTGTCGGTCAACTGGCAGCCAATACGGACGTAAAACAGTCGATTACCAAGGCGATTGAAAACGGTTTACCGACGTTGGCGGAAGGGGGAGGTTTTATGTACTTAACGTCATCGATTGAGACGACGGATCAATCGGTGCATAACATGGTCGGAGTCATCCCAGCTAAAGTACATATTCATTCCCATTTAAAGGCTATTGGCTATCGAGAAATTAGAGGGACGGCTGCAAATTACTTACTCGAACATGGCCAAGTAGCTAAAGGCCATGAGTTCCATTACACAACCGTTGAATGTACAGAGGATGATTCTCCTCTTCCTTATGCTTATGAAACAAAAGGAAGCCGTGGGATGAAGGAAGATGGATATGTGACGCACAATGTCGTCGCAGGATATCCTCAGTTTCATTTTGCCTCCTGTCCAGAAATGGTAACCAATTGGCTGCAAAAATGTTTACAGGTGAAGAAAAGTAAGTAATTTTCAATGATCGTTATGTATCAAATAATAGGAGGTAGAACGATGAAAAAAGAAAATCGAAAGGACCGAGGATTAACACTCGTTTATACAGGGGATGGAAAGGGAAAAACAACAGCTGCGTTAGGCCTTGTTTTACGAGCGGTCGGTAGAGGCTTGAACGTGAAAATGTATCAATTTATTAAATCACCGCAACGCTCATACGGAGAACAAATCGCCCTGCAAAAATTAGGAGTTGAAATGGTCCAGCTTGGCATTGGTTTTACATGGACGAAAACAGCTGAAAAGCATCGACAAGCGTTAAAGAAAGCATGGCCAATAGCGCGAGATGCTGTGATGAGTGGTGAATATGATGTAGTCATTTTAGATGAATTAAATAATGCATTATCGATTGACCGGTTTCCGATTGATGATGTGCTTCCACGCGAAGAAGTTTTTGACATGATTAAAAATAAACCAAAACATGTGCACCTCGTCATTACAGGGAGAAACGCGTTGCCTGAAATAAAAGAGTTAGCTGATCTTGTCTCCGTCGTGCAACCAGAAAAGCATTATTATAATGATGGTGTGAAAGCGGTCAAAGGGATTGAATTTTAATGATTCCACACAAGGAGTCTTCCTTCCAAGTATGGGAATATATAGTATAATGAGAGGGTGAAGGAGGAATATACAGATGAATAATCAAGCAAAAATAATCTTTGCAAATGATGCTCGCATACAAGCGAATAAGCAGTGGACACAATATATAGAACACCATACCAATGACTTTTGCACGTTGTTTACGTATGGTCAATTGTTCGTTGCGATTAAAGAAATAAAGGAACAAAGTCAATCAAGTGACAAGGTACGAATGATTGCTGGGTCGATTGCTCGTGAATTAAGTAAGCATAAGGTGGAGAAAGCTAGTGTTGTCGGAGAAGAGCTTGAGAAAGCTTTTTCTACATTAACAAAAGGACAGGTCATTACAGCTTTTGTTGAAGGATGGAATTTAGGTACATACAATTATGTGACATACCGAAGCGACCAATCACCTGTTTCAACCGAGTTAACGATTGAAGGAAATCAAGACTATGATTCCTTTATAAAAGCAGGCAAAAACCGTGCCGAAGCGGTTGCTTTTTCCCGTGATTTAATGAATGACATTCCGAGTGCCTTACATCCGCAAACCTTTCCCGAACGACTCGAGGAAGAATTTAACGGAACTGATGTAGACGTGAAGACATTTACGAAAGAAGACTTAGAAAAAATGGAAATGAACGGTGTGTTAACGGTCGGACAAGGTAGTGAACATGAACCGACTTTCGTCGAAATGACTTATCGCGGGAATCCTGACAAACCGCTCGTCGCTCTTGTCGGAAAAGGAGTCACCTTTGATACGGGTGGCATCAGTTTGAAAAGGGGACGTCATTTAAGTGATATGCGGATGGACATGGGTGGTGCTGCGGCGGTAGCAGGTGCGATGAAATTGTTAGCAGCCTCTCAAGCAGACGTCAATGTCGTCGGTTTGATCCCTATGGTCGAAAACATGCCTGACAGTACAGCTGTTCTCCCGGGTGATGTCATTCGCTATAAGAATGGACACACGGTACAAATTGGAAACTCCGATGCAGAAGGTCGACTTATTTTGGCAGATGGGATCATCCGTGCTGGTGAGTTAGAAGCCGATTACATCGTTGATATTGCCACATTGACTGGCGCCATTGTCGCTGCTCTCGGATCAAAAATGGCCGGAGTGTTTGGTGATGAACAATTGTCACTGGCGATGAAGAAACTCGGTGATGAAAACGGTGACTTCAACTGGCCGATGCCACTCGTCGATGCCTATGAAAGCTACTTGAAGAGCGATTATGCTGACGTGAACAACGTAAGCTCAAAAAGTGAAGCAGGCTCTATTACTGCAGGCCTCTTTTTACGTTGCTTCGTACCTGAAGAGAGTAAATGGGTACATGTTGACATGGCCGGCGTGATGGAAAGTAACGAAGAAGGCTACTATGCAAAATCAGCAACCGGTTACGGTGCAAGATTATTAGCGGATTTCGCACACTATGTTGCGAATGAGCGGTGAGGATCGAAAGAGGTGCTGATCTAATGGTTCCATCGTATGACCGCTTTAACTTTGCAAGACAGTGTCAATGGGTATACCGATTTGCATATTGAGTTGAATGGAATATCTTTATGATCAAGCACAACGGGAATTTGAAAATGAAGTGATTCATTAAAAGAGACGACTTACAATCATCATTGGAAACCGTCTGTTTATAATCCTCACATTAGATTGTAAGCAGACGGTTTTTTGAATTGGAATTATAGCGATGGTTAAACCGTTTTTAAAATATGTTCAACGAAAATCAATTCACTCGTATGAAGACCTTCAGTGCTTGCCATGTGGGGTATTAAACAATAAAGAACTTGTCTTTAAAAAGGGGTTTTATATGAATAAAAGATACTTTATGATCATTGCCATAACTATCGTTATAAGTAGTGTTATAGCGTATTATTACTTGTTTCATACGGATTCGATTCGTGAGAAAGAAATGGATGAAACAGATTTTTTAAAAGATAAAGTGGCAGTTGTTTATTATTCTACAACAATCGATACAAGACCAGGAAAGGGCTTTGCTGTATTTATTGATCAAAAAGGAGAGGCATATCCATTTGAGACGAAGGGGCTTGAATTAGGTAGCTCTGCATTTAATGGAAAAACAGTGTTTTTTCAAGATGAAACAAATGATTATACTTTATCTACTGAATTAAAGAAGGAAAAAAGAGATAAGCCTCAATTTACGGGAGATTATATTGGTGAGAATCCAAAAGATAACTCTTTTTTCTCTATTTTTAATACCGGGTTTGCAGAAAATGGTGAGGGATATGAGTCGGATATTTATTGGAAACATAATCAACAGCATAAGAAAGATAC
This sequence comes from Bacillota bacterium, assembly GCA_036377675.1. GTDB lineage: Bacteria > Bacillota > Bacilli > Bacillales > Amphibacillaceae > DASUXY01. The sequence continues at coordinate 22,192 of DASUXY010000032.1, forward strand.
GCTCCCCTTTTTTATTGAAACACGTGGACAGCATAAAAACAATATTTATACGATTTCTGGAGACGTTACAATGGACGAAAAAGATGATCATGAATCATACACATTTGCATTGCATAAAACCACACTTTCAGCTGAGGCAAAAACAGTAGAAATCATGTCTTGGAATGATTCAGATGAGCCGTTACCATTGAGTCATATGCATTATTTCAATAAACATCTTTATTATTTGGACACAGTATCACGCAAAGAAAAATCAGAGTTTAGAATGGTTGATTTGGATTTGAAAAATAAACAAGTTGATGATCAGATAATTTTCGAGGTCGATTTGAAAGAAACAGACGACTTTTTACCACATAGTGTTCATAAGAATGCTCATATAGACAAAGATAAATTTTATATGATTGATGGCAAAGGAAATGTATATTCCACGGACCTTCGAACCGGTTCATCTAAAAAGGAGTTTCACATAAAAACGGAATTCCAACCACATGATTTTGTAGAAGTAGATTGGAGAGATCATTATTTATATCTTTATTTTAATACTACGGATAAATCTGCATTAGAAACATATGATTTAACATCAGGCGAACGGATCGATCGATTGGAAATTAAAGGGGTTGAAGCAATAAAGAAAAACAAAATATATTCTTACGATTTGTTAATTTTAAAATAGGATAATGATGGTTAGTGTTCATTCACGCCATAAAACGATTGTTCGTTTGTTACGTAGTAAAAGAAACTCAGCTTTTGACAGGGCTTATTTGCAATTGAATACACCTATCCATATGATAAAAGGGAATCAAATAGATAACATAAGGAAAATAGGATTAAAACCCTATACTCTCCCTATTTACAAGAGTGAGAATATTTGTTAAAGTATAAATAATTGAATATCTCTCTAGAAAATGAAGAGAAGAGAACTTAACTTTAATCGCATGCCTCACTGTGGAGTGTGTGTACCTGTTGATGTTCCTTCTCTTTTTTTAGTTAGTGAGAATTCAATCACGAATAAGAGGAGGAATAAATATGAAATTTCGCTTCATTACTTTCTCAATTTTAAGTTTATTCTTTATTCTTCTCATGAATGCTTGTGCCGAGAGTGATTCTACAAACGTTTCGGGCAAAGGTGATTCTGATCAAGGCATAACGTTATATTCACCTGAAACACCAGATTTAAGTAAAGAGTTAGCACAAAAATATGAAGAACTTTATGGTGAACAAGTGAATGTTCATTATGCGGGGACAAATGTCCTGGTGAATCAAATGATGGCAGAAAAAGAAAACCCTCAAGCAGACGTATGGTATGGCGGGGGAGGAATTCTCCCATTTGAAGCTGCTGTTGATAAAGACATTATTGCACAATATGTACCCGAAAGTGCCGAGGACTGGGAAGTTGTAGAAGATGGGATTAAAACAAAACATGAAGATGATTATTATACAGGTGTGGAAGTTTTTGTACTCGGATTTTCTTATAATACAGAGCTCGTATCCGAAGATGAAGCCCCAAAATCGTGGGAAGACTTATTAGATCCAAAATGGGAGGGAAAAATTCAATTTCCGAATCCGGCAGCGTCTGGAACATCTACATTGATGGTATTGAGCTATATGATGGAACATGGTGAAGATGAAGGTTGGGCGTATTTTCAAAAATTGACCGATCAAGCAAACTCCATTCCTGATTCGGGTTCAGCTCCGACAAAAGCTGTGGCGATGGGAGAAGCTCACATTGGTGTTGGATTTGACTTTATGGCTTATGAACATCAAAACAACGGGGAAACAGTAGATTTTATCGTTCCAGATAAAACCCCAATATTAGTTAATCCGATGACATTAGTAAAAGGTGGCCCAAATCCAGACGGTGGAAAGAAGTTTATGGAGTTTATGTTAAGTGAAGAAGCACAAGAAATTTTATCTAGTTGGGCTCATATTCCAATAAATCCTGAAGTAGAATCTACAACACCATTATCTGTAGAAAATATTAAAGATCATGCAGTCGATTTAGATATCGATTGGGTAAATGAGAACTATGATCGCATTCGCAATGAATGGGGAAACAAAATTAAGTAAAGGAAGATGATATTATGGGGTCTGTTGTAGTAGAAGGTCTGACAAAGGATTTTTCAGGAGTCAATGTACTTAACAATATAAATTTGCACATAGAAGAGGGCGAGTTTTTCGCCCTCTTGGGACCTTCAGGCTGTGGTAAGACAACAACGATGAGATGTATCGCCGGTTTTGAAGAACCGACGAGGGGAATGATAAAAATTGGTGATCAGATTGTAAACGACTTGTCTCCAAATGAAAGAAATTGTGGGATGGTGTTCCAAAGTTACGCATTGTTCCCTCATATGAATGTGTTCGACAACGTGGCCTATAGTTTAAATATAAAAGACCTTAAAAAAAGTAATTTCTTTAAAAAAATGGGTGTATACACAAGGATGCTGAACAATAGCTTTGTAAAGTATCCAAAAAAAACCGAGCAATTAGTTATGGATGTATTAGATTATGTTGAGTTGACGGATCATGCTAAAAAAATGACGAATGAACTTTCAGGAGGCCAACAACAAAGAGTAGCTTTAGCTAGGGCCCTCATCATGGAACCTCAGATTCTCTTAATGGATGAACCTTTGTCAAACCTTGATAAAAAGCTTAGATATTCGATGAGAAACACAATCAGAAAAATTCAACAAGATCTTAAAATTACGACAATCTTTGTTACTCATGATCAAGAAGAAGCCATGAGTATAGCTGACAGAGTGGCTGTGATGAAAGAGGGAGAAATTTTACAAGTTGGAACACCAACTGATTTATATAGTCATCCGAAGACATCTTTTATTGCCGATTTTGTCGGTACGTCAAACATTTTAAAAGGGAAGATTGTCCATAAAGACAATGGGGTTACCTCTGTTCAAATCGGAGAACAATTAATCGTCAAATCAACAACAGATCTAAATAAAGACGAGGCTCAAGTCATTATCAGGCCAGAAAACATTCATGTGTTGGATGAACATTCGCACTTCAAGTCGTACGATAATGTTTTTGAAGGTACCGTTGACGTGGCAACATATCTCGGATCAACAGTGAGATATGAAGTAGTTACAGGTAGTCACATCTTCATAGTAGATACCGTTTACGAATCAGGTCATAAGGTTTTAGAAAAAGGTTCTACTGTAAAGCTCGGAATTTCCTCTGAAAGGGTGTTGCTCATATGAAATGGTTAAAGCGTAATGGAACAGGTATGGGCATGATGAAATTACTTTTATATGCCTTTTTTATTCTGTTTTTAATCATCCCCTTACTAGCAGTGTTTTTAGTTAGCTTTACGAATGAACCTATCAATATATTTGGCTCATTGCTTAGCTTCGAAACATTACAGGCGACGATTGAACAATTAAACAATGCAACATTGGCTAATTTTAAAGCAGTCTTTACGAACACGCGCTATTTTGCTGCGCTTTTAAACAGTTTATATTTATCTATTGTTGTCTCAATCGCTGTTTTGATGATGTGTGTGCCGATTGCCTATGGGATCGCTCGAACAAAAATGCCTTTTAAAAAGACAATGAGCGCTTTCGCTACCATCCCGTTAATTTTTCCGACGTTTATCTCTGCATACGCGTTTATTATTATGTTCGGAAGATCGGGTTGGGTAACGTATATTTATCAAGCACTAGGTGGAGATGGACTATTCCTTGATCCATATTCTATGACCGGGATTGCCATTGTCCAAATATTCTTCTTTTTCCCCTATGCGCTTTGGCCAATGGTCGCAGCCTTTAAAGTAAGCGATGTTTCCCTCGAAGAAGCTTCTAGAAATATGGGGGCAAAAGGTTGGCTCACATTTATTACAATCACATTCCCTTTAGTTATTCCAGGCATGCTCTCTACGGCTTTGGTCATTTTTGCAGTTAGCTTTTCTGATTTTGGAACTCCAATCATTTTAGCTCCGACAGATCTCAATTTATTAGTCGTAGAAGCATATCGTGAAATTTCTGGCTTTTTTAATTGGGGCGGAGCAGCTATTTTAACTTTACTGATGATTGCAGTTGCTGGCTTTGTTTATTGGCTTCAAAACTATTTTGTCAAAGGAAAAAATTACGATTTGATTTCAGGTAAACCGAAACAAGTGAAGTTGAATGATCATAGAGCGGTGAATATTTCTTTGACAATATTTTCTGCGTTCGTCGTATTCGTACCTTTATTAGCAATGGGGACCGTTTTTTTGCAGTCCATTGCTACAACGTGGGGAAAAGACCCCCTTCCGTCGGGGTATACATTAGAACATTACAAAACAATTTTTACATCTTCCATAGGAAATATTCAAAATAGCATTATCTTAGCATGTGGTGCACTTGCGTTAAGTATAATTATTTCAATTTTTGTCTCCTATTTTGTTGTCCGTCAACATTCAATAACATTAGACTTTATGACGACGATTCCTCTGATTGTACCCGGTATCGCATTTGGTATAGCATTGATTCAAACCTTTAATGTTGCCCCTCTACAATTAACTGGAACAGCGACGATCTTAATCATTGCCTATGCGATACGAAGACTTCCATATATGGTTCGGTCGACAGTAGGAACGATGCGTTCGATTAAGTTGGACATCGAAGAAGCAGCGGAAAATCTTGGAGCATCGACATTAACAGCGGCGATTACTGTGATTGGTCCCTTGATGATCCCCGGAATCGCTGCGGGCTCTATTCTAGTATTTGTTACCGTTATTAAAGAAACGAGTATATCGATCTTAATGGCCCCTGCTGAGTGGGCTCCGATGAGTTTAGCTATTTTTCAAAATATTTTAAGAGCAGAATATTATTCCGCAGCAGCCATGTCCATGATTCTGATTGTTTTAGTTATGGTATTACAAGGTATAGCTAATTTTTTCACAAGAAAACAATCATCCTAGGATAATAGAAGGGGGGAGCATACATTGCAAAAAGGGTTTATTTTCGATTTGGATGGGACGGTTTATCTAGATAATCGTTTGATTGATGGAGCAGACGAAGCGATTCAAACGTTAATAGATCGGGGCGACATAGTAACATTTTTGACGAATAAATCAACTGAAACAATATGTAGTTATGTTAAAAAATTAAATCGTCTAGGTATCGAAGTAAATGAAAAGAATGTAATTAACTCTAACTATTTGGTCGCACTTTATTTAAAAAAGAGTATGGAGCATGATGAACGTGTACTAGTTATTGGGGAAAAACCGCTTGTTGATGAATTAAGTAATATGGGAATTCGGCTTACTAAAAATAGTCAAAATGCCAGTTATGTTGTATTAGGCTGGGATCGCTATTTCACTTATAACAAATTGAATGATGCCTATCAAGCTTGGAGAAATGGTGCAAAAATTATCGCTACCAATCCGGATCGAACCTGTCCTGTAGAAGGAGGGCAAGTTCCTGACTGTGGGGCCATAATTGGAGCAATGGAAGGGGCAACGGGGGAAAACGTCGACATCGTGCTTGGAAAGCCTTCTCTTTTAGCAGCTGAATATATCGTTGAAGAAGTCATTCATTTATCACCTGAACAATGTTATATAGTTGGTGATCGATTGGAAACAGACATACAGATGGGACTTGATTACGGCATGCAAACCGTGTTAGTTTTAACGGGTATTACGAATATGGACTTGGTAAAAGCTTCTCCAATTAAACCAAACTTTATTTTGGATAATATACAAGAAATAATTAATTTATGATTGGCTTGTTTTTCGAGCGGATAGTAAATGGCTTATTTGAATGTACACTATATTATAGATCTAATTTCCCATAATTTTAGGTTACTAGAGGAACTTTTTTGCTTTCCTCGCATACTTGATCAGATTACTTTTAGTTGTAATCATTTCATCCGATGTTAAATAGACTTCTTGTATTAGCAAGACCGTTTATAAAATCAATGTGAATAAACACTACTTTGCTAGATTCTTTGTTTCGATCTATGTAAGTTTTTGTTGTTTGTAAATCACCTTTCTATAGAAATATAATGTTGACATTGGAAAGGGTGGCAGGGTGAATGTCTTTCTTTTTTACAGATGCAATAACTTGTGATTGAACGAGATCCGATCGATAATATTCATAGAAAGTCCCCCTAGGATTCATCTTAGTTAATCATTGTATTATATTAAATCTCCTATGAGTATGACTTAATACAAGTAAATAGAATAAAGTTGAGTATATACTAAAAGTCACACACACTGCCTATGACTTCATATAATGCTATTAAAGAGAAGGAGAGAGTGTGCATGTTTCATAAGTATAAGAATGTTTCGGTCATCCCCCTTCTTTTCCTATTCATCATCCTGTTCATTCAACCTTTTAGTGTAGACGCAACGGATCAAAAATCAACTATTCCTCCTCCCCAAGTTGTTGGCAAAGAGGTAGATGAGGGTGCCACCGGAAAAGGTGGAAATGGCAATGATGAAATCCCTGGAGAATGGTATGTCGGAGCAACTCCACCGAATCTCAATGAAGATGCACCGGTTTTATTGTTTGTTCCTGGTTTAAACAATACAGCTCAAGTGTGGTGGAAAAATAACGATATGTATGAAACCGCTTATGAGGCAGGTTATCAAACGGCATTCATTCAATTGTATGATGCAGGTGGTGCTTCTGCTGATATGTGGGATAACGGGCGATTATTAGCCGAAAAAACTCAAGAAATTTCTACGTATTTTGCTGGACAAGATATCGCCATTGTTGCTTACAGTAAAGGAGGCGTCGATACACAAACGGCGTTAACGTATTACGGCGGGTCTGATGTTGTAACGGATGTCATTACGTTGTCTAGCCCACACCACGGATCTCAACTCGCTGATTTAGCGTACAGTTATTGGGCAGGATGGCTTGCTGAATTGTTAGGGATGCGAGGGGAAGGGACATATGTGATGGAAACGGGATATATGGAGCATTTTCGTTCGATGATAGATGAACATCCGAACGCCCACGCGAATGATTATTTCACGTTTGGCGGCGTCGATTGGGGTCCGCTGTTTTCAGCCACATGGTTTGGTGGTGTTTATTTATCGAGTTATGGTGAGAATGATGGTGTTGTGACAGCAGCAAGTAGCAAACTTCCACGTGGTCATGAAGTTGCCATTGACGAATGGAACCACGTATCGATTCGAACAGGAATTATGTTTTCTGAAATTGAACAGATTGTAACCGAACAGTCTTTAAATAAGGCGACTAACGATTCATATGTTCACTCGACGAAAACGATGGCGAATATTACTGAAATAAATCAAGCGGTTATTGGAGGGCCGTTGCATCAAAATGATACGAATGAAGTGTTAATTGCTGTCGAAGATCAAGTTGAACGAGTAACGCTGAACCTTATAACTGCAGACGAGATGTCTGAAATTCGCTTTATCGACCCTAAGGGGAAAACGATCGTTCCAGAAATTGAGACGGTTACGGAAGAGAATCCGTTTTTCCCTCGAGCGTATCAACTATCAATTACCTTAGAAAAACCTACTGCTGGACAATGGAGGCTTAACATCGAAACTGTTCAAGAAAATGCTTATTTACTCGTAACTGAATATGAGGTGGAACGGGAAGGAGCTCTATTAAAGGAGAAAGCTGTTCAAGGCGAAAAACTATTGACAACAAAGCAATTGAACAGTCAGTTAGAGGCGCTTTCTAATCAAGTTCAAGAACATACGTTGGCAGCGACCTATTATGTCCAAGAATCTGGAAAGCCTGAAAATACAAAAGTATACAACGTAAAGGGAAGTGCTGATCTTTCTCAACAATTACAGTTTGACGAAGCGAATAAAGTGTACACCATTACGGTCGATGTAAAAGGGAAAACGAAAGCAGGTTTCCCTTTTCAACGAACAGTCATTGATTCAGTCTATGTAAAATAATCTTCACGAAAATTATCTAATTAATAGTAGCCATGAAAAATGAGTATATTATTTTTTCGTTATGAAGTATTTTCCAGTATAACAAACGACCGCTTACCGAGTGTTCGCTTCTTCGTTAAGCGGTCGTTTCGTTTAACGATGTTCCTGAATCGATTTCGTTGCTAGAGACGACAGTGTCATATCATCCATTGGCGGGTTATGCAGCCCTGCACGGACATCTCGATAATAACGTTGAAGAGGATTTTTTTTCGATAAACTCCGTGCACCGACAATGCGCATTGCTAAATCAACGATTTCAATCGATTGATTGACGACAGATAATTTTACAGCACTTAATTCTGGTTTCATCGTCTGACGAATGTCTTCGCTAGTTTCATCCCACTTTTTTGCAACGCTATATAAAAAGTGTTCACATTGTAGTTTACGCAGTTCCATTTCCCCGAGTTTTTGCTGAACGGCGGGTATTTCTGAAATGGTCCCTTGAATGCTTGACGGAGAATACGTCGTTGCAAAGTGAATGGCATACTGTTGGGCTGCTTTAGCGATTCCTAAATAACAAGCTGGAATATGTAAAAGCCATCCTGCAGCAGGTTTATGTCCAGGTTTCAAATAGGCGACAAGATGATCTCGTTTTAGTTTGGCATTTGTTAAGACGAGATCGTGGCTACCAGTAGCTTTCATGGCGATCGAATCCCAGGTTTCCTCAATGGATACACCGTCATTTGTCCGTTCGATGAGAAAACTCCCAACTTGATTGGTTCCATCAATGGAAGCTGTTACGACAAAGTAATCTAAAATCGGGACCATTGTCGTAAAAGTTTTTCGCCCGTTAATAATCCATCCATTGTCAACTTTTTTTGCACATGTTTCTGGTTTTCCACCCCGAGTAGGACTACCGGTCGCGCGTTCGGTAGAAGCATTGTTTAACAAAGCTCCTCTGTTAACGACATCTGTAGCGAATGCAGCGTACATCTCTTCCTGCCAACCATTTGTTTCCCCGAGATGTTTTGTAATACCTACGTGCCAACCGATAGATAGTGCTGTCGACCCATCCGCTATAGCAATTGTTTCTTGATGGCGAATCATTTCATACAGTGATATTCCGACTCCGCCATATTTCTTAGGAACGGTTAACGCGGGATAACCACTTTGCTTCAAATCGTTAAAATTTTCGAAAGGGAAAGAACCTTCTTCATCATATGTTGCCGCTCGTTCTTTAAAAGGTTGGACAATTTTTTCTAATGCTTCTATCCTTTGTTCGGGAGTTTCAAGTTGTGTAAGTTTCATTGTCTGCCTCCTTACATGCTTTAAGAAAACACCATTTTCATATTTTTTGTGAATAATGATTTCAGGACTTTTGTTCATTTTCCGATGAATAATGTACATCGTCGTAGAAATGAATAAAAATGCTGCATATGCTTATTATAACACTTCTATATTCATGTTAACATGTACGTAAAAGCTCACGTAAGGTGTGCAAAAGCAACCGTGACAATTCGCTAAAAAATAGCCTCGCTGTTCGCACATAATAGGAGTACACGTGGTGGGAAAATGGATTTTCTTCACTCTTTAGATAATTTTAAAAAAGGGCTGCGTTTTTTAGCGATTAATTTCATTAAAATGTGATGAAGGGATGTAAGAAAGGGGTGTAAAAGGTGAAAGTGAAACAGAAATCAATTAGGATTATAACAATGATCTTACTTTCCATTCCTTTACTAGGTGGTGGTTATTGGGTCATCAATAGCTTAATCGATCTATTTGCTGAATCTCAAGGGAACGATGCGCTTGAACATGCGTATATCCACTACGAAAAAGTTCCTCTATCTGTTCGCGAAATGGATCGTTTTTTAAAAAGAAAGTATGTTGAAAAAATGGTTTTAGAGGATGAAGAAGAGAAAAATGATTTTCGTCGCAGGGAAAACGTAAGTGTAGACACACCTTTACAGGAGGAAGTCGACGATGGTCGAACGGAACGAAACGTTGAGGAACAAGAAAATCAATCATCATCTAATCTTGAACAATCGCATTCATCTGTCGCCGAACAAGGACAAACAAAAAGTACAGAGAGCAATACAGTTACAACAAACGATGATCATCAAAGCCGAGAAGTTCGAGAGCAAACCAAAAGAAACAGAGCCTCAAACCCTTCTCAACCTATTACAAAAGAAAAACAGGTTGAACGATCAAAAGGAGAAAAGAAAACAACGGTACAACCGAGTCAATCGAGTCAAACAGATCAACGGTCAAAACAAAAACCTCCTCCAAAACAACCGAAACAAGAAAAACAAAAGGAACAACAACAAGAAGAAAAACAGAATGATCGAGTTGAACAAGGAGAAGAGGAACAACAGCAAAACAACGAAGAAGAAACAGAGAAAATCGAGGATACGGAAGAAGATGATGATGAGGCTGAGGAAGATTGATGTTCCTCGGCTATTTCTTTTATACAGCAGATTCGAGATTAAGATTGTGTCGAGTTCATCAAAGTCTGTTGCCTATTTCTTCATCAATAAAAATGACCTCGTAATTTTTCTGAATTCATACTATAATGAAAATATACTTGAAAACGTATACATATGTAAGGGATTAAAGGGGTGTTTCTATGAAACTTACATTACAGCAGGAGCAAAAGCTTCAACTCGTTATGACGCAACAGTTGAGGCAAGCAATCGAAATTTTACAATATTCTACATATGATTTGTATCAATATATTTATGAACAAGCTTTAGAAAATCCACTCATTGAAATCGAAGAGAGTCACGATTTACCTGATTCTTCATCTAACAGCAATTCTAAAGTGAAAGGAACTACTGACGATTCCGAGACGAATCCATTTGATTACATAGCAGGTGATGAACCTAATCTTCAGCAACAATTAATGGAGCAGGCGAGATTGTTGAGGCTAAGTGAAACGGATTACAAAATAGTGACTACGTTAATCCAACATTTAGATGAAAATGGTTATTTAGTATTAAATACAAAAGAAATCGCTCTACAAATGAAAACGAAAGATTCAGCGATTGAAAATGGCCTTCAGCTTTTGCAACAATTGGAACCTGTTGGCGTTGGAGCGAGAAGTTTGCAGGAATGTTTACTTCTGCAGTTAAATTATTTTTATCCAAGGGAAATGATTGCCAAACAGATTATTCATCATTATTTACACGTCTTAGCGGATCGAAAGTGGGAGATCATTGCTGATAAAATGAATATTTCACTCGCTGAAGTGAAACATGCGTATGAATGTATCCAAACCCTTCATCCTAAACCAGGAAGTTTATTGTCTAGTACACAATCGGAATATGTCTATCCCGATGTTTTAGTTAAGGTCGCAAATGGTAAATTCACCGTTTCATTAAATGATCGTTATTTACCACGGATTCGGTTAAATGATCATTATCTTTCTTTCATAAACCAAAAAACGGATGAATCAAACTACATTCGCAACCGCTATACGCATTATCGCTGGCTTATGAATAGTATTGAAAAGCGTCGGTCGACAATTTTAAAAATTACCGAAGCCATTATACGAAAACAAGAGGAATTTTTCTTCCATGGTTTATCATCTTTAAAACCCCTCACCTTAAAAGATATTGCTCATGAAGTCGGAATGCATGAATCAACAGTTAGTCGAGCGACGATGAATAAAGTAATCCAAACGCCCACAGGTTCTTATGATTTTCGTACACTTTTTTCTTCAAAACTGGCCTCCAATAATGGAAAACCGTTGTCGCAAACGAAGGTGAAATTTTGGTTACAAGAACTCATTCAAAAAGAAAACAAATATAAACCATTTTCCGACCAAAAAATTTCTGATTATTTCAAAGCGAATAAAGGAATTAACATCTCGCGAAGGACGATAGCAAAATATCGTCAGGAGTTGAACATTCCTCCTTCTACGAAAAGAAAAGAAATTCAAATTTAATGAGCACTGCTTTTAAAGATGGGAGGGAGAGTAATTCCGTAATCAAGAAGAAAGAGCAAGACCAATTATGCGGTGCTTTTCCTCGTCCTGTTTCAAGAAGAAAAGCGTTGGAATGGTTAGGCCGTAAATTAAAAACTCCTACGCTCGTGATGAAGGGAAAAATAAAGAAGAGCTGCCTCCATATGGAGGACAGCTGACAATTTTTTGTATGACTCGATTAAACGAGCGTTTCTTCTGGCTGTTTCCAATACTTCTCATTACCTGGGAGATCGTCAAACCAAGAAGCATCGTCCGGACAGTCAAGAACCATAAACTTTCCATAATCTCCATCACGTGATTGGTGATATTTTAAGTATGCTTTTCCATCTTCTATCGCAAGGATTTCAATTTTTCCGGATGTATGACTCATGCTCAAGCGCACTCGTTTTCCGAGTCCAGATGTTTTCGCTTTTGCGCCTTCTACGATGTCATATACTTCTTTTAGGGATAAAACAAAGTCACGATTACCAGCGACAGGGCGATTCACGAAAAAGTAATATGGTGTAACTCCCGCCCATGAAAGTTTATCAAGAAGTTCACCTAATACGTCTGGGTCATCGTTAATCCCTTTAATCACAGGTGTTTGATTGACGACAGTAACTCCTGCATCATGGAGGGCTTGAAACGCTTTTCGAGCTTCTTTTGTAATTTCCCGCGGATGATTAATATGTGCCATGACATAAATACGTTTTTCTGGTGTTGAGTTTTCTTTCAGTAGCTGTAGTAATTCTTCATCTTCATAAATGCGCATTGGATTAAACGCAGGCAATTTGGAGCCAATTCGGATAATTTTGACATGATCGATGTCACGAAGGCTCTCAATAATGGAACGTAGTCGTTTTGTACCTAGCATGAGTGGGTCTCCACCTGTTAAGAGGACGTTATTAATTTCAGGATGTTCGCGGATATATTGTAAACCCGGCTCGACATTTAAGGTGGCTTCTTTTACGTCGTTACGGAATAGTCGTTTTCTAAAGCAATAGCGGCAGTATGCACCACAAACTTGAGAAACGACGAGAAGGGCAGTTGTCGTATATTTATGTTGGCAACCTGGGACGACATAGTTCGTTTCCTCATCAGATGCATCCCATCTACCATACTCATCAAGTTCACCCTCATTCGGAATAACTAAGCGCCGAATAGGGTCATTTGGATCTTCCCAGTCTATTAAATCTAAGTAATAGTCGTTCACACGAAAAACAAACTTGTCGGTAATCTTCTTTAACTTTTCCCTTTCCTCTTCCGATATTTGTTTAATCTTATCAATCTTTGTAATGTACTTTGGTAAAGTCAATACTAATCACCCTTTTTGTATTTTTCTTTTAATATTACTATAACATATGTTTCTACTTCGTATCGTTTTATAAGTTGACGGTCGTGTGAACGTTGTAAAAACCTTAAAAATACGTTCAGAGTCACCGTGTAAGCGCATGCTCAAAAAACGGCTGTTCTTTAGATTGGAATGAACTATGATTATGTTACCGTTTTAAAATATTTTCTAGCATTTCGGGCGACATTTTCTGGTGTTTTATAACAAAGAGGTTCACCATGCAACGCTTGGAAAAAATTAATGTCACTCGTTCCAATCTGCCCTAACGTAAGTCGCGGGATGATGCGGGCATGAACCGGTGATGTTCCGTTGCTATCGGTTAAGATCATATTAAAACTAGCAAGTCCTGCGTCATTCAAAGTGGTAAAGATCGCTTGTAAACCTTCTGAAAAATGTTGCCATTCTTTTTCGGAAATGTTTGTAATGGATGGGCTATCTCGAAAAATAGCTACATAATCGTGATGGCTTTTAGGGGCAAATGTGTGTATCCAGGCTACACGCCCACGTTCACCAATCCAACGTTCTCCATTTTTTTCAGCTGTATATAATACGTTAAAATAATCGTCTCCATGATGCTCTTGAAAAGATTTCAGTTTTCTTCGCAACGTATTTTGATAGTTTGTTGATGATTCGGATATAACGACATGGAAGTGCGGATGAATAATACTTCCCCCAGAGTAGGGGAGGTAGTTCCAATTGATCGAAGTAGATAACCGTTGATTGGAATCGTGCGTTAATGTACGGCGAATAAACGTTTGACAAGCTATAAAAGCATCGGTCAACATCGGGGTTGTAAATTCATGTAACCGGACATAATGTTGATCGGAGAGGACTGTTACTCCGTTGTATTTACTATACGGAAATAAGTTTGGAAAAACAGTTGCTTCTCCGACCGTTATTTGTCCTTCATCAATGATTTCTTTCGAAAATAGAGGTGTAAGCTGATCGATATTTTCAGGACAAAACGGGCAGTTTTTACCATCGGTTTGCTCAGCGATTCTCGTGTAGTCTGGAACGACAAATTGTATTCCAGGATCTTCAACGAGACGGGATGATTCCCCTGTCAGTGGATCAAAGCGAACTTCCGTTTTTCGCTTAATAATCTGTCCTTTTCGGTCATAAAATGAAAACCATTCTTCTTTTTTTTGAAATAGAGATTCCATGAATATCCCCCTCAATCATCCTATTTGGTTCTATTATGAACATAATTATCGGAATATAGCAAATGTTTAGTGAGGGAGGATGAAAAATGAAAAAGCAATCGGTTTTTTTGTACGAATGATATTAACCAAATCGACCAGAAATATAATCAATTGTCCGCACGTCTTTAGGATTGGAAAACACGACTTCCGTTTCATCGTATTCAACGACTTCACCGTTTAAAAAGAAAGCCGTCCGGTCCGAAATTCGTTGGGCTTGTTGCATATTGTGTGTCACGGCAATAATCGTATAATCTTTTTTTAGCTGTTGAATTAATTCTTCTACTTTTCGAGTCGATTTAGGATCGAGTGCCGAGGTCGGTTCATCCATTAAAATGACATTCGGTTCAACGGCTAAACAACGCGCGATACATAACCGTTGTTGTTGTCCACCAGAAAGTTGGTAAGCATTTTCATCGAGACGGTCTTTCACTTCATTCCATATATAAGCTCTCTTCAGACTTTTTTCGACAATTTCATCGAGAATTTTTTTGTTGCGAATACCGTGAATTTTAGGACCATAGGCTACATTTTCATAAATGGATTTCGGGAAAGGGTTTGCTTTTTGAAAGACCATTCCGACTTGGGTCCGCAACTCTTCGGCACGTAAAGTGTCATCAAGAATATTTTGCCCTTTATAGCGAATCACTCCTGATGTTTTGACGTCACCTGTAAGTTCGACCATGCGATTTAACGTTTTTAAAAAGGTAGACTTACCACATCCTGAAGGTCCGATAATAGCCGTTACTTCATATTCATAAATGGATAAATTCATTTCTTTTAAAGCGTGAACGTCGCCGTACCATAGATTTAAGTTTTGAGCATCATAAATGATGTTACCTACGTGCGTAGGGGTTTTCACCACCTCGAGCTGTGCAGATGGCTGTTTAAATTCTGGAAGGACCGATAAATGTCCCATAACAATCACTCCTCCATTTTTTTAGGTTGAAACTTAATACCGTTTTTGAAACTTGTTTCGTATAATGATCGCCGTTGCATTTAATAGTAAGAGAATCGTAAGTAAGACGATAATCGTAGCTGCGGCTAAGTTCGCATATTGTTCAACAAGTGACGAATCAAGTGTCCAATAATAAATTTGCATCGGCAGGACCGTAAATGTATCAAAAATACTTTGCGGAAAAGGGATCAGTAATGCCGGGATGCCAATGACGACGAGTGGGGCGGTTTCGCCAATGGCTCGCGACAAGGACAAAATGGCTCCCGTTAAAATACCGGGTAGGGCCGCTGGAAGAATAACTCGGCGAATTGTTTGCCATTTCGTTGCTCCCATACCGTAGGAAGCTTCACTCCAGTGGTAAGGAACAGAGCGGATCGCTTCTTGACTAGCTACGATTACGATGGGGAGTATTAAGAGCGACATCGTCAGTCCCCCAGCTAAAACGACGTTACCTAACCCTAAGGCTCTACTAAAGACAGTCATACCTAAAATTCCGTAGATAATCGAGGGCACACCCGCTAAATTTGCTATGTTCGTTTCAATGAAGCGCTGAAGACGCCCTTTTTTTGCGTAACATTCTAAATAGAGAGCTGTACCGATGCCTAACATCATCGTCAACGGAGTGACAACAATCATTAACCAAACCGTCCCGAGAATCGCCCCCATAATGCCTGTTTTTTCAAAATCAGTGGACAGCTTACCCGTTAAAAAATTGATGTTCAGCCAACCGATTCCATCTGCTATGACACGGTAAATGAGAATGAACAGGACGATGAGACCGAATAAAGTTGCGAGTAAAAACATATTTTTAGCTATCGTATTTAAGATCATTCGCTGATGAAGTCGCTGTTTTCGGTGCATCGCTTCTGCCTGAGGGAACTTCATGTTAGTATCCCTCCTTGAATTTTAGGGAAATATATTTCGCAATCATGTTCATCACAAAAGTGAATACAAACAGTGTCATTCCAACGGCATATAAACTATAATAGATGATTGATCCCGCTGGGGCATCTCCACCGGTTACTTCAACGATATAGGAAGTCATCGTTTGCATCGATTGGGTGACATCGAATGTAAAGTTTTTTGAACTTCCACTAGCAATCGTCACGATCATTGTTTCGCCAATCGCTCGGGAAATCCCAAGAACGAAAGAAGCGATGATGCCTGATAAAGAAGCTGGAATGACGATGTGCCTAATCATTTCAATTTTTGTCGCTCCTAAAGCTAACGCTCCTTCTCGAAGAGCATTTGGCACGGAATTCATAGCGTCTTCTGACAATGAAGCAATCATCGGGATGATCATCACTCCCATGACAATTCCCGGACTAAGGATGTTCGTCGCTTCAAGGCCGGAGATGAAATGACTTAACAAAGGCGTTACAAATGTAAGCGCAAAGAAACCATAAACAATCGTCGGTATTCCAGCTAATAATTCCATAAGCGGCTTGACAACTTTTCGTAGACGACGGGGTGCAAATTCACTCAAATAAACAGCTGACATAAGCCCAATCGGTACAGCAATGAACATCGCGATAATGGTTGATATGAGCGTTCCAGCGATTAAAGGTAACACGCCAAATTGTGGTTGTTGACTTAATGGTTTTAAGATTGTTCCAGTAAAAAATTCACTCATCGGGACCCGCTTAAAAAATTCAATTGCTTCTGTAAGTAACGTAAAAATAATCCCAATCGTCGTTAGGACGGATAGAAATGCAAACATGAATAAAACAATAGGGATACACTTTTCAAACTTATTACGTATGCTGTTCGTATATCTTTGTTCGTGAATGATGTTGCGAATGTTATGTCTGTCAGTTGTTATTCCAACGTTGTTTGCTTTCATTACAAGAAGCCTCCTTGACTCAAGGTTTTTACATCAAAGAAGGGGCAAAGAAAGCCCCTCTAGAAATGGTTATTCGATTCGGAAAAATAAAAGGTCATGTATAAAAAATTATAAGCCTTCAAGAAAGTCAATGTTTTCTTGTACTTCCTCTTCAGGAATAGGGGCAAATCCAGTTTCACCAGCGAAGTCGTTCATGTTATTCAGAACGAAGAGAGCATAATCGAGAACTTGTCGCTTTTCTTTCGCATGGTTAACATTTAAATAAGTGAAGACAGGACGAGTGAATTCTCTATACTCACCATCTTCTGCAATCGTGTCAAGGGATGGTTCAACCGGTCCATCACCGAAATCAACGTGAACGGCTTGTAAATCATCTTGATTACTGACATAATAACCGAAGCCGAAAAAGGCAATTCCATTTTTGTCATTGGAAACTAAGTTGACAAGTGTTGAATATTCTTGCTGTAAATCGACATCTTCTTTTAAATCTTGTTCTTCAAGAATGTTTTCATAAAAAAATTCATAAGTCCCGTGATTTTCGTTCGGCCCATACGTATGAATTTCTTCATCTGGCCAACTGGCGTCAATATCAGACCATTTCTCAATGTCACCATCCGCTAGGAAGATCTTCTTTAAGTCTTCTGCAGTCATTTCTGTAGCCCAATTATTATCTTTGTGGATGACGAATGTTAAACCGTCCAAGGCTACTTTAAGCTCTTTCACTTCAATACCAAGTTCATCAGCTTTTTCTTGTTCTTCATCTTTAATTTGGCGAGAAGCGTCGTTGAAGTCTGTTCCATCTTCGATGAGGAACTTTTCAAATCCTGCACTTGTACCTGCACGACTAACTTCAACAGAAACATTTTCTTCTTCGCTCGTCATATATTCTTCAGCTAATGCTGACATAAGTGGGTATACTGTTCCTGATCCATCAATGACGACACTTCCTTCAAGTTCTCCTTTGTCTTTACTTTGCTCATCATTGTTTGCATTTGCTCCCCCACAAGCAGTCATAACGACAATAAGAGCGGTGAATACTAGGTACATGGCAACCGTCTTTACTTTCATTGTTGATCCTCCCCTTTTTAATAGACAAAATGATGAAGACTGAAAGGATTTCCCCTTTCACTTCAATTATAAAATGCAAATATTAAACGAATGTGAGTTTAATGTAAATGTTATGTAAAGTTGCCGAAGAAATGGAGGGAGAAGAATGATAGTGGTGCACGAATTGGTTTTTTTCCATTCATCCGATGCAAAGTTAACATATTTGAGGCGGATTGACATTTTTTAAAAAAATTACGTATAATAGGTTCACAACAGAACAGGTGATGAAGGAGGTTCTTAGCCAAACCCTCTTAAAAAAACTAAGGATAACTAAAACATTGGACGTCGTTACCATGTGCCTTAGATGGTACATGGTTTTATTTATGACTTATCTATTGAAGTTGGAGGGCTCTCTTAACTACTGTTATGACATAAAGATGATCGAGTTTGTACAAAGGAGGAAATAAAATGTCAGAGAAAGATTTATCAAACTTAACTTTATTAGGCAATCAAGAAACGACTTATGACTGTACATATAATCCAGATATTTTAGAAGTTTTTCAGAATGATCACTATGAAAAAGATTATTTTGTAAAATTTAATTGTCCAGAATTTACTACACTTTGTCCGATGACTGGGCAACCTGATTTTGCAACAATTTACATTAGTTATATACCAGATCGAAAAATGGTAGAAAGTAAATCGTTAAAATTGTATTTATTTAGTTACCGAAATCATGGTGGTTTTCATGAAGATAGTGTGAACACAATTATGGATGATTTAATCGATGTGATGGAACCTCGTTATATTGAAGTGTGGGGAAAGTTCACTCCACGTGGAGGAATATCGATCGATCCGTATTGTAATTATGGAAAGCAAGGCACGAAGTACGAAAAAATGGCAGCGCATCGAATGATGAATCACGATATGTATCCAGAAAAAATCGATAATCGATAATCGTTAATTACGCTCACTCATGATTGTTCTCTGTTTTAAGTCATTGAAAAAGTGCTCTCCACTGATGGAGGCGCTTTTTTTGAAAAAACGCCAGTAATGGGAATGGATAAACGATGTGATCATCGGAGTGTATAAGGACAAAAGTTCGCCACCGTCACTATCTTTTTAGCAGTTTGAAACGTCGTATAGGAGGTGATTACATAGTTGGCGAGCGGGAGGTGTGTTTTAGACCGTCGTCGAAAACGATATAATAGAGTACGGATGTGAATGACAAACAAGCTATTTGATTGAATATATGATCCATTACGAGAAGATAAGGAGAGATGATATGGAACGAAAATATATGATGGCTTTGGACCAAGGAACAACGAGCTCACGGGCGATTCTTTTTAATCAAAAAGGAGAAATTGTTGAAACTTCACAAAAAGAGTTTGAACAATTTTATCCTCACCCAGGTTGGGTAGAACATGATGCGAATGAAATTTGGACGTCTATTTTATCTTGCATAGCGAATGTGTTAAGAAAGGCGAATATTGAGCCACATCAAGTGGCAGGAATTGGAATTACGAACCAGAGGGAAACAGCAGTTGTTTGGGATAAACAGACAGGAAAACCTATTTATCGTGCGGTTGTATGGCAATCTCGGCAAACAGCAGATATTTGTGAAGAGCTCATTGAGGCAGGGCATCGTGAGCAGGTTCGAGAAAAAACGGGTTTATTAATAGATCCTTATTTTTCGGGAACGAAAGTGAAATGGATTTTAGATCATGTCAAAGGGGCAAGGGAGTTAGCGGAAAACGGCGATTTATTATTCGGAACAATGGATACGTGGCTCGTTTATAAATTATCGGGTGGAAAGATTCATGTGACAGACTATTCTAATGCTTCTCGAACGATGATGTTCAACATTCACAATCTTGAGTGGGATGAACAGTTGTTAGAAATGTTAACGGTGCCGAAATGTATGTTACCAGAGGTACGGTCTTCATCCGAGGTGTATGCGCATACCGTCGATTATCACTTTTTTGGAGAAGAAATCCCGATTGCTGGAATTGCCGGAGATCAGCAAGCTGCATTGTTCGGGCAAGCATGTTTTGAGAAAGGGATGGCGAAAAATACATACGGAACAGGTTGTTTCATGTTGATGAATACGGGTGAAAAAGCAGTCTCATCGAAGCACGGACTATTGACGACGATCGCTTGGGGAATTAACGGAAAAGTGGAATATGCTCTTGAGGGAAGTATTTTTGTAGCTGGTTCAGCCATTCAGTGGTTACGCGATGGCCTACATTTTTTTGAAAATTCCTCAGAGAGTGAAACTTTTGCTATACGTGTAGAGTCAACAGATGGGGTTTATATGGTCCCTGCTTTTGTCGGTTTAGGCACACCGTATTGGGATAGCGATGCACGTGGAGCCGTGTTCGGGTTAACGCGCGGTACGACAAAGGAACATGTTATTCGTGCTACCCTTGAGTCGCTCGCTTATCAAACGAAAGATGTCCTCGACGTCATGATTAAAGATTCGGGGATTGATTTAAAAGCATTACGGGTGGATGGTGGTGCCGTTAAAAACAATTTTCTGATGCAGTTTCAAAGTGATTTATTAGGAGTTCCTGTTGAACGTCCCGTTATCCAAGAAACAACCGCGTT
The DNA here is from genome assembly GCA_036377675.1 of Bacillota bacterium. GTDB lineage: Bacteria > Bacillota > Bacilli > Bacillales > Amphibacillaceae > DASUXY01. The sequence goes on from DASUXY010000032.1 coordinate 43,016, forward strand.
AGGAGCGGCATATCTTGCTGGATTAGCAGTTGGTTATTGGGACGATGTAGATGAGATTGCTCGCCAGTGGCAACATGAACAAACATTCACTCCAGAAATGACTGTTGATAAACGTGAGACATTATATGCTGGTTGGAAAAAAGCTATTGAGGCGACGAGAGTTTTCAAATAAGGGGTTGTTTCGCTAGACTCGACTGCCAGTTTTTTAACAATGCCGATCATATTTATTATTATCACAAACCGCTTAGCAATATTGAGATAGAGAGCAAACATTAGAAGGAAATGGGTTGCCCTGTTAATGACGAGGAGGAATTCACATGGTTACCATTCAATCGATTTATGACGCACGTGAGACAATTGTCAACACGATTCATAAGACACCTCTTTTCGAATCTCATCAACTTACATCTTTATGTCGAAATCATTTGTTATTAAAGGGAGAACATGTCCAAAAGACAGGCTCATTTAAAATAAGAGGGGCGATGAATAAAGTTATCGTAGCGGTAAATGATGGTGCTACCTATGTAACGACAGCTTCCTCAGGAAATCACGGACAAGCGGTTGCTTATGTTGCGGGTAAACTGAACGTTCCTGCGACAATTGTTGTTCCAGAAAATGCAAACGATTCCAAGGTCGAGGCTATTAAAGCTTACGGTGGAACGGTTGAGGTGTGTGGGACAACTTCAGAAGAACGTCTCCCATATGCGATGGACCTCGCCAAACGAAGAAACGGTATGTATATTCCGCCTTACGATGACCCACTCATTATCGCAGGACAAGGGACAATTGGACTAGAAATTTTAGAACAAACCGATGATGTCGACGCTGTCGTTGTTCCGATTGGTGGTGGCGGATTAATTGCTGGGATATTAACCGCTATTAAAGAAACGAAACCGTCTGTTCGCGTCATTGGGGTGGAACCTGAACGTGCAAAGGATACTTATTTATCATTGAAAAGAGGTCAGTTGACATCAGTGTCGACAACAGAAACGATCGCCGATGGACTTCGCACGAGTCGCCCCGGTATGCTAACATTTCCGATCGTTCAAAAGTATATCGATGACATTGTACTCGTCAGTGAAGAACAAATTCGAAAAGCGTTATTCATCGTGTATGAGCGGACGAAACAAATTATTGAACCATCGAGTGCAGTAACTGTAGCCGCAGTTATGTTTGATCAGTTGGCCGTTCAAAATGAAAAAATAGTTTGTGTTCTTTCAGGAGGAAATGTAGATATAAAAAACATAAGCTCTATTTTTTAAGATCATCAACGCCGAATTGGAGAAGGAACATATGTTGGATGAGTTTTGTGATCCTTAATAGAACGCAATCAATTTAAACAGATATTTAGAATGGATGATAGCATTGAAGGACTTATTGAAAACAACGAATTGGCTTTTAGGTGTGCAGTGGCTCTTTTTTATATTTACAAATATTGTCGTTATTCCGATTACGATTGGAGAAGCTTTTCAATTATCAGCTGAGAAAACAGTTATGTTATTACAGTTGTCTTTCGTTTTAACCGGGCTTGCATGTATTATTCAAGCGGTATTTGGTCATCAGCGAGCGATTGTTGAAGGACAGTCTGGATTGTGGTGGGGTGTAATATTATCGCTCGCTTATATGGCACCGGCCCAAGGTATTTCGTTAGTAGAATTGGGAGGAAGTTTATCTGTTGGTATTATTATTACAGGTATGTTGTCGGTCCTTATCGGAGTGACAGGTATGGGGGCGATGATTTCCAAATGGTTTAATGCAAATGTTATGGGCGTATTTATGTTTTTATTAGCTGTGCAATTAGTCAGTAATTTTCTAAAAGGGATGCTCGGAATTCCTTTTAGTCATCAAACCGAGCCCGTTCAGATCGACGTCCCCGTTACATTGCTATCGATTTTCATCGCTTTACTCGTCATTTTTATAAACATTCGGGCATCCTTTCACGTACGAAAATATAGTTTACTCATCGGGATTGTCGTCGGTTGGCTTTTATATGCCTTCTTTTTTAAACAGGATGCGTTCATTGGAGAAATGTCCTCTTTTTCAATGGAACTCTTTCCGTTAGGACCTCCAGCTTGGAATATAGGCATCATTGTAACGACCGTCATTGCAGGACTTTTAAATACCGCAAACACTTTTGGGGCGTTAAAAGGGACAGACTCGATGTATAAAAGGGAAACAACGAAGGCTCATTATCGCTCTTCATTTACGATTACAGGAATGACGAATGTGGCATCGGGTCTATTTGGACTTGTTCCCACTGCACCTTATGTATCTTCGATTGGTTTTCTCGGCCAAATGGGGGTGACGAGAAGACTCCCATTTATATTAGGAAGTTTTATGTTTATCGTGATGGGAATCATTCCGGCTATCGGCCGTTTTTTCTCAACACTTCCACTTAGTGTCGGGAGTGCTGTCTTATTCGTAGCTTATTTACAATTGTTTTTATCATCGTGGAACTTTTTTAATGAAATGACGTTTAACTCTTACACGGTTTATCGAACAGCTCTACCATTATTCGTAGGGATTATTATCATGACGATGCCAGCTGCTTATTTTTCTTCTATACCTCCTATTATTCGTCCACTCGTAAGCAATGGCATGCTTGTCGGAATCACTTTGGCGCTCATCATGGAAAGTGTGTTCCCGTGGGATCGCTTTACAGCGTCGAAGAAATCAGCTTAATCGCTTTATAATGAGTAAAAACGTGTTCAAGTTCAAGCAATCGGATAAATTTTTGTAAGGGAGGTTAACCTACGATTCCTAAACGCTTTAATCCATTATAAATTCCTGATTCATAGACGGAAGTTGTTCGATGTTTCGCATGGGGAACTAAATTCGGATGTGCGTTTCCCATCGCAAAGCTTTCGCCAACAGTCTGAAACATCTCTACATCATTTAGTCCATCTCCGAAAGCTATTGCCTCTTTTGGTGAGATCCCAAGTTCCTTAAGAATATGTTTAATCGCTTTTCCTTTATTCACTTGCCGCCGAATTACATCGTAGCAGTTGGCCTCACTTTCCACAGGGACGGGAGATAGATGGATGTCGCTGTCTACTTCATACATCGATGGGTCATTTGTCTTTAAGTCGACAATCGTCGTTCCGAGTATATGAGAAACAATATCTTCTTGAAAAGGAACATTTTGTTTAAGTTGAAACGTTTGCGCAAATAGTTTAGAAACCGAGCTGTTAGGTGACGTGAAGTAATTTTTTTCATGTGTATAAAAGGCTAGCTCATGTTCGTTCTTTTTAGCTAGTTGCAAAAAACGGTTAACGGTTTCTTCCTTAAACGGTTCGTTCCAAATCGGTTCATTTTTATATATCGCATATGAACCGTTATAGCCGATATAAGAGTCAACTTGAAACTCATCCATCAGTTTACGGTTATCATGTAACGGTCTTCCCGTAGCAAAAAAGACTTCAATCCCTTGTTGTTGCACTTGGGAAATTGCTTCTTTTGTTGAAGGACAATACGTATGATCGTCTGGCTTTAAAACAGTTCCATCAATATCTAAAAAAATAACCTTATACGTCATCGTTTTTCTCCTTTCGGTTACATCTTGAAAAGTACGTCTCGTGACCATCGTTCTAAGTTGGCGCACATTTATTTTATCATATGTTTGATCATTGTGAATAGACTATATTTTAGGAGTGAAATTTTTAAAAAAGAGTAGTGACGTTCATGAAAAAAGTCTTAGCTATTCATCGCTTTTACTATTTTTGATTAATTGACTTTACAAGTATTCAAATGTAGACTATATAAAGTAAACGAAATATATCATTTGACGGACGAGGTGATTTCTTTGGTACAATCAGTAATTACTATTGGAGCCGTGTTAACAGTACTTATGATTTTACTCGGTTACGTATTATTAAAATCTTCTCCAACATCATACGTGCCTTATTACCCAGGCTTAGCTGTTTTTGGGGTAGGAATTGTATTGATTGTGATTGCTACCATTGCAGGTAAGATTGTCATTATGGGTGCTGGATTAGGTGGCTGGGGAATTGCATGTCTCTTCTCATCAGCAATTGGATTAATCATTACTTCTATTTTGGATGCTTATGCAAGCAGTCCTACTACCGAGTAAAAAAGAGCGATATATCGCTCTTTTTTATATGGAGAAACAGTAAACTAAAATGGTAGTTGTCATTGACCGCTTCAATTGATTTATTTTTTAAGGTATGTATGACCCTCACGCTGTTCAACTTTACCTTCTTTCATGAGCCTTCCAAGTGCACGTTTAAAAGCGGATTTGCTAATGTTAAACGTTGCTCGAATATCTTCAGGATCACTTCGATCACTAAATGGGATGACCCCATCGTGTTCTTCAAGATGAGCTAAAATGTCTTCAGCATCTAAATCGATGCTATATTGCTTCAAAGGTCTTAATGAGACGTTTATCGTTCCGTCTTCTTTTACACCGATGACTCGCCCTTTGACACGTTCACCAAGTCGGGGTTCATTTTTCCGTTCCGTATGATGAATGAAACCACGATATCCTTCATCTGTTATAATTGCTGTTCCTTCTTTACTAGCCCGATAGACTCGACCACGAATTGTTTTATGCAACAAATCTTCTGAAGCAAACTCCCGCTCTAAGTAGATGTCTTCTTCTGTGGCAGGAATAGCTAGTAACCGTCCTCGGTGATCTTCACCCAATGTGACATAGAGTTGGTCACCTTCAGTTGGCCAGACATGTTGTAAAGGTGGTAAGTCATCTTTTGAGACGAGGATGTCCTTTGTTATACCAATATCTACGAAAACTCCTAAATGCTTAATGACTTCAATCACTTCAGCCCAGTTGAATGTACCTTTAACGATTCGTGGATGCTTCATCGTAGCTTCAATCTTCCCTTTTTGATTTGTAAACAAGAAAACATCAACGAGTTGTCCGTTTTTTAATGGTGTCTCTGTTTCAGGAAGCGGTAACAAAATTTCTCCAGAACCTTTTTGTAACATGTATCCTTCATCAACGGTTTGTGTAACCGTCATCGTGTGAATCGTTCCAATCGATAATGGTTTCATTGTTATCCTTCTTTCATGTTCGAATAATTCTTTCCTCTATATACTACCCATTTGATCCCAAATGTAACATTAAGCATCAGCTTCCTATTCTACCATAGAAGAGAAAATCATTGTTACATATGCACTATTTATTTGAATGTTGTTCGTTGTTTGAAAATAAGGTAAACTAAACATACTTCGATGGATTGTATGGTACAGCTTAGCAAAGTGTGTGAAGAGCGATTTGAATTACGAAATGTGTCGAGGTGAGCGAATGGTAGACGTTATTTTTCATGATCTTGGAGAAGGAATTACAGAAGGTGAAGTCATTCATCTTTTCGTTCGTCTTGGTGAGCAGGTTAGCGAAGGGGAGGCTCTAGTAGAAGTGAAAACAGATAAAATGGTCGTTGAAATCTCTTCTCCAGCTACCGGGACGATCGATTCGATTCATGTGAAAGCGAAAGATATCATTCCGATTGGGACAGTTATGTTAAGTATTAATCGAAATTTCACACAACAGACACGAGCAGAACATAATGGAGGAGAAGGTGCGAGTCGGGATGATCGATTTCACGATTCGTTTGTTTCCATGAATGGACGAGGTGTAAAAGGTCCTAAGCGCATCATTGCAACCCCTTCGATACGAAAAATGGCGCGAGAAAACGATGTAAATATTGAAAGAATCGAAGGAACTGGTCTGAGAGGAAGAATTACAGCTCGGGATATCATACATTTCCTAGAGCGTTCTAAACGGTTGGACGACGTGCCAAAAGACCTAGCTCACAACATACAACCTCATTTGAGTAAAGAAAAAACAAATGTAAATGATGATGGCAAAACAGCTTCTCAATTTCAACAAAAAGTGGACGAAGCAATACCTCTTAAAAGGAGTCGCCAAAGAACGGAACAATTGATGAAAGCGTATCGCACCATTCCACAGGAAACTCTTTTTCATGAAATAGATGTAACGAATGTACTCGTTTACGAACAGCGACTAAAGCAAACAGGTGTGACTCTATCTCGTAATGCTATTTTCTTAAAAGCGGTTGTCAAAGCATTGCGACACTATCGAATGTTCAATGCTCGACGAAATGAAAACGATGGGTGTGTTGAACAACAATCATCGTATCATATCGGTCTAGCGGTTGATTTTTTACACAGTACCTCTTTTGTCATTCAGCATGTGGATACAAAAACGATTCTCGAACTTGATCAAGAAGTGAAACAGCTGAAAAAAAAGGCGCAAGCGAACAAATTGAAAGCGCCTGAGCGCTCATTAGCTACGTTTACACTTATGAATCATGAGTCTTTCGGCGGGCGTGGAGTAACTCCACTAATCGCTAACTTTGGAACAGCTATTCTTACTTTACATCAAATGATAAAAACGCCGATCGTTTTAAACGATGAAGTCGTTTCACGATCGATCATGACGATTTCATTCTCATTTGATCATCGTGTGGCCAATCGAATGGAAGCCGTTGCGTTTATAAACACTTTTAAGGAAATGATAGAAAAGGGTGATTTTTTACTTCTTCGAAACGTTTAAATACGTCCCTCACTCGATTGTACGTCAAGATCATGATGAGTTTGTTCATTGTGGACTTACTTACGAAAAACGAATTAAATATACGCATAGGATTTATGCCAACACGAATGTAAAACGTTTTAATAAAGAAAGGGAGTGGAAGATATGGATTTACAACTTCATGGAAAATCAGTTATTGTAACAGCAGCTAGTAAAGGCCTAGGAAAAGCAATCGCTAAAGAGTTTGCCAAAGAAGGTGCACACGTTCTTATGAGCAGCAGAAACGAAGCAGCTCTGCAAACGGCTGTTAGAGAAGTTAAAGATTCAACAGGTAATCAACAAGTGAAGGATACGTTGTGTGATATGACAAACGCTACTGACATTCATAGAATGGTTCAAACAGCCGTCGAGTGGAAGGGAACAGTAGATGTCCTTATTAACAATGCTGGGGGACCACCTGCTGGTAATTTTGCCGACATGGATGATGACGATTGGTATCATGCGTTTGAATTAAATTTGCTCAGTTTTATTCGCACAACGCGTGAAGTTCTTCCCTGTATGCAAAAGCAAAAAAGCGGTCGCATTGTGCATTTGGCATCTTCATCGATTAAACGGACATTAAATAATTTAGTTTTATCAAATACGATGCGCCCAGGTGTGTTAGGGCTCGCGAAACATTTATCTCAAGAATATGGAAAGGACAACATTTTAATTAACACCGTCGGTCCAGGAACGATTGCAACGGATCGCATAACAGAGTTACATGCCATTCAGGCGAGGAAACAAGGTTTAACGAACGAGGCGTTTAAAAAGAATGCTGAAGAAAACATTCCGATGAAACGTTTCGGACGTCCTGAAGAGTTCGCAAAGGCAGTTGTCTTTTTAGGCAGTGGAGCGAATTCGTATATTACCGGACAATCATTGATCATTGATGGTGGTCTTGTTAAAGCTCTTTGATGAACAAAATGAGATCTTTTCATCGACATAGTATTTCATTATAACTGACTGCATAAAGAGGGATTGCTACCGGCGAATGATTTTAGTGGAGGAAAGCAACCATTAAAATGACAACATAAACTTATCTTAAATACAACAAAGCTTCCGATCGCATAGGTAGGAAGCTTTGTTTTTGTATATATGGACACATTTTAATCTGTTACAACATATTAAACATACCGAGGGCGATTAATATAAACGGTGGTAACAATGTTAGGCGTTCTAACTTAGGTAAGTTAGATAACAATAAGCCGATTTTGATTCCCCATAAGACGAACATGCCACTCATAAACGCAATGAGAATCGCTGTAATGAAAGGAGAATAACCAACAATCGCTGCACCAATCCCCGCCCCAAAAGCGTCAAGTGCGAGTGCGGCACCGAGTAATAATGCTTCTCCGGCGGAAATCGTCCCTGACTGGTCCAAGTCGGCTTGGTTTGGGGTTGTTACAACCGTTTTAAAGTGTTCAAATCGATTATTTTTATCAATTGGCTGTGATGGTACATCCAGATTAGAATTCGCGCGATAAATGTTCAACAAAGAAAATAATCCTAAGAAAATTAAAATCGCCCCACCAAGCATTTGTGAGAAATAAGGCGAAATAAATGAGCTGATTATATTTCCAACCGTCATCGACAATAAAACGATGAACCCCGAACATGCCATAATGATGAGTAATGCCACAAATGGTACATTGATTTTTCGAATCCCATACGTAATTCCAACTCCAAAACCATCCAAACTTACTGCAATAACTAAGAAGAACAACCCAGTATAAAAAAGCATAGTTACCATATCCTTTGATTGTAAATCTAGAATATTGTATGGGGGCATGGAGTGATGTGACTGGGCGGTTGTTAATTTTTAAAGAACCATTCCTTTTACAAAATCTTTTATATAAAGTTTCGAGTCCTTATAGTATATAGGAAGGCTCGTTTATTTCTATCGCGTGTGCTCATCTGCTCGCTACGTCATAGAAAACGTTATAGATTACGATGAAGCTGTTTACTTGCAATAGGTATTTCATGTATCATTAAATATATATAGATGATTTGTTTTTATCATAGAGGGAGGTTAGTAGATATGGCTTTTGTTATATTGGACCCGTGCAGAAATGAAAAGTCCGGCGAATGCGTTAGTGTTTGTCCAGTTGACTGTATTGAAGAAGGTCCTGACCAATTTTATATAGATCCAGATGTTTGTATTGATTGTGGTGCATGTAAAGCTGTGTGCCCTGTTGATGCAATCGAGGAAGAGTATGATTTGTCACCCGATGAAGAGGTGTTTCTCGATAAAGCAGAAGAGTTTTTTGCTAATAAATAAACGTAAAGCTATCCTACTGAAGGATAGCTTTACTTCACTTAGTAGTTAAAAAAGGTGGAAAATATTGTGAAACGGATTAAAAACATCTAATTTTTTGATCAGTGTACACGATTTAGATTATTTTTCCACAAAACATCAACTTTTAGATGGAGCAGTAAACCCTTTTATAACATGGACATGACCATCCTTTTCAGTCGTTCGTATGTTTACATAGTGCGTATGAAATCCTCCAGGAAGCTGAATGGCTGGACTTGTATAGGATTCATAATAATGGATATGCTCATCATCAAAGGTTGTATGTCCATAAATTTTATGAATATGCCCATTTTCTGTTTCGATAGGAGTACCCGTAACCCCTGGATGTAAATGTGTATGATCGTCTTCACAAGTCGTTGCTCCGTAATGTGCGTGTGTATGCCCATCTTGTCGGGATGGTTGATGTAAATATGGATCGTCATGTTGCAGTCGTTCAGCCGAGTGATTTGGAAGGAATGATTGTTGCCATTCGGTAGTTGGTGGATAAGGATACGAAGTCAAGTAATAGGGGACCGAATCGTAATTCATAGGATAATACCTCCTCAATTTTATATATTATACAGTATGTGAACTGGGCTTGGGTGGTACCCAGCCCCTTCGTGGAAATGATACGAGCGAAGGAGGTTCATGTCTCGGAAAAAATAGAAAAACGTTAAACTTAACGCGGTAATATGGTATAATTATTAGTTGATGTGGTTGAATTATACTATTATAAGCGATGTGCTTAGAAATTCGAGGTATGTATATGGACCTAATTAAAAATGGTTTGCGAAATGTTTTAGAAAAACTAGATTACATTTTAATGTCATGTTTAATCTTACTCGTCATCATTAGCCTTCTAGCCATCTATAGTGCATCTGGACAATATCATCATGACCCATCATTTTTCATGTATCGGCAATTATTTTGGTTTGGTCTAGGATTTATCATTATGATTGCTATGTTATTTTTGGATTATGAGCATTATCGTAATTTAGCCATTCCACTTTATGTGTTTGGATTGTTCTTATTAATATTTGTGCATTTTTTCGGCGAAACATCCAAAGGTGCACAGCGGTGGATTTCGATTGGTAGCTTCGAAATTCAGCCATCTGAGTTTATGAAGTTATTTCTTATTATTATGTTGGCAACAGCGATTTATAAAATAAACGAGAAGTCAGAAAAGGTAAGTCGTAATGTATATCGTAAAGATTTTAAAATATTAATGGCCGTTATTTTATTCGGTATCGTACCATTTTACTTCATATTTAAACAACCAGACCTCGGAACGGCTCTCATTACTGCTGCTATTATGGGAACGATTTTGTTTGTATCCGGGATATCTATTAAATATATCATCGTTATTGTAACTCTTATTGTCTCGTTTATGGCAACATTAGGGTGGCTCTTCGTGAAACGACCAGATATTTTCAGTAAGTTTTTTGAAGCGCATCAGCTCGACCGCATTTACGGTTGGCTTCAACCTGAGCAATATTCGGATTCATTTGGATATCAATTAAGTGGTGCGAAAATTGGAATCGGATCAGGTAGGCTTTTTGGAAGTGGCTTTCAAAACGGAGAAATGTCACAGAGTGGACGTGTACCTGAGGTGCATACAGACTTTATTTTTACAGTCATCGGCGAAGAGTTTGGATTTTTAGGCACGGCGCTTTTAATTATCATCTATTTTGTAATGATTTACCGGATGATTATCATTGCCATCAACAGTAAGGATTCGTTTGGAATGATGCTCGTTGCTGGTGTCGTCGGATTATTAAGCTTTCAAATTTTTCAAAACATCGGGATGACGATTGGGATTGTTCCGATCACAGGGGTAACACTACCTTTTATTAGTTACGGAGGAAGCTCAATTCTGACGAATATGCTCGCCGTCGGCATCGTATTAAATGTACACGTGCATACGCGAGAGTATATGTTCGGTGATTAGCTGAATAAAATGTAAACGTGAAAAGCGCCTTGGTTATTGAAATATATGTTAAACGCTTGAGTTCTCCTTAGTAAAGAACTCAGGCGTTTTTTCTTTTCTATCATATTACATATTTATAGCGTTCTACGGAAATTTTTAATGACTCATCTCATGAATCTTCATGTTAGACATATAATTTGAATGAGAACTTTTATCAGTTTTTCATCGGAAATCACCCATACATAAAGGAGGATGTTCATTGGGTACTTCTCTACTAAAAAAAATTGGCCAATTGTTTATCATCGGCTTCGCTGGTAAAACGGTTCCTTACGAAGTGAAACAATGTATTCATACGTATCACGTTGGTGGAATTATTTTATTTAGTCGCAATATCGGAACTCCAGAAGAAACACTCGCTTTAACAACCGAATTGCAACGGGAGGCAAAGCGTGCGAACTATGAATACCCTCTTTTCATCTGTGTTGACCAAGAAAATGGTGTTGTACGTCGATTAGGTAAAGGGACTACGATTTTACCGGGGGCGATGATGTTAGGAGCAACGAATGATGTTAAGGCTGCTTATGAAATCGGTCAAATTACCGGAAAAGAATTAAAGTCTTTAGGAATCAATTGGAATTTAGCTCCGGTGTTAGATGTTAACAACAATCCAAATAATCGAGTAATTGGCGTTCGTTCATTTGGAGAATGCCCTGAAAAAGTTTCTCAATTCGGAAAAGCGATGATGGCTGGAATGCAAAGCGAAAGGCTGATGACGACGTTAAAGCACTTTCCTGGCCATGGTGATACACATGTCGATTCACATGTGAATCTTCCCGTCATTCCACATGATATTGAAAGGTTGAAGGAAGTCGAATTAAAGCCTTTTCAAACGTGCATGAAAGCAGGTGCAGATGTCATTATGACAGCACACATCTCTTTTCCCGCACTTGAGAAAAAACGAGACGTACCAGCAACCGTTTCGAAAGCAGTGATTACGGGTCTTCTAAGAGAAGAGCTTCGCTACAAAGGAGTCGTTATGACGGATTGCTTGGAAATGGAAGCGATCGCTAGTGAAATTGGTACAGAACAAGGGGCGATGCAAGCGATTCAAGCAGGTGTTGATCTCGTCACCATCTCTCATTCATTTGATAAACAAGTCCGCTCGATTCAAAACGTGTATGAAGCTGTTAAAAATGGTGATTTGACCGAAGAGGTCATCGAGCGATCTACAAACCGAATCCGAATGCTAAAAGAAACGTACTTACAATGGGAGGATTTACATAGAGAAAGGGACGATCCATTGACAATTGTCGGTTGCAAAGAACATCGGGAAATTGCTCGAAAAGTGTACAAAAAAGGAGTGACCATTGTTGATGAAAAGAAGATGCTGCCAATCTATCAAAACAGTAGTGGGGGAATTGCCATCTTAGAACTAGAAAATGACATCTTTACACAAGTCGAAGATCAACGCCCATCTGACGTTTCCTTAGGAAAAGTTATTTCTACATATGTTCGATCAGCAGAAACATATCGATCTTCAAACATGTTAACCCGATGTGAAGTGAGTGAACTTGTAAATAAGCTGAAGACATTTGATATTGTTATGATTGGCGTACTTACAGGGTCCTCTGCGCGTATGTTGCGTCAATTAATTGAGCAATTAGAAAACGAACGTGTTTCCGTAATCATTATCGCTCTAAAAAGTCCATACGTAGTCGTCGATTTACCTCGTGCATCAGCATATATTTATACGTATGAGTACACATATCCTGCATTAACAGTAGCTATTGCGGCTGTTTTTGGGAAGGAGCAAGTTTACGGACAGCTTCCAATTAAAATAAGTATTCAATAAAATAGTCGTCGTATATGACGGTGAATGAAGAAGTTGTCATCTAGCGAAAGGAGAGATTATATGTATGTTTTAGGAATTGACGGCGGTGGAACGAAAACGACTGGAGTCATTGCTAATGGTCGGGGTGAAGTTCAAGCAATGTATACCGTACGCTCAACAAATCCAAATGTAGTTAAAAAGTCTATTTTACAAAAGGAATTATCGACACTTTTTACAGCTTTACAAAAGCAGAATCGTTATGCATTTTCTCATTTGCAGCGAGTGTTTGCTGCCATGTCAGGTGTGGATCATTCAGATCATAAGAAGGAAATGAAACAAATCATACACGATTTACTTCCGAACTCTATTCCAGTTGATGTCGATAATGATGCAGTAGCAGCTTTATATTCGGGTACATATGGCGCTTTCGGTGTCGTACAAATTGCAGGCACCGGATCAATTACATATGGAATAAATGATGAAGAAAAGAGAGGACGGGTCGGTGGGTGGGGGCATTTAATCGATGAACGTGGAAGTGGCTTTTCCATCGGCAGCTTAGGCTTAAGAGAGGCTTTTTCAGCATATGATCGGGGAATCAAAACGTTATTAGAAGAAAAATTACTAAATTATTTCTCTATTTCCTCACTCCCAGAGCTTGTCCAGCATATTTATCGTGGACCGAATCCGAAAGAAACAGTTGCGTCCTTAAGTCGACTCATCATTCAAGCAGCGGATGAAAAAGATAGAGTAGCTCAACGAATCATTCGCGAAAATGGTCAATATATGGGGGAATCAATCGTCCGTTTAATCCAGAAACTTTTTAAACAAATCGATGAAGATAGAGAGATTCCTATCGTGTTCGCTGGTGGTCTTTTTCATCGGTTTGATTTGTTTCGTCATTCAGTAGAGGAGGTCATGCAAAAGTATCCTTTCAAAACACGTTTCATTATTCCGGTGATCGAGCCTGTTGGTGGATCTGTCATCGCCGCTTTACGAAGAGAGAACATTTCAATTCATGACGATTTTCCGGACGTATTTCACCTAAGTTGAGTAAATAAACCTCTTTTTTAATAAAATTAGAAGATGCATAAATACGTATTTGTATCATATGCATTAGAAAGACAAACGTTTCTGAACGTTGGAAGTGTTCATGAAATGATGATTTACGCCCAATGTATTGACGGTAAATGTAAGGGCTTTCACACAGTGTTATAAAGGAGGAGTATGTGATGGTTCATCGTTTACGTATGCTGAGCTTCTTTCTTTTTGTTTCGATGGTATTCATTATAGGCTGCTCGTCAAATCAAGAAACTGGAAAGAAAGATGAGCAAGCGAAAAAAAGTGAATCTGATGAAACAGCGGAGCTCACGGTGTGGATTATGGAAACGGGTTCACCAGAAGAAGCTGAAGCTTATTTTTCCGGAGTGACGGAACAATTCAATGAAATGTATCCGCATGTGACGGTTCATGTTCAATTTATCCCATGGTTATCAGCCCATCAAAACCTAATAACAGCGATGGCGGGTGGAGATGCTCCTGATATTTCGGAATTAGGGACGACTTGGAATCCAGAGTTTGCTGCGATGGGGGCGTTGATGAATCTAGACGATGTTACAAAAGAATGGGGATTAGAAGACGGCTGGGTCCCTGCACTGGAGGAAGTCGGCACATATGATGGCAGTTTATATGGTGTTCCGTGGTATGCCGGATTAAGACAGCTCATATATAACGAAGAAATTTTAAAAGAAGCAGAGGTCGATGTTCCGACGACGTATGATGAACTTCAAGAAGTAGGTAAAGCCATTCTCGAAAAAACAGATGCGTATGTATATCCAGCAGTAGGTATTTCACAACATTTTGTGTTACCGATGATTTGGCATTTCGGAGGAGAACTTGCAGTACAGGAGGAAAATGAAGATGGAGACATGAAATGGGTTTCTAAAGTGAATGAACAAGAAGCGATCGATGCCATTGAATATTATACAAATATGTACAAGGAGGGCTTCGTTCCCGAAGGTGCTTTAAATTGGTCCGTACTTGAGGCACGTCAAGCCTTTGCACAAGAAGACTTAGCGATGACAATTGACGTAGCTCCGGGAGTGCAGGCGATGATTAGTGAGAATCCTGATCTTGAAAATAAGATAGGCATCGCTCCCTTACCAAAAGAAAAAAATAACATAAGTTTCGTCGGAGGCTCGAATTTAGCCATTTTCGAACAATCGCCGCATAAAGACTTAGCTGCTGAATATGTGAAGCTTCTCATTTCTGAAGAAAACATTCGCAAGTGGGCACAGCTTACAGGATTCTTTCCAGGAACATTAGAAGGTTTAGATGATGCTGTCTTTACAGATGACCCGTTCCTATCTGTTTTTGCGGAGGCGATGGTCGAAGGGAAGTCTTATCCCGCGAGTCCTTCTTGGGGACGGTTTGAAGGTGAAAATTTGTTCGTTTCACCGATTCAAGAAATTATGAGTGGTGAACGAACAGTGAAAGAAGCATTGGATGATATAGCAGAAATGATGGATAACATCTTTTTAACGGAAACTAAATAAATGAATCAAAAGCCGATGGTCGTATACCTACATCGGCCTTTTCCATAAGGAGTTGTCAGTATGAAAAACCGTTGGCTTCCGTGGCTCCTCCTAGCACCTGCATTGCTATTAATCATAGGTCTAACGATTTATCCTTTGCTTTATACGTTATTTCTATCTTTTCAGCACTATGATATGTATTCAATGCTGAGTGGTGAAACGAAATGGGTTGGATTTGAAAACTATCGACAAACATTAACAGATCCTTTCTTTTGGAAAGTGACGCGAAATACCGTTTTATTCGGATTAGCATGTGTAATGGGAACAATGGTTGTCGGCTTATGTGTTGCTCTTTTGTTACACACTAAGTTTAAGGGGAGTAACATCTTAGGAATCGCCATTCTAGTGCCTTGGGTCTTTCCGGCAGTTGCTGGGGGAATTGTTTGGCGTTGGATGTTCCATGACCAGTATGGCATCGCAAACTTCTTTTTAGTTAAACTCGGTTTTGAAAAATTTCAAGGATTTGCATGGTTTAATAGTAGTTTTACGGCATTTTTTATTATCTTTTTAATGATTGTTTGGCAAAGCTTTCCGTTCATCGCCATTTCTTTACTTGCCGGCTTTCAAACGATTCCGAACTCCTTATATGAAGCAGCTGAGATTGATGGAGCGACAGGATGGGATAAATTAACGAAAATTACGTTGCCAATGCTAAAGCCGTTACTACTTATTTTATTTATTTTGTCGACCATTTGGGATTTTAAAATCTTTGACCAAATTTACGTGATGACTGAAGGAGGTCCAGCACGTGGTACGTATGTATTAGCATTGTATTCTTGGAACGAAGCCATTAATGCTCTGAATTTCGGAATGGCTTCTACGATTGCGATGCTCATGTTTGTCCTGTTAATAATCTTTATTACGATTTACGTTTATTTCATGCGTGAAGATGAGGCGGTGAAATCATGAGGTATAAAACGACTTTGCAAAAAATATGTATTTACAGTCTAGCAGTCATTACTTTTATTGTCGCGCTATTTCCATTTTGGTGGATGATGATTAGCTCATTAAAACCGTCACATGAAATTTTTAGTAAAGTACCTACATTTTGGCCGCGGAACGTAACATTTGAACATTATACGAATATTTTCGTTCGCGCGAATTTTTGGGGGTATTTTAAAAATAGTTTACTCGTTGCAGGGACGGTAACGGTAATCGGTACCGGAATTGCTTCTTTAGCAGGATATGCTTTAGGAAGATTTCCCCTTCGAGGTAAAGAGATGATTTTATTAACGGTTCTTTTCGTGCAAATGTTTCCGTTAGTCGTTTTGATTATTCCGCTATTTATCATCATGAGCCAATTAAACTTAACGAATTCATTAGTTGGACTTGTTATTACGTATTTAACCTTTTCTTTACCTTTTTGTATATGGATGTTGCGCAGCTATTTTAGTTCGATTCCTATTGAAATTGAAGAAGCGGCACTCATCGATGGATGTACACGGATGCAAGCGTTTCGAAAAGTAATTTTTCCCCTCGCTTGGCCGGGTATATCGGCGACAAGTATTTTTGCATTCATTACAGCATGGAATGAGTTCGTTTTTGCAGTGACCTTTATTAAAGATGATCAGTTACGAACGTTACCTTTAGCTTTGCAACAATTTTTTAGTCGCTTTACGGCTGATTACGGTGGATTGATGGCCGCTTCAACCATTGCGACGATTCCTGTCTTGTTATTTTTTATGTTTTTCCAAAAGCGCATGACGAAAGGTCTCGTTCAAGGGTCTGTGAAACATTAATGTGCTTAAATATGGGAGAGAAATGAGGGAGGTTTACATGTTTGATTCGTTAACGACAGAACAGCGAAACGAACAGACGCGAAACATAGATCTTTTACCGATTTATGACGTTTTAAAAATGATGAATGAAGAAGATCGAAACGTTCTTCAAGCTGTTGAAAGTGAATTAATAACGATTGAAAAAGCTGTGAAACTTGTTATTCATTCCTTTAAGGAAAATGGGCGATTAATCTATGTCGGTGCGGGAACGAGTGGGCGATTAGGAATCTTAGATGCTGTGGAATGTGAACCGACTTTCAGTTCACCTCCTGAAATGGTTCAAGGGCTAATGGCAGGAGGAATGAAAGCTTTCACAAAAGCGGTGGAAGGGGCTGAAGACGATGCCAAGAAGGGTGCCCTCGATTTACAAGCGATCAAACTTTGTGAGAAAGATACAGTCATCGGTATTTCAGCGAGCGGACGCACACCATATGTGATAGGAGCGTTGACATATGCGAATGATAGAAAAGCAAAGACGGTTAGCATCGCTTGTAACAAAAAGTCGCGAATGAGCGCGTTGTCCCAAGTGGCGATTGAATTAGACACAGGTCCGGAAATTGTAGCGGGTTCAACGAGATTAAAAGCAGGCACAGCACAAAAAATAGTGTTAAATATGATATCAACCGTTTCGATGATTGGTATCGGAAAAGTGTATGAAAATTTAATGGTTGATGTAAAGCCGACGAATGAAAAATTAGCTGAACGTTCTAAACGAATGATTATGGAAGCAACGGGCGTAGACGAAGAAATAGCAGAGCAATATTTTGAACGGTCAAATCGACATGTAAAAGCTGCCATTGTCATGATTCTATTGCAATGTTCGTTAGAAGAAGCTGAAGAACAACTCAATCGTAACAACGGATTCGTTCGCAACGTCATACAACGGAAAGAGGAGGACTATAATGTGGATTGAACAATTAGCTCGTGCGATCCTGTCAGCGATTGGAGGAAAAGATAATGTTGAGCAAATAGCCTGCTGTATGACCCGTTTGCGCATTTTATTAAAAGATGATAAGAAGGTCGACATCAATCAATTGAAAGGAACGGATGGAGTGCTCGGCGTCATCCGTGATGAAACGTTACAAATTGTCATCGGCCCAGGTACGGTCATTAAAGTTGCCACACAAATGGGCGAATGGACCGGACTGCGAATTGGAGAAAAAACTTCCGTTCATGAGGATCAGCTAACGTTTGTTGAAAGAGTCACACGACAAAAAGAAGCAAAAAAGCAATCAAATAAAACATCATTCAAACGTTTTTTGCAACGCATTGGAAATATTTTCATTCCGTTAATTCCTGGTTTAGTCGCTTCAGGAATTATTAACGGTGTAGCTAACTTTTTGAAAAATGCTGAAATCGGCGTAAATTCAACGTGGATGCAAATTTTACTGCTCCTTGGGAGTGGAATATTTACGTATTTAGCTATTTTAGTTGGTTGGAATACAGCAAAGGAATTTGGAGGAACGCCGGTTCTCGGAGCATTAGCCGGAATGTTTTTATTTAATCCGATGCTTGCTGAGATTACGATTTATGGTGAACAATTAGTCGTTGGACGTGGGGGCTTATTTGGAGTCATTTTTGCGGCATGGTTAATGACATTTGTTGAAAAGCATGTCCGAAAAGCAATTCCAACTTCGGTCGATATCATTTTCACTCCTTTCATAACATTATTAGTTGTAGGGATTGTTTCTCTATACACGGTCATGCCAGTAGCAGGCGTCATTTCCGATGCAATTACAAAAGGGTTAACAGGATTGATTGAAATCGGTGGCGTCATTGCTGGAGCAGTTCTTGCAGGTTTCTTTTTACCACTGGTGATGGTCGGTCTTCATCACGGTTTAACCCCGATTCATTTGGAGCTCATTCAAACGTTCGGAAATACAGCTTTATTAACAATTCTTGCGATGGCAGGTGCAGGGCAAGTCGGAGCTGCTATGGCAATCAATGTAAAAACAAAAAATAAACGTTTGAAAAATATAATTAAAGGTGGATTACCAGTTGGCTTTTTAGGTATAGGTGAGCCTTTGTTATATGGTGTAACGCTTCCACTTGGAAGGCCATTTATAACAGCTTGTCTCGGTGGCGCTGTTGGTGGTGCCTTTCAAGCAGTAATGCATACAGCTGCCAAAGGAATTGGTGTATCCGGACTATCTTTAATTCCGCTCATTGATGATGGAAAATATCTCCTTTACTTTTTTGGACTCATCATCGCGTATGGAGCTGGATTTTTGTTCACTTATTTATTTGGCTTCAAAGAAGAAATGGCTAACAATATATAAATGAAGGAGGAAAAGCTCCTTCTTGTTCAATGGGGGCCGCGTATGTTAGGGATATCTATTTATTTAGGAGAGAAATCTGTAATTAAACAAAAATCGTATATTGAAAAGATGGCCCGGATTGGATGTAGCTTACTGTTTACATCCCTCCATATTCCTGAAGAAGATTCAACCGTATATTGTCGACAATTAAAAAGACTTGGGCAACTGGCGATGCAATTTGATATGTCGCTAATTGTTGATGTTTCCTCAACCTTTACAGATTTATTCGAAAATGTGTCGGAAATGGCTGATCAGCTTATGGGTTGGGGAGTAACAGGGGTTCGCATCGATTACGGAATAGATGTGGATGTAATTGTAAAGTTATCCCATCAGATGAACATAGCTTTGAATGCAAGCACACTGACAGAAGCGTCGTTAAAGCAGTTGAAAGAAGAGGGACTGAATATTGACGCGACTGAGGCGTGGCACAATTTTTATCCGCGTCCTGAAACGGGATTAAGTTGGCACAATTTTAGGAGCAAAAATCAATGGTTACATACGGAAGGTCTGCCTGTTGCTGCATTTATTCCTGGAGATGGTCAATTACGGGGGCCACTTTTTGAAAAATTGCCAACTGTAGAGAATCATCGACATTTGTCTACCTTTGCCGCTTTAATGGAGATGCAAAGCATGGGATGTGTAAACTATGTGTTGATCGGTGATATAAGCATTAATCACTTTTCTTTTCGACAACTTAAGTCTTATATGAATGAAGAGATTTTGTTACGAGCCGTTCCATGTGAAGGAGTTCGTTCCGAATGGATGAAACAAGTGGCTCGGGTGCATACGAATCGGGCTGATTGTGCGCAAGATTGCCTTCGTTCGATACAATCAAGGAAAGATGCCATGAATCATAAAAACACCATTCCACCAGATAACTGTGTAGAGCGACCGCTAGGAACGATTACGGTTGATAATGAGCACTATTTACGTTATCAGGGGGAAGTGCAAATTACGCTAACTGATTTATCTCAGGATCATCGTGTCAACGTACTTGGTCGAGTGATTCCAGAAGACCGGCCATTGTTGCGATGGATAAAAGGAAACCAAAACTTCAGAATTGACTGGTTAACAAAAGATCAATAAGTTTTTCATATAAATGGTCAAATATGCTTGTCGCAATGGAGCAAATATGCTATGGTTTATAAACAAAATAAACAAAAAGGAGGTATGATTCATGAATGAAGAAAGGACGAAGCAATTGTTTCAAGCTCTACAAGAAATCTCAACGACTGTAGAAGGAACACAAAAAGATGTTCATACGATCAAGAAACAAGTGACGAACATCGAGGGTAGAGTCACAAGCATCGAAGACCGGATGACGAACATCGAAGGGCGAGTCACAAATATCGAAGACAGATTGACAAGCATCGAAACGGATATGAAACAAATGAAAAAGGACATTCATAAAATAAATAATAAGTTGTCTATTCATTGGGATGATTTAGGGGACACACGGGCCGATGTAAAGATGATTCAAAAAGAATTGAATTTAGATAAAAAGGTTTGAATTCCAAATTGAATTTACGAGTGATTACTCGTGAAAGCTTTCCATTTTAAATATTGTTTTGCAATGATTCTTCAGCGTTGCTCATTATGACCCACACACTTACGCAACCAATGTCCCTCTAGTATCTGTCGATTTACTTCAAATCAATTGATTTATTCAGTTCATAATTTTTGTAATATTCATTTTTTGAAAAGGATCTATTTCCTTCGCTGTTGTTTATATTTTATATCATATACGATTACTGAAGCGATATTTCCTCGTTCACACCTCTAAAGAACGATCACCTAGATCGGAAAATCTATAAAACCGAGATGAAAGAAGGTGATGATAACGATAATAGTTGCAATTCCTGTCTGACTAATAAGCTACAAAACTCCAAAAATGCAACTTGTGAATCTCTCAAAAATTTACATGCGGATGCTAATCAATGAGCGAACTGCAGATGCCATTAACAACACGAACCAAATTGAAGAGGGAACGTTGTGCTGACATTTTCGTGATGAATTGTAGTTAAGTGTAAAAAGGGGGAGTCGAAGCATGGCCAAACGAAAAGTAAAAATAGCATGTATGCTTGCAGCTACTTTAGCTTTAGTCGCCACTGTATGGGATAAAGGTCCAGTGTTAGCTAAAAAACACAAAAGCAAAAATGATTTTATTCGAGCATTTTGGGTACAAGCTTTCGAGAGCGGATTGAAAACTCCCGAACAGATTGACCAACTGATCGATGATGTAAGAAGTGCCCATATGAATACAATCATAGCACAGGTGAGCAGAAGGCATGATGCCTATTATCATAGTGATGTACTACCCTTTACCGAAGATCCAGACGTACCGGAAGGGTTTGACCCACTCGGCTATCTTTTAGAAAAAGCGAAAGAACATCAAATTAAAATCCATGCCTGGGTTGTTGTCGGTCCGATGTGGCACTCTGTTTATGGTGGTGAGCCGCAAGATCCGAACCATATTTGGAATAAATATGGTCCCAATGCACCAGCTGATGAAACGTGGGCGACCGAAGATTTCCATGGAACAACACCCTATTGGCAACCGTATCTTGATTTAGCACATCCCGGAGCTAGAGATCATGTCGTAAATGTAGTTACTGACCTGGTGAAAAATTATGATGTCGACGGGATTCATTTGGATTACATTCGCTATCCGGAAGATGGAAATGGCTATAATCCAACTGCGCTCGCCCGATTTCATGAGGAAACAGGACGGTCAGATCGTCCACAGCCGACGGATCAACAATGGATTGAATGGAAAACAGACCAAGTCGATTCATTATTACACCGCGTTTATGTAGAAATGATGTCCGAAAATATGGATGTAGATTTAACAGCAGCCGTTTTGTCATGGGGGTTCGATGATCCACGTACGACAGACTGGTGGGACATGGATCCAGTCCAGCGCGCCCATCAAAATTGGAAAAAATGGGTCCAAGAAGGTTATTTGGACTATGCCTATGTGATGAATTACGACGAGGATGCTGATCCTAGACGAGCTGAACGTTTTGATCAATGGATCGAATGGCAAAAAGATTTACCACGCACACGCGGTTTATTAATCGGTCCAGCCCTTTATATGAATCGGACAGCGGATAGTATCCAGCAAATTAAACGAGCATTAGCCCCTTCACCAGCGGGAAATACAGTTGAGGGAGTAAGTCTTTACGTATACAATGTATGGAGTAACGATGGGCTTCCACGAAAAGAGCTCATTGACTCCTTGTCGACACCAACGGAACATAATGATGGTAATCCTCCCTTTCCTGAAGAAGTTAAGACACCTTCGGGGGATTGGAAGAAATCTGCCCATGGTCATTTATTCGGTACGCTGGAAGGACAAGCTTCCGATGAAGAAATTATCGTTAGAAGGGGACGAAATGGTCAAGTGATTGATCGACTCGTTACCGATGCGAACGGCCACTTTGTTGTAACAGATATGCAACCAGGTCATTATGTTGTCCAGGTCAAAGGAAAAAAAGAAAAACACCAAGTGAAAATTCATAAACAAGCGGTGACTACCTTACGAATCAGTCTATGAGTGACATCCTGAAACAAGGATCGCATACCATCTTTAATTCACGTTTCCGTATAGATTAAAATGGATAAGAAGACAACGAATCATTGTTTATAAACGAGTGAAAACGACCACTCTCTCTATAGTAGAAAGAGAGTGGTCGTTATGATTATAGAAAGGAACTTTCGTAGAAAATATTTTTCTTCTTTAAAAAGAGTCGATACGGCTGATATAATAATAGACTTATCGTTTAAGAATATATGAATGGCTGTCATTGTAATAAATACTACATGATTAAAAAAATAATAAACCTAAGGAAATCGGGATAAACTGTTACACGTTGGGTAATGTGAATTGATAGTAATGCACCGACGACGAGTCCGAATCCATAGTTTAAGAGACATGAGAGAGAGGTAATCACTGTAACGAGTATAATCGCTTGTCCAGGCGTGTTCGCTAGTTTACTTATATATGTTAAAAAACGTTTAACAATCGGTGTATTGGCTAATATGTACCCCGTAACGACGATTAAAGATATTTGCATGGAAAACGGAAATAAATCCCAAAAACCATCTCCTCAAAAGGCAACCATTTGAATAGATGAATGTGGAGTGAAAAAAAGTTCCATTAAAAAAACAATAAATGTAAGAAGTATCGCAAATAAAAAGGCGTCCGGTAAAAAACGTTGGATAAGTTTGTCAAAAAGAGTAGTAATGATTTTCATACTATGCTCCTTTCCACTTGTTGAAAACGTTTTTAAACATGTTATCATATTTACTGTATAATTTAAATAGTCTAAAGGTAAACAATACCGTATTTATTAAGTATTGATAAAAGTCCTAATTAAAGTATAATAAAAATAAGTTTATTTATTTCTACAAATGAGAAAGGCTTCGCTTGACGTATAAAAAGGAAGCAAAAAAAGGTATTATTTAAGGGGGAAATCAATGGGATTAAAGAGAAAACTAGTAGTGGTGTCAGTTATGGTAGGAATCGTCCTTCTTCTAGCATCTTGTGGCGGGGGCGAAAAGAAAAATATTGCGATTGGACCCGCAGCGAGTGAAACAAACTCCATGTCAAAGCACTTATTAAAAGCTTATGGAATCGGTGAAGGCGACCACACTATTTTTGAAGAGGGCTTCGGAGACGCTGCGGATGGTGTTCAAGATGGAAATATTGATATTTCTATCGGTGTCTTAGGATTGCCAGCTGGTAGTATAGAAAGCTTGCAGGCGACATCCGGTGACGTGAAGATGTTAGGACTATCTGATGAAGCGATTAAATATATGGAAGAGAACACTGAATATGAACGTCATACGATTCCGAAAGATACGTATGATTTTCTAGATGATGATGTTGAAACGGTTACAGCTTATGCTATATTAATGGCCAATACAGATACAATCGATGAAGAATTAGGATATGAGTTAGCGAAGGCAATGGTTGAATATGCAGATGAAAATACGCATGCACAAGGGAAAGAGATGACTCTGGAAAATGCCTTAAATGGATCCGAAGGATTACCTATTCATCCAGGAGCTGCTCGATATTATGAAGAACAAGGTTTGACCTTTGATAATCCGATTGCTGAAATCGATGCGACCGATTCTAAATCTGATTTGATTTTAGGAACGGGAAGTCAAGGTGGAACATATTACCCACTTGGTGGAGAAATGGCAAACATTTGGAACAATCATGTTGACGGGATCAATGTGACGAATACGGAAACGAATGCTTCTGCCGAGAACTTAGCCGGTATCCGCGACGGAAATATTGATTTAGGAATGACTGTTCATGTAACTGCCTTATACGCATTGAATGGAGAAGGTGATTTCGAAAAAGAAGGCTCAGAGGTTGAAAATGTTGCCTTTATCGGACATATCTATCCTGAAGTCGTTCAAGTTATTACACGAGAAAATACAGGTATTGAAAGCTTGGATGATTTGAAAAAATAGATTTTTAAATTCGTTAATTGAATATGCTGAAAAGACTTGCTTGGAAGAGATGAACGATTACGTGTCATCTCTTCCCTATTCTATGAAAGGGTGGTGGTCAGATGGGCGAAAAAAGACACGTAGACGCTCAAGACATCCTAGAAAAATATGATAAGGAAAATCAGTTTCGAACATCCATTGGTAAGTGGGGTTGGGTTGTAACCATCCTGGCGATTTATTTGACAATATTTCATTTGTATACAGGTTATTTCGGCACATTACCTACCCAGAAGCAGGGTGCAATTCATCTGGGCACAGCTCTTGGGATTATATTTTTATTGTTTCCTGTAAAAAAAGGCTTGCATCGAAAGCAAAAAACAGTCCCTTGGTACGATGTCATATTAGCCTTTGTTTCTATGTACGTTGCCTATCATAAAGTGTTCTTTTATGACGATCTCTCCAATGCTCCTATATTAGGGTACAGTACCTTTGATATCGTCATTTCTGTGTTAGGGGTTTTGCTCGTTCTCGAAGCAACCCGGAGGACAGTAGGCTTACCAATCGTAATTGTAGCAAGTATTGCGCTTTTGTATGCTCTTTTTGGAAAGTATGTTCCGACACAAATATTGTCACATCCCGGTTTTTCCATTCAACGATTAGCACCAAATCTTTGGTTTCAGGAGAGTGGTGTATTCGGTACACCGATTCAAATCTCCTCGAAGTTTATTTTCCTTTTCTTGTTTTTTGGTGTCATTCTCGTCCATACGAATATTGGGAAGTTTTTTAATGATTTAGCATTTGCTTTGACGGGTCGTTTTACGGGCGGAACAGCAAAAGCAGCGGTTTGTGCGAGTGGTTTGCAAGGGATGGTATCGGGAAGTTCTGTTGGAAATACGGTCGCTTCTGGATCATTTACGATCCCGATGATGAAGAAAGCAGGGTTCAAGCCGGAATTTGCCGCTGCGACGGAAGCAGCGGCTTCAACGGGCGGACAGATCATGCCCCCATTGATGGGTGCAGCAGCTTTTATTATGATGGAATATTTGGGAGTTCCTTATTCCACGATTATGATGGCAGCACTTATACCAGCTGTTCTATATTTTGCGGGTATTTTTATCGGAACGCATTTTGAAGCGAAAAAAATGGGAATCGTAGGCATACCGAAAGAAAGATTGCCTAGATTTCGAGAGTTGATGCGGCGTAACGGATATATGCTTTTACCTTTAGTC
Source organism: Bacillota bacterium (assembly GCA_036377675.1). GTDB lineage: Bacteria > Bacillota > Bacilli > Bacillales > Amphibacillaceae > DASUXY01. The sequence continues at coordinate 69,023 of DASUXY010000032.1, forward strand.
GTCATCATTAGTACTATTTTAGCAGGCTTTACTCCACAACGGGCGGCCTTGTTCGGAATTGTGTCAGCGCTTTTAGTCAGTTTAGTTCGTAAAGAAACACGTCTTTCATTACGCAAGCTTATTGAAGTTTTTGAGCAAGGAGCACGTGTAGCTTTACCGGTAATTGCGGCTGTGGCAACAGCTGGAATTATTGCTGGTGTAGTAAGCATTTCTGGTTTAGGTAGTAAGTTTGCTTCCGGTATTATTGCTTTATCTGGTGGTTATCTATTACCTGCCTTAATCTTTACGATGATCGCATGTATCGTACTCGGAATGGGTCTTCCGACAACGGCAAACTATGTTGTTACGGCAACAGTAGCAGCACCTGTATTGATCAATGAGTTTGGCATTGCCCCAATTGCAGCACATATGTTTGTGTTTTATTTTGGGATTGTTGCTGACATAACGCCACCAGTTAGTTTGGCAGCCTATGCGGGTGCCGGAATTGCTCAAGCTAACCCATTCAAAACGGGTGTAAATGCGGTGAAGTTAGCTATTGCTGCCTTTATCGTACCTTACATTTTTATTTGGGATCCGATTTTAGTATTAGTTGATGTTACAGCAGGAAAACTGATCATTGCACTTGTAACTTCTTTAATGGGTATGATTGCGGTCAGTAGTTCCATGGTAGGATTCTTTGTAAGACATTCGAAAGCGTGGGAGCAACTCCTTCTATTCGGAGGAGGTTTGTTAATGATCGATCCAGGATTTCAAACGAATATTATCGGATTCGCAGTCATTGGTGGTTTATGGTTATACCAGAAGCAGCGACAAGACAGTGATGATGAAGGAACATTTCCTAGTACTGTAGAAGTGTAACAATAAGAGGTCTAAATGAATGAATAATTAAACTGGATAGTTAAGCAGATGGGTGACCAGAACCTCCATCTCGCTTAACTTTTTTTATATGTTTTTTTAAAAAATGAATTGTCTTTTAATGGTGTGACCGGTCATGCGTACGTAACATTATGTTCTGTAAATAATTGTTACTTACTTTTATTGATTTATGATGAAAGAACTATAAAAAGGGGGTTTTTTCATGAATCAAAAAAAGATTATAAAGAGACTCGAAAATCATTTACGGCAAACGAGAAGAAAATTAGTAAAAATGAATACAGAAGAAGAGGCTATTCAATTTTTAATCGATTCGTTTATTGATGAATTGTATTGTGACTTTGTAGGTGTCATTTTAGCGAAAGATACGCAATTCATTCCTAAGGCCTGGGAGGGAAATATAGAAAAAGTAGAAACTGTCTTTCCTTTAAAAGTCGAGAAGTGTTCCCCAAAATTTTTATCACAAAGTTTACGCTACGTGGATAAAGAACTGTTGGGTAGTTGTGAACTAGCTACTAATTTAGCAGTAGCGGGTGTTAAGACATGGTTTACTGTTCCACTTATAGATGATGACAAGAAATATGGATTTTGTATAATAGGATTTTATACGTTTATTCCATTATTCGATATGTATCGTACGTTCGATGAGTTCGGAAAAGACGTCGCCGTTGCGATTACGATGGCAAGGAGGAAAAATGAACAATTAAAACAGGCAGAACAAATTGATTGGATCCAATTCTTATCTATTAATAAGTCATTAGAAGAAAGTATTACTGAGTTTACTTTACAAGCAGCAGATGTTACAAATTCTAGGTCTGCTTGCCTTTATTTATATAATGAAAAAGAAGGTAATTTCGTTTTACAAAAACCAACATACGGTAACATGAATGTCCGTAATAAAATATATGTAAATAATAAAAATACCCTTCATACGTATTTTTCATATTTTGAACAATCTGGTGGAAAACAGATTACCATTCCAATTATCATCGACTTAGAAATCATCGGTGTTTTACATGTGGTTGGAAAAAAGGATAGTTTGTTTTTTTCAAAAGATGATCAGCGCGCTTTAAGATTATTAGCGGATCATATAGCCATTTTATTGGAGAATGCTCAGCTTTATAACAAAGAGAAAGAGCAACGAAATCGGCTTCAGTTTTTACTAGATTATCAACAAGCTTTAGTAAAAGAAACGGTGATTCATGATGATTTTCACGGTATAACAGATATAATTGGTGAATTGTATCAAGAATCGGTTATTTTATTAGATCGGTTTTTACGCCCCATAACATGGGAAATCTTAGAGAATGAACAAAATATTATCGATCGAATAAAACAAGAAATAAATCATCAGCAAAGATCTTCCAATATTATAAATATATTGAAAAATGAAGAATTTTCTGTTTGGCCTATACGTGTAGTAAATAATGTATTAGGTTATTTAGCGATTAGAATTAACGAAGCGGAAATGGATGAGCTGGATCAGCTCATGATTACATTATCAAGAAATATTTGTTCGATTCAATTTATTAAACAAAAGCTTGTTATCGATACAAATGAACAAGCAAAAGAAATATTCATGGATAACTTATTTGTGGAAGAAATTCAAGATAAAAATCGAATCCTTCAATATGCCAATCTATTTCAATGGGATATATATAAGCCACATCGAGTAGCCACCTTATCCATTCAATTAGCTGAATCTGAAATAAAAGGAATTCATTTATTAGAACAAAAAATGAAAAAATCTCTTGTATGGGATTATATTTTAAATCGAAAACTTGATCAAACAGAAGGACTCTTAACAGCTACTTACCAGGAACATTATATTCTATTCATACCGGTCAATCATCAAGTTGAAACAAAGCATAGTTGGCAAGATTTTTATTCTAAATTAAAAAAAGCTACTTTTGAGAGAAATATCCAATGTGAAATTTATTTAGGAGTGGGAAGTGTTGTTACTGATTTTCATCATTATTTCACAAGTTATAATCAGTCTTTACAAGCATTAAATGTGGTGGAAAATCGCTTCAAATCAAAAGGATATGCTCTTTTTGAGGAACTTGGATCGTATACTATTTTGCATCGATTAGACGAATCAACGGTAAAAATGTTTATGAAAAACCAGCTCGGAACGATTCGTAATTATTCCGGTAAGAATAAAGTTGATTTGTGGAACACATTGCGAACGTATTTGTATTGTAATGGTAATGTGAAACGAACGGCCGAAAAACTATTTATGCATCGCAGTACATTAATATATCGGATAGAAAAAATAGAAAGTCTATTAGAAGTCGATTTAACAGATTCTGATGTTCGATTCAATCTGATGATGGCGTATAAGTTGTATGATATGAAAGGATATGAATCATTCTAACTTATCTACATAAATACTTTATCTGATTTCCTCGTACTAAGGGAATCATTTTTTATCTAACTATTTGTCCATCTTCGTATAAAGTGACCAATTTAACTCGTTAGTTTCCAACACTTTGTAGATAGGAAGTAAAATGAAAGCGCTTTATAATGAAGTTAGATTTAAAAAATATTGTAGGGGGTGCCCAAAGTGGCAATAAAAATAATTGGTGTCGTTGGTGCAGGAGCAATGGGAAGTGGAATTGCAAATTTAGCTGCGATGAGTGGATTTAATGTTATTTTACGAGATATTGAAAATCAATACTTAGAAAATAGTTTAAAACGAATGGATGCTTTCATGGAGAAATCTGTGAAACGAAATAAAATGGCAAAAGAAGAAAAAACAGACGTTCTTAATCGAATAAAGACGACAACAAAGATGGACGATTTAAAAGATGCTGATTTAGTCATCGAGGCAGTTATTGAAGATCTGGATTTGAAAAAGGAAGTTTTTAAACAACTGGATGAAGTTTTAAAAAAGAATGTTATTTTAGCAACAAATACTTCTTCTATGTCGATTACTGAGATTGCATCGGCTACACAACGTCCGGATCGCGTTGCTGGTTTCCACTTCTTTAATCCAGCACAACTAATGAAGCTTGTTGAGATTATACGTGGATTTAACACAAGTGATGAGACCGTTGAAACATTGAAAACAATTGCTGAACAGTTAAAAAAAGAATATGTGGTCGTTAATAAAGATACACCAGGCTTTATCGTTAACCGTGTCATGATTCCACACTTTATCGAATCAATCCGCCTATTAGAAGAAGAGGTTGCTACGGCAGAGGATATTGATAAAGCGGTGAAATTCGGTTTGAATTATCCGATGGGTCCATTCGAGTTACAAGATTATGCTGGCGTAGATATCGGCTATCATGTGATGGAGTATTTCCGTAAAGAATTTGATGATACGCGATTTTCACCACCACTCCTATTAAAGCAGATGATGAGTGCAGGCCGTCTTGGTAGAAAAACAAGTGCAGGGTTTTATGACTACAAATAAAAGGGGAATGAAAAGCAAATGAGTTATGAATATCTTTTATTAGATGTAGAGGAGCATATTGCGATAATCACGATTAATCGTCCACCGGTAAATCCATTAAATAGTGTCGTTTTTAAAGAACTAGGAACAGTGATAGATGAGTTAGATCAGCGTGATGATGTACGTATTATTATCCTTACTGGAAGTGGAGATAAAGCGTTTGTAGCAGGTGCAGATGTGAATGAAATGGCTGATGTCGATTTAAAAGAAATTAATAGGATGAACAAAGTTTCTCGCAGTGTATTATCCAAAGTTGAAAACGCAACGAAACCAGTTATCGCTGCAATTAATGGGGTAGCTTTAGGCGGTGGATTTGAGTTAGCGTTAGCTTGTGATTTAAGAATTAGTAGTGAAAAAGCACAATTTTCTTTTCCTGAAGTTGGCTTAGGAATTATTCCTGGTGGTGGTGGTACACAAAGACTACAAAAATTTGTTGGCCAAGGCGTAGCGAAACAATTACTATACTTCGGTGATATGTTTACTGCGAAGAAGGCGGAGACGCTCCACATCGTAAACGAAGTCGTTGCCCACGATGAAGTATTAACTACTGCAAAAGAATGGGCAGAAAAATTAGCAAAAAAACCCCCTATCGCTTTACAAATGCTGAAATTAGCTGTTAACAAAGGAAGTAACGCTGATGTTGAAACTGGATTAATTATTGAGAGCATGTGCTTCGGTAATGTGTTTACGACAAAGGATGCGAAAGAAGGAATGACGGCTTTTACAGAAAAAAGAAAGCCAGTGTATGTAGGAAAGTAAGAAATGTGTCGGGTGGAATGATTGTACCACCCGATTTTTTCCAAATTTAAATAAAGAGGTGCAAGCAATGAGTAAAGTTGTTATAACGAGTGGAGTCCGTACTGCTATTGGAACTTTTTTAGGGCGTTTGAAAACAGTCCCTGTAGAAGAATTAGCATCCATTGCAGTTAAAGGGGCATTAAATCGATTAAAAGATATGGAACCAAGTCTCGTTGATGATGTCGTTATGGGCCATGTGGAATCGTCTGGAGATGCACCGAATCTAGGAAGAAATGCAGCGCTTTTAGCTGGCTTGGGTCATGTACCAGGTTATACGGTAAATCGCATTTGTGGTTCTGGTTTACAGTCTATCATTAGCGGAACACAAGATATATTGACGAATAACTCAGAAATTGTCGTTGCTGGTGGAGCGGAAAGCTTATCAAGAGCTCCTTATTATCTCCCATTAGAAGTTCGTTACGAAGGGTTTAAGATGGGAAATCAAGAGTTGCAGGATGCTAATACTAAATATCATCATAATGCTCAGCCATATCCACAGTTTCCAATCATGCATATGGGGAATACTGCAGAAAATGTCGTAAAAAAATATAACATTCCTCGAAAAGATCAAGATGAATTTGCTTATCATAGCCAAATGAAAGCAAAAGCAGCTCTAGATAGTAAGCGATTTGCTAAAGAAATTGTTCCCGTAGAGGTAAAAGGAAGACGGGGAACAGTTACGGTTGTAGATACAGACGAACATCCGCGACCAGACACGACATTAGAAGTTTTATCCACACTAAAGCCAGTTTTCGAAAAGAATGGGACAATTACTGCTGGAAATGCTTCCGGGTTAAATGATGGTGGTGCAGCTTTAGTTTTAATGACTAAAGAAAAAGCAAAAGAACTCGATTTAACTCCGCTGGCAGAAGTAATAGATTTTGCGATTGCGGGCCTTGATCCATCGGTTATGGGGCTAGGACCTGCTTATGCGATTGATAAACTACTGAAAAAAGTAGGAATGAAAAAGAAAGATATCGATTTGTATGAAATAAATGAAGCATTTGCAGGACAAATGCTTGGGGTTATGAAAGAAATGGATATGTATTTAGATAGTCCATTATATGAAAGACTTAATGTTAACGGTGGTTCTATTGCACTTGGACATCCATTAGGGATGAGTGGGACACGGATAACGATGACATTAATGTATGAATTATTAGAAAGAAATCTAAAGTACGGAATTGCAAGTGCATGTATCGGTGGCGGAATGGGAATCGCCCTATTAATTAAAAATACAAATGTATAAGGTAGACAGATAGACCTATTACTCATCTTAAAAAAATAGATAGGAGAGTAATCATGAATAAAATTATTTCGGCTAAACAAGCAGCTCAATTAATAAAAGATCGAGCGGTTATTGGTACAAGTGCTTCCTCTGGACTAGCTGGGCTACCTGAAGAGTTATTAATCGCAATTAGGGACCGTTTCTTAGAAGAGAAACATCCAAAAGATATTACGTTTATTCATTCTTCAGGTATCGGCAACAATTCAGAAGGTAGAGGAGCAGACCTTTTAGCATATGAAGGATTGACGAAACGAATCATTTCCGGACACCCAGGGTTTTCGCATCGTATGGCTCGCTTTATTGCAGAGGGAAAAGTAGAGGCGTATCTTTTCCCACAGGGAGCCATTGCACAAATCTGGCGTTCGACCGCGGGAAGAAAACCAGGATTAATTACGAAAATTGGCCTGAAAACATATGTTGATCCAAGAGTTCAAGGTGCAAAAGCAAATGCAAAGACAACTGAAGATTTAATAGATGTTATTGAAATAGATGGAGAGGAATGGCTTCATTATCATAATTTCCCGGCAAATGTGGCTATTATCCGTGGATCTACTGCAGATGTACATGGTAATTTGACAACAGAACGTGAAATTGCGAACTTTGAAATTTTATCCGTAGCTACTGCAGTAAAGAACAATGGCGGTATCGTTATTGCTCAAGTAGAACATATTGCTGAAGCACATTCTTTAGACCCAAAACAGGTAAAAGTACCAGGTGTTCTCGTTGATTATATCATTGTTTCTAAGCCTGAAAATCACTACCAAACGATGAAGCGATATTATCATCCAGCATTTTCAGGAGAAATGAAAGTTCCAACAGAATCCATTCCAAAAATGCCGTTAAATGCTCGAAAGATTATTGCCCGACGTGCAGCAAAGGAATTGGAACCAGATGCAGTTGTTAATCTTGGAGTTGGAATGCCTGACGGTGTTTCTAGTGTTGCTGCGGAAGAAGGGGTATCAGACGAATTTACATTAACGGTGGAATTTGGGATTTTTGGTGGTGTACCAGCAAGTGGGTATGATTTCGGTTCCTCATTTAATGCAGAAGCCTATATTGATCACGCTTCCATGTTCGACTTTTATGATGGTGGTGGCTTAGATGCGACGTTTCTCGGGTTCGCTCAATTAGACCGATACGGAAATGTAAATGTGAGTCAATTGGGATCGAAGGTAATCGGTCCTGGCGGTTTTATCAATATTAGCCAATCATCTAAAAAAGTTGTTTTTATGGGTACTTTTACGAATGGTTTAAAAGTAGAGGTAGAAAATAACGAACTAACCATCATAGATCATGGTGAAACGAGAAAAATAATAAATGATGTTGAACAAATTACATTTAGTGGGAAGTTTGCTACAGAAAATAATCTACCCGTTTTATATGTAACAGAAAGAGCGGTATTTGATGTTGAAAATGGCCAACTCAGACTTATTGAAATCGCTCCAGGTATTGATTTAGAACGTGATGTATTGCGGTGGATGGATTTTACACCGATTATTGCTGATGATTTACAGGTAATGGATCCGGCAATTTTTAGTGAGGAATGGAAAGGATTAAAAAAGATTATTGATGAGAAAAAGGAAAAAAAGAATAAGAGAAATAATGCTATCGTACAAGGAACATCGTAACTAATCTGCCACTAAAATTAACAGAATTATCCTTTAATATTTCCACCTTTCCTAGGAGGTCTTGAATGTGAATATTAATGAACAGTTATCCATCCATGCTAAACAAAATCCCAATCATATAGCTTATATATTTCATGATCAAGCAACGAGTTATTCGGACTTTGAACAGCAAGTAAAGAACGTTTCCTTTGGTCTAGCAAAATTAGGCTATAAGAAGGGGGATCATCTTGCATTAATTGCATGGAATAGTCCGTACTTTTTAATGACTATGTATGGAGCACTCCGATTAGGATTAGTTGTTATTCCTATCAATCCAATGTATACGGTAAATGAAATGGAATACATTTTAAAAAATGGTGATGTGAAGGCAGTTATAGCGATGGACGTCATCTTAGACCAACTAAATGACAGCATGGAGCAGCGTTTACCTAATGTGCGCCATTTCATTTCTTGTGATACAGGGGAACAAGTTGCTCAGACCGATCATTCATTATTTCCTAGGCATCTAAAGTTTACCGAGTTATTCGAAATAGGAAAATATCCATTCGAATTTCTCCATATCCATGAGGATGATCCAGCTGTAATTTTGTATACCTCCGGTACAACGGGTCACCCGAAAGGAACAATTTTGTCACATCGGAGTGTTTATTATGGTGCTAAAAGTTTTGCGGAACATTTTCAGATAAAAAAATCTGATCGGATGATTACAACGTTACCTATGTTTCATGTGTTTAGCTTAATGGTAGCCGTAAATGGTCCACTTGTTCATGGTGCAACATTGTTAATGATGCAAGACTTTTCTCCAAGGGAAGTTTTTCGACTCGCAAAAAAATATCAAGCTACCATTTTTGCAGGTGTCCCGACGATGTTTAGCTATTTATTGCAAAATGATACAGATGAATTTAAAAAGAAGGAAAGTTTTCAATCGATACGTTTATCAGTTTCCGGTGGATCACCATTTCCTGTGGTAATGCTTAGAGAGTTTCAACAATTATTTGGGGTACAAGTTATAGAAGGCTATGGCTTAACCGAAGCGGCTCCGGTAACCTTTAATCCAGATAATGGTCCGATAAAACCAGGTTCCATTGGAGTTTGTGTTCCATATATGGAAGCGAAAGTTGTCGATGTTTTTGGTGAAGAGGTAGTAGATGGAATAGAAGGGGAACTCGTTGTGAAAGGGGCCGCAATGATGAAGGAATATTATAAGAAACCAGAGGAAACAGCGAATGCGCTTAGAGAAAATTGGTTTTATACAGGGGATATTGCTTATCGTGATTGTGAGGGCTATTTTTATATTGTTGACCGGAAAAAAGATGTTGTCATTGTAAATGGATATAATGTCTATCCACGAGAAGTGGAGGAAGTGTTATATAAACATCCATATGTCGTAGAAGCCGCCATTGTTGGTAGACCTCATCCTAATTCGGGTGAAGAAATAATCGGTTTTGTAGTTACAGATAATCACAAGGTGTCAGCGAAGGAACTCATTCAATTTTGTAAACGTTTTCTAGCGGAATATAAAATACCGACCAGTATTGAATTCATGGAAGAATTGCCACGAAATACGACTGGAAAGATATTAAAAACCATGTTAAAGCAAAAAGCTTATGAAATAGAACATAAGTAGATTTATAAAAGAAAGGGATGAGTGAAATGAGTTATGTCAAAGAACAAATGATTGGTGGAGCTTTCTTAGTGAATGATTTAAAAATGGAGGAAATGACTACGCCAGAAGACTTTACCGACGAGCATCATATGATTGCTAAAACAACTGAGGAATTTATTGATAAAGAAGTTCTCCCTAAAATGGAGCTTTTAGAAAATCAAGGACTCAAATATACGGTAGATCTATTAAAGAAAGCTGGCGAATTAGGTTTATTAAGTGCCGATATCCCAAAGGCGTATGGAGGACTTGCATTAGATGCAATTAGTTCTTCTTTAATTACAGAGAAATTTTCCGTTGCGGGCGGATTTTCCATATCACATAGTGGCCATGTTGGAATCGGTTCTCTACCAATTATTTTCTTTGGAAGTGAAGCACAAAAAGAAAGATATTTACCTAAATTAGCTACTGGAGAATTATTAGCCGCTTACGCCTTAACAGAGCCTGCTGCAGGTTCAGATGCCTTAGGAACACGTACAACTGCTAAATTAAATGATGCAGGAACACATTATATTTTAAATGGTGAAAAGCAATTTATTACGAATGCTGGATTTGCCGATGTCTTTGTTGTCTATGCAAAAATCGATGGAAAAGATTTCTCTGCATTTATTGTTGAACGCGATTTTCCAGGTGTTTCAACAGGTTCAGAAGAAAAGAAAATGGGTTTAAAAAGCTCCTCTACAAGAACATTAGTATTAGAGGAGGCTCAAGTTCCAGTTGAAAATCTATTAGGAGAGAAGGGTCGCGGTCATATCATTGCATTTAATATTTTAAATGTCGGTCGCTCGAAACTTGCGATCAGTAGCGTTGGTGCCGCTAAAAGAGCAATTGAACTCGCTACAACCTATACAAATGGGCGAGAGCAGTTTGGAAAAACTATTTCTAGCTTTTCACTTACCCAACAGAAATTAGCGACAATGGCAGTAAATTTATACGCCCACGAAAGTGCTGTATATCGTACAGTAGGCCTATTTAAAAATCGCATTAGAAACTTAACAGAGGAACATAGTGGAAAGGAAGTCGCTAAGGCGATAGCCACTTATCAAATTGAATGTTCGATTAATAAATTTACATGCACTGAGTTACTGGATGATGTAGTAGATGAAGCATTACAATTACATGGTGGTTATGGTTTTGTTCAAGAATATGAGATTGAAAGAATGTACCGTGATTCACGTATTAATAGAATTTTTGAAGGTACAAATGAAATTAATCGCATTCTTGTTCCTAGACAATTATTGAAATTAGCAAGTGATAAAAAATTACTACTTTTTGATAAAAAGGAACAGATGTATAAAGAGTTATTAAATCCAATTGAACGAGGCGATATGGATTCCTTAGCAAAAGAAAAAATAATGTTAAAAAAAGCAAAACAGATTTTCTTATATGTAGCTAACCATATACATGATACGTATAAAGACACATTGGTATTAGAACAAGAGCTTTTAGTTTATTTAGCAAATATGGTTGCTGAAATTTACAATATGGAATCTACTATCCTACGTACAGAAAAAGCGTTACATGCTACTGGAGAAGAAAAGAACAAACTAAAAGTCCTTTATACAGAAGTGTTCGTTCAAGAAGCATTAGAGCGAATTGTAAAACATGCAAAGCAGTCTTTACTTTCTATTGGAGAAGACGAAACGTTGCTTGAAGTGTTATCTGTTTTAGATGAATTAATAAGGCAAGTTACAGTAAACGTGCTTCAGAAAAAACGTGACATTGCCAAAAAGATTATTGAAGCAGAGAAATATATCGTATAATTAAAAAAGATAGCGTAAGAACAACGAGAAAACTGCTTTCCAGTAATTTTCTCGTTGTTTGTGTGCCCAGCATGGGCGTAATCTATAGGATCGAACTGTGAAGACAGAAGTAACCAGTTAGCCTAACGCAAGGGTGTCCACGGTGAAGTGGAATCTGAAGGAAGCTGGAGGCAAAATTCCGAACTGACGAACAGAAACTGTATATAAGGCTGACTTGGAATAGATGAGTTTGCAAAATAAAGTCCGATACTGCACGAGTTTATAGATTTGTCATTTCTACATAAGTACCATGGATTGAACTGACTTCCGCATGTTCAGCATTACCTTGAGTAATAGTTAACCAAAGGAACACCAAAAGTAATTACAGCGGAACGCCGTTTACGGATGATTCGGTAAAAAGCCAAATATTGTAAAACACGTGTAGTGGAACATGTTCATCCTTTAGTATAAAAGGTATCATTTGAATGCACGTGATAATTGTCTCATTGTCCTATATGTGAAAGGAATGAAGAGTCGATTTTTTTTAAGTTCAGAACAAGGGTGGCATCGTGACAACTGTAGTCGGTTTTAAAAATAGTGGTAGGACAACTCTATTACACGGGTTTTAAAACAACTTAAACATTAGCACGTATCATTGCATCACGTAGTGTAAAAAATGCCTTAATTACGAAGTGGTTTGGACGGATGAGGAAATCGACATAGTTATATAGACAAGATTGGTATTCGGATGAACGGACAGAACAAACAGCGAGATACCGCAAAAAAATTCATATGAGTTATATTGGTGGTTAGTAAGGGGAATCGGTAAGGCATCGATGCTTTTCCGACTTTTTTTATGTAAACATAATAAAAATACGAAGGTAAGATAATAACCTAATGCCCATTACGTGCATATGGTGATATAGAGAAGTGAGAGGAGTGTATCGTCGCATGTACTACTATGCTTTTCCCTATGGATATGTAAATACGGAGGCATACGCTATGCCTGTTTCCCCAGTTGAATATACACATGTAGAGGGAATACGGGCGGAGGGACAATTTGACAATGTTTTAGCGTCTTTAGTGGAATCTATGGAAGGTGAAAATAAAGCCATCGATTTTTATACACGACTAATCGCTATGGCGCCAAATAAAAAAATGCGTGAAGTAGTTGAATATGCACTTAAGGATGAACGAAGACATTTAGAGCTATTTGGAAACGTATATAAAACGTTAACTGGAAAAGCACCGAAATACAAAAAAGAACGCCAAAAGTTTTCTAATTTTAAGGAAGGAATTTCTATTGCCTTTCTCGATGAACTTGAGGCATATGAGATGTATCGTAATATTTATTTAATGACAGATGATTGGACAATTCGTGACGTATTTTTTAGAGCGATGACTGATGAAATAGAACATGCGACACGATTTTCATTTATTTATCATTCGTTGTAATGGAAATAAGTGGTTGTCAATGGGCGTGTTTGTGTGAACAAATCGCCCATTTTATATCCATAATGTTCTGAAAAAATAGAACGTTGAAGGAAAATTGCTCATCGTTTACGACAACATATGATATATTAAGAGAGATGATAGAATAGATTGTTTTGTCGAGGAGTACGGTAAGTAGTGAAGATGAATTTGTTTAAAAAAGGGTGAGGTAATCGTTTGCGAAATAGACATGCTACGCATCACAATAAAAAATATACGATACGTGATTTATATTTTTGGATTGTAACATTTGGTTTAGGATTAGGGTCATTTTTTATTTTTGCAGCTATGTATGCTGTCCAACCGCTTCTTCCGGTATTTGTAAAAGAATTTTCTGTCTCTCCGTCTGAAGCGAGCTTGACTCTATCATTAACGATTGTTGGACTGATTATCGGATTAATTACACTTGGAATTTTATCTGATCGTATCGGTCGGACGTTATTTATTAAGCTTTCTTTAATAGGGTCTGTCGTACCATTTTTTTTGATGCCATTAACAGACTCATTTTCTATAATTCTCGGATTACGTTTCGTGCAAGGTTTTGCTTTAGCAGGACTCCCAGCGGCTTCTCTTGCTTACATTAGCGAGGAGATTGAGCAGCGAAGTGCGGGAGTAGCAACAGGGCTTTACATATCGAGTAATGCACTTGGAGGAATGATTGGTCGTGTCATGACTGGGTATTTGACGGATCATTTTTCTTGGCAAATTGCTTTTTATGCGTTGGCGATTGTCGGGATTATCATTGTTCTTGCTGTATTCGTAACTCTTCCGAAGTCACGCTTTTTTCAACCGAGTCGTTTACCTTTTTTAAAAGATATGGAAGGGTTTTTATTTCATTTAAAAAACCCTACACTTTTACTCGTATTTGGCCTTGGTGTTGTATTACAGTTTTCTTTTTCAGGAATCTGGACCTATTTGCCGTTTCATTTACAAGAACCACCGTTTTCACTATCCATTGAGGCGATCTCATATATGTTTTTCGCCTATGGTTTTGGAATTATCGTCTCACCGGTTGCTGGATGGCTAGCCGCTCACTTAGGGTTAAGTCGTGTCCGCATGGCGGGTGTCTTTGTTTTGTCAATTGGGGTATCGCTAACGCTAGGGTCATCGCTATTATTTATTATTTTAGGTCTCTCATTTTTATGTTTAGGATTTTTTACGGCACATTCATTAACTGCAGCCTCGGTTAGTGAGTATGCAACCCACCATAAAGGAAGTGCCACAAGTTTATATTTAGTAGCCTATTATATCGGTGTGACTCTTGGAAGTTCAGCTCTTGGCCCATTGTGGAGTGTTGCGGGATGGATGGGGATTGTTCTTATGACGGCCATTGTTCCTGTCGTTTACGTGGTGATTGTAAAAGCATTTGATCGAGTTCGAGCTTGAAAAATGTTTAATAGGATGAAGAGAGTATACCGCTTTGATGTCAACATCATAAGGGGACCTTGCTCATAGATCAGCAAGGTCCCCTTTATTGTTCGTTCATCGTGTTAATCAAGAATCGATTGAGGTTTCAGGAATTCAACAGGGAGTTCGGTTATATCGATTCCCCACACAATTGGTAGTAAATAATAGACGGCTAATGTAATAATAAACGTACCAACGATGTTCAACAATAATCCTGCTTTTGCCATATCTGGAATGCGCAAATAACCGGAACCGAATACGACAGCATTCGGAGGCGTTGCGACCGGTAACATAAATGCACAAGAAGCAGAGACTGCAGCAGCAACCATAACGGCATAAGGATGAATCTCAAGCGCTACGGCTAAGGAAATCATAATCGGATACATCATCGTCGCTGTAGCCGTGTTCGATGTAATTTCGGTTAGGAATAAAACAAGTGCAGATACAACGAGTAAGACAACGACAATATTGATTCCTTGCAAGGCTGTTAATTGTCCACCAAACCATTCGGATAACCCAGATGTTGAAAAACCTTCTGCAATGGCAAGTCCACCACCAAACAACAATAAAATTCCCCAAGGAAGTTTAACCGCTGTATTCCAGTCGAGTAAACGGTCACCTTCTTTATTTTTCGATGGGATTAGAAATAAAATGATGGCAAAGGTCATTGCAATGATTGCGTCATTAATGTTTGGAATAATTTTTTCCAAAATAGCTGAACGGAAAATCCATGATAATGCGGCCAAAATAAATATGAAGAAAACAGATTTTTCTTCAAAAGATGGCGCGCCAAGTTTCTCTTTCTCTTCATCAATGACTTCCTTCCCACCGGGCATTTCTTTCACCTTTAATGGATAAGCAATTTTTACGAGATAAAACCAAGCGACGAACATAAAAACGATTGCTACTGGAACCCCAAACATCATCCATTTTGCAAATGATAGTTCAATTCCATATGTTTTCTTGATCACTCCTGCTAAAACGGCGTTTGGTGGCGTTCCGATCAAGGTAGCAACCCCGCCGATAGAAGCAGAATAGGCAATACTTAACATTAACGCTTTTCCAAATCCAAAGTTTTCTTTTGACGTATCAATGGATGGATGATCTTTTAAAGCTTCAGAAATTTGATAAATAACAGCTAAACCAATCGGTACCATCATGAGGGCTGTTGCTGTGTTAGAAATAAACATCGATAAAAATCCTGTTGCAATCATAAATCCAAGTATGATTCGGTCAGTATTCGTACCAATGATGGAAATAATATTAAGTGCAATACGTCTATGCAAATCCCATTTTTCCATAGCTAAAGCGATCATAAATCCGCCCATAAATAGAAAAATAACATCACTGCCATAAGCCGCAGTTGTTTCTTCAATCGTTAAACTCCCTAATAATGGAAATAAAACAATAGGTAAAAGCGATGCAGCTGGGATCGGAATCGCTTCCGTCATCCACCAAACGGCAATCCAAGTCGTACTCGCTAAAACTCCAATACCTTCTTTTGATAGTCCTTCTGGAGAGAAGAAAAAAAGGATTAAAAAGAATAGTAGTGGTCCTAAAATGAGCCCAATTTTTTGGATTGGTTTATACGTACCATTGCCGTTTCCATTTTTCTTTGAATGTGAAGGGTCTATTGAACGACCTGTTGCTAGATTCGATGATTGCGGTTTCACAAAAAAAGTAAATAAGTCTTTCGTTTGATTATGCTTTTTCCATAACCAATTCCATGTTGTAGTAATCAAGATGACTCCTCCTCCAACTTCATGTTGTAAATCATAAGATGTATCACAAATTAAATTCTATTATACAGATACTTCTGTTATACAACAAGAGATTTTGTTCTCGTTTTCAAACAAAAAAATTCCATATTATGAAGAAACTACGTATTCTAAATCAATGGGGAAATAATGGTATCAACCCCAACAATTAACAGATCCTTTCAATATTCTGCTAAAAGGTGTATAATAGAAGTATTATGAAGAAAGGGGTGCTGTTATGGCTTTTTCACGTAGACCTAAAAAACCAGCCCCAAAAGTGGAAACAACCATTTGGTCATGTACGAGTGAAGACTGCAATGGCTGGATGCGCGAATCATTTAGTTTTAAAGAAGAACCGAAATGTCCCTTTTGCAAATCAACAATGAAACAAGAAGTCCGTATGCTTCCTGAGTTGGAATAGTTTGGTAAAGAATGAAAGATATATCATTTGTGCTCAAATGATGATTAGCGTTTGAATGTATGAGCTAAATAATCGACACGGACGGTTTTTCGCTTAACAACGATAGTGTCGACTTCATCTTTAACGAGTCATATCGTGACAATATCAGCCTCGATGATCTTCAATTACCGATGATGTTTATAGAAAAGCGACCGCTCAATGGTTGTGATTTCTATAATGGTACAACTTCAATTACGTCCATCTTATATCTACACAATAATCAATCCAGAGCAATAACGTCATATTTTATCAACAGCCTTCGTATAGTGTACAAGGGCTGTTGATTTTTTATGGAAAAAATCAATATCTTTTATACGACACAAAAGGATGGCATACGTCGATTTTAAAGGAGGAAAATAGATGACCTATAAACAACCAAATACGAAAGGTTCACTCGTCCATTTTAACAAGCGTTATGATAATTATATTGGTGGAGAGTACGTAGCACCTATAAAAGGGAATTATTTTGAAAATGTTACTCCTGTTACTGGAACTGTTTTTTGCGAAGTAGCACGCTCAACAAAAGAAGATGTAGACCTAGCGGTTGAAGCAGCACATAAAGCAAAGAAAGCTTGGAGCGAAACTTCTGTTTCAGAACGAGCGAATATATTAAACAAAATCGCAGATCGTTTGGAACAAAACTTAGAAAAAATTGCTGTAGCAGAGACGTGGGATAATGGAAAAGCAATTCGGGAAACGTTAGCAGCTGATGTTCCATTAGCGATTGATCATTTTCGTTACTTTGCAGGGGCGATTCGGGCACAGGAAGGAGGAATTAGTCAAATTGATTCTGACACCGTCGCCTATCACTTTCATGAACCGCTTGGTGTCGTTGGACAAATTATTCCGTGGAATTTCCCATTGCTCATGGCAACGTGGAAACTCGCTCCTGCTTTAGCGGCAGGGAATTGTGTCGTCTTAAAACCGGCTGAACAAACACCAGCATCGATTCATATCTTTATCGAACTCATTCACGATTTACTCCCACCAGGGGTTCTTAATGTTGTCAACGGATTTGGGGTGGAAGCTGGTAAGCCGCTCGCTACACATAGTGGAATTTCTAAACTCGCTTTTACAGGAGAAACAACGACGGGCCGTTTAATTATGCAATACGCTTCAGAAAACATTATTCCTGTTACGTTAGAACTTGGGGGGAAATCACCAAATATTTTCTTTGAAGACATTTTCGATCATGATGATGCTTTTCTTGATAAAGCAATCGAGGGTCTTGTCATGTTCGCTTTGAATCAAGGAGAAGTTTGTACATGTCCGTCACGGGCTCTCGTTCAACAATCCATTTATGATTCGTTTATAGAGAGGGCGATTGAACGGGTGAAGCAAATTAAAATTAGTCATCCACTGGATCCAGAAACGATGATGGGCGCCCAAGCATCAAAGGAGCAATTGGAAAAAATTAAATCATATTTAGATATCGGTAAGCAAGAAGGTGCAGAAGTACTTGTCGGAGGGCACGTGAACAAACTTTCTGGTGAACTTGAAGGCGGTTATTATGTTGAGCCGACCATTTTCAAAGGCCATAATCAAATGCGGATTTTCCAAGAGGAAATCTTCGGTCCTGTTCTTTCATTAACGACGTTTGAAAACGAAGAGGAAGCATTAGAAATCGCAAATGATACGTTATATGGGTTAGGAGCCGGTGTATGGACACGAAATATGAATAAAGCTTATCGCTTTGGACGCACCATCCAAGCGGGACGCGTATGGACGAATTGTTATCATCAATATCCTGCACACGCAGCCTTTGGTGGATACAAAAAGTCAGGAATTGGAAGAGAAAACCATCAGATGATGCTCGCTCATTACCAGCAAACGAAAAACGTACTCGTCAGTTACAGTGAAGAACGAACGGGACTATTTTAAAAACATACTCTTTATCGGTGGGGACGATGCATATACGTATGCAAATATTTTATTACGCCCTATGATGAACGGTCGTCAAATTTTATAGATAAAAGTTTAGTTGAGGAAAGAAAATGATCGATAGGAGGTAAGTGATTGGTCGACCGCGTAATAGCTACGAAGGAAGCACTTGAGCTCATTGAACGGTTAAAGGAAATTCATGGAGATTTAATGTTTCATCAGTCGGGCGGTTGTTGCGATGGTAGTTCACCGATGTGTTATCCACGTGGTGAATTTCGCGTAGGCGATGCAGATATATGTCTTGGTAAAATTGGTGATACGCCTTTTTATATGGCAAAAGATCAATACAAATATTGGAAACATACGCAACTCATCATCGACGTCGTTGAAGGGGGTGGGGGTATGTTTTCGTTAGAAGGTCCAGAAGGGAAACGATTTTTAACGAGATCAAGAGTATTGACGAAAGATGAGCAACCGAATAACAAATCGTAAAGAACGTAATCGATAAAGTGATGAGTTACGTATCCCCATCTCAATTCGTGATAAAAAAAGGTCGCCGTATTTTCTTACATGAGGAAATACGGCGATCTTATTCACCGATTACACGCATAGAATGGGTTTGGTTAAAATATACAATGTGGGGCTTGCTTGGTAGACTGATTGGATAGTAAACATTTGTCGTTTTTCCTGCACAAAACGTACTATTTCGCATATGCGCATAGGTTCTAGCTTCTGCACCTCCACCTAATACAGAGCGGTGATTCAGGGAGTGACTCATTTCACGCCATCCTGATGCTGAAAGCCATGTTCTCGTATTACTAGCGATATATGAAGATACGCGTCCTCCACTAATTCTATATCTCATTTTTGTTTCTACACTATTAACGGACAATTTAATAGGATCTCTCCAAATAGTTTTCAACGTATATAGGATCCGTAGCTGGATTGATTTGATCCCAATCTATTGTCGTATCGGCTTGGATTTGATTCGTAAAGCAGTCATATGTTTCAATAGTAATTGTATCCTCAGAAATTACTTGTATAGTGGGTTCATTACTTTTGTCAAAGGCATAAATTGAATGTGTATAGGAAAGCTTATTAGTCACGCATCATCCTCCTACACTTTAACACGATTGTAGCATATGGTTTCAAAAGTAATAATTGTTCCAATATCTTTCTACTGTTCAATGTGGAGTCATCTCAACGTCTTCGAAAGGATAAGCACTAAAACCACAGAGTAAACATAAACTAAATTATAAATGATTACTAAAAGGAAGTGTCCCATTGTCTGTAAAAAAATATTACGTAACCGGAAATACTGCAAAAGGTATGGTCAATTTTTTAGACGATAACGTTATAGGCCTCCATCAAGTGATCGTTTTACAACACGTCTCTCATACAGTAAAAACGGCTATTTTAAAGCAACTCATTTACGCTTGGGAACATAAATATGAACTAGAAGTTTTATTAAGTCCATTTGGTCATAAATATATAGAAGGAGTCATCGTTCGCGAACAATCATTTGCAATCGTAACTGAAGAATCGATGACTACTAAGCGTTCATGCGCTACCCCGTTTACTTTACGAAACTATATTGATCCTCATATCGATCATAAGCGAATGAGATGCGTTCAAAGAAACATTGATGAATGGATGGCTAAAGCATATGATGACTTTTCCGTTGGGCTGAAAATTCATGATGATTTGGAAGCGGTTTATATTAAGCAGATGGATTTTTCTAAAGCAGATGCGTTAGCGGAACAACTCATTCAGGATCTTCTTACAGACGTTGATAAAAGGAAACAAACAGCGAAGGTCTTTCGACGATTATTTGGTACAAACACTTCAGATGGGGTTGTGAATGTCGTTCCACAATTGTTAGCCGAACGAGATAAAAACTATTACTTAAAAGGTCGGGCAGGTACTGGAAAATCAACTTTTATGAAACGAGTTGTAACTGCTTGCCAGGATTACGGCTTGGATCTTGAATTGTACCATTGTAGTTTTGATCCAAATAGTATCGATATGGTCATCGTACCTGATTTAAACGTTTCTATATTTGACAGTACAAACCCTCATGAGTTTTTTCCGAAGTATGCGGGGGATGAAATTATTGATTTGTATGAAAAAACGGTAACTCCTGGCACAGATGAAAAATATGCCGAAGAGATCGAGCGTATTACTAAACATTACAAATCATACATGAAAGCAGGCATGGGAAAATTAACGAAAGCTGGACGTTTACTTGACGAATTTGAAAGTGCATTTACATTTAGGTATGAAGACATTCAAGTTGCTACGGTAGATCTTGTCGAAAAACACCATTTATTACCCGTAACATATTAATCAACAAAACATGATGGCACATAGATGCGTGTCATCATGTTTCACTCAATAATACAGCCTTTCAATATATTGATTAGTAGGACAACGTTCGTAACGACGTCATTTGGAACACGCGAGCAGTGACTTCTATTTTTACGGCAGATGATTTTTTTATTAAAAACATCTTGTGTTTTAACAGAAAGTGTTGTAAAATTAATTAACTGAAAATTTAGATTATACTTTATGCGGGAGGTGGAATCGGTGATAACGATTAAAAGGTTAAAGCCATATTATGTGAAAGCAGATGCCGATTATGTTCATGTTGCATTGGCTTATCAATATTTTACCGTGATGATTCAACAAAAAGTTTATCAATTTGTTCCGATAGAAGCTTCTGCCGTCATTTTAAATCGAAAGAGTAAAAAAATCGAAAATACCGACGATAAATTTGCTTTTCAAAAAGGAAAAGACATTGTCTACATGTCGATGAGCGAATTAATTTCCCTTCCTGATTTTTTATTACATGTCTATGCGATTGCTGAGCCTTATTTCATAAAACAAGTAAAAAAAGAGATAAAGAAGCATCATAAACCTCATACAATCATTGATGAGCTTGAACGATTAAATGTTAAACGATTAATTGACAAAGCATTAGACGAACGTGATGCTGAAACGTTTTATAAGCTGGTAACGTTTTTGTAAGCAGTGTAGACTAAATCCTTTTGAAAAAGTATTGCTCATTCAACAGAAAAAAGGATCTTCATAAAAGCTACCGAAATCGGTAGCTTTTACTTGATAGTCATTGTTTATTGAAGCTCACTTAATAGTTTAGTTACTTTTTCGACAACGTATCCTGTTCCACCTTTATTATGTGTGTTTTCAATCATCATTGCAATGAGTACATCTTGGTCCTTTGTCGGATAAGCGACAAACCAGCCATTCTCTTTACCGGATTGCTCACTTGCCAGTTTCAGTTCAGCTGTACCTGTTTTACCGGAGATAGGAAAATTGGCGTCGTTCGCCATTTTCGCTGTTCCTTCTTGAACAACATCTCGTAATGCTTTTTGGATGTGTTTCGCTTGTTTCGATGAAATCATTTCTTTTTTCCAAATTTGCTCCGTTTCCTCTGAAAGAAGCAATGTTGGCTTCAACATATTTCCTTTATTTAGAAATGGTGTATAAGCTAAAGCTATATGAAGAGAACTGAACTGAACTTCACCTTGCCCATAGCTCGTATTCGCTAAAAGTACTTCGTTATCTAAATTTCCGTCCGAGGAAATCGATGATGGTGTAATCGGATATATAAACGGCAATTCTTCATCTAACCCAAAATTTTTTAACCCTTTTATATAAGCGTTACTGCCCATTTCAACAGACTTCATCGCAAAATATATATTGTCTGAGCGGACGAGTGCATCGTGAAGATCTACTGGACCATTCGAAGTTGAAACGCGGCGGACTTTATAGTCTCCCCAACCTTTTCCATTGCTCCATGTCAATCCATTAATTTCAATTCCTTCATCGGGATCAATTGTGCCATTGTTTAAACCAATGGCTGCCGTTATTGGTTTCATAACTGATCCAGGTGCATATGTACTAGCAAAACGATTCACTAAAGGTTCATCTGGGTCATTTTGTAAACGATCCCATTTGCTCTTTGTTACACCATAGATTAAATCATTTGGATCAAAGGCTGGGCTACTAACGAGAGCTAATGTTTCCCCCGTTTTCGGATGAATAACGGCAGTTGTTCCGCAGTTTCCTTCATATGCTTCGTATACTTTTTCTTGGACATTAGCATCGATTGTCAATTGTAAACTTTCTCCGTTTTTAACTTCTTTATCAGCGATAATTATTTCTTCATCGTCTTCGGTTTTAATCATCACTTTAACACCATGTTCTCCTTGTAAGTGATCTTCGTATAATTGTTCGAGCCCACGTTTACCGATCATATCATTTTCCGTATACGGCTTAGTATCCATTTTTTCAAGTTCTTCAGAAGTTATTTTTCCGATATATCCGACCAAATGTGCGGCAGATTTACCTAATGGATAAACACGTCCTGTCACTTCACGTCCTTGGACACCATCAATTTGCCAAAGTTGATTTAAACGGGATTCTTCAGTTTTCGGAACATTTTTCAAAGGAACAAATAAATGTGGTTCCACCCATGCAGCATTTAATTCACGATCAATCGATTCGACCGACATATTTAAGAGACGAGCAATTTCTTCTTTCGCTTGCTCAGGTTCATTTTCTAATTTTTCGGGGATGACGCCAACTTCCCAGACGAGGTCATTCATAGCTAATGGCATTTTATTTCGGTCTAAAATCTCTCCGCGTTTAGCAGGAATGGTTTGGATCACCATTTCGCCTCCGTTTTTCATATCCGGATGAATAAAACCACGATCCCAATTGACGAGCCAAATCTTTTTGTCTTCGACTTCTTGTAAGAGAAGAGTTACTTCATAGTCGAATGAAATAGGGCCTGCAATCGTATCCATCTCTACGTGGAACGGAATGGTCGCTGTCCCTTTTTTTGTTGCTGTTTCAATCTCTTTTTCCTTCATTTCCGTAAACGTAACCTTTACATTAGCGTCTAAATCGCTGTATATTTTTTCGAAACGATCGACAAATTGATTTTTTGGATATTGCTTCATTGACTCCTCAGTTAACATGTTGTACATGTTTGTAAATTCATTGTTTTCCCACAGTTTAGTGAAACGGTTAAACGTTTCATTCGGTGTTGTTTCATTTGTTGAACAGGAAGTTAGAAACATAAAAACGAACATAAAAAATAAGAGCACGATATTTCTCTTCATGAGTATCCCCCGTCTTTTTTCTGAAAAAGTTGTTGTTATAATAATTTTTCAAACCTTATTATATCACCTGAAAGCAAATTTAAGAAAGGTTATACAGCAGGGGAAATAGAGGTTTTTGCCCAAATGAGCGGATGGAGAATCACTGTGTGTAAAGGTTATTTTAATAAAAAAAGCGGACCTTTTTTGCCGCTGAGCATATGCTGAAGTAAAGGTAAAGGGTATGTTAACGCCTTATGAATCACAGTTTAATGAGAAGGAAGTTTGGATTAGGGTTCTCAACATGATTAGCCATGGAAATGTAAGGAATAACAATGTTTCGCTCTGTCGAATCTTTAAAAAGTCATCACGTATCCAATATGTTGTGTTTACAATTGATTTATTGGTACTATAAATAGGAACCGTTAATTAATTGATAAAATGTGACAAAAAATTCACGAAATGTATAAATGTCGTCAAAGTGACAAAAAAGTGACAGCTTATACACATGTTTTGTGGTATGATTCATTTATCTAAGAAAATGAAAGATGTTCTTTTAAAAATGTAATTAATCTTCACAGTGCATTCATGTTTGGGTAACAAAATGTATCACTAGGATAAAGGAAGGTTAAGAAATGGTAGAACAAGAACATTTTAAACACTTATTAAAAAAAGTGATTGATGCGACTGAAAATGATAAAATTAAAACGCCAGATGAACTCATGCAAGTGTTAATTCATGAACTGACAACTACGAAAATGAGCAATCAACATAAAGCCCACATACAGTCTCGAACACTAGCAAATGAATACGGATTTCACCATTAAGGGGTCGCACTTTTTCTATATATTTTCAGAGACAAATTATCGTTACTTTTAATAAAAAAAATGGAATAAACATGATATTTAAATAGAATCGTTTCGATCGTTTATAAACAACGATCGCGGGCGTTTGCTCGTTGAGAACTTTTGTTTAAAAAAGGTCTATTTGTAGACTTTTTACATATTCTTAAGCATATAACATTGTAGAGAGGAACTCACTCATTGAAGTCTTCATTGAACCGGTAAATTACTGGATTTCTTGGCCAATCTGTCAACAGGAGTGATTTCTATGAACTCTAAAGCTTGTTTATGCATTAAAAATGTAAAAATTTATAGAGAACGACAAAAAGTGACAATTGGAAGTATTTATATTAAAAATGGTATGATCGCCCAGATTTTTGACGAACACGAATCGCTTGAACCGATGATTAGTGCTTCACAATCTGTTCAAGTTATTGACGGAAAGGGGTTAAACCTTATTCCAGGACTTATTGATGGACATATTCATGGAGCCAACGGTGCAGACGTTATGGACGGTACAAAAGAGGCTCTTAATCTTATCGCAACAACTTTGCCAAAAGAAGGGACGACAAGTTTTTTAGCGACGACGATTACGCAATCACCAGAAAACATTGAAGTCGCTTTGAAAAATATACGTAATTATGAAAGTAAACGAGGGCAAGCGGAACTGCTTGGGGTTCATTTAGAAGGACCATTTATCGAGCCGAGTAAAAAAGGGGCACAACCTGGTCAATATATTATAAAACCCGATTTTCAGCAGTTTCACAAATGGCAAAAGATAAGTGGGAATCGTATAAAAACTGTAACGATGGCTCCGGAACATGATGAAACAGGACAATTTATTGAACGTTTATTTCATTCCGGTGTTAATGTTTCAGCAGGTCATACGGCGGCAAGTTTTTCTGAGATGAAACAGGCTATTACTTATGGGGTTAGGCAAGTGACTCACCTTTGTAACGCAATGAGCGGGATTCATCATCGGGATATTGGTGTAGTCGGAGCAGCTTTTCAATTGGAGCAATTACGTGCGGAGATTATTGCTGATGGCATCCATATATCCCCGGAAATGTTGCAAATCATTTATGATCATATCGGTAGTGAACGTCTTATGTTAATTACGGATGCTATGCGAGCAAAGGGTTTACCCTCAGGGACATATGAGCTCGGTGGACAGCCAGTAACTGTTTTGGATCATCGTGCTGTTTTGGAAGATGGGACATTAGCTGGAAGTGTGCTCAAAATGATTGATGCTGCAAAACAAATGATTCTTCTGGATGGAGTCACGATTCATCAAGTGATTGAAATGGCTTCTGCTAACCCGGCAAAACAACTCGGTATATATGAAACAAAAGGGAGTATTGCTGTGGGGAAGGATGCGGATGTTTTGCTCGTGGACGATGATTTGAATATTAAATATTCAATTTGTCGTGGGATGGTCGCTTTTAAGGAGGAATGATGGTCGTGAAAGTTATTGAAGTTGAAGATTACGAAGAGATGAGTAAACAGGCTTGCCAATGGTTTATGGAGAGACTGATTCACTTAAAAGAACCAGTCTTAGGCTTAGCTACTGGCTCAACTCCAGAAGGACTTTATGAATGTTTAATCGAACAGCATAAGCTCGGAAAAATATCTTTTGAACAGGCAACGACGTTTAATTTAGATGAGTACGTCGGCTTAGCGACAGACCATCCGAATAGTTACAATCACTACATGAACGAAAAGTTGTTTCGTTATATCGATATTCAGATGGATCAAGCTCATCTGCCAAATGGATTAGCTCAAGATTTAGAAAAAGAATGTCAAGATTATGAACAATTAATTGCCGAAGTGAACAACATCGATATTCAATTATTAGGTTTAGGAGTGAATGGGCATATTGCGTTTAATGAACCGGGGACGCCATTTAATAGTCGAACACATGTCATTCAATTAGATGAAGCAACTCGCCGATCGAATGCACGGTTTTTTGAGAGTATGGATCAAGTGCCTACCCAAGCGATTACAATGGGAATCGAAACGATTATGGAAAGCAAAGAAATTATTATGCTCGTTTCGGGTGAGAAAAAAGCGGACGCACTCGCTCGTGTCATAAAAGGGAACGTAACTGAAGCGTGCCCAGCTTCGATTTTACAAAGACATTCGAACGTAACTATTATCGCTGATGCAGATGCTCTGTCTAAAGTATAACAGTTCGAATGGCAAGAGTGCTAGTACGTTAAAAAGATTCAATACATGTATAGAAAGGTTTACTGAGTGGTTTTTACACCTTTCTATGTGTCAATCGTTAAGAAAATAGATGGAGATTTATTGAAGATGATATTCAATAAATGTAAATAGTGGACTGAACGATTGGTAGCTAGTAGAAGTCATGTTCCAGCCAGAGAAGGCTGGAAGTTTCATGTTGTCGATGATACATCTATTTCAACGTATGATGTATCAATTTTTGTTATAGTCACTTGGTCATTCGTTAAATCTACTAACCAGTTACAAAACTCTTTTTCTTCACCGATTTTCACATACACAATTAATTCCACTTTTTCTTCATAGTTAATCGTTTGCAAGAGATGTTTCGACTGTCGCAATTCATTTTCAACTTTTCCTAATAATGTATAGTCAATCGTAACGGAAAATCCTTGCATGAGTTGTCTTTTAACGATCCCCGTCGTTTCTATTGCCTGTGACGTTGTATTTGCATAAGCTCGAATTAAACCACCAGCTCCGAGTTTTATTCCACCGAAATACCGCGTCACGACAACTGCCGTATCTTTCAATTTTTTCCTTTTTAGGACTTCTAACATAGGGATTCCTGCCGTACCACTTGGTTCTCCATCATCATTTGCTTTTTGAATTTGGTCATGTTCGCCTATCATGTATGCAGAACAATTATGGGTGGCATCATAGTGTTTTTTCTTAATTTCTCGGATAAAGTCAAGCGCTTGTTGTTCGGTTTCAACTCGTTTCACATATCCAATAAAGCGTGACTTTTGAATGATTATTTCATCAGAACCTTCACTTTTTACAGTAAAATAACTCGTTAATGCCATATTTCATTCCCCTAACCGTATAATATAGTATATAATGGTAGGTACCAAAAGATTACTTTTCCATTTTTAGCCTAAAGATGAGTGACTAAAACACCTTAAAAATGTTAGCGTTTTAGGGCCTACGTTTTTGTTTATGCAGTTATCGTTATTTGCACATCTTTATCGCTCTATGATTGTAATGTGAGAACGCACCGTGCAGTTGGCACTGAAAACAGGGCAACTTGTGATCAACCGCTACTCTTATGATCAATTATATTCTACATAAGTTCTATTTAAAGGTTTAAAGGTATCTTTGTTCCATACCATTTTAATATAGAAAATCCATCGATAAGCTCCGTAAAGATTTGTAAAGGGTGCGTAAAGCCCGATGAAAAGTGTGCTGACTTCATATAATTATAACATAGGTTGGTGTATAATGATGACAACGAAAGCTAAGGAGAAAGCATTGGATACAATTATAGATGAAATGGTTGATGTGGTGGAAAATAGCAAGGATGAAATTTTTTATATTAGTGAAGAAGCACGTTCTGAACATGATCAACTAATAAAGGAATTAAAAGATACGAGAGAAAAAGTTCATCTTCATATTGAATATGGTGATCAACTTGAAGGAAAGGTGAAGTTCTCGAGACAACAGCTCGCTAAGGTGAGCAAGCAATTCGATCGTTATAAAGAAAATGAGATACGGGAAATATATGAGAGAACGCATGAGTTACAGACGAAACTAGCAATGCTTCGTCACAAAGAAAAAATACTCCGTGAAAAACGCGCTGACATAGAAAGAAGATTAGTTGATCTAAACGAATTAATTGTTAGAGCACAAGGGTTAGCGAATAAAATTAGTGTCGTTCTAAATTATTTAAACGACGATATTAGAAGTGTAAATGATTTTCTCGAAGAGGCAAAAGAAAAGCATGAATTTGGGTTGAAAATCATTCAAGCTCAAGAGGAAGAACGTAAAAAAATCTCTAGAGAGATTCACGATGGACCAGCACAAATGCTTGCCAATATTTTATTGCGCTCAGAACTTGTAGACCGAACGTTTCGCGAAGGAAGTAAGGAAGATGCCATGTCTGAAATTAGAAGTTTACGAGAGATGGTTCGTACTTCATTATATGAGGTTCGACGGATTATTTACGATCTCCGTCCGATGGCATTAGACGATTTAGGTTTACTTCCGACGATTAAACGATATATTAAAACAATTTCTGAGTATAGCGATATTGATATCCAATTTACTGCCCTTGGTGAAGATAAGCGATTGAATCAAAATTATGAAATTGCTTTTTTTCGTCTTATTCAAGAAGGTGTACAAAATGCCATTAAACATTCAGAAGCATCTAGAGTTCAGGTGAAGCTTGAGATTGGTAAAAAATATTTAACGATGGTTGTGAAAGATAACGGTGTAGGATTTAATCCAAAAGAAAAACCAGATCATTCATTTGGTTTAATCGGAATGCGCGAACGCGTGGAAATGTTTGATGGAAAAATGACAATCGATACCGCGCCTGGAAAAGGTACGCGTATTATGATTCAAGTGCCTTATCATCCGAATTAAATGATCAGTAACCTTTGTAAAAAGAATTCAGATGTAATAGAGTCGTTATACATGATAGAAAAAGAAATAAAAAACTTGTTATACAATCTACCATAAAGGTGTAATAGGAATTTTGACAAGAGGAATGGAAGTGAGGAACAATGGTAAGCGAAGAAAAAACAATAGATATCATATTAATTGATGACCACAAATTATTTCGTGAAGGGGTCAAGCGAATCTTAGAGTTTGAACCCATCTTTAATGTCGTCGCAGAAGGTGACGACGGCAATGAAGTCGGTCATCTGGTAGAAACGTATAATCCAGATATTGTGTTGATGGACATTAACATGCCGCATGTGAATGGCGTTCAAGCGACGGCCGAGTTGCTGAAACGCTTTCCAAAGACAAAAGTTATTATATTATCGATTCATGATGATGAAAGTTATGTAACACATGCATTAAAAACAGGTGCACAAGGATACTTGTTGAAAGAAATGGACTCTGAATCTTTAATCGAAGCGATTAAAGTCGTCTATAATGGAGGGTCTTATTTACACCCAAAAATAACTCATAATTTAGTCGATGAATATCGTCGGTTAGCAGAAAAAAATGTTACGAGTGTAGCGGATAGTCGAATTGAATATCGAAAACCTCTTCACGTACTGACGAAACGGGAGTGCGAGGTATTGCAATTATTAGCAGACGGAAAAAGTAATCGTGCTGTGGCGGATGCTTTATACATCAGTGAGAAAACAGTAAAAAATCATGTGAGTAATATTTTACAAAAAATGAATGTAAAAGATCGAACCCAAGCTGTCGTATTAGCCATTCGAAAAGGTTGGGTAGACGTATTATAAGGTGAACGTATATGATTATGTATGATGTTGAAAGATGGTTCACATATTCGTCGACAACTCTGATACACTCATGTGTCAGAGTTTACCTTGTAAAATTGTTACGGGGCTTCGATGGAGTGTTACGGTATATTTTTTACCCTTTTTTATCAATGATTTCTGCCCCCTGATGAACGTCCTCAATGAATTGTAAATGAAATGGTCACGTACTTCTTCGAAAATACCTTCCATATTGTAATGCATTTTTTATCCTCTTCATGTAGAATAATAGAAACAGAGTGAACTATAATCAATGGTATATAGACATAAAAGATAAGGGGGAAAATTTGATGAAAGTTGCTGTAATGACCGATAGTACCGCTTACATACCAGCGGAAGTTCGGAAAAAACTTTCTATCCATATCGTCCCGCTCAGTGTCATCTTTGGAGAAGAATCGTATCGGGAAGGCATTGATCTTACAAATGATGAGTTCTATGAGAAGGTAAGGAAGTCTAAAGAGTTGCCAAAAACGTCACAACCATCGATAGGCTTGATTACAAGAAAACTAAAAGAACTGAAGGAAGACTATGAAGCGGTCATTTCCATTCACCTCTCTAGTGGCATAAGTGGTACGTATCAAGCGGTTATAAGTGCTGGTGAGATGGTCGAAGGAATTGAGGTCTATGCGTATGATTCGGAACTTAGTTGTATGGGACAAGGCTTTTACGTACTTGAGGCTGCTGAGATGGCTAAGCAAAATAAAACACCAGAGGAGATTGTTTCTCGGCTTGATGAAATGAAACAAAGTATTCGGGCTTATTTTATGGTCGATGATTTAAGTCACTTGCAACGAGGTGGTCGTCTCAATAGTGCACAGGCTATTGTAGGCAGTTTGTTACGAGTGAAACCCGTTTTACACTTTGTTGATAAGGTCATTGTTCCATTTGAAAACATTCGAACGAAGAAAAAGGCGTTGAATCGAATTATCGGTTTATTAGAGGAAGATATTGAGAAAGGGAAAGATTTAAAAGTTGTCTTTATCCATGCCAATGCAGAGCAAGCCGCTCTTCATTTACAAATGAGAGTGCTTGAAAAACACCCATCCCTTGACACGATGATTAGTTATTTCGGCCCAGTGATTGGGACACATTTAGGAGAAGGGTCACTCGGTGTTTGTTGGTATGCAAAATAATTTTGATAGATCCATACAGTCAGACTACCACCCATTTGATCAATGGTAGTCTGATCATCGATGTGTAGTTCCCTCTCTTTACTGTTGAATGTTGTAGATCTACTGCCGTTCGATCCCCTCTTTAAAAGCAAAATCTAATACCCATTTCCTTATTTTGACGGTACTTACTTAAGTGGACACTGAACAACTCCTCTATATTAGACGATTAAAAGGAGAGTGTTATTATGACAACACCTCTGTTTTCTCACACACAATCCGTTTACTTTTCAGGAAAATTGTTATTACGACAAGAAATACCACTTGCTGAAAAAAATGTTCAACAGCTTATGGAAACAGGCCAATTGACAGCAATCCCTTCCATTTCCCAAACGTTATTTTCATCGAAATGTAATCGCTGTGGGAATCGTATCCGTGCTTTGTTTGGGCATATACCTTGCCAAAGGTGCCAAACAACGCACCTATATTGCCGAAAATGTATTGAAATGGGGCGTGTGTTGGCCTGTGAACCGCTCTATGTTTGGACAGGAAAAGACCCTGATTGGCCAATTCACGAGCAACCTTGTACATGGGAAGGAGATTTAACCGATGTCCAACAGCGAGCCGCTGATCGGCTTGTACAAGCGGTACAGAATGAGGAGCATCAGCTACTCATTTGGGCGGTTTGTGGGGCGGGAAAAACAGAAATGCTTTTTCCTGGCATCGCCTTTGCATTGGAACGAGGTAAACGTATATGTATAGCGACTCCGCGGGTTGACGTTGTTCGTGAATTGTTACCGCGTCTTAAACAAGCATTTGCGATCGTTCACGTCCAAGGATTATATGGTGGAAGTGAAGAGAAAGATGGAACAGCTCAACTAATTGTAGCAACGACACACCAACTGATTCGCTATAAACGAGCATTTGACGTCGTTATTATTGATGAGATGGATGCTTTTCCGTATCATACTGACTCTTCACTACCATTCGTTACGGAACGTGCTAAAAAGCAGCGAGGTACAATGGTTTATTTAACAGCAACTCCTCGAGCGGAACAGCGCTATCAATTACTACGAAAAAAACTACCTCATATCTTCGTCCCGATCCGCTTTCATGGTCACGCTTTACCTGTTCCAACCATGAAAATGTGTCTCTCTTTACAAAAATATTTACAAAGAGGGATTCCCCCAACGTGCTTTTTAACATGGCTTAAGCAAAGAAAACATTCAAGCCGTCAACTATTACTATTTGTTCCAACGATTGCATTAGCTGAACAGTTAAAACAAGGGTTTACCGAACAGTTGCTACGAAATGGCGTCGTTCATTATCCAGAGCAAGTGCAAGCGGTTCATTCTGAAGATGATCAGCGGGAACAAAAGATCACTGCTTTCAGAAAAGGGCACATAACCTTTTTGTTGACAACGACAATTTTAGAACGCGGTGTCACATTTCCATCGATCGATGTCGCTGTACTCGATGCAGGACACGACGTATTTGACGAGGCAGCTTTAGTTCAAATTGCCGGGAGAGCTGGTAGAAGTGCTCAAGACCCTACAGGAGAGGTCGCTTTTTTCCATGATGGCAAAACAGACGCAATGGTAGAAGCCATTCGGTTGATTACATTTATGAATAAACGAGGAGGCGTTTAGTTTATGAACTGCCTCTGGTGCCACGAAGAAATGATGTTGGATATCAGTTGGGATACTGTTCTTTCACTTTCACAACCGACTGAACTATGTATCCCATGTCAGCGGGCATTACAACGATTACAAGGAAAAAGATGTCTCCGTTGTAGCCGTCGCTCTGAATCTTCAATATGCTCTGATTGCAAATGGTGGAATGCGTATAAACAAGGTCGAGACCCACTTACGTATAATCACTCCATCTTTAGTTACAATGAACGCATGCAGGAGATGATTGCCCGATGGAAATATCGAGGTGATTATATGTTAGGTTACGCCTTTCAGCAACCGTTCAGACAGTCATTTTTTAAAGAATTTCCTTTTGTAAAGAAGAAAAAAGCCATCGTTATACCGATTCCCCTAAGTGAAGAACGGTTAACAGAACGTGGGTTTAATCAAGCGTACATGCTAGCCCATTTTTTAAAAGTCCCGATAAAAAATATATTGACGCGGTTGCATAATGAAAAACAGTCTAAAAAAGGGCGGACGGAACGAATTTTTGCACAAAATCCTTTTAAACTGGAGGGGAAGGAAACAGTTAACAAACGAGCTATTCTTGTCGATGATATATATACAACAGGTACGACGTTACGTCATGCTGCACAACTGTTAATCGAGCATGGTTGTCCAGCGGTTTATTCATACACATTAGTTCGTGGCTAATGGACATGATAAATCATTTACTAGCGAGGAGAATCGTCCGTTGTCTGAATGATTTATTGTATCATGATGGTCCACTCTAGGATGGTTCGGAAAAGATAAGCTAGTTTAGACAGGATTTTTAAGGGAAAACATAGTATAATGATTGTATAAAGCACAAGGGAGGACATTTGTATGAACTATATCATTCGTGGTGAAAATATTGAAGTGACGGAGGCTATACGCAATTACGTCGAAAAAAAGATAAACAAATTGAATAGGTATTTTGATACGCCTCCGACCTCCGATGTCCATGTGAATCTTAAAGTTTATAATGATGAACAACAAATTGAAGTAACGATTCCGATGCCTGGTTTGCTCCTACGGGGTGAAGAAGAACACGCGGATTTATATGCAGCAATTGATTTAGTAGTTGATAAATTGGAAAGACAAATTCGTAAGTATAAAACAAAAGTTAATCGAAAGTTCCGTCAAAAAGGATCACCGAAGCACATTTTTGCTGAATTAGAAAAAGAAGCAGCAAAAGAAGAAGAGTCCGATGATATTGAAATTGTTCGTACGAAGCGATTTAATTTAAAACCGATGGATTCAGAAGAAGCTGTACTACAAATGGACTTGTTAGGACATGCTTTCTTTGTTTTTACAAATGCAGAGTCCGGTGATACGAACGTTGTTTATCGCCGTAAAGATGGAAAATACGGACTGATCGAGCCTCACGTGTAAGTATAATCTCACACAAGCCAATCCCAATATTGGGGTTGGCTTCATTCATTTAATATTGAAAAGCGAAGGCACTTGTCGAAATATGTAAAACGAATGACTGAAAAACGCTTTTCATAACATAAACGCATCCTATTTTGTCACAATCATTAGAAAAATGTTTGAATCATGTGGTGATCATCGTTATAAAGTCTTATAATAACGATTCGTCTACGAATCATGTCTTATGTTATAACATACATAGAAACAATTGCTAGGAGGTGTGAAATGACTGAAGATGAAAGGCAATGCTTGAATCAATTATTTTTAAAAGTACAACAGCACGAAGAAACGATTGCACAGCTTGTTGAAATCCTTGCTATGACAAATTGTCGCCTCGTAGACGTAACCGATATTTTAGAGCGTCTTCAGCATTATTCATACAACCCTAACAAGATGTTCCCCGAAAGATAAACCTCTTATAATCTTCCATTAACCTCTCATAAGCCTTCCAAATAAAAAGTAGTCCACCTCTTGGACTGCTTTTTATTTGTATGTACGGACGAATATTTCGTAATCCACGAGGTAAGATCAATGTTTGTAGTTGTCATTATCGTTTAAATAATGTTATGATAAATGATGAATTATAATAGTTTTTTCACAAAATATCAATAAAAAAGTATTATTTTAACTATGACGAATGATAGAAAATAACCTTTTACTGTCCTTATGAAGATGAGTCATTAGGATAGACTGTATGTAGGAAATAAGTTTTTTAT
>DASUXY010000033.1:0-60229 GCA_036377675.1 Bacillota bacterium
TAATAAATTTATAAATGCTTATTTCACCAGCTTTATTATATTTTAAAATCGAATACCAAAGGGCAAAAGCGACAGCAGATAACAAAGCTGAATAAATGAGGAGCCCCCAACCTAATGGTGTAAACTGAATCGCTTCGTTGTGCATTTGCGGAACACCAAACAATAACATCAATGTTGAGCCAATCGTCAATTGCCAACCTGTTAATGCAAACGGATGAATCCCGACAGCTAGCTCTTTAGCCATAATCGTGCCAATTGCTCCAGTTAATGCAGCTAAAATCATAAATCCTTCTCCAGTAAATTGGAAGCGAAATTGAAAAGCTTCCCCCCAGTTCGCCACAATAATGCCAGCAAATCCAGCTAATAAACCAATTGTTTTCGGCCAATTGATCCGGTCATTATGATAAAAAAAGTGCGCTATAATGACCGTAAAAAAAGTGCCGCTAGAGATAAGAATCGCCCCTTGCATACCAGAAGTATTAGCCAATCCATTGTAAAAGAAAAAGTACTGTAAAGAAGTTTGGACAAGACCAAATAAAATTAAAAATCTCACTTGACGTTTCGTAACGACAAGTGATTTTTTGTTGGCAAAAAACATCCCGATCAACAACATGAGACCGGCTAGTAAAAATCTCATCCCTGCGAGTACAATTTTAGCAATTGAATCGTCTGCTGCCATCTGCATTTCCTCATAACTGACTTTCAAGACTGGAAATGCACTCCCCCATAAAATCGAACAAAAGATGGCAATGCTAATGACGATCCACTTTTTCTTTAAAAGCTTATCCACACATGTCATCTCCTATGTTGTTAAAAAAATCCCCTACTATCATCGCACATCTTCTTCCATATGAACAAATGGTAAATGCGTATTCACTTGACCAAAGATACGTTTCGTAGCAAAATTGTTCCCACAAAGCCATGAAGCAAAATCAAAAGTCGCGGGCTGTTGCTTATCTCCAAGAGCAAACCAAACGTTTTTTTCGTGAGGAAAATAGAGAGACGTATGGATTGTTCCAGCCCAATTTTTATATTGATTGGAGAAAACGCCATAATCGGAATCATTTAATAGGTAAAACGCTTGTTCTGCATTTGTACCATTTTTCGTATGTTCTTGAATAGCTTGTAACCGTTCATACGAATCGTCCAAATAGTTTCTGTTTTCATGTGTCAGCAGTTCAAAGTGATTCGTACAGATCGTCGCCTGCCTTACCTTCACCCCTCGGGGAGTCGCCTCGACAACGACGGACTTCTTGGAGCAATCAAGCAATATATAGCTAAACGAATGGCGGTGTGGAATCTGTTGCAACATGTCAATCGCTTCTGTAACCGTTGCGCAATTTTCTAGAACGATACGACAAATCATACTGCAAACAAATCCATCTCCCGGATCTTTCCGATGCATAAAATTGTACGCCATTACTAATCCTTTTTCATTCATACCGTCCGTTCGACCGGCTATTCGTTGCGATGGACCCATCGTCGCATAGCCACGATCAATCGGTTGAAACAGGACAAAACGACCTTCATATGTTTTCGGATGATAATCATAATTACGAACCATATAGTCGCCACCTATAAAGACCGAGCATCCACTAGGATTCTCTTCCAATCGATAGCCACTAAACTCGCGTAATATATGTTCCATCGGCCACTGTAAAGCATCTCGTAGTCCGAGAAATTCTTCCCATATTTGTGGAGCGAACAAGTAGAAAGCGTGTTTTGCCTCCTGAACATCGATTTCAAAACGCGGTCGTCTAATTTTCCACTGTTTTTTTCGATTATCAAGAATATAGGAGTTTTTCAATCGTTCTCCTTGCCATTTGCCAAATTCATAATGGTTGCCCCGAAATTGAACCACGTCACTATATATTCGTTGCATCTCACCAGCTCCTGTTTTTATTATCCTTTAATTTAGCACGAAGTTCTTCATTTACTTGGGAAACTTTTACACTACCACATACATGCTGTATAGTTGACTTCAAAGTTAAGATCATTCTTGAGATGGCGTTTCATTGTTTTTGTCATTTTTTCTTATCCACGTTTTCACAAAAAGCACGATTAATAATAACAACCATGATGTCACGACATAAAAAATTATTTTTCCTGATTGGTCCATCTCTTTAAAAAAGAATGCCATCCCCGTCCAAATAATCCCGATGGCGAGGATTTGATAACCGTAAAATTTCATCGATCTATTCTCCTCTTCCGGAAAGTAATCTAAATTATAGTTTAGCTTACGACTTAGCAATTTTCCATCTATACCTTTTGTACGTTGTTTACATGATTAACTATTCAGTGAAACCTCAATCCATAAAGTGACATCTTTCCTTCCACACTTATTTTGTACGCTTAAAGGTAAATGGTTTCAACCTGGTTAAACGAGGTCAACTAAAAAAACCGGGGATCTTGTATCGTCCCCGGTGTTGATTATTCGTCTAAACGTTTCATTAAATTCGCCATTTCAATCGCCGCTGTCGCTGCTTCAGCACCTTTATTCCCTGCTTTCGTCCCCGCTCGTTCAATCGCCTGTTCGATCGTTTCGGTCGTTAAAATCCCAAAAATGACTGGTTTATCTGTTTGGACGGATGCGCTTGAAACCCCTTTAGCCGCTTCGTTACAAACGTAATCAAAATGCGGGGTAGCTCCTCTAATGACTGTTCCTAACGTAATAACCGCGTCATATGACGCCTTTTGAGCCATCTTTTGAGCTACTAACGGGATTTCAAATGCTCCTGGTACCCATGCTACATCAATATTTTCTTCCTGAACGCCATGTCTCTGCAATGTATCGAGTGCCCCTTGTAACAGTTGATTCGTAATAAATTCATTAAAACGACCGACGACAATTCCGATGTGTAAATTCGTTCCGACTAAATTTCCTTGATATGTTTTCCCCATTTTCTATTCTCCTATCTTATGAATGTATTTTAAAGACGTGGCCAAATTTTTCTCTTTTCGTTCGAATATATTGTTCGTTTTCCTCATGTAACGGAGTGACGAGCGGAAGACGCTCTTCCACATGAAGACCGTGTGATTGAAGAGCTGTTACCTTTTCAGGATTATTCGTTAACAATTTAATATTGTTTACTCCTAATTCCCGTAATATTTGTGCAGCAATTGTATATTCACGACAATCAGGTGCAAATCCTAACTTTTCATTTGCTTCACACGTATCCAATCCTTGATCTTGCAATTTGTAGGCACGTAACTTATTTAAAAGTCCAATTCCTCGGCCCTCTTGACGCATGTATATGAACACTCCAGCTTTTGCCTCTTCAATTTGTTCTAATGCACGATGTAACTGTGGTCCGCAATCACACCTCTTTGAACCAAACACATCCCCCGTTAAACATTCCGAATGAATCCGTGTTAACACGGGGTCATTTGTACGTACATTTCCTTTGACAAGAGCAACATGCTCCTTATCATCCAATTCGTTTGAATATCCAATAATTTTAAACGAGCCGAACGATGTCGGTAGTACCGTTTCTACTTCACGCGTAATCAAAACTTCTTGTTGTTTCCGATAACGTATTAAATCCTCGATGCTGATGAGTTTTAAGTTAAACTGTTGTGCCATGTCCATCAAATCGGGGACACGTGCCATCCTTCCATCATCTCTAATAATCTCACAAATGACACCAGATGGAAAAGCCCCGCTTAACTTCGCTAAATCAATTGAAGCCTCTGTATGGCCAGGGCGTGTAAGCACACCACCTGCCTTGGCAACGAGTGGAAAGACATGGCCTGGCTGCTTAAAATCACTTCCTTGCGTCTCGGGATCCAACAGAGCACGAATCGTTTGATAACGTTCAAAAGCACTTATTCCAGTTTCTGTATCCTTATGATCAATGCTTACTGTAAAAGCTGTTCCTAATGGATCTGTATTTTGATTCGTCATCATCGGGAAGTTTAATTTTTCCAATAATTGTTCGGTAATCGTCGTACAAACGAGCCCTTTTCCATGTGTAATCATAAAATTAATCATTTCTGGGGTAACCTTTTCGGATAACGCTACAAAATCG
This sequence comes from Bacillota bacterium, assembly GCA_036377675.1. GTDB lineage: Bacteria > Bacillota > Bacilli > Bacillales > Amphibacillaceae > DASUXY01. The sequence continues at coordinate 4,029 of DASUXY010000033.1, forward strand.
CCTTCGTTTTCTCGATTTTCGTCATCAACGACGATAATTGGTTTTCCTTTTTTCAAGTCGGTAATCGCTTCTTCAATCGTATGGAACATTTCTTTCACTCCTTAATAAATCCATTTGTTCGTAAAAAATCTTCATCGATTCGTTCACTCACTTGTTCTCCATTCGTTTGTTGTAACATTCGATGTACATATTTCGCCAACATATCACATTCAATATTGACGAGATCCCCTTCACGCTTTTGGCCTAAAATCGTCTCGCGTGCGGTATGCGGGATGAGCGAAATCTGAAATAATTGATCGCTCACAGCAAAAATCGTTAAACTAATGCCATCAACCGCAATCGATCCTTTCAACATGACAAACGGTGTCAGTTCTTTCGGAATTTGAATATCATAATAAATCGCATTTTCCTGGCGTTCTTTTCGCATAATCGTTCCTGTCGCATCGACATGTCCGGAAACAAAATGCCCTCCAAATCTACCGTTAGCAGCCATAGAACGTTCTAAGTTCACTTTTGACCCCGTTGTCAATGATTGGAGAGAGGTCGATTTAATCGTCTCTGGCATCACATCTACGCAGAACTCGTCGTTCAAAAAATGCGTAACTGTTAAACATACTCCATTCACAGAAATACTATCTCCAAGTGCTACATCTTCAACCACTTTTGTTGACCGAATCCGTAACTGAATCGCCTGCTCGGATACTTTGTTTATCTGCGTAATCGTTCCAACCTCTTCAACGATTCCTGTAAACATCGTTCTCCTCCTCATCTACAGTAGCGACAACTTTTAAATCTTTGCCGATTTTTTCGACATGTGTAATGCTTAATGACGGTACGTCTGATAAAACTGGAAAACCTTCACCCGCAAATGATGTCGGTGCCCGACTCCCACCAATTAATTTAGGTGCCATATATACAATCACTTGGTTGAATGCTTTTTCTTGTAAAAAGGTGCCATTTACACGTGCGCCACCTTCAACAAATAGCGTCATCACATCATTTTCCCCTAATAGTTGTAGCACTTCATGGATGTCAATTTTTTCGTCATCTAGTGAAATGACCGTGACGTGGGAATGCAATTCAAACTGTTTCTTCCTTTTATCACTTACGTTGCGACCGACAATAATCCACGTTTCTGCTTGTCCATCGGTAACAACTTTTGCATCGAGCGGTGTGCGCAGATGAGTGTCCAAAATCACTCGAATCGGATGCTCACCACCGTCTGCTAGCCTCGCTGTAAGACTCGGATTATCAGCAATGACCGTATTTACCCCGACAAGAATAGCATCATGCGTATGCCGATATGTATGTCCGTCTAACCGAGCATCCTCACCTGTAATCCATTGACTATCCCCCGTATGTGTTGCGATTTTTCCATCTAAACTTATCGCTACTTTCATCGTTACGAACGGTTTTTTCGTGCGTACATAGTGGAAAAAAGAAGCGTTTAATTTTCGGGCCTCGGCTTGTAAAACACCGACGACTACTTCGATGCCAGCGCTTCGCAGTAGTTCAACCCCTTTCCCATGTACCTTATCGTTTGCATCTAAAGTGGCAATCACCACTCGTTTAATGCCCCGCTTTATTAGCAAATGTGCACAGGGAGGTACTTTTCCATAATGGCTACACGGCTCTAACGTCACATACATCGTCGCACCTTCTGCTTGATGACCTGCCATTTGCAATGCATGTGCTTCCGCATGAGCTTCTCCTGCTCGAATATGTGCGCCAAAACCGATTATTTTACTGTTTTTCACAATGACTGCACCGACTGCAGGATTCGGACTCGTATGCCCTGCTGTTTCCTGAGCAAGCTTTAAGGCAAAACGCATATAATGTTCATCATTCAACGACCTAACCTCCTTTAAACGAACAAAAAACCTCTGAATATCACTTCAGAGGTTTAAGGACTGAATTTTTAGTTAGCAAGCGTACTACATCATGCGATAAAGATAAGTCTATATATGGAGACCATCACATGTAAAGGTCTGTAAGTGTAATCGATGTTCCTCTTGAAAAATGAACACGTTAGACGAAAATAAAACTGAAAAAAATAGTCTTACAACCTATCGTCTAACCGACTAGATCAACATCTATCCGAAACAAATAAGGAGTTTGAAAAAGATACGGTGTGCAATTTTTCAATAAAAACAATCGGTTGCTTAAAAATAAATAACGCCTGCTCCAAAAATTCCTTCTCCCATCCAGACTATACTGTCGGCTCCAGAGTTCCACTGGATCCACCGCTTAGTTATAAAAACCGCACGGGTCACGGGCTCAGAAGCAATGCTTCATCACCGTCGGTTGGGAATTTCACCCGACCCCGAAGGAATCATCGATATTTTGTTGTATGTTTAATATAGATTAAATACGTCTATTTAGCAAGTTTTTCGTCTAATGTGGTAGGCAATGTAAAAGAAAAATGATTGATACCGTTGGCAGATGTAACACCGATATTTCCTCCGTGATGTTCGATAATCTCCTTTGCAATTGCCAAACCTAAACCTGATCCACCCCGATCCCGTTGACGGGAAGCATCTACACGATAAAAACGTTCAAAAATTCGTTTACGAGCCTCAAAAGGGATCGGTTCACTTGGCCCAGCAATGGTGACACAATACGCTTCTCCTAACTGTTTACCCGTAATCCGAATCGGTCCACTTCCGTCGTAGTATTGAATCGCATTATCGATCAGATTGCTAATGACTTGATGAATACCTTCAACATGGATCACTACATGCGAACGCTCTACATCTTGAATGACGGAAATATTTTTCTTCTCAAGTAACCAATCAAACATGTTCACACATTGATTGATTTCTTCTTGCAAATCGACAGTTTGCTTATTTGTATATGACTGCGAAATAACATCGTCCCATTGGTTCAACTGCTCAAGTTGCTCAATTAAATGGGTTAGCCGCTTTGATTCATGATAGAGTGATTCATAGAGTGCCTTGTTTCCTTCCAAATCACCTGTAGCAAGCCCTTGAAGATAGCCGTTTAAATTCGCTAACGGTGTTCGAAATTCATGAGAAACATCAGCAACGACTTTCGTTCGTTGCTCTTCATTCACTTTCAGTTGAGAGATGAGACCGTTATATTGATTAACAAGTTCCCCGACTTCATCTTTAAACTCTATCTTAATTGGAGACGGAAACTCCCCTTTTTTTAACTGTTTCGTCGAGTCAATCATTTTTCGAATCGGTCGGATTAACTTCTTTATTAAATAATAATGTAACATGCTCCCGACGAGAAGTCCGATGAGACCGAAAATCCATAAATACTGTTGCAATGTCATATTAAATTGTTGTTGACGCTGATTACTGAAGTTTCCAATTCCACCTGCTAAAAAACAAGCTGTTTCATAAATCGCCCAGCTACTAATTGTAATTGTAGCCGTTATGACAAGTACATTTAACAGTGATAAACGCCACAATAAACTTTTCGGCCATAAACGTTTAAACAGTGACAAATTTATACCCCATTCCTCGCACCGTTTGGATACGCTTCGGTGCTGAAGGATTTTCCTCAATCTTTTCTCGAAGTTTTTTTATATGCGCATCAATTGTCCGTTCAAGCACAATTTTCTCCTCATTCGGATAAAGTTGATCGACGAGCTGTGCCCGAGAAAAAACAATATTCGGATGTTGCATCAACATATATAACAGTTTAAATTCATGTTTCGTTACGTGGATGTCTCGATCATAAAGTACAACTTTACCTTTTCGCGGCATCATACAAAGACCTTGGTGGACAACCTTTTGACAATATTGCCCGGTTCTTCTAAGCACAGCTTCAACATGGGCCATCAATTCATTCGGATCAAATGGCTTCGTAACATATTGATCGGCGCCCATCTTCAGTCCAGCAATTTTATGGTCGACACGGGCTTTTGCCGATAACATAATAATAGAAACGTCCTTTTCCTTTTCTTTGACCCACTTGCAAAATTGTTCTCCACTCACCTTAGGCAACATTAAATCGAGAATAATTAAGCATGGATGATGGGCTAAAAATACTTCTTTAGCCTGTTGTCCATCTCCTGCTTCAACAACTGTATAATCATCTTTTTCTAAATACATACGAATGAGTTGGCGGATCATATGATCATCTTCAACGACTAGAACAGTTTGTGTCATGAGTACGCACCCCTATCCGATTTAAGCGACTTTTTTCCTACATATTAGTTCATTTTTTCAAACTCTCGCACCATTGAATCGTAATTCATAGCACCCATCGCTTTAAATTGGATGACTCCATTTGAATCGATCATATAACTCGTTGGAATCGGTTGAATTTGGTACTGATTAGCAACCTCAGAGCTTTCGTCCATTAAGACTTTAAACGTCATCCCGAAATTTTTAACAAAAGTCGGGACCTTGTCTTTATCACTTTCTGTATCTGTTAAGTTAATAGCTAAAATTTGAATATCTGTTTTTTCATGGAACTTTTGCATATCAGGAATCTCTGCTCGACATGGTGGACACCACGTTGCCCAAAAGTTAACCATCACGCGTTCCCCTCTATAATCTGACAATTTAACCATTTCCCCTTCTAATGTCTCTAATTCAAAATCAGGAGCAACGTTGCCAACTTCAAGACCAATCGTTTCCGTATCTTCACTTTGGTCACTTTCTTTACTCGTCGCTGGATCATCTGACTTCACGACAAAATCATAAATCGCCCAGCCAAACATGCCGATGATGACTACAATAATAATCGTTCGCTTCATATTCATCTTTTAATGCCACCTCTTTATCCTAATTTTTCTAACCATGTATTTTCAACGAGTTTTAATAAAAACTCTGATATACGAGGCATTTGCCCGGTAAATAAGACGAATCCCATGATAACCATAATAACGCCACCAATCTTCATAATGACCCCACTATGTCTACTAATCCATCTCGTCGATCCGAGAAAGAAAGTTAATAATAAGAAAGGTAACGCGAATCCGATGACATACATAAAGGTGTAAAACACACCTTGGCCCGGATGGGTAGCTGCTAACAATAAAATGGAACCGAAAATCGGTCCGATACACGGAGTCCAGCCGGCTGCAAACCCCATTCCAACGAAAAATGTCCCTACATAACCAGCTCGTTTTTGCGAAGATTGGAACCGTTTTTCTTTCATCAAGGCGGGGATATGAAGCCAGCCACCAACAAAAAGTCCCATCACAATAATGAAAATCCCTGCAATGCGCTGGATCAACAGCCCCGAATCACCGACGAATAGATGTTGCAACCACTTTCCTAAAAATGACGCGCCAACTCCTAAACTAATAAAGACTAGCGAAACACCTAACAAAAAGAAGACGGAATGACTTAATAATTTACTTCGTATTTTAATATTTTTATCTTCTTGTAATTCTTTTACACTGATGCCTGTAATATACGATAAATAAGCGGGGAAAATCGGCAATACACATGGAGATAAAAATGATAACGCCCCTGCACCAATCGCTAGAAACATCCCTGCAATCAGCATCGTATCCGCTTCAATTCCACTCATGAGGACACCCTCTTTCGATTATAGTAAAAAAACAACAACATAAATACAATCAAAATGATTGCTATAAACCACGGCTCTAACAAATACCCAAACACACTGGCGTAAGGAAATACGACTGACAAAATCAGCTGTCCTACGCTCCAGGCGATCAATAAGTAAAAGGAAATTCTTTCACGACTCACCCGATGTTGAGCATACATAAATAGTATTAATAAAAGCATTAACAAGCTCATATGGCCCCACCCATATCGATGACCATTCAACATCATTTGAAAAAATTCATAGACAAATGCTGCTGCTAAAAACACAGGCACAAAAACTGTCAATAGCTGTAAGGAATTAATTTTCCCTTTCTTTCCGATGTACATCACATTTAGCGCAATGAATAATGTCGCTACATAAAACGCATTTGAATTACTCGGATATGCTAAAATCGCCAGCGGATCCCGTACAAAGACTCCGATATTCAAGATGATTTTACCTACCCAGATGAAAATGAAAAAATTGATAAGTAACGATAACAGTTGTTCTAGTTGTTTCTTTTTAACCTCTTTCGTTAAAGGACTGAACAAATAAAAGAAGCCAAATCCTGCTGTAAAGCTTGTAAAAATAATCGCGATTGAAGTAATAATCCAAACAAATGGCATATAATTCCTCCATTTTTCCGATTCCATAAGTAATGATATATAATCAATATGAATGTTTGATGAAAGTAAGTTCATTTTTTAAAAAAAGAAAAAACCTTCTTCTCTTTAAATTTTAACGTACTGAAAACATAAAGCTAGTAATCAATCTGGAATGGACGGTTCATTGTCCTTTTTTAACATTTATAAGTAATACGAATAGCTTTCATTCCTGAAGGACTTATAATCGGATGACGTAATGAAAAAAGTGAACGGTATTACCGATGTCACTCCCGTAAAAGTCAGCCACGTTAAGCGAATGATTAAATGAATTCGCGACAATACGAAATGACAATGAGAAGGAAAGGACGTATCGTTAAGTGCGAACGACATTGAGGAGGTTTTATGATGAAAATCGAAGTTATCACCCAAAATGCTCAAGAAACGATCCAAGCCGAACGATGCGGTGTTGATCGTGTTGAGCTCGTCAGTGCCATGGAAGAAGGTGGACTTACACCGAACGGTCATACGTTACAATCGGTGTTGAAAAGCACATCAATTCCTGTTCACATTATGGTTCGGCCACATAGTGACCATTTTATCTACGGTGAAGAAGAGTGGAAGACGATTAAACAAGATCTTTCGATGATTGACAGTTTAGGTGGAAGAAAAATTGTTTTTGGTTGTTTAACAGCTGAGGGAACTATTGATGAAACACTTCTCAAAAAAGTAATTGCAAACGTACCGACATTTGAAATCACCTTTCATCGTGCATTTGACCGTGTTTCATCTCAAATCGATGCTTATAAAACATTGACTGCATACAAAACATATGTCAAACGCATTCTCACTTCTGGCGGAAAAGATACGTCTGTTGAGGCAATATCTCAATTACAAACTCTCGTTCAATTATCCAAAACATTAAATGGACCTACGATTTTAGTTGGTAGTGGATTAACTGCAACAAATATCCAATTCATTCATCAACACGTTCGTGCTACTGAATACCATTTTGGCTCTGGTGTCCGATGTAAAGGAGATGTTAAAAAACCGTTGAGTTCAGAAAAAATAAAGGCTATCCGCAATCATCTAAAAATTTGACTGACTCCTTTATAGTGAAGTCAGTCAAACGACCGATAGGCGACGACTAAACAGCCGAAGAGCGGAAACCATTAAGTAGTTTATAAAATTCCTTGTATTTTCTCATTATGATAACGATCTGGAACAAAAGGTAAATCACGCTCACCATATCGTTTTCCTACAACTGCGTAAATGTTAAATTGCTCTTTGTTAATCAAATACTCGTTTCCATCGTGAACTGCACGAATGCGACCTTGCAACACGAGTGAAGCGACTTGTGATTCATCCATTGATAAGTAGTGAGCTAATTGTTTGATCGTTACATACATGATGTTCAACCCTTTCTGTTTAATAATGAACGTAAATAAGTCCTTCAACAATGTCTACATCACAACGTACGATCGAACTTACCTCTTATTTTATACAGATGATATCATTTCATTCCGTTCTTTTACAGACGATCAAAACTCCAATTCTTTTCTTGTTTTACGCTTCTTTTTGTTACGAAACAATGACTGTTATAATCTTCGTTTTCCCAGCTACCCCTTCCTTTTCTGTTGTATATTCGTATTGATCATGGCGGTGCATACCATTCGTAATGACGACAGGTGTGATTGTACTTTTAGCATACTGTTGAATATAATCTAAATCAACATCCATCAGGGGTTGACCGACCGTTACGGTATCGCCAATATCCACCTCAGCTATAAACCCTTTTCCTTGTAAAGAAACCGTTTCCAAACCGACGTGAATTAAAATTTCAAAGCCATTTGTAGTCATGATTCCAATCGCATGTTTCGTTGGAGCTATTTGCACAATTTTACCATTTACAGGAGCGAGAACTTTTCCATCGGTCGGTTGAATCGCTATCCCTTCCCCCATCATTTTCTTATTGAAAACAGGATCAGGAACGTCATCCAAGGAAAAGATTGACCCATTCATCGGTGCATAAATGTATAGTGACTGTTCCCTTTTGAACATTTTTTTAAACATCATAAGCACACCCCCACTTTTTGTTTTTCCCCTTCACCGTTTTCAGGATACGTCACACAACATGTCGTTCGATTACTTTGTAACCAACTTTATCCAATTCTACTCTTCTCTTTTCGTGAACGATTTATCCTTGAATCGGAACACGCTTTAATCGAAGTGCATTTAAGACAACAGAAATGGAACTAAACGCCATCGCTGCACCTGCTAGCCAAGGGACTAAAATCCCAACCATTGCAAAGGGAACCATAATGAGATTGTATAAAAAAGCCCATAGAAAGTTTTGTTTAATATTCATCATCGTTTTTTTACTCATATGAATCGCATCGATTAAGCGAAGTAAGTTTCCTTTAATAATCGTTACATCGCCCGATTCAATTGCAATATCTGACCCTGTACCGATGGCTACACCGACATCTGCCATAGCAAGAGCAGGAGCATCATTAATACCGTCTCCTACCATGACGACGTGATCGCCTTCTTTTTGTGACTGTTGAATAATTGTCGCTTTATCAGAAGGTGTACATGTCGTATATACATGATCAATCCCAACTTTTTTTGCAACAGCGAGGCCAGACCGATGATGATCACCTGTTGCGAGAATCACTTTATAACCCATTTGTTGCAAACGATTAATCGCTGTTGTAGAAGATGGCTTTACTTCATCAAAAACGGCGATTATTCCAGCAAAACGATGGTCGATCATTACAATCATCACCGTCTTTCCTTCTTCTTTAAGTGACTGAACGAGCTGTCGATCTTGCATCGATAATGAAATATTCTTACGTTTAAAATAAGTAGGATTAGCAATGACGACCTCAATCCCATTAACAACTCCTTTTATTCCATAGCTTGGAATATTTTTTACCTGTGTAGCTGTTGGAAATGAACCGACTTTTGCTTTCACTTCATTGACGATCGCTTTTGCAACTGGATGGTCAGATCCCCGTTCAATCGCTCCGATTGTTTTCAAAAATTTTCGATGTTCGTATTGATAAACATAAATATCCGTAACTTGCGGGACACCCGTCGTAATCGTCCCTGTCTTATCTAAAATAATCGTTTTACATTTTCCTAACAACTCGATAAATTTCCCTTCCTTAAACAAAATACCCATTTGTGCGGCTCGCCCACTTCCGACCATAATCGAAGTCGGAGTTGCCAAACCGAGAGCACATGGACAAGCAATGATTAAAACGGCGATCATTTTTTCTAAAGCGCCGCTTACGTAACCTGGTTGAAATAAAAAATACCAAACTCCAAAAGTGACGATGGCGATCATCATAACGATGGGGATGAAAACGCCTGTAATTCGATCAGCAATCTGTTGAATCGGTGCTTTCGAAGCTTGCGCATCTTCGACTATTTTTATAATGTTTGACAATGTTGTTTCTGAATCTTGTTTCGTCACTTTCATTTTTAATACGCCATTTTGATTGATCGTTCCTGCATAAACGAATGTCCCCATTTTTTTTGCGACGGGAATGCTCTCACCCGTTAGTAAAGACTCATCAACTAACGAGTTTCCCTCAAGTACTTGTCCATCAATCGGAACCTTTTCGCCAGGTTTAATTATAACGACATCCCCCGGCAACAGCTGTTCCACCGGTAATTGTATTTCGTCGCCATTTACATACAATGTAGCTGTTTTTGTTTGAACTTGATACAACTTTTCCAATGCTTCTGTCGTTCTCCATTTTGTTTTCGCTTCTAAAAATCGCCCTAACAATATAAACGTAATGATAAAAGCACTCGTTTCATAATACAAAACGATGGGCTCTGTCTGTGAAGACGCCGATGTTGAAAAGGTAAGATAATGGCTATAGAAAAATGCTGTCGTAGTACTTAAAACAACTAATACATCCATATTCGTACTTCCATTTATAACCGCTTTCCAAGCTCGTTCATAAAATGAATAACCGATGACAAACTGAATCGGAATCGTAATGAAAAATTGAAAAAAAGGATTCAATAACAAAGGAGGAATGTAAAAAAAAGTAGCCCACTGAAAATGAGCGAACATCGCCCATGCTAAAGGTAACGTAAGAATCGCCGAACATATAAATTTCCACCGAAGTTCGCGTATTTCCTTCTGTTTATCTTGTTGTTTTATTTCGTTACGCTTATGTTGGATCGCTGTTTTAGCTTCAAAACCAATTTTATTAATCGCCGAAACAATATCTTTCATACTAATCTTATTTTTATTAAACGTTACCCGGCCTGTTTCTGTGGCAAGATTAATATGTACACTCGATACACCGTCCATTTTTGAAACGACCTTTTCTATTCTTGCAGAACATGCTGAACAATACATCCCCTTCACATCAAGATAATTTGTTTGTTCTTTCGCCACGTTGCTCACCACTTTTTATCATATTAGTACACTCTATGACGGTGAGTCGTCGATTAGAACGAGCTCTTTCTTATCTCCCTTGTTGATGCTTGAGTGATCAAGATTCTGTTACATTTTCCTTCAAAGATGGCTTCCTACTAATCCTTTAATGCTTTGTTAACTTGTTTACGAATAAAACTATTTCCGTAGCCTTCCTTTCCTAAAGCTCGTCATCCATATCTGTCTGTTTACGGAACAAAGTTTCCTTTAACACGTGATTGTCGTATAAATATGTTAAAATATTAATCATACGATGATGATAGATAATGACTGTCACTAGCAGTCAAACAAGAAAATCAATGAAAAGTTTGTCGATAACTATTTCCCGAGCATGTAACGGATGTTGTATTTAAGGGAATAGATCTGTGAGAAGATCGTAAACATATTTAACGAAAGACCGTTTTGCTTCTTAGCAAGTAAATGGTTACGATTGTCATTTTTATTTAAAAGTGACTTTACGACATACACAATTTTATAAAAACATGAGGGTGATGAGTATGGATCAAAGTAAAAAGGAACAGACGATGAAACAACGGGCCACTATATCCCCTGAATTTTTAAAGCGAACGGTTGATTACACACAATTTGAATTTGAAACGACAGAACAAGTTCCTAAACTGACGAGTATTGTCGGTCAAGAACGTGGAAGAGCTGTCATGAAATTCGGTTTAAATGTAAACAAAGTCGGTTACAACATTTATGTGTCAGGTATAGCTGGCACAGGGAAAACGACGTTTACACACTCATTGGTCAAACAGTTCGCTAAAAAAGAAACAAAACTATTTGATTGGTGTTACGTATACGATTTTGAAGACGGGCACAAACCAAAAGTTCTAAAACTACCAGTCGGTATGGGAAAAAGTTTGCAAAAAGATATGGAAAAACTCGTCCATAACTTAAAAATAGATATTCCTCGAGCTTTCAATGATGAAAATTATCAAAAAGAAAAAGCAACGCTCATTCGCGAATTTAATGAAAAAAGCGGAGAAATATTTAAACAACTCAATATTGTAGCAGCAAAATATGGTTTTATGATTCGACAATCTAGCTCTGGATTTGTTACGGTTCCTAGTAAAAATGGACAACCCCTTGACGAAGAAGAATATAGAAGATTAAACGATGAGCAGCTAAAAGAAATTGAAAAGAAGTCTGCTCTATTGCAAGAAAAAGTAATCGATTATACGAATCAAATACGTGCATTAGAAAAGGAAATGAAAGAAACGTTAGAAAAACTCGACCAAAAAGTAGCCCTTACTGCCGCCGGTTATCATATCGAAGAATTGAAAGAAAAATATAAACAATGTACAACTGTGATTACATATCTTGATACAGTGCAAAATGATATGTTGAACCATATCGGTGACTTCTTACAAAGTGAACAAGAAAGGGACGCCCATCCTCTTACAGAGATGTTTAGACGTAGTAGTAAAGGGAATCATTTTCCGAATAAATATTATATTCATTTACTCGTTGACAATAGTGAAACGAAAGGCGCTCCGGTTATTACTGCTGACAATCCGACGTATTACAATTTAATCGGTAAAGTAGAATATGAAAGTCGCATGGGCGTCATGACTACCGATTTCACAAAAATTAAGCCAGGATTTCTTCACTATGCAAATGGTGGATATATAATTATCCAAGCAAAAGACATTTTGACGAAGAGCTTTGCGTGGGAAGGATTAAAAAGAGCCTTAATCAATCATAAACTACAGATTGAAAACATCGGAGAACATTCAGGATTAATAACGACGACGTCCCTAAACCCGGAACCGATTCCATTAGATGTTAAAGTCATTATTATCGGTAATTTAGACATTTATCAATTCCTTTACCATTACGATGAGGATTTTAGTAAACTGTTTAAAATAAAAGCAGACTTCGATGTCGAAATGGATTTTAATGTGGAAAATATGAGTAAGTTAGCGAGTTTTATCCATACGCATTGTAACGAACATCAATTGCGACATTTTGATCGGACGGCTGTTGCTAAAATTGTTGAATATAGTACAAGGATTGCCGGTCATCAAAATAAACTATCGACTCGATTTAATCAACTCGTAGAAGTTATCTATGAAGCAGATACGTGGGCAAAAATGATGGACGATCAAATCGTATCAGCAAAACATATTATGAAAGCAATTAAAGAAAGGATTTATCGTTCCAACTTATATGAAGAAAAAATACAAGAAAGCATCGATGAAGGAACAATCTTAATCAATACAGACGGAAAAATAGTAGGACAAGTCAATGGATTAGCTGTTTATAATTTAGGGCAATATCAGTTTGGGAAACCGGCCAGAATTACAGCCACAACATTCGTTGGCCAAAATGGTATCATCAATATAGAACGAGAAAGCAAAATGAGCGGTAACATACATAACAAAGGCGTCTACATTTTAGAAGGATATTTAGGTCAACAATTTGCGCAAGAGCAACCGCTCGCTTTAACCGCACACATTGCCTTTGAGCAATCATATGGAGGGGTCGATGGCGATAGTGCCTCGAGCACTGAATTATATGCTATTTTATCAAGTTTAGCCGAAGTTCCGATTGATCAAGGTTTAGCTGTTACAGGATCTGTGAATCAAAAAGGAGAAATTCAGCCGATTGGTGGAGTCAATGAAAAAATAGAAGGTTTTTTTGAAGTTTGTAAAAATAAAGGCTTAACTGGAAAACAAGGTGTATTAATTCCTCACCAAAATGTTAAAAACCTTATGCTAAAAGAGGAAGTCATTGAATCGGTAGAAAACGGCCAATTCCACATCTATGAAGTGAAAACGGTTGAAGAAGGTATTGAAATTTTAACAGGTGTACCGGCAGGACAAAAAAATGAACATGGAAACTACGAAGATGAAACAATTTATAAAAAAGTTGAAGAAAAGCTAAAAAGATTTATAAAACTGTCGAAGAAACATGCTATTTTAAAGTAATCAGTCTAATTTTTCGGGAACTTGAAAAATAAAAGTTCCCGATTTTTTTACATTCGGTTAATATTTCCTGCCTAATTTATAAGTGACGACGAGCCCAAATTTATGCAAGCCAATCATGAAAAATCCCGCCATCATTTGATCATATTTGGTGTTGAATGGAGACGGTAACAATTGAACTGGACTAAAATCAGGTGGTATACAAAGATGCGTTGTCATTTGCACGAGAAAAGGATTACTGACCCCCTCTAATAGAGCACTTACGATAAATAATAAGCAAGCTGGCATAATGACCCATCCACTTTGAACGGCGTATCGTTTCATTTTTTGTTTGCTTAACCGCTGTTGTGGATTAGGAGAGGCAATCGGCCACCACATTCGAAATGACAGCATAAATAACAAAGCGATATAGCCTTTTTGGATGAGCGGTTGTTGCGAAATAAACGTTAAAAAGATAGGCAAATGATAAAACAAAAATAAAACTGCAAAAGTAATTAAAGACCCTTTAGGAGATAAATTAAAAACATTTATTTTCCGAATGAGTGGTAAATCAATCATTTTTTTGTATAGATGATGAGGAATTCCTAACAAGATGAGCGGCGGTATAATGAAAAAAAGAAAACTCATTTGAATCATGTGTAAACTAAAAGAAAGATAACTAATCGATAGCAAAGGGCTTCCGATGGAAAGATACAGTAAGCCAATCCCAATAAAGAAGAGTAACGGTTTAACGAAGCAAGCCATCAATCGATGATGTTTCTTAACAAATACAATATAGGCAATCATTATACCCAATAAAACAAATAGTATAGGGATATTCCACGTTAAATGGCCTGCAAGTAAGGCTCTAACCAAACCATTCATTCCCCCCTGTCGCCCAGATTTTTTGATCACTGATAATCCTATGATATATACTTTCCATATATGACACAAGTTTTTATATATTTACAGGGTAAACGATGTTTTATCTGCATAAAAACACCCCATAAGTTAGATCTTTGGTCTAACTTCCGGGGTGCACCTCAATGGAGTCTCTCTTTTTTAAAAGAATTACCAACTTCTAAAGGGTAAGGATCCAGGATCGTTATTTACGATAAGTTGATAAATCGGAACAGCATAGGCAATGACGGATAGAGCGATAGAAACTGCAATCCACACGGACCATCTTTCCAAAATTCGCGGAGGTTCTTCCGCTCTTTCATTAATGACACCAATCGGATACTCAATTGTTTTTTCCGATTTTGGTGCAAAGAATAACAGATTCATCCAAATATAGAGGACTAATAAAATCGCAATAAATAGGATGACCGCGCCAACCGCAATCACTTGACTATAAGAAATCCACGTTAAACCAAGTTCATGGTCACCATAAGTGGAATAAGCTGATCGTCGAGGTGCACCTTCGAGTCCTGCAAAGTGCATCACTCCGCCCATTAACAGCATCCCACTAGTCCAGAGAATGGCTTGGACAATGGCTAGTCTATTTAAATTCTTTGTAAATACGCGATTCGTTAATACGGGAATGAGCCAGTAAGAGATCGCAAAAAATGTCAAGATGACAGCCGTAGCAAAGGTTAAATGGAAATGCCCGGTCACCCACCAAGTATTATGCACCATTTGGTTCAATTGGTAACTTGAGTTAATAATCCCGCCAGCTCCACCTGGAATGAACATAAACATCCCTAAGACTGTCGCAAAAAACCGTGCATCTTTCCAAGGTAGCTTTGCCACCCAGCCAAATAATCCTTTTCCGCCACGCGACCGACCAGTCAATTCGAACGTTGCTATAATAGAAAACGCCGTAATTAAGGATGGAACGACGACCGCCATTGTTAAGACCACTTGCAAGAATTTCCAAAAAGATTCAATGCCGGGCTCAGTTAACTGATGATGAAGGCCGACGGGTACTGAAAATAAAATAAGCAATATAAACGTAAGTCGCGGAAGTGAGTTACTAAAAATTTTACCACCGATCAATTGTGGAATATTTACATACCAATAAACATACGCAGGGAGAAGCCAAAAGTAAACGAGAGCATGACCAAAGTACCAAAATAGCACCCTTGTTAACGTTACATTGACGCGATCAACAAACCCAAAAGACCACGGAATTAGTAAAACAACTACTGAGATAGCAACCGCAAGACTTGCATGAATCCAAAGAATCAATGTAGCAACAGCCATATAAGCAAAGAGCGGAGAAGTTTCATTTTTATGGTTTTTTCGCCAACGTATGTATGCCGCAAAAATCCCCGCCGCTCCGAACCAACTGCCAACAATTAAAAGTGCCAAACTTACATAAAACCATGGCGAGGCTTGCATCGGAGCATAAAATGTATATAATACCGTACCTTCATTCGTTAAGATGAGATATGTCGCTCCTAGACTTCCGATGAGCATGAGATAAAAGCCAATCCACCCAAGATTTCTTTCGAGTGGAGTGAGCTTTCCATCGAGTGTGCGAATAACTCCCGAATAAAAATAACCGGCGATAAAAAATGTTGTAAAAACTAAGGCAAGTAATACCCCATGTGCTGTAAGCAATTGATAATACGTTAACCAGTTCGGTAATTCAATCCAGCCGGCTCGTTGCATCATTTGAAAAAAGCCAGCCGTTGCACCGAGAAAAATAGCGACGATTGAAAAACCGATATAAGCCATGATCAGGTTAGAGTCTTTTCTTTCAAATTCGAAATCAGTTAAAGCATTTTTCTGTTCATCTTTTTCGACAGATACCTCATTTTGAATACTCATGTTTGTCACCTTCCTAAATCGTCTCTTCAACGATAATTTTTCCGAACATCATTTCGTGGCCAATCCCACAGTACTCATGGCATACGAACAAATATTCACCGGGCTCATTAAATGTTTGCGTATATTCCGTAATATGTCCTGGGGTAAGCATCAAATTTGTCGGCGTCCCAGGAATATGAAACCCGTGCATAACATCTTTACTCGTCACTTGAAAATGAACCGTAGAGCCTTCTGGAACAGTAATCGTGTTCGGGTCATATCCAAAAACAAAGGATGTAATTGTCGCTACATACTCATTTTTACCAATTTTTTCGAGCCCTGGATTATTAAAAGGGGCTGATGATTCAACTTGTTCAGGTTCTATCGTTGTTTCCATTCCATCGGGAGGATTAAGTCCCATTGAAATCGCCATCATCCCTGTAATCAGGAGAAAGATAACTAATGACCCAGACCCAATAGCGAGCCAAATTTTTTCGAATTTAGGCATATGAAACATTTTGTATCATCTCCTATTTAAATCGTTTTAATGTAATAATAAAAAATCGACAGCCAAGTTAGAAAAATAAATAACCCAATTAAAATAACACTTACAAAAGTTCCCATTAACCGTTGATCATATTCGTCTGCTGCACGTTTATCTTCTTTACGCTGATCTCTGTCGTTCTCCATGTCATTTCCCTCTTTCTACGTGTAATCATGAACACTTATCATATTGTTTGCGTATTGTTTAACAGTATTTGCTAGATCCGATATGTTATACATGGAAAATGAGTAATATTATACAAATTTGGGTTAGAAAAATTATGACGATCGTAGTTTGACAAGAAGTTATGTGCTTCACCTCGAAAAATGGTAAAAAGAGGTTTTGTGATAATCGAGTAGAAGGGAGTGATTAACTCCCGTTCTCTCACACCACCGTACATTCCGTTCGGTATACGGCGGTTCAATTAAGATAAATGACGTAAGAATTCATATCGGATATGGGACTTTTAAGCCCTTGGGAGTCCCAGTAGGAATTGCCAAGGGTCCTGTGTAGTATGGGACTTTTTGAGATTCTCCAGTATGCTTTACGTGAGTTTCCCCATTCGTAAGCTTTTCCTTTCGGAACGCCAAGTTTTATGAGTTTTCTCACCTTGGTTCTCGGTAATTTCCATTCTTTCCAAATACACATTCGGAGTCTCCTTCTAATCCACGATTCGATGTTTCTGAATATGCTTGGTGTATCTGCTAGTGCGAAGTATCCACACTATCCCATTAAGTAGTTTCTTGATACGATATTCCATCGTGTAAGATTTCTTTCGTGAAGTTATTTCATTTTGTTTTTCTATCGTTTAATGCTTTCTTTGGCAATACGTATTTTAGTTTCTTTATTCCAAGTAAAGCTAAATCCAAGAAACTTTCTTCTCCATGGGTGGTCAACACCTATAGCGGTTACGCCCATGCTGGGCACACAAAAAAGTGCTTCAGTCTTCTTTTGAGACTGAAGCACTCCTTTAAAATGATAACGCTTCCCCATTTATTGGGGAGCCAATTTTACTCGATTAGCCGCACGTCTATCGATCCGTGAGGTGAAGTTTAGTTTAATACCGGCAATTATGACAATCATTCGTCTAAATTGTAAAAGGCTTTCATTCCATCTGCTCTTCACTTATAATATATATAATTTTAGCGAAGGAAAGAACATGGAAACTAAGCTTTACAGTGACAGTGACTTTAATATTGTGAACACTATTTTTCATCATAGACGTTAGAACAACGATATTCAACATAAACATAAAAGGAGAAACAGATCATATGGAAGTACTTTTATCTATCGTCGGTCTATTGATTGTCATTACATCATTGATTGCAATCGTTGTAGCTGCTTTTCGAAAAAAATCATTTAAAGATGCTCTCATTGCTCTCATCTTCGGTATCGTTCTTCTCGTCGTAGCAACTTTATTAGATGCCAATTTTGAACCGCCAGAGGAGCCAAAACCAAATCAAAATGCGCTACAATCGACTTCTGCTTTCCTCTAAAGTAAAAAGACAATATTGAAATCGCTCCTAATCCATTATGAAAGATCGACATAACAGTTCATAACGGAGGAGCGATTTTTTATAGAGCTCATCAGATGAAATTAAAATTATGATTTCATCCGTGCATATTCATTTACTTTAACAACTACTTTTCATCACAATCTTCTTCATACATTTTCAATAAACAAACGTACAACATCTGCTCCACCGATCACCGTTCCTAATGAGCTTCCTAAGTTGGCAAATGCAATAACTAACAAAATACGGGTCACTTTATTGTGCCAAAAGCCCTTCGCCGTATATACGTCTTCCGAAAGCATTTCAAAATCTTTTACACTTGGGCGACGAATATACGCTTGTACGAATCCAGCAAACCAACCTGCCGCAAGCAAAGGGTTTAATGATGTAATTGGTGCGGCAACGAATGCAGTGACAATCGATAGTGGATGTGCAAAGGCAGCAGCTGCGCCAATAGCCGAAAGCGAGCCATTCCATAATATCCAACTGATCGTTTGGTGAAATCCGGCGGTTGGATTTGAAAAAAATGTGTACATAATGATTCCTGAAATAAAAATGGGAATCGCCCAACCGATGATTTTTGGTGCTTTTGACTTCGGTGGAACTTCCGATAATCGTTTTAAATCATGATCTTTTCGTATTTCCTTTATAATTCCAGGAATATGTGCAGCTCCGAGAACAGCAACAATTTTCTTTCCAGGGGCATGCTTAATTTTTTCAGCTAAGTATTGATCTCGCTCATCAATCAACGGTTTCTTTAATTTCGGGAAATTGTTAGAAAATTCTGCTAGTAGAGAGTCAATCAGATCTTGAGATTTCATTTTTTCCAATTCCTCTTCTGAAATCGTCTCTTTACTAAAAATACTTACGATTACTTGCATCAAGAGTAAGGCTTTTCCTTTCCATCCGATTGATTTCCAAATACGAGCAAATGTAATTTGAATGTCACGGTCAGCAAGGACAAGATTAGCCCCACTTTCTTTTGCACTTTTGATTCCTTGGATCATCTCTTGGCCCGGTTTAATTCCGAACTGCTTGGCGATACGTTTTTGAAATGAAGAAATCGCCAAGTTCATGAGCAACAATGTCGCTTTTTTCTGTTTAATCACTTCAAAAATATCCATGTTTCTCCATTGATTACCATTTTTAAGTGATTCATAACGTTGCTTATCTAATTCCACGCAAACAGTATCTGGCTGCTCTGCTTCAATGACTTCCTTCACTTGCTCCGCACTATGTCTAGATACATGAGCTGTACCGATGAGTATATATTCTTTATCATTTAGGTGAATTCTAGTTATATTTTCTTCTGGCATAAGCTACCTTCCTTTAATTTTACAATTACAAGTCTATCATTCAATCTACGGTTCCTTCATTCATTCCATAAGTATGTTAACTTTTATCTATAAAAATGAACGTTTCCTTACCCCATTAACATTGCTTATCTATTTTATCATATAATCTCTATTTTAACCTTGTGATTTCAGGACAACAATCAACAACCTTTACGAGTAAATATTCGTGTTTGGCTTACCACGGTTACTATGTTTTAAGTGTAAACATAACATCCAACAACTAAACAATTGAATTTGTTGCAATCTTTTATCATTATTATACTATTAGAACAATATAACAATTACGATGAAAACGTTGTTGTGATCCAAGCAAGTAACGATATTGGATAAGACCTTTATTTTCAACAATCCTTCGTCTTACATGCGAACAGCTCAGTTATATCAAGAGAGAACGTAACACATTCATTTCGCTATCATAATAATTGAATGAATATTTAACCGTAGGAGTTGAATCTATGCGACATCGATTAGCTCATTGGAAACAACCGTTTATTCTATTATTGTCTGTCAGTTTTGCTTCGGTAGGAGACTTTATATACCTAGTCACTATTAATATTCTTGTCTATAAAATGACACATTCAGCGGCTGCCGTAGCCGGATTATGGATGATCGGACCAACTGTAAATGTGTTAACAAAATTTTGGACTGGAAGTTATATTGATTATCGAAGTAAACGGAAGATTATGATTGCAACCTATGTTTCACGGGTGTTAGTCATTTTTTCCATACCCTTTTCGCCAAATGTATGGTTTCTGTATGTACTGTTAATTTGTTTAAGTGTAGCAAAATCCTTCTTCATCCCATCTTCCATGACATACACGACACAACTCATTCCAAAAATGTT
This sequence comes from Bacillota bacterium, assembly GCA_036377675.1. Lineage (GTDB taxonomy): Bacteria > Bacillota > Bacilli > Bacillales > Amphibacillaceae > DASUXY01. The sequence continues at coordinate 24,548 of DASUXY010000033.1, forward strand.
ACGAAAACGGTATAACTCCATCCAAGCGTTGACTACATCAGGAGCGTTTATTATCGGTCCGGCCATTGGTGGAACGCTTATTTTAATGACGAATGTACATACTACCCTATGGATAAATTCTGGATTGTTTATATTGTCTGCTTTCTTGCTCTTCTTTCTACCTGATTTGGAAACATCTGATCAACAACCTCCACACCTTTCCTTTACACAAATTAAAGAAGATTGGACGATAGCTCTTTCTTTTATGAAAGAAAATTACTACGTAGCCTTCATTTACTCAGCCTTTCTAGCAACGACTGTTTTCTCTTTTGCGTTGGATGCACAAGAAATCGTTTTTACCCAGCGAGTGATCGGATTGTCTGAAATCCAATACAGCTTACTCATTAGTATTACTGGAATTGGTTCGATTACTGGTGCATTTATACTATCTATTTTTTCTCACAAACTATCTTTACGATTGATGATTTCCATCGGGATCATCATGCAAACGATTGGATATTTAGTTTATTCTTTCTCTTGGTCTTTTGTATCGATTGCATTTGGATTCACCATTCTTGGTTTTTTCATCGTTTTCCTAAATGCAGGGATGACAACTTTTTACCAAAATAATGTGCCAGCTCAATTAATGGGTAGAGTGACAAGTATTTTTCAACTCATCCAAAGTTTATTGCAAATTGTCTTTGTATTAACCGTTGGAGCAATCGGAGATCTTATACCGTTACGAGTAACAATTATGGCCTTAGCACTAGGTATGTTAACGGTAGCGATAATGATTGTCTTCAATGTTTTCCAACCTCTTAAAAAATCATACTTTCGTGAATCACATCATGCATAATCAAAGACTTTCCGTGTAAAGTGCTCGTAATCATGTGAATTGAAATAAGAAGTAGCAATTCACTCCCAGCTTCTGAGGCCATCCAGTTGCACTTATAAATAGAGGGGGCTTGGAACCCCCCACCTACTCATTAATCCCAATCAATACCGTCAATGCTTCTACAGTCAACTGTTAGAGCAGAGTCTCCATTAAAGAATTGGGCTAAACCTGTATCCCTATCAATACTTATAAAGTTTGTTACACCAATGTCATTTCCATTGGCAAATACATTCTCAACCGTATAATTTGGTGGAATCGTTTGTAAAAGTTTACAAAATGGATTTTTACGACTCTTACTACTACTTTTCTTATTACTCATGGTAAGGCCTCCTTTCAAAATAACCTTATTTCTAAGGTACACTACAATATATTAATCAGATCAATTTCGGTATAAAGGAATAACCTATAAATAGAGAAAATAGTTTTTAACATAAAAAAAGACTGTCACGATAACAGCCTTTTCACCAGATCAGTCCATCGATTTTATTACAATCAATCGATTTGATAGTTTTATCACCGATAAAATGAGCGATATTCGATTCTGACATGATGTCAATAAATTTTGAAACATCGATTTCCAATCCATTGACAAATAAGTTTGAAATAGGATAATTTGGGGGTAATGTTTGTAATAGTTGACGAAAAGGACTTTGCTCATTGACAAGATCGTCAAGTTTCAGTTGTAAATTTTTATTTAGTAGTTGATGTTTAACGATTAATTCTTTGATTTTTTCTGCTTGCAGTTCAACTTGACTTTTTACAGCATTGATTTGATCACTCGTTTCTTGCTCCACTTGCTCTTGATGATGAAGCCGATCTTTTATTTCTTCATTGGTACGATGATGAGCATCGCATCGTTTTGTAAATTCATCGTTCATTTCTCGTTGGTTTTGAGCTAATCGGTTCATATCATTATTCACTTTTTCATTTTCATGTACGGATTGATTGAGTCGTTGTTGCAGTTGTAAAGTATACTTTAACAATTGTCGGGTGAATCGTTCTTGATTTTTCATATATTCAATGAATACTTGACGTTGCTTTTCTTGTTCTTCGACATAAGCAACAAACTTATTCATATAAAAACTTTTTTGATTCGAACGATGTTGATCCGGAAGTTTTATAAACAGTTTAGGTGTAATCTCATCATTTACGTATAATGAGGCCATCGATTGATCATCACTCCTTCCCTCTTAAATTGGAAAGATCTCTTTAGCATTATATTATTAATCATTTTAATGCGTTGTGTACAAATCCCCCGTATCGTCTGTTGACTTATGAAACTCTGTAAAATAACCTCAACACGATCAATCACTTCATGCTCTTTTTCCATCGCTTCCAATATTTCCACAGGTTCAAGCTTAGATGAGGTCACTTGCTTCACGGGTGAAGTCTTTTCACTACAAGCTCCTAACAAAAAGATAGTCAAACATGCAAACATAAACAATCGGAAAACTTTTTTCATTTTCTTATCTCGTCTTCCCTAATCACTTCATTTGGACATAGACAGTGAGTAGATACATCCATATTGCAGATGCTCTAACATACTATATGTTCACCGACGAATAATTGACTGAATTTTGCCCGTTTATTTGGATTATAAACGAATCATGTACGTTTAGAAGGAATTTTATCCGCTTTCAGGAAATAGTGACGAAAGAGATCCTCAGTTAAACACGAAGAACTTCGTCTCGTTTCACCTTAGACTAGCTATGATGACGAAAGAAAGTTAACATAGAGATGGAATTCATTTTTCCGGAGTTCGAAAACCTCCTCCGGGTAATAAATAAAAACTAGGAGTGGTCTGATGAAAAAAGCTATCATTGTCTTTAGTGGTGGACAAGACTCCACCACTTGTTTAGCGTGGTCATTACAAACGTACGATAACGTCGAAACAATCACATTCGATTACGGTCAAAGACACAACAAAGAGGTAGAAATCGCACAACAAATTGCGAAAGATTTCGGCGTGAAGAACAGCGTTTTAGATATGAGTTTGTTAAGCCAAATTACAACAAATGCGTTGACGAAAGATGTGCCAATAAGTAAAGGAGACAAGATACCAAATACGTATGTAGAAGGTAGAAACCTTTTATTCATTTCGTTCGCTGCCATCGTCGCAAAAGCTAGAGGGATTCACGATGTAATTATCGGGGTTAGTGAGACGGATTTTTCCGGTTATCCGGATTGTCGCAATGACTTTATTAAATCTTTAAATGTGACGCTTAATCTTGCCATGGATTATAATTTTGAACTGATTACACCGTTAATGTGGCTTGATAAAAAGCAAGTATGGGAATTATCCGATCGTTTAGGATCCTTTGACTATATTCGCGAACAGACGCTCACTTGCTACAACGGAGTGATCGGAAAAGGCTGTGGCACATGTCCGTCCTGCCAGCTAAGAAATGATAGTTTACAAGCTTATTTGCAGGAGCGAGATGGATGATGGTTCAAAAAAAACGAATTCATGAACCAGGTAAGTTACTTATTTTAGCGATCATCTTTACGACAGGAATTTTAGTCGCTAACATTATGGCGACAAAAGTGATCGATGTGTTTGGCATTTATGCCCCGATGGGAATAATCGTTTATCCGATTACTTTTTTAATGACAGATACGATTACCGAAGTTTGGGGAAAACAAATTTCTAAACAAGTCATTTTAGGTGGCTTAATCGCCAATATCTTTGCAACCGTCGTTCTCCAATTATCAACGTATATTCCCGCTGCTCCTGTATATGAGCTGTTTGATGAATATGCCCAAGTCATCGGTGGCGTCCCAAGAATCGCCATCGCTTCCATCGTTTCCTATTACGTCAGTCAATCGGTCGATGTCCATTTGTTTCACAAGATCAAACAAAAAACGAACGGAAAACATCTATGGTTACGAAATAACGTTAGTACAATGACGAGCCAAATCATTGATAGTGTCGTCTTTATGTCAATCGCTTTTTTAGGTACGGTCCCTTTACGTGTTCTTCTTATCATGATGGGAACACAATACGTCATGAAATTTATCTTTGCTTTAGCCGATACACCTTTTGTATATGTGACGGTAAAATGGGCAAAAGGTCATTCGGTGACATGGAAAAAATTCCACATCAAGAGAAGTAATCACCGATCTGTATAGCATTTGTTTTTATTTTGCAATAAGTCTTGACATTGTAAATTTGTTTAGCTATGATTATCAACAATACGATTCATAAAAAAACAGCGATGATGAAGAAGAGTAAGCTATATGAACACTTTAGAGAGCTGGTGGCCGGTGAAAACCAGTGTGATTCAATAGTTGAATGGGCTTCTGAGCTTCCAATCCAAACGAACGTCTTCTAGTTCTAGTAGGTATTGGCGAATAAGTCTCATCGTTATCAGAGACACTTGTGAAGGATTGACCTTCATAAGGTTAAAGTGAACTGAATGATTCAGTTAATAAAGGTGGTACCACGGGTTCTTCGTCCTTTTCGGATGAATAACCCGTTTATTTTTTTATTAATATAAAAATTCGATTTTTTTCCATGCAACGAACATCATACATTAAAATCATTGAGCAAGAGGAGTACGCATCTTTCATATCGTTACAGAGAGCTGGAGGTCGGTGCAATCCAGTACGATTGGAAATGCCGAATGGACTTGCGAGAGGTTTCCTGAACAACAGAACAGTAGGGAAACACGTTATTCCGACGTTACACGGATAGGATATCGGATTCAATTGAAGGATACATGGTAACAACACTTTACGACTAAATTGAATCCCGTATCTGAACAAGATGAAAAGAAGACTCGATTTCTTTTCAACAGAGGTGGCACCGCGGTCGCTCTCGTCCTCTATACACCATTTTTAGTGTGTATAGAGATTTTTTTATGGAAATAAAGTGCTCTTTCATTCCGTGCATCATCCTTTGTGTAAATAATCGTTTTAAAAGGAGGAAATAAACATGTCGAAACGAAACGGCCCAACTCCTTACAAAGTAATTAAACAAAATGCGGATACTTTAACACCGATTGGCATCTTTCAAGCTCTTAAGGGAAGTAAAAAGTTTCTATTAGAAAGTTCATATCGACATGAACAAAAAGGGCGTTATTCCTTTATCGGTATGAATCCTTACGGTGAGATAACGAGTGAAGGACAGTCGACAACAATCACTGATTACGATGAACAAACAAAAAAAGTCGTCAACGGTTGCCCTTTAGATGCTCTTCAACAATACGTTCCAAACATTAATATTGACCTACCTTTCCCTTTTTATGGGGGAGCTGTCGGCTACATTGGCTATGATGTTGCCGTAAGACGTCTACGTAACTACCGGAGTCTTCCAGATGACTTGAACATGCCACATATGCACATTTTATGTTATCAATCGGTCATCGTCTTCGATCATAAAGAAGAAATGGTCTATGTCGTCGTCATTAATCGAAATAATGATCCAGAATCCGTTCTCGATCAAAAGATTGAACGCTATGTACAATATTTTGAAGAGTCCGACTGTAGACCGGTTACAGAAGAGACGACGATCCATTTCAAAGCGGAAATGGATCAACAGCAGTTTATTCAAAAGGTCATCACTGCGAAGCAGCAAATGCAAGCTGAAGACATTGAACAAGTTGTTCTCTCACAGCGAATGAAGGCGGCTTTTCCAGAAAGTCCTTTTACTTTTTACCGGAAACTCCGAAAAGCAAACCCATCACCATACATGTTTTACATCGACTTTGGAAAATATGTCGTCTTAGGTGCTTCCCCGGAAAATCTACTCCGAGTTCAAGGGAAACATGTAGAAGTCAATCCGATTGCAGGAACACATCATCGGGGAACAACTGATTCTGAAGATGAGCGATACGTGCAAAAGCTGCTAGCCGACCAAAAAGAAATTGCCGAACATGACATGCTCGTCGAGCTGAGTAAATCCGACTTACAACGCGTTTGCAAGCGAAAGAGTATTACCGTTCCCATTCACCGCCAAGTTGAAAAATATGAACACGTTATGCACATCGTTTCAGAAGTGCATGGCACATTAGCGAAAGAAAAAACGAGTCTTGATGCACTGCGTGTCTGCTTACCTGCTGGAACCGTTTCAGGGTCTCCGAAATTACGTGCGATGGAAATGATTCAACAATTAGAGGAAAAAGCGCGTGGCGTTTATGGAGGTGGGATCGGCTACCTTAATTTCAATGGGGATTTAAATATGTCTTTAGCCATTCGTTCGCTCGTCATCAAGGATGGAAAAGCATTCCTCCAAACCGGTGCTGGTATCGTGAACGATTCGATCCCAGAAAATGAATATCGAGAAACATTGCATAAAGCAAAATCATTAATGAACGTATCCACTTACAAACTGGCGGACGATCATCTCTTTCGAAAGGAGTCAATAACACGATGAAAAAATATCTCGAAAAATTAATGAGTCATGAGGACTTAACACGTGAAGAAATAAAAAATGTCATTTACAAATGTTTTGCAAGGCAAGTAACGGATATCGAAATCGCAGCATTTTTAATCGCTCTTCGTAAAAAAGGAGAAACCCCAAGTGAAATTGCTAGCCTAGCTGAATGTATTCGCAACGAATCAATTCAAGCGACGAATAACATCCAACATGTGATGGATAATTGCGGAACAGGTGGAGATAACTCCCACAGCTTCAACATTAGTACGACGTCGGCTTTTGTTATCGCGGGAGCTGGTGTAACCATTGCCAAACACGGAAACCGCGGTATTTCTAGTAAAACAGGAAGTGCAGATGTTCTTGAACACTTAGGGGTTTCACTCGATTTAGAACCGGAACATACAAAGGATATTTTAGCTAAAAATAAAATTGCCTTCTTATACGCACCGGCTGTACACGGTCAACTTGATCAAATTATAAAGGTTAGAAAAGAACTCAAAATTCCAACGATTTTCAACTTCATTGGTCCTTTAACAAATCCGATTCAGTTAGACACACAAATGATGGGAATTTACGAACGAAACATGTTAACTGTCATCGCCAAATCACTCCATCAGCTCGGTCGCAAACGAGCCGTAGTCATTAATGGAGCAGGCTATATGGATGAAGCCTCTTTAGCTGGCGACAACCATATAACTTTACTTGATCACGGACATATTTCATCGTTTACCATTCATCCATCTGATGTTAATTTGCCCGTCTATCCGAATGAAGCAATTAGAGGGGGCGACGCAAAAGATAACGCCCACATATTACTCGACGTCTTAAATGGAAAACAAGGATCTTATTACGACACGGTTATTTTTAATGCAGGAATTGGCTTATTCGCAAGTGGCGTTGCGCAAACGATTCAAACCGGAATTGAAATGGCGAAAGAAAGCATAGCCAGTGGTTCTGCTCTCAAAAAATTGCAAACATTAGTTCAATATAGTGAAAAGTATAAACGAGGTGTTTCCTTATGACGATTTTACAAGACATTTTAAACAAAAAAAGGCAAGAAGTCGCTCAGCTCAATGAACACCATTTTCAATCCGTCGAAACGAACAAACATGTTCCCAAAATTACGGATACATTTCGAAATTCTCAATCGATGAATATAATTGCTGAAATAAAGCGTGCTTCCCCTTCCAAAGGGATCATCAACGCAACTGTTGATCCTGTTCAACGGGCAAAGCAATATGAAGCGTTAGGAGCAGATGCCATTTCCGTTTTAACCGATCAAACCTTTTTCAAAGGATCAATGGCAGATTTAGTAGCTGTTCGTAAAGCCGTCGATTTACCAATCTTATGTAAAGATTTTATTATCGACCCGATCCAAATTGATCAAGCACACGCAGCAGGAGCAACCATTATTTTATTAATTGCAGCCGCATTATCAAAAAAGGAATTCACTGAATTATACCATTATGCAACGAAAAAAGGGTTAGAAGTGCTTTCTGAAGTACACGATGAAGAAGAAATGAACTTTGTTTTAGATTTAAACGTCCCGATCATCGGCATAAATAATCGCAATCTTAAGACATTTACTGTCAATCTTGCTACGACAAAAAAACTTGCCACTCTAGCAGCAAACTCTGAGGCAATCATCGTCAGCGAAAGCGGACTAAAAACGAGCGACGATGTGCGACAAGTCGAAAAATACGGGGCAAATACGATTCTCGTCGGTGAAACATTGATGCGTTCATACGATCTTCAACAAACGATGACCGAGCTCCGCGTACCGATATGTAAGGAGGGAAATAGGCATGCTCGTTAAAATATGTGGGATTTCTACAAAAAAAAGCGCCCATACAGCTTTACAAAGCGGTGCGGATTTTATCGGATTCGTCTTTACGACAAGTACGCGCCAAGTTACTCCAGAAGTAGCAGCGGCAATCGCTGCTTCCCTCCCTTCAACCATTAAAAAAGTCGGAGTTTTTGTCAATGAAAGGAAAGATCGAATCGAACAGATTGCTAAAAAGACGCGTCTTAATTTCATTCAGTTGCACGGAGATGAGCCACCAGCACTTGCTAACAGCTTATCTCTTCCCGTGATCAAAGCGTTTCCCGCCACGAAAGAAACACTCGTAAACATAGAGGATTATCCGTGTAAATACTGTTTACTCGACAGTCCGAATGGCCCCTATCGAGGTGGAAATGGTACGACGTTCAACTGGAAGATGATTGAAGATTTACACCTTAATGATAAACGAATCATCCTTGCAGGTGGCTTAACACCTAAAAATGTTCAAACAGCTATAGAAACGGTTCGCCCTCACGGAGTAGACGTTTCTAGTGGTGTAGAAACAGACGGAAAAAAAGACGCTTTAAAAATAAGAACTTTTATTATGAACGCTAAAAACAAATGAAAGGATGATCGTCATGACTTATACGATGCCTCATTCTAACGGAAAATATGGTACATTTGGCGGACAGTTTGTGCCTGAACTGCTCATGCCAGCCTTAATCGAATTAGAAAAAGCCTATGACGAAGCTATAAACGATGACTTATTTATGAAAGAGTTAAATAACTATCTTGAACAATATGTTGGTCGCAGGACGCCTTTATATAAAGCAAAAAATTTGTCCGCTTCATTCGGCGGTCCTTCTATTTATTTGAAACGTGAAGATTTAAATCATACTGGTGCTCATAAAATTAATAATACAATTGGTCAAGCACTTTTAGCGATTCGGATGGGAAAACGGAAAATCGTCGCTGAAACAGGGGCTGGTCAACACGGTGTAGCTACAGCTACAGTCTGTGCACTTCTCGACTTGGATTGCGTTATTTTCATGGGGAAAGAAGATATCCGACGTCAGTCTTTAAATGTTTTCCGTATGGAACTTCTCGGGGCTGAAGTAAAAAGTGTTTCTCAAGGAAGCGGTACATTAAAAGATGCAGTAAATGAAGCATTAAGATACTGGGTAAGTCACGTCAACGATACACATTATATTTTAGGGTCTGTCGTAGGTCCACATCCATTTCCTAAAATCGTTCGTAACTTCCAATCCATCATCGGACGTGAAACGAAAGAGCAATTCATGAAAGAACGACAAACATTACCTGATGCTGTCGTTGCCTCCGTCGGTGGTGGCAGTAACGCCATTGGGATGTTTTATCCATTTATACAACATTCTGAAGTAAAACTTTTTGGTGTCGAAGCCGGCGGAAAGGGAATCTCCACTGGGAAACATGCCGCAACCTTAACCGCAGGAAACATCGGTGTCCTTCATGGTACAATGACTCATCTGTTACAAGATAGATATGGACAGATTAAAGAAGCAACATCGATTTCCGCTGGGCTCGACTATCCAGGCGTTGGACCCGAACATAGTTATTTGCACGATTCGCATCGTGCAACGTATGTTTCAGTCACCGATGAAGAAGCATTGGCAGCTTTCACACAATTGTCGCAAACTGAGGGAATTATACCGGCTCTAGAAAGTGCACATGCGATTGCTTATGCTCGAAAACTCGCCAAGCGAATGACGTCTTCTCAATCAATTGTCATTTGCTTGAGCGGACGTGGTGATAAAGATGTTGGAACGGTTAAAGAAAAGTTAGGAGGAATACATCATGGGTAAACCATTTTTACGTGAGGCGCTGACAAACACTCTTCAGGATGGTAAAAAAATATTCGTTCCATATATTATGGCTGGAGATGGAGGCACACATATTTTAGAAGAAAGACTACACTTTTTAAAAGAATGTGGAGCGACAGCTGTTGAATTAGGGATTCCTTTTTCAGACCCTGTTGCTGATGGACCTACTGTTCAAAAAGCCGGTATAAGATCTTTAGAAATGGGAACAACTTTATTGTCTCTATTCGATACGTTGCTGAGCTTCAAACACAATCGACCTCTTCCCATCGTGATGATGACATACGTAAATCCTATATTATCATTCGGGGTTAAAACGTTTGCGAAAACGTGCGCACAAGCAGGAGTCGATGGAGTGATCATCCCTGATTTACCAATGGAAGAAGAATCACTCATCAGCAATGAACTTCAAGCGAATGAGATTGCGTTTATCAGACTTGCAGCGTTAACAAGTCCTGAACATAGATTAAGGAAAATTGCTAGAAAATCAGAAGGTTTTTTATATGCCGTATCTGTAACCGGAACAACGGGTGTCCAGACGGACTATGACCAACATGTAAAAACATATTTACAACAGTTGAAATCATTTAGTTCCGTTCCCGTTCTCGCTGGCTTTGGTATTTCCTCTTCCGAACAAGCGAAAATGCTCAGCCGTTATTGTGATGGTGTCGTCGTCGGAAGTAAAATTGTCGATTTTTTTCACGAAGGGAAGGTGAATGAAATTAGACAGCTCATTCAACAAAGCTCATAGATCAACATTTTGTTGATAAGTAGTACCACCACAATAGATCATCATACGAGTAAGTTTATATTGAAGTGAACTTCGTAGTGGATAGCGAGGGGAGAATGAAAACAAAAATGATGAGAGGCTAAAACACTTATTGCTCAACTTGTTTTAGCACTCTCAATTCACTTTCATGTTCAATGGAGCGCAGAGACAATGTATCTATTATTTTTTCTTGTCGCTTGTAACTTACACATAGTTTCTTTAGTTGTTCTGTATTTTTGGCAATTTGTTTAAAATTCCTATCTATCTTCGTAGCAAGATGATTCAGATCATGTTTAGTAGCCAAACCTTTGAGGTCGTCCTTCGTAGCCAGCGTCGATAAATCAGATTTCGTAGCCATATGCTCGATATCATCCTTCGTAGCCATCGACGATAAATCAGATTTCGTAGCCATATGCTCGATATCATCCTTCGTAGCCATCGACGATAAATCGGATTTCGTAGCCATATGCTCGATATCATCCTTCGTAGCCATCGACGATAAATCGGATTTCGTAGCCATGTTCGTTTTCAAATCGATAATTTCTTTCATTAGTCGTTGAAGTAGTTGATCATTCACTTGTAGATCCTCCTTCCTCGATCATATAAATCATACATCGTCATCGATTTTGATTTTAACGAGTGTTACATAAAAGATACCATGAGACGATTCTACTTGCAATATACAGAAAAGTATATTTCATTACGAAATAGGGGGTTAAAATTGAGCGTTTTTAACTAATGAAATATTAAAATAAATGAGCAGAATAACCTCATTTACTATTTATAATTTTTTATAATTCGTTTCTATAAAAAAATAGGGGTATACCTTCCTATTTATTAAGAACGTCTATATTTCTCCAATCTTCATTCTTACTATATTGATATAAATATCTGTATTCTCTAATTATCTACCTTTAAATTGGGGTGTTCTCTTTTCACTAAATGCTCGTAATGCCTCCAGGCGATCTTCTGTAGAAATCGTTCGTTCATAAGCTTTTGCCTCAATTTCAAGTCCAGTTTGTAAATCCGTATTTAGCCCTTGATTAATAGCATATTTTACTTGCTGAATCGCTATAGGACCATTTTTCAATATTTGTTGAGCAAGTTTATGACAAGCATCCAGTAAATCGTCTTGCTCAACGACTTGTAAAACAATTCCTAATTCATATGCTTCTTCAGAAGAAATTTTGCGTGCGGTAAACATAAGTTCCTTCGCTTTCATTTCGCCAATTAATCGTGGTAATCGTTGTGTTCCGCCCGCACCGGGAATAATGGCCCAACTCGTCTCTGTCAGTCCCATCGTTACACTACGGGCAGCAATGGCCAAGTCGCATGCAAGTATGAACTCAAAGCCACCGCCTAATGCATAACCATTGACAGCGGCGATCGTCGGTTGGGGAAGTGAGGCAACCTTGTTAAAAACTTCACGAATGGCTTTTACATTTCTTCGGACTTCACTTTCAGATAAGCTCTTCCTTTCTTTCAAATCCGCTCCAGCACTAAAAGCTTTGTTCCCTGCACCTGTAAAAATAACAACTTGAATGTTTTTGTTTAAATGGATTTCGTCAACGACATTTTGTAGATTACATAACATTTCGTAATCAAAACTATTCAACGCCTGTTCTCGATTCAACGTCACAAATGCAATGTGATTATTTATTTCTAATTGAACAGTAGACATCCATTCCCTTCCCTTTCTTCATAACCATTTATTTTCCTCTAATCTTTAATGTTTTCTACAATCGTAGCAATTCCTTGACCGACACCGATACACATCGTCGCTAACCCATATTCTGTTTTCTGTCGTTTCATTTCATGAATCAACGTCGTTAAAATGCGAGCTCCACTGGCCCCTAATGGATGACCGAAAGCGATCGCTCCGCCATTAACATTCACTTTCTGGACATCTAATTCCAGCTGGCGAATACATTCAATTGATTGCGAAGCGAATGCTTCATTTAATTCAATGAGGCCTATATCATCGGTCTTTAATTTTGCCCGTGTCAACGCCTTTTTTGTCGCCCTAATTGGACCGAGCCCCATGAGACGTGGTTCTAAACCCGCCACTGCGCTAACGACATATTTTACCAGTGGCTGTATGCGCAATTCTTTCGCTTTTTCAGCACTCATGAGCAATAAAGCGGAAGCTCCATCATTAATTCCGGACGCATTTCCAGCTGTAATAGTTCCATTTGTAAAAATCGGTTTTAATTGAGCGAGTTTGTCCATTGTCGTCCCTGGCCGTGGATGTTCATCTTGTTGAACCTTTATGTAATTACCTTTTTGATCCTGAAAAACGACGGGAACGATTTCATTCGTAAACTTTCCTTCAGCGATCGCTTTTTTAGCTCGTCGTTGACTCGTAAACGCAAATAAATCTTGTTCCTTTCGACTAATATTGTATTCTCGAGCTACATTTTCAGCCGTTTGTGGCATCGAATCTGCACCGTACATTTTTTTTAAGCGCTCATTTGTAAAACGCCAACCGATTGTCGTATCATACAACTCTCTATTCCCACGTGGAAAGTTATGTTCAGGTTTAGCCATAACGAAAGGAGCACGGGTCATACTTTCTGTACCTCCTGCGATGTAAATATCACCCTCCCCTATAGCAATCGCCCGAGCAGCATAAGTGACAGCATCTAATCCCGAGCCACAAAGACGATTAATCGTCGTTCCACCAACATGGAGTGGAAGTCCTGCCAAAAGAGCCGACATTCGAGCGACGTTTCGATTATCTTCTCCTGCTTGATTTGCATTCCCTAATACAACATCCTCGATTTGCTCCACGGGCAGCTGAGGGTTTCTGTCGAGCAATGCTTCGATGACAGTTGCTCCTAAATCATCCGGACGCACGTCCTTTAAAGCACCTTTATATTTACCAATTGGAGTCCGAACAGCATCAACAATAACGATCTCTTTCATTTGTTCACCAACTCACCGTTAGCCGTATAGTCATAAACGCCGCGACCCGTTTTTCTTCCAAGTCTTCCTGCTTTAACGTATTGTTCTAGAAGTGGGGCTGGGCGATACTTTTCCCCAAGCGTTTCATGTAAATATTTTAAGTTGTTTAAACGAGCATCCAAACCGACAAGGTCACCAAGCTCTAATGGACCCATTGGATAATTCAGCCCAAGGCGAATCGCTCGATCGATATCTCTTGCAGAGGCGACACCTTCTTGTAACATATGAAAAGCTTCATTGCCAACGAGTGCACTAATCCGACTCGTTACAAATCCGGGAAACTCATTTACTTCTACCGTTTCTTTCCCCATTTGTTCAGCTACTTGGCGAATGATTTCAACCGTTTGCTCACTCGTTTCTAAACCTTTCACAATTTCTACGAGCCGCATTAGGTGGACAGGATTGAAAAAATGCATAACCGCAAATTGCCGTGGTCTTTTCGTAAATGACGCGAGCTCAGTCGGACTAATCGTTGATGTATTCGATGTAAAAATGGTATGTTCCGGAGCAGCTTCCTCTGCTTCCTCCATCACACTTTGTTTCAGTGCTCGCTTTTCAGGAACGGCTTCAATTAAAAAGTCCGTGTCACGAACGACTGAAATGAAGTTACTAGACGTCTTTAAATGGTCCAAAAGATGATGGCGTTGTTCTACTGTTAATTTACCGCGTTCTATCCCTTTCTCTGCTGTTCGTTGAGCAAATTTATACGCATCGGCCAACTGTCGTTCACTAACATCGACTAATGTCGTAGAAAAACCTGAAAGAGCAGAAACATACGCAATACCACGGCCCATAACTCCGGCTCCAACAACGGTAATATGTTTGATCCTCATCATTAATCTTCCTCTCTTTTTTCGTTATGTAGTTGAGGCATCCGGTTACGCCTCTCCTTATTTACGTAACCGGATGCTCCCATTTATACACCAAAAGGATTTAATGGCTTCGAACCGTAATAGGAGAGAACACTTTTATCTTCCATATATAAATCTAGCGTCTCTACGGCTAATTCCCGGCCGAATCCAGACTCTTTATAGCCCCCAAAAGGGGTGCCTGGAAAAGCTGAAAATGGACTGTTCACCATAATGACCCCAGCCTGTAGCTGGTGGGCAACACGTGTTGCTCTTCCTTGATTTGTCGTCCAAAGCGCTGCGGCTAAGCCGTACTTCGTATCGTTCGCCCGCTTAATGACTTCCTTTTCATCAGAAAACGTTTCAATAACTACAACGGGACCGAATATTTCCTCCCGTACTGCCTTCATGTCCGGAGTCACATCTGTAATAATCGTCGGTTCATACCAATGACCGTTTTCAAATCCAGGAACATCCGCCTCCTGACCACCCGCAAGGATGGTAGCACCAGCTTTTCTGGCGGATTTCACATAGCCGTCAATTACTTCTAACTGTTCACGGCTAATGATCGATCCGACATGCGTCCCTTTGTCCAGCGGATTACCAAGCTTAAGCTTTTTCGTTTTCTTAACAAATTGCTCAACGAATTCATCATAAATGGATTCGTGAACAAACATTCGTGAGCGCGCTTCACATGACTGCCCCGTATTAAAATAAATTCCAAATAGCGAACCATTAACGGCAGCTTCTAAATCCGCATCTTCAAAAACGATATTTGGTGATTTTCCACCGAGCTCAAGTGTCGTCCGTTTTAATGTTTGAGAAGCTTTTTCCATAATGTCTTTACCTATCGGAGTTGATCCAGTAAAGGCGACTTTGTTCACATCTTCATGTCGAACTAAATAATCCCCCACAACCGAACCTGATCCACAAATTGTATTGACAACCCCTTCAGGTACACCTGCTTCATGACAAATTTCATTGATTAAGAGGGCGGTAATCGGTGTAAGGCTCGCCGGTTTCACAACAACTGAGCAACCTGCTGCAATCGCTGGAGCTATTTTCCATGCGGCCATCATGACTGGATAATTCCACGGAATAATTTGGGCACATACACCGACCGGCTCTTTATGCGTATAGTTAAAAAATCCGTACGGCATATTGTTCACCATGCCTCGGTGGCCGACAATCGCTCCCGCATAAAACTCAAAGTCCTCAATCGCTTGATTAATTTGTACTTGGGCAGCGCTGACAGACTTTCCACTGTTCAACACTTCCATTTCGACAAGATCTTTGAAACGTTCTCGCATAATTCGGGCAATTTTATTCATCACTCGGGAGCGCTTCCCAACAGGATACTTACGCCATTTTCCATAATCAAAAGCATTTCTTGCCGCTTGAACAGCCTTTTCCGCGTCTTCTTCATTCGCAAGGGCTACCGTCGCTAACTTTTCTCCTTTCGCTGGGTCATACGTTTCATATACTTGCTTTGAGCTGCTTTCTACACGCTCCCCATTAATAACCATGGCATAATGATCACGTTTCATCGTTCCTACTTCAGTAATCGTTTTATTCGCAACTGTCTGTTCCACTATTCATCATCCTTTTCTATGGTTATTGAAAAAATACAGTTATCCATTTTCAAAGATTCCCTCTCTTAATTCCCCGTATAAACGGGCTCTCGTTTTTCTTTAAACGCTCGTAAACCTTCTTGATGATCTTTGGACATTCCAGCAATGCGCTGCGCTTGAGCTTCTTGTTCCAAAGCGTCTGTAAACGGTGTATGCATTCCATCCATCATATAACGCTTGATAAGGGAAAAAGCTGTTGTTGGCATTTGTGCTAAAGATTGTGAAAAGGATTGGACTTGCTCTGCCCATTCATCTTTTTCAATCACTTTTGTAGCCAAACCGATTTTTTTTGCCTCTTCCCCGGAAATGGGTATCCCAAGGACAGCAATTTCTAAAGCTTTCGCATAACCAATTAAACGTGGAAGCATGTACATAAAACCAGAGTCAGGGACGAGTCCGATTCCCATAAACGCACTTATAAATTTCGTTTCCCGATGAACGAGACGAAAATCTGCCGCCAAGGCTAAGCTCATTCCCGCACCAGCTGCCGTTCCATTTACAGCCGCTACAATCGGTTTTGTTACTTTTTTCATCATGTTAATCATCGGATGATAACGCTCTCGGAGTAAGGTCGCATGATTTGTCTCGTGATCGACGCTTCCTAAGTCTTCACCCGCACAAAAAGCGTTACCCTGCCCCGTAATTACAATGGAGCGTATCTCTTCATTGCGATCTGCTCTTTTTAACGTTTCAATTATTTCCTTGTTCATTTGTGGAGTAAAAGCGTTATAAGCTGAAGGTCGGTTTAAAGTAATCGTTGCGACACGATGTTTCTCATCATAAATCACTGTTTCATATTGATTTTGTTCCATTGTCACACCCCTTTAAAAGAAGGGGAACGCTTTTCCACGAAAGCACGCATTCCCTCCTTTTGATCTTGTGAATCAAAAGCGAGATAAAAATTTTTCCTCTCGAGTTTCATCCCGTCTGCTAATGGAAGATCTTTAGCTTGGTGAACAGCCTCCTTAATTAATCGAAGAGCGATTGGGGCTTGCTTCGCTAACCTTTTAGCTAATCGCATCGTTTCTTCTTCAAGTAGCTCTGGAGCGACGACTCGATTGACAACGCCATATCGTTTCGCTTCTTCGGCATCCATCGGTTCACCGAGCCAAATCCATTCCAACGCTTTTCGGTGTCCCATCGTTTCCGTTAAAAACTGTGTACCGCCTGCTCCGGGCATGACGCCGAGATTTACTTCTGGAAATCCGAATTGAGCATCTTCAGCAGCGACGATTAGATCACAATGAAGTGCTAGTTCAAATCCGCCTCCCAAGGCAAAACCATTTACCGCGGCCACCATTGGCTTCTTCACATCCATCAACCGATCCCATACAGCAAATGGATCTAATAACTCAAACGATAATGGCGTATCGCCTATCATCTCTTCAATATCAGCTCCTGCTGCAAATGCTTTTTTATCTCCTTTAATGACAATGACACGAACCGTTTCATCCGCATCGAATGCTTCTACTTGTTCGACAATCACTTCGACCATTTTTCGATTTAACGCATTGAGAACCTCAGGGCGATTTAACTGAATGATCCCGACACCGTCTTCTATACAATAGGTGATAAACTCACGTTTATTCATCAATTTCCTCACCAATCATGAGCGTCACTAAATCACCAGCGAATTGCATCACATCTTTTCCAGAAGCTTTTCCTTCATCTGTTTTCATCGCTTTTTGCAACGATTCATGATCGTCATAAATCATTTCGCATAACAAGTAGTAGTCACTTTTCCCCATCGGTGATCCGACAATTTTTGTGACGTTCATCTCTCTTAAACCAGGAATTTTTTTCGTGATCGGAGTGTGCACATTGAAATAATGTTCATCAAACTTCTCTTGATCTTTCGGTTGTTTATATAAAGCAATTAATTTAGCCATTGAAACTCCTCCTATATAAATAAATTTACAAAGCGATTGAACGACAACCGCACGTGTAAGAACAATCCTTAAACAATCCTTTATTATATATTTAAAAATTCGAATAATTCTGGGAAGTCATATCAATACGTTTGACTTACAGAACCGTATTGTATTACGGGCTTCATCGCTTCAAATGGATTTCGACAATCCCTGCAATATAAGATACTTCGACAAGCTGTTGGGCCAAATATATTTTCCATCGACGTATACGCAGAGCCACAAAACGGACAGTTCACCGTCCACTGTTCTCCTGGTCGGTAATTTTCAGGGGGTGGGGAAATGCCGTGTTTTTTCAATTGTTCTTTCCCAACATTTGTAATCATCTCTGTTGACCACTGATGTTGAAAAGAAAATTGGACGTGACAGCGATCGACCCAATCGATTTCCTCAACTGCTAACTTGACATCTCGCTCAATAAAGTCAAGGGCCGGACAACCTGCGAAAGTTGGCACCATCACGACAGAAACGATCGTTCCATGAACTTCAATGTGATGAACCATGCCCAAATCATACACACTCACCGCTGGTAGTTCCGGATCATCAACCGCTTGTAACACCGCGCGTATTTCTTCTTCCCTTTGTCTGTTCATCATATTATGCCTTCCCCCTTTCTAAAGATTTTCATTCGTAACGATTGACGAAACTGAACAAACTACCACACTGCTTCTCGATCCGTCTCATAAACTTCTGCAAAAACGCTAATCGCTTGTTCTAAGTCTGCCGTATATTCCCCAATTCTCCCATCTCCTAAACGTTTACCGAGCGGACGACTCGGAATGACATCCAATGTTGCCTCTATTTCTTTCATCCATTGCTGATACATCGCTTGCTCATCCACTAACAATTGGTGTTGAACGATTTGATCTCCTTTCGGTCCAAGTTGTAAAGCATCGCCAAATTCTAACCAAGCTTCTTCAATCCGTTCTTGAATACGAGACTTAGCATCTTCAGTTGATTGTTGCAATTGTTCAACCCACATTTTCCAATGTGCGAGGTGATACGTTTGTTCCATCAAGATTTTTTCGGCGATTTGAGCAAGTGGAACGAAGGAACTTTTTGTAGCCGCTTGCAACCGAACTCTTTTTAACACTTCATAAAAGTAATTCCGAACGACGGCCAAGGCCCAATCAAAATGGGGTTCATCAAGATACGTCCCGCTTCCATTTCTTTTTTCTAAGTAAACTGAATTTCGTCTTTCATGTGGAAGGCGGTGATGAGCAAGACGGTCGGAATCACCTTCTCCCAACTCCTCTAATAAGCGATAATACATCACAGCGTGACCCATCGTATTTTGTGTAATCGATGAAAAAGCGACATCTGCTTCGATATGGGGAGCTAATCCTAACCACTCTGATCCCCGATAGGAGACGATAAAATCATCATCAGCAAATTGATATAGTAATTCTTTAAGCGCTTGCAAATAAGCTCGATTTTCTTTTGCTTCATGGATCGTTTCGACAATGCGATTCATTTCTTTTTCACCTCTTTCCAAGACATAATCTCCTTTTCATCTAACATCCCTTGCTGTTTTTCCCGCCATTTCTTTCGTAAGTATCCATACCCTTTCGTTGTACGATAATCTTTATTATTTAAACGTTTCGTCCAAATTTGCCGCTCTTCGCTCGTCATCGAACGAATCTTTTCTCTCTCGACGACCCAAACGTCAATGACATCTTCCCGCCGCATGAAATTTTCCTGTGCCATTAACAGAGCCATTTCATCATTCGGTGCCAACAGGCTAAATTGATGTTGAATCGGTGTTTTTGCATTGCGTTTACTAAACACTTCGTATACTTTATAAAAATTCGTTTCATCGATCGTTGTCATAAAATGTCCTCCTTTCTCTATAAGTTAACAGCTTCTTGTGCTAACGCTTGTCGTACCCAACGATTGTTTTCATAAGCGATTTCTCGTAATCGTAACCGTTCGGCCGAGCGTGGCCCTTTATTTTGAACAATTTGCTTAAACGTATCCCAATCCGGCTGCTTATACACCCAACGTTCTTTTTTCCCATCGTAATGGACCGTCTCATCTGGAACGGTTAATCCTAAGGCAAATACACGCGGCAAATACTTATCTAAAAAGGCTTGACGTAATTCTTCATTGGTACTTTTTCGAATCCGATATTTAATCATAATATCTTGCTTAGAAGATCCTGTCGTTTCGGCTGTCGGCGGTCCGAAAAACATAAGCAATGCCCCCCACCAACGATTTAGCGCATCTTGTAACATATTTCGTTGTTCATCTGTCCCTTCAGCGAGCGCCATAATAATTGCTTCCCCGTGTTGTGCATGAAAAACTTCCTCTGCACAAATGCGCTGCAACGCTCGCTGATAAGGTCCATAAGATGCATCAAGCATATTCGTTTGCGTAATAATCGCCGCCCCGTCCACTAACCAAGCAATCATCCCTGCATCTGCCCATGTCTTTGTAGGCATATGAAAAACATTATGAAACTTCAGGTCGCCCGCTAATAAATCTTCTATTAAGTCTTCTCTCGTCTTTCCATATGGCTTCATTAAATCTTCTGCAACACGGAGCAACAGTTGCCCATGACCCATTTCATCTTGGACTTTCGCCATAATTCCGAGCTTTCTCTTTAAAGATGGAGCTTTTGGAACCCACTCTTTTTCTGGAAGCGCTCCCATAATTTCGCTAATTCCGTGCATTGAAATAAGTTTAATGAGTGCGTTGCGATAATCTGCGGGCATCCAATCGTCGGCTTCTATCTTTTCACCGGCTTCAATGCGGGCCATAAATTGTTCATATTGAAGTGGTTCTGTCTCCGAGTCATCACATAATACATAGTCGGCATCTTCAATATAGTTATACATAAATTTTTAGCACCCCTTTTATGACGTTTTATTAACGTTATTATATCAAATCGTTATATATTATTCAAGGGATAATTGTAAAATTCGAAAGAGGCTGTTAATTGGCTTTTATAATGGGTAATGGAAACTTTTTAAACCTAGAAAAACTACTTCATCACCAATTTAAAGTTTGCGTTTTTCCATCATCATGCTACAAAGACAGGATGTGTTCATTTACATATTTCATTGGAGAAACTTACTCTTCTCGTTGCTCGATAAATAAAGAGGATGTACAAGTAGCCACTTTTTTATTATGTTGTTTAAGTTCAGCAACGACGTACGCTAACGTTCGACCTTGTCTTTCGACGACAGCTGAAACATCTACCTTCCCTTCAACAGTCGGTCGGTGAAAAGTAGTATCCAAATTAATGGAAGCAAATCCTTGACAATCCGTAAGTTTAGACGATATCGCATAAGCCATGACGATGTCCGCAGCAGAAGATAAAAATCCGCCCATCGCTACACCATTTCCATTGAGATAAGACCGATCCACTTGCCAAGAGCCGTGGGCAACGCCGTCACTCGCTTCATGAATCGTCACTTTCATCGTCGTATCGCAAGGAGGAGGAGGGAATTTTTTGATAACGACCTTTTGAAAATCACTCATTTTATACGTTTTTACCACGATAAACACCCTTTCTCGGAACATTCATTTAACAACTTGTTGTCCACTGTATAATTGAGGTATATTTTCCTTCGATTGATAGCTCATCATTCTCCGCTTCGGAGTAGGAGTTACTGCCTATCAACTTTATTCATCTAATCGTAAAGGACGATTCGTAATATAAACCATCCCTTCGGTCGTTGCGATTAACTCTCCAGTTTCAAGCGTAGTTTTCATCTCGTAAACAGCTATTTTTGTTGTTCGTTTTACTTCACGGGCCGTACAGATGAGAAGATCTCCGACTTTGGCAGGCTTCAGAAAAGATGCATGGGCATTCAAACCAACAGCTGTTTGTCCATACGAATTGCTAGCGATTGCGAAAACATAGTCAGCTAAGGAAAAGATGAGTCCGCCATGGGCAAATCCATGAAAATTTAACAATTCATCGGTAACGGTTACTTGTGCCTTTGCATAACCTAACTGGCAATCAATCAACTTAATCGCCAATAAGTCCGCAAATGAGTCATTTTTAAAAACATCTATGAAGTCTCTGTTCATGTTAATCCCTCCACTCCAATGATTGAAACAATGCGTGCAAGAACTTCATTTTATAAACTTCCTTTTCGTTCTCGGTTATTATGTCTGTTAGTTGGCGTAATTTATAGATTTTTTCATTCGTTGATCAACGATTCGAACAGCCTTTCCTTCTGAACGTGGGATGGACTTTGGAGGAAGGATATCAACATCAATCGTCACGAGACATTCAGATTTAATTAATGTTTGCACGTGTTGTTTTAATCGCGTCACTTCCATATGTTTTAAATTTTGTTGACATTTGTTGTATACGTCTTCAGCGATTTCTACTTGTAACGTTACGGAGTCTAGATGACCTTTCTTATGAAGATACAATTGATAATGTGGTGCTAATTCTTCCACTTGTAGTAAAGACCGTTCCATTTCATATGGAAAAACATTTACACCACGAATGATAAGCATATCATCAATGCGCCCTTTAACCCGGGACATACGAGCAGTTGTCCGTTTACATTTGCACGGTTTTCTTGTGACAGAAGCTATATCGCCCGTTCGATACCGAATAACTGGAAACGCTTCCTTTTTTAAACTTGTAAAAACGAGCTCACCATATTCACCTTCGGGTACAGGTTCAAGTGTATCTGGGTCGATCACTTCGACAAGAAAATGGTCTTCTTGGATGTGCAAACCGTTCTGCTCTTCAACGCATTCAATCGACACACCCGGACCGAGAACCTCACTCAGGCCGTAAATATCTACTGCTTGAATAGCCAATTTTTCTTCCAATGTATGTCGCATTTCTTCGGTCCATGTTTCAGCCCCGAAAATACCATATTTTAAGCTTGTTTTGCGTGGGTCGATTCCTTGTTCTTCCATCGTTTCGGCAATATATAATGCATACGACGGCGTCGAACAAATGACTTTCGGTTTAAAGTCTTGGATGAGCAAAATTTGCCGCTGCGTGTTTCCACCGGATACAGGCACAGTAGCAACCCCTAATTTCTCGCCTCCATGGTGTAATCCTAGTCCCCCAGTAAATAAACCATACCCATACGCATTGTGCATCACATCACCAGGGCGCCCCCCAGCTGCAGCAATGGACCGAGCGACAACTTCCGCCCAATGCTCGATATCATTTTTTGAATAAGCAACGACTGTTGGCTTTCCACTCGTTCCCGAAGAAGCATGGAGACGAACGATTTCATCCATAGAAGTAGCGAACAAACCAAATGGATAATGGTCCCGTAAATCTTTTTTCTCCGTAAATGGTAATTTCCTTACATCTGCCAATGACATCACATGACGTGGTTCAACACCTAATTCAGTAAACTTCTTTCGGTAAAAAGGAACATGTTCATACACCCGTTTTACCGTTTCCTGTAGGTTGCTCAACTGGAATTTTTCTAACTGACCCCTCTCCAACATTTCCATCGCTTCATTGTAAATCATGTGCGACTCTCCTTTATTTAAGATTTATATGTTAGAACTCACACACTTCAAGTGATGAAGTATACAAATTGAAAAAATAGAGTCGAATTAACAATCCAAACAGTAGGAATAACTCTTTCTCTAGCATTTTCACCATGATAATTAAAAAAGACTATTTTAATAAGTCTTTGCACATTGTATCCAGTGACAAATTAAAACAGATTATTTAAACAGTCTCCTAAAATGATGTTGTTATTCTACAAGAAACGACTTTTTATATGACTAATATAACGAGTGACGTTATTAAATCGTCAGCTATAATAATATATCTACACTTACGTAAAGTCAATATATTTTTTGAATATTTATAACTTTTTTATTTCGTAACTAATTGAAAGTTTGATAGGTGTACTGCTGTATATAGAACGGTGTAATTTAGTTCTAGACATACTGACATACTGAAAAAGTATTCGGCTAGCTTTACAGACCCACCACGATTTTTTCTATTTTTTTCATATTGACAACCGAGCGATGCTTTTGTACTATTTATATAACGCTTTTAAAATAATCGTTGTTTAGTCGTTATATTTATATGAGTTAGTCTAATCGCTTAAGAAGAATACTCAATATGATTACACCGTTCAGCAAGTGGATGCTTACAAGATGAAAAGCCATTTGCCATAACAATTTTTAAAAGGGAGAGAGGAAAAGTGGAAAATAAAACAGTGTACGATATTGTCATCATTGGTGCTGGACCCGTAGGGCTTTTTACAGCCTTTTATGCCGGGATGCGCGAAGCAACTGTCACGGTTATTGATAGCATGCCTCAAGTTGGGGGACAATTGGCAGCGCTATACCCTGATAAGTATATTCACGATGTAGCGGGGTTTCCAAAGATTAAAGCCCAACAGTTAGTCGATCAACTTTATGAACAAGCAGAAACGTTTTCTCCTAACATTGTCTTAAATGAATCCGTCCACCATGTGTTACGTTTAGAAGACGGTACATTTAAATTGATGACTTCACAACAGACTTACTATTCTCGAACTATTATTATTACTGCTGGCGCAGGAGCTTTCCAACCACGGAAATTAAAAGTCGAGCGGGCTGATCACTATCATAATCTCCATTATTTTGTTAAACGATTAGACCGTTTCAAGGATCGGCGTGTTCTCGTTTGTGGAGGGGGAGATTCAGCAGTAGATTGGGCATTAGCTTTAGAGCCGATGGCAACCGAAGTTACACTCATCCATCGCCGAAATAACTTTCGAGCTCACGAACATAGTATATCCTTATTAAAACAGTCAAGCGTCACTATAAAAACTCCTTATGAAGTGAAGCAACTGATTGGAACAGAAGAAAAAATTGAACAAGTAATCCTTCAGGAAGTTAAAGGTAAGGATACACATCTGCTTGACGTTGATGAAGTCATTGTCAATTTTGGATTTGTCACATCGCTCGGTCCTTTAAAAACGTGGGGGCTGGAGACTTCAAGAAATGCGATTTACGTGAACCAACAAATGGAAACGAGTATTCCAGGTATTTTTGCTGCTGGTGATATTTGTTCCTATAAAGGGAAACCTAAATTAATTGCTACTGGATTCGGTGAAGCAACCATTGCAGTTAACCATGCAAAATCAATGATTGATCCGAAAGCAAGATTAAATGTTCATAGCACTCATCTATTTGCCTCTTCGTCCACTTCATAAATGGATTCGATTATGAAGCCACTTTTTTACATGATTGGCGTCATTTGGACCTTCGATTAATGAAGGTCCAACATTTTTCCTTTCACAAACCTTTCTGTTATTCACCTCCGTGGAATGGATGACGTAACCTCTTAAAACCTCCATAAAAAAGTGTTTACAACACCATTTTTCTTCTCACGAACCTCATCTGAATGGGCGGTTAACAATTTGTAAACTGTTCAAATGTGGCGAAGGCTGATACAATTGAGATAGAGGCTATATATGCTTAAGCTGTTAAAAAGCATCCATAAGGAATTACACATCAATAAGGAGCTGAGCGTTATAGACATCAATTTCGGCCGATTGTTTGACGTGAGGATCTAACACTTAACATGAGATGGCTACTTGCCGTAATGTATACATCCATACGTACGGAAGACTCACCATATCATTTAATTTCATTGTTCATTTATGTATCAAAGTAGACGCTGCCTATTCAATCGTTCTAAATGGTAAGGAGTTGGTTACAAACGAATTCGTCATATGTGGAAAACAACAAATACGAACAACTATAAATATTACAATAGAAGGATGGTCATATTGACAAAAGAAATGGTTATTTTTTCACCGCAAGGAATGTTAGGTTATGGATATCCGATGAAATCTTTGGAAAATGGCTTAGCCTACCATCCAGATGTAATTGCGGTTGATGCTGGGTCTACAGACGGAGGTCCACACCGATTAGGGATGGGTATAGGCGGAGTTAGTGATTATGCCACGAAAAAAGACTTAATCCCACTCATTAAGGCAGCGAAAGAAAGAAACATTCCACTCATCATTGGTTCGGCTGGAGGATCTGGAGCGAATGAGCGGGTCGATGCATTAGCCAACATTGTCGATGAAATTGGTACGGAAGAAGACCTCGAACTACGAACGACTTGTATTTATGCAGATATTTCGATCGATACGTTTCAAGCTAAATGGAAACAAGGTCACGTTATGCCTTGTGGTGTAGGACCGACAATCTCCGAAAGAATTATCGATGACACCGTGGCACTTGTCGGCCAAATGGGCGTTGAACCTTTTATTGAAGCGTTAAAAGAACAGCCAGATATCATTATCGCCGGACGTGCCTACGACCCTGTCTTATTTGCTGCTCTTCCCATTTTAAAAGGATACGATGAGGCTCTTTCCCTTCATCTCGGAAAAATTTTAGAATGCGGTGCACTTGCAGCAACGCCTGGAACAGCTAAAGACGGCATGATTGGCATCCTACGTGACGATCACTTCCTCGTCGTACCAGCGAACGACGAACGGGCTTGTACGGTAGAATCGGTCGCCGCTCACACACTTTATGAAAAGTCACACCCTTACCGGTTGCCTGGACCAGGTGGATTATTAAATTTAGAGGATTGTCAATTTGAACAGCACGATAAACGAACGGTTCGTGTTACTGGAAGTCGTTTCATCCGTGACTTAGTATATAGTATCAAAGCAGAAGGGGTCCGAAAAACAGGTTATCGTACGGTTTTTATTGCTGGTGCACGTGATCCTTTATTTATTAAACAGTATGACACGATTAAACAACAAACACTACAAGAAGTAAAAGATTACTTCCCAGAAGTAGCTAATGGCACAGCAAAAATTTCACTCAAAAGCTACGGAGTGGATGGCGTCTTAGGCGCTTTAGAAACAAACGACGATTTTCCTTATGAAATCGGTATTGTGGCTGAAGTGACTGCATCGACACAGGAAAGTGCCAACAACATCGCCGCTTATTTTCGTTCGGTCATGATGCACTTAGATTACCCTAACCGAGTATCGACGAGTGGAAATTTAGCCTTGCCATTTGCACCACCTGAATTCCCAGCTGGTGAAACATTCGAATTTTCGATCTATCATTTGATTGAAGTAGACGATAGTCTTTCATTATTTCCAATGAAGACAGACGTATTAGGGAGGACATAAAACGATGGACGATTCATTGATGAAACTAGCCAAAGTCATTCGTAGTAAAAATGCCGGTCCATTTGCACTAACCATTGACATTTTATTTAAGAACAAACCGATTTATGATTCTGTAAAAGAAGCTGAGCTGATTACAGAACAAACGATAGCAAGTTTATATGACATCCAGCCAGACGATGTATTGGAGTTTGTGTTTTTCGACAATGCAAACGCCTTAAAAATTACAATTCCACGGTTTCATCCATCTGGTTCTGCAGGAGAAAGAGATACGTACGGTGCTCAACAGTACGTACCGATGTTGACCGTGCCAATTCCAGATGAATTTTTAGAAAAAGTGCGTGCACATATATAAAGATTCACCACCAGAACGTACATCTCGAGTTGTCGCGGAATGTTACATGCGTTCCGCGACGATTTTTTTATAACATGTCCAAAAACTGCTTCTCAGAGATTACCGTAAACCCTTCTTTTTTCAACAGTGCCGTTGTTACCCCTTCACCAGCTACTTTTTCACTCGAAAACGTTCCATCATAAATCATTTTACTTCCGCACGAAGGACTATATTCCTTTAACACAATCATCGATGCATTGACTTTTTTCGCTTGTTCTAAAGCTCGATATGCTCCAGCAACATACTCCGCTGTTACGTCTTTTCCAGATCGAGTAATCACTTTTGCTTTTTCCTCAAGTACATCACGTCCAGACCCACCAACAATCTCCGCCGGCTCCCTCGGTATTGACAATCCACCGAGTACTTCAGGACATACTTTAATCGCTTTCTTTTCTTTGACGAGTTGTTCTATTTTTTCTACTAAACAATGCCCCCCATCATAGCGACACCCTATTCCAGCTAAACACGAACTGACAACAATCATAAAATTCATCCTTCTTTTATAAACGGTATAACTAACGTTTATTACGATTCGATTTCTAAAAACTTTTTGGCCGAACAACTTTCCGAAAAAAGTATATCATCATAGCATCTCCGTGAACATAAATTCATAACGACTCTTCTTCTGTAACTTTGAAAAAAGGAAGAAACGAGTTAACGACACCCGTCATTAATAACCGAACAAGGTCTTATATCATCGAACAAGGTCTTATATCATGATAACATGTTCACTTTTGGACAGCTTTTCTTCCCTTTTTATAATGGAGCTTTCCTATAAAGATGATTTCAACAACTCATCGATCATTAGCGATATCGGTTTTTGTTCTAAGTTGTGATGATAGTTCTCTACACACTGTTCGTAGTTCTTTTTTCTGTTTGGATTACGAAAATAACGGATAATTTGTTGTTCAAATCCCGCCTCAATCTGTACGGGCATAATTAATCCGAGGCGCAGCAATTGATCCACATTAATCATTTCTTGTCCCGGTAATGGATTATAGACAAATATTGGTTTTCTTTTCATTAAACATTCACTAATTGTCACCCCACCCGGTTTTGTCAAAACAGCATCGACTTGATCGTATAACTGATTCATTTGCTCCCTCGACTCGATATACGGAAAAGGGGTCACATTTGGTTGTGGATGATGAAGAAATTGATTGTACAATGTGGTGTTTTTTCCACAAAGTACGTAGTAATGAACATCTCCAGTTGTATTCGCTAGTATGTTTTCCATTCCTCCGACTCCTAAATTTCCACCCGTCAAGAGAATGGATATGTTTTTTCGTGAACGCCCGTGAACGCTTTTCGTGCGAAATACGGGATGGACGGGAATGCCTGTCGTAATAATTCTGCTTTCCGGAATCCCATTTTCCAGTAAGTGATTTTTCACTAAAATAGTGGGAGCAAAATGATAGTCAATACCACTTAACCCCCACACGCGATTGACAAAATAATCCGTATATACGTTAATAACAATCTGATCCAGCTGACGGTTTCGTTTTAATCTACTCGCAACATTCGATGGTAAACAATGTGTACAAATAAGAATATCGGGATTAATTTCCTGGATGAGCTTCTTAAAAAAATGAATAAATAAAGATCCATAAAACATGCTCCGATTTCGTTTGGAAAGATTTTTATATAAGGAACGGTCATACAGCCAATTGTACGAGCTTGGAAAATATTTAATCCAAGCTAAATAGAGAGAGGAAACAACTTTTTCCATATCTCCATAACTATAGGATAATAAATCCACTTTGTCACACCTTATTGCTTCATGATGACGTTGAATATCATCCATCAATGCATCAGCGACTTGGTGATGACCGGAGGCGATTTGCATGAAAGGCAAAAATAGTATTTTATAATGTTGAGATTGGTTCATCATTTAACCACCGTCTTAAATCCCTTCAATTAGCAATGAATAGACCAGCTCCTATAAGGAGAATTACACATGATTTATGCAACGTTCATCAGTTTTTTCTTTAGTCTTTATTATGTACAAGCCTTATAAAAATACCCACGATATAAAAATCAATCATATTCAACTACCTACAAAAACAACATCCAACGACGAAGAATCGTTATCGATCCTACATCTTTTGCGACTTACACATGGAAAATATTTCATTAACTCCAGAACAGCTAGCTACAAACCTTGCCAGGCGAACCCGGAACACGGTTTTCGTTGGTTCATCTTTCGGAACGAAACAGAGCCGGCTACATTTAAAATATAGAGGGTCAATCATACTCCATACGCCTAACAAATAGCTATTCATCTGACGTTTCCTTTCTGTCGTTCTTATACGTGTATTATGGATATCCTATCTTAAAATATTGAAGGAAAAATACGGGTATCTCACTTGAGGCGATCTTAAAAATTGGCAATCAATCGCTCGTATAAATTCCCTTTATTTATAAAAGATAATACTGCTTCTTTATTTTTGAAGCGTATGTATCATCACACAAACCAAAAAAGGGTGGTTCATGATGAATAATCGACGAGGTATGATGACCACATTACTGACGATTGGTGCAGCAGGGGCTGCTGTTTACGGTATTACAAGAGGGATTCAAAATGGGACTTTTCAGCGCTTGCCACAAACCGTATCGAATTCTCTAAATAACCAGGCCGTTCAACAGATGCAGATGACGCAGCCTTTGCAAAACATGGAAAATAACCAAAACACACAGTCATAACCGAGCACTTCCTTAATTTGATGGATGGCTTTCCGAATCGGGGAGCCATCTTTTTTATCCTACTTCTTTATAGAATGTTCGTTGATTGTTTAGATGTTGGGTATTTTTTCCATTGACTATTGTTTATAAATACTGTTACTATGATTCTATTCAAGAAAATATGAGAGTAGCGAGGAATGTTATGGGTTACACTATAACAGGAGCAGCTTCTGGAGAGACCGCACAGATGCGGCGCCGAAGGGTTCACAATCTCAGGCAAACGGACAGAAGAAAAACGTGTACATATTTTTGTACATTTTTCTATTGTTCTATGTGAGATTGGAGCGCCTCCAATCTCTTTTTTATTTTATAAGAGGTGAAAGTTTATGGAAAAAAGACGTGCAGTTGTAAGTGTTGTCGGGAAAGATAAAGTAGGTATTATTGCAAAAGTAACGATGACACTTGCCGAAAACGATATTAATATTCTTGATATTAGCCAAACTATTTTGGACGATTTTTTCACGATGATTATGATTGTTGATGTATCTAAACAGGACAAATTGGATCACGTACGAAACGAACTCGACGAAGTTGGCGATGCATTAGGCTTAAAAATAACCGTTCAACTTGAGGAAATTTTTCAAGCGATGCATCGTGTCTAACGGACGGAAGGGGGAAAAAAAGGATGAGTATTGCTTTTGATGAAATGATGGAAACGATTCGCATGGTACAGATGGACAATCTTGATATTCGAACCGTTACGATGGGGATTAATTTACGCGATTGTGCCGATTCCGATTTTGAAAAAATGAATCGGCGTGTTTATGAAAAAATCACCTATTATGCTGCCGACTTAAAAGCTGTCGCCAATGAAATCGAAAAGGAATTTGGAATTCCGATTATTAATAAACGAATCGCGATTACTCCGATTGCGGAAATTATTGGCCGGGCGACGAAAGAACAGACGATTGAATTAGCAAAAACGCTCGATAAAGCCGCAGCTGAGCTCGATGTCGACTTTATCGGTGGATTTTCCGCTCTCATTCATAAAGGTATCTCGACAAGCGATCAAACGTTGTTAGATGCATTACCTGAAGCATTGAGCAGTACGGATCGTGTTTGTTCATCTATTTCTGTGGCGACAACGCGAAGTGGAATTAATATGGATGCTGTTAAACAAATGGGAACGATTATGAAAGAAGCGGCTGAATTAACGAAAGACGATAACGGTATTGCCTGTGCAAAATTAGTCGTCTTTAGTAATCCTGTGGAAGACAACCCATTTATGGCAGGTGCATTTCACGGATCTGGTGAAGGTGAAGCGGTCATTAACGTTGGAGTGAGTGGCCCTGGCGTTGTCTTAGATGCCCTTAAACGTTATCCACATGCAGATCTCGGAGAAGTGGCCGATGTCATTAAAAAGACAGTCTTTAAAATTACGCGTGCAGGTGAGCTCATCGGGCGAGTCGTTGCCGAACGGTTAGGTGTTCCTTTTGGAATTATGGACTTGTCACTTGCCCCGACAAATGCTTTAAATGATAGTGTAGCTGAAATTCTCGAAGAAATCGGTTTGGAGCGAGTCGGCACACACGGAACGATCGCTGCTTTAGCTCTAATGAACGACGCTGTAAAAAAAGGTGGCGCGATGGCGAGCTCCTATGTCGGCGGATTAAGCGGTGCGTTTATCCCTGTCAGTGAAGATAATGGAATGATTCGCGGTGTGAACGAAGGGTCGCTTTCCTTAGATAAGCTCGAAGCGATGACGAGTGTTTGCTCTGTAGGCTTAGATATGATCGCCCTACCGGGTGATGTGTCAGCAGCCACTTTATCCGGATTGATTGCCGATGAAGCAGCAATTGGCATGATTAATAAAAAGACGACTGCTGTTCGCGTCATCCCTGTTCCAGGTAAAAAAGAAGGCGACCTCATTGAATTCGGTGGTCTTCTCGGTCGCGCACCGGTAATGCCTGTCAATTCCTTTAGCTCTGAAAAGTTGATTCAGCGGGCCGGACAAATCCCTGCACCATTACAATCATTGATCAACTAACGAATAGACCATATTCAACAAGTCCCTTGGATCGTCATATCCAAGGGACTTTTCTAGTAACTTATAATCTCACTGTACCTTTAGTTTGAATTACGCTCTAAAATCTCCATAAATTGCTTGCCTGACATCGTCTCATTCTCAAATAAATACGTAGCTAACTCGTGTAATTTTTCTTCGTTTTCTTCTAAAATTTGCGTCGCTTTCTCGTGACACGATTTAATAATGGCAAGCATTTCTCCATCCACTTTGGAAGCTGTTTCATTGGATACGAGCAATGAAGTATCATCGCTTAAATAAGGGTTCGTCATCGTTTCTAACGCCATCATGTCAAACTCTTCACTCATTCCGAATCGTGTTACCATCGCCCGAGCAATCTTCGTCGCCTGTTCACTATCATTCGCAGCACCTGATGTAACCGTATCAAAGACAAGTTCTTCAGCAGCACGGCCTCCCATATACGTCGTAATTTTATCCAGCGCTTGTTCTTTCGTCATGAGCACTTTTTCGGTTTCTTCGACTTGCATCGTATAACCTAAAGAGCCGGACGTACGTGGTACAATCGTAATTTTATGAACCGGTGCAGAATGACTTTGTTTAGCAGCGACTAAGGCATGACCTATTTCGTGATAAGCAATTTTCCATTTATCGTCTTCCGGTATGACCGCATGTTTCCGCGGGTAACCAGCGATGACAACTTCGATCGATTCTTCTAAATCGCTTTGATGCACTTCATCGCGACCTTGTCGAACGGCACGAAGCGCACCTTCATTGATAATATTTGCCAAATCGGCACCTGATGCTCCGGGAGTTGCTCGAGCAATTTCATTTAAATCAACATTTTCACCTAACTCGACATTTTTTGCATGGACATTTAAAATCGCCTCACGTCCTACAATGTCAGGTAACTCTACTGGGATTCGGCGATCAAATCTACCCGGACGTAAAAGGGCTTTATCGAGAACTTCTGGCCGGTTCGTCGCCGCCAAGATGACGACCCCCTTGTCGGCATCAAAACCATCCATTTCCGACAACAATTGATTTAACGTTTGCTCTCTTTCATCGTTGCTGCCCGGCATTTGGATACTACGGCTTTTTCCAATCGCATCTAGTTCATCAATAAAGACAATGCATGGTGCCTTTTCTTGAGCTTGTTTAAATAAGTCGCGCACACGAGCGGCCCCGGTTCCAACGAACATTTCTACAAATTCAGCCCCAGAGATGGAAAAGAAAGGAACCTTTGACTCACCGGCAAATGCTTTCGCAAGTAGAGTTTTACCTGTTCCTGGTGGACCGACGAGTAAAACTCCTTTCGGCATTTTCGCGCCAATTTCCTGATATTTTTTTGGGTTTTGTAGAAAATCAATAATTTCTTTCAATGCCTCTTTTGCTTCATCTTGTCCCGCCACATCATCGAACGATTTGCCCGTTTCCGCTTCGAGATAAATTTTCGCATTACTTTTCCCAAACGTGAGCGTACTTCGCATATCCCCCATTCGATCTTCGGCACGTTTTGCTAAAAAGCGTCCAATTATCATAAAGATAAAAATCGGAACGATCCACATTAATAAAAATGTTACAATCGGGGAACTTTCCCTTGGGACGACCTTCGTAAACTCAACATCCGCTTCATGCAGCCGTTCAACGAGCTGCGGGTCATCGATGACACCGGTCTTATATATACGCACATCCCCTTTTTTTACAGGGGTAAAGGCAATATAGTTTTCTTTAATTTCTACTTCGTCGATCTGACCTTCTTCAATCATGTTTAAAAATGTTCCGTAGTCAACTTCTTTCGCAGAATAGTTCATAATTTCTGGGAAAATAAACGTATTCAGTAGAATAACAACAAGTAAAATAATAAAGTAATAAAAGATTCGCGGTTTTTTCGACGGTTCCGCTTCTTTCATAACCATTCTCTCCCTTCAACACTCGATGCTCTTACTGTTTCGAAAACATCGTAAACGTAACAACCGTTTGCAAGACATATGAATGATTCTATATCGGCATATCTCTATGCACGAAACAATCGATTACATCGATTATATTCTTTTTAGCGAAAAATAGCGAAAAGAAACGTTTGTTTATTCAACATATCAACTAAAAAAATCCTCTGCAGCTGATGACCTCGTTCGTCTGCACAGGATGCTTCACTCTTTTTTAAAGAACCATTTACTTTCCGGACGTTCACGTGGAGTTAAATTCATAATGAAGTAGCCAATGATCAAAATCAAGATGACAAATGAATAAAACATCGTGTTCACCGCATCATCGTGATCGACGATAATCAGTCGCACCATCGCCGTGATTCCAATATATAAGAAATAACGGAGCGGAAAGTGATAATCTTCTTTAAAATATTTAACGATCATGGCGATGAACTCAAAATACAAGAAGAAAATAAGGATGTTCGCCAAATACAACTGATAGTCAGCACTTTCCTTTCCAAGTAAAATGTGACTGAAGATGAACAACTCTTTCACTAACAAAAAGGACAAAATCATCGCAAGAAAAACGAGTGATAGATTCAACACAACTTGTAGTAGTTTAGGAAGAAAATGCATAAAGATGTTGTACCCTTTTTTCAGTTTCCGCATGCGAATCATCCCCCCGATGTATATGTAATTTTGATGTACTTTAATTATAGCATAGCGTCTAATTCAACGACTATAGTTATAGTTTACTGCACCAGTAACGTTCCCCTATTTTTAAAAAGGTTCGTGATTGAACAATATACGTCCATATTTTAATTTCAATTATAGGCGTTACCATCCTGAAGTTTCCGTTTATCCATTTTATTTACAACATTTTTTGGATATTCTATCATTTTTCTTACAAATACAAAAAATAACATCTTCGTTTATAATTGTACTAGATTATGCTTATAGAAAGTCGCCTGTGTTCGACCTTGTACCTCGGGTTTTTCTAAAATATTGCTAACTTGAACTTTCAATCCACGTACCCATGAACCATGCGTTTATTTCAATCCACGCACCCATGAAGGATGCGACTTCGATTACCTTAATATCATTCTGTGTAGAGTAGATTTCAATCCACGCACCCATGAAGGATGCGACTGTTCTATAACGTGATTTTTCTTATATTGCTCATATTTCAATCCACGCACCCATGAAGGATGCGACGCAAAAGGTTACGGTGATTATGAGGGTGATAAAATTTCAATCCACGCACCCATGAAGGATGCGACTTGAAATAGACAGTCCAGAAAAGAGTTGGTTTTGATATTTCAATCCACGCACCCATGAAGGATGCGACTTTATACAAAAAATAATAAAAAGTTGACATATGGATTTCAATCCACGCACCCATGAAGGATGCGACAATCGAACCTATCTAATTCGGCAAAAGCAATTAATATTTCAATCCACGCACCCATGAAGGATGCGACGGATAAAGTTCCTTATCAAATGCTAGAC
>DASUXY010000034.1:0-86091 GCA_036377675.1 Bacillota bacterium
GATTTGCATTAATCGTCGTATTATTCATTTTACTCATTATCGTCGGTGCAGCCTGGTTTTAAAGTGTTTCACGTAAATAGAAAAGCGTGTTGTTAAACGAAAAACCAGCCCTTTCTGTAAGTGGGGCTGGTTTTTCGTTTAATCTTTCTTCTTTCCGTTATTTTCCTCGCACTTATTATAAAATTGCTGAACGAGATGATTTGCACAAACTGCATATTGTTCTTGATACATTTTTTGGATCTCATGCACCATGCTTTTACCGATGCCTGAATTGCGGTGAGAAGGATCCACAGATATATGTTGAATGACTGCATTAATCTTCTCAATTCGCAGTCCAATCAAACCGAGAACATCATCATCTTCTTTCCAAAGATAAAGATGCCAATTCGGATTTTCTTCATATTTTTGGATTGTCTCTTGCAATTTTCTTACTTCTTTTTCCTCAGGCATAAAAGATAGTAATCCCATCGCAATTTTCTCCGAGTTCTTTTTATAGCGAATTAACATATATACCCCTCATTAAAAATAACTTATAAATAATACCTATAAACATATGAGCGCTTGATGAATCGCTCCCATGTTCCGTAAGTGAATTATACAATCCACTGAACCAATCATAAGATAAATTTATAATAAATGTAACCCCATATGACCATAAATACAAGTGAAAATATCAAGACATTTATATTTTTCCTCCGTTTATTCAACGTGTATCCATCCTTTACTGTCTATCATGACCTATTCATTGTTGAACATACGTGTCTTATTTAAACAGTTGATTGAACAGGACGTTTAAAAAAATATAACCATCAGACATTTTATTTTTTATTTTATACGGAACAAGGTTGGCAAAAGCCATCCATCCATTGAGTAAACTGAATACTAAAATGTATTCACTCGCATATTTCGTATAAATCATATAAAATATAAGCGTGAATAAGCTGTTCATCAAGGGACCACATACTGTTATACATGCTATTTCCCATGGTTTATAGGGCTTATTTCGTTCACTTTCTGTTAAACCACCAAAAAAGATATTCGTACGAAGGATTATGAACATATTTTTCAGGCGAATCGAACATTTTTCTTTTCCATAGCCGATGGTAAGTTTAATTTGATCAGCCTGAACGAGTTTCGCCCCGAACGCATGCCCACATTCATGAATGAACGTACTCATCGGGGACACAAATACAAACAAATAGATTAAAAGAATGATTGTGTTCATCTATCTTGAATCAGCAATTATTCAGATTCCATTTTTACTTCTTTCATGACATCCCCATTACGCATTTGCTTTACAAATTCCATTCCAGATGTCACTTTTCCAAACACAGTGTGAATTCCATCTAAATGTGGCTGTGGTTCATGAACGATAAAAAACTGACAACTTCCAGTATCTTTACCAGCGTGTGCCATGGAAAGAGATCCTTCTACATGTTTATGCGGATTACCTTCTGTTTCACATTTAATGGTATAGCCAGCTGATCCTGTTCCGGTGCCATTTGGACAACCACCTTGACTTACAAAACCGTCGATGACCCGATGAAATGTTAACCCATCATAAAACTTCTCATTAATTAATTTTTCAAAATTAGCTACCGTATTTGGTGCCTCATTCGGATATAGTTCAAATTCAATTCGGTTGCCATTTTCCATGACAATCGATCCTTTTTTAGTCATTGTCAAAACTCCTTTAATATAATATGTTAATAGAACTTTTGGCGTCACCCTATTTTATCATTTTTAGTAGAATTTACAAATAAGAGCGTTATCTATAAGGTAAATCATTCCGAACGACATCCTCATACGTCTCTCTTCGAATGACAAGTTTGTCTTCTCCATTTTCTACAAAAACGACAGCTGGCTTTGGAAAGCGATTATAATGGTTCGCCATAGAATAACCATATGCTCCTGTTGAAAGTATAGCGAGAATATCTCCACTTTCCACCGTCGCTAACGGTAGATTCCACACGAGCATATCTCCTGATTCACAACATTTTCCAGCAATAGAAGGATGATTCGTAATCGGAGCATTTGCCTTATTCGCTAACAATCCGGTGTATTTAGCTTGATATAAAGCGGGGCGTAAATTATCCGTCATTCCCCCATCGACTGCTACATAATCCCTTACACCTGGAATTTGCTTCATCGTTCCTACCGTATACAGCGTTAAACCGGCATCTCCTACAATCGAGCGACCGGGTTCAATCCACAATTCAGGCATCGGAATGTTCAATTTCTGAACGTGAGCCTTCACTTTATGAACAAGTTTTTCAACATAGTTACGTAATGGTAACGGCTCATCATTATCTGTATAGCGGATCGGAAATCCTCCACCTAAATTTAATACGTCTGGTATATAACCATATGCTGAATACCAGCGTGATATTTCCTTAAACAATCTGTCCGTCGCTTTTACAAAATTATCTGTTTCAAAAATTTGCGAACCGATATGAATGTGCAACCCTTTAAAATGGATATGTTGACTCTTCTGTAACGATTGAAACGCTTTTTCAGCTTGTCCATTGTGTATATTAAAGCCGAATTTCGAATCCTCATTACCAGTCATAATATATTCATGTGTTTTTGAAGAAATGCCTGGTGTCACACGAATGAGTACATCCATCGTTGTTTCATATTTTTGTAGCAATTCATTTAGCAATTGTATTTCTGAAAAATTATCAACAATAATACAGCCAATTTGATGTTCAATCGCCATCGTCAATTCGCCGATACTTTTATTGTTCCCGTGAAAATGAATGCGTTCAGGCGGAAACCCTGCCTGTAGTGCGGTATATAGCTCTCCTTCAGAAACAACATCTATTGATAGGCCTTCTTCTTCAATTACTTGGATGATGGCAATTGAGGAAAAGGCTTTACTTGCATAGGCAACTTGAAACTTGACGTCTAGCTGTTTAAAAGCCTCGACAAATGCTTGACAGTTTTTTCGAATTTGCGAGACATTATAAACGTACAAAGGCGTTCCATATTTTTTCGCTAATTCAACAGCATCCGCCCCATCGATGTCTAAATGACCATTTTCGTTAACAGAAAATGGATATTTTTCTAAGTTCATAATTTGACTACTCCCCCATTGCATACTTGAAAATATTAAAAACACTTTAACATATTGGAGGTCATTAAGAAAGAATTATACTTATTTTTCTGGCGATTTCTTACCTTTTTTTATTTAAAGGTTGACTATATTTGTTTTTAGGATGAACGATACTTGGACGAATGTTGGCATAAGGAATCGGGATCCGAATAATCATGTCGAGAAAAGCTTTCGCATTAAAAGGAATAAATGGCCACAAATACGGGGTCTTCAAAGCTTTCATATGAGCTAAATATAAGATGCTAATTGTAGAGCTAATAACAAAACCAGCCGCTCCGAAAAATGCTGTTGCAAGCAGCAAACAAATTTTCATAAGTTTATTCGCTACACTCAATTCATAACTAGGGGTTACATACGTCCCAACCGTACTAATCGCCACGTATAAAATGACTTCCGCACTGAATAAACCGACATTAATAGCTATTTCTCCGATCATGAGCGCTGCAATGAGTCCCATTGCTGTTGCTAAAGGAGTCGGCGTGTGGATGGCTGCCATTCTTAAAAATTCAACACCAATATCAGCTAAAATAATTTGGACAACAATTGGCACGTTTCCTTCTTCATCTGGACCTATATATGATAGTTGTTCAGGAAGTAAAGAAGGATCTAGAACGAACAATAACCATAGGGGTAACAAATACAAGGATGCTAGTACGCCAAGAAAGCGAGTCCATCGGATGACTGTCCCGACGGCAGCGGATTGCCTAAATTCCTCCGCATGTACTAAATGGTCAAAAAATGTAGTTGGTAAAATAATGACACTTGGTGAAGTGTCAATAAAAAGGAGGATATGTCCTTCTAACAAATGTTTTGCCCCTGTATCCGGTCTTTCTGTATATCGAACATGAGGAAAAGCATTCC
Organism: Bacillota bacterium; assembly: GCA_036377675.1. Classification (GTDB taxonomy): domain Bacteria; phylum Bacillota; class Bacilli; order Bacillales; family Amphibacillaceae; genus DASUXY01. The sequence goes on from DASUXY010000034.1 coordinate 3,977, forward strand.
ACTTTTTATCCGAAATAAATTCTTCTATCGTTTTATCAGCCATTGGAATTCCATCAATATCAATTTCACTAAGCTTTTCTTTTACGAGTTTAATTAAATCATCATCTGCGACATCTTGTAAATATCCGATACAAATATCCGTTTTCGATCGCTCACCTACATTCATGATTTCCAATCGTAATCTTTCATCACGTATTCTTCTTCTCGTGAGACCAGCATTTTCCATAATGTTTTCTGTATATCCATCACGCGAACCCCGGACAACTCTTTCCGTATCCGGCTCATCAGGTGATCTGCCAGGATATTGACGAACATCTATGACGTAGCCCTCGGCCTGTCCATCTATAAAAATAACAATTAAACCTGATAATAGTTGATCAATCGCCTCGTCCATCGTTTTCACTCGTTCGAATTGTTGATGAACCATGCGATTGGTAATAACTTCATTAACTTTTGCACGTCTGTTCTCAATATTATTTGTTTGAACAAGTACTTTAAGTATTTGTTGAATAAGATTAGAGTCGCTTAATCCATTGACATAATACATTTGGACGCTCGTATCGAGCACAATAATTTCGCGATATCCTAGGTCGAAGGATTCATTAATTCCTAGACGTCTTTTTAAATAAACTTCATTTTCTCTAATGTTTTTAGAAATTCTGCGTCCTGAACTCATTCATATCCTCCTGTCTTCTAACGAACAAAAAGCATCCATTGGAAAAGTGAACCAGCCACCTTACCGAACACTAATGCCATTAACAACCATAGTAAATATTGTTCGAGTCCGATTCTTTTCGTAATAATCGGAAAAACATTAAGTATTTCCGTTAAAGCTGCCGCTAGCATACCGTTAAACATACCGTGAAAAATTCCCCAAATCATTAAAATAATCATCGGTTGATTCCAAGAAATTGTTGTAAATGATAAATACGTTCCGAATAAAGAGCCGAGAATGACACAAGCTACATAAACTTTTAGTAACGCATCCGTCTGACTTAATTGCACGAGTCTTGGGATTACGCCTAACATCGTCATAAAAGCGACAAACCCACCCCCAACGGCAAGCCCTCCAGCAAAACCGATGAGCATTTCAAGTCCTTTAGTAAGGAGGTTTATAATCATCTATTTCGTTTTCATAGTGACTGATATACTCATCTATATCTTGCTGGTACTTATAAATTTCAACTTCGAGTGGGCTTGGTTCTTCATTAAAACGTTTTTGAAACCAATGATTAAAAAATAACAACATACCAGCCCCAATCCCAAGCGAATACGGGATTTGAATCCATAACGGATATTCGTTTTGCTCGCCAGACAACAAGTAATGTAACTTTTGTTGTACCTTTAGCATACTCACATCTTCATGAAAGTTCATAATCGTCATCGCAGCTCCGATAAACAAAAGAATCCAAACAAATGAAACCGCTAGGATGGGGGTTTTTTCCTGTTTAGATTTCATACGAATGATCGTATGGGCAGGTCCAATTAATTGAATTTCTAAGTGCGGATACCATTTATTTAAATGTTTAACAATTAAAAAACTGTCAATCACAATGATATTTTTATCTTTTTTTGTAATGTGATAAATCGTAATATTTTCAATTTCCTTCTTTTCTTCTCTATTCGTAGAAACAAAACAGATATCTTTTAAAAGTACTGTTTCCCTTTTCGTTTTCGTAACATTTTTCTTCATTCGTAAATAAACAATCTTTTGCACAAGTTTTCCCCCCTTCTTCTCTTAGTATCTGTTCAAATTAAAATATTATCATTAAAAATTCCAATAAAAAATCACCACTGCAAGTGATGATTTTTAGGGGGCCATTTTTCGCTTCATTTCATATAGTATCTTCTTTTCTAAGCGGGATACTTGTACTTGTGAAATTCCGAGTCGTTTAGCAACTTCGGATTGCGTTTGATCTTTGTAATACCGAAGATAAACAATTAACCGTTCCCGTTCATGTAAACCGCGTATTGCTTCTTCTAAAGACAGCTTATCAAACCAATTCGTATCTTCATCTGCCATTTGATCGAGACGTGTAATCGGGTCTCCGTCATTTTCAAAAACGGTCTCATGAATAGAATGTGGTTTTTTCGCCGCTTCTTCCGCATGGACCACTTCCTCTGGAGTTAAATCTAATGATTTAGCAATCTCATGGATCGTCGGTGATCTTCCAAACTGTTTCGTTAATTCATCTTTTTTCTTTCGAATTTTATTTCCTGTTTCCTTTAAGGAACGACTTACTTTGATACTACCATCATCGCGAAGAAATCGCTGAATTTCGCCGATGATCATCGGAACAGCATACGTTGAAAAACGGACATCATAAGATAAATCAAATTTATCGATCGATTTTATGAGCCCAATACTACCAATTTGGAATAAATCATCGGGTTCATAACCTCTATTCATAAACCGTTGAACGACTGACCAAACAAGACGAATATTTTTCTCAACGAGAATATCCCGAGCTCGTTTATCTCCCTTTTGACTTTTAGCAATATAATCTTTCACTTGTTCATCCGTTAAGGTGTCATTTTGTTTACGTTTATTTTTCTTTACATCTACATCCATTGGCATCCCTATTTTAAAACCGTTTTACTTTTTGATAATTGTTTCGTCATGTGAACGGTCGTCCCTTTTTTAGGACTGGAAATCACCTCAACAGAATCCATAAAGTTTTCTATAATCGTAAAGCCCATGCCTGATCTCTCTAAATCAGGCTTAGACGTATACAATGGTTCTCGAGCTTGGGGTATATTATCAATTCCTCTACCTTCGTCTCTAATCGTAAGCTCAACTTCTCCATTATTAAGTACACAAGAGAGGGCTATTTTGTGATGCGGTTCACTATTATATCCGTGAATAATCGCATTCGTCACAGCTTCTGATACAACAGTTTTAATTTCAGTTAACTCATCCATCGTCGGATCTAACTGTGAGACAAAAGCTGCCACAGTTACTCTTGCGAATGATTCGTTTTGACTGAGACTCGAAAACTCAACATACATTTCATTTTTCATGAAGCCACCCCCAATGACTGTAACGCAAACTGTTCACTTTCTTCTGAGCGAACAATTTTAAATAGTCCTGCCATGTCAAACAACCGTTTAATAGAAGGGGGGATAGAGCAAACGACCATTTCCCCTCCTAGTTGCAGAACTTCTTTGTACCTGCCAAGTATGACCCCTAATCCTGAACTATCCATGAAAGAAACGTCTTTAAAGTTCAAGACAACATGTTTCACCGGACTTTTATACATCATATCTTTCCATTCGCTTCGCAAGGCTTCTGATTCATGATGGTCCAACTCCCCAGCTAAACGGACAATTAATACATCCTTTTTCCGATCAAATGTGTAACTTAAACCCATTTAATATCCTCCTTACGTCCTTTGCTAAGTATATTTCTTCATTAAATGGGGCAATTCCTCCTATCTGTCAAAAGAAGAAATAATTCGTCTTTATTAGCTAACCTTCAAACTGATTTCGACAACTTTTGAATGGCTCGCTTCCACAATTTAAAGTAAGATGCCCGATGAATTTCGTTCGTAACAATGAGGGGTGTTTCTGATAATACATCTCCTTTATGTTTAACGGTTAATACACCTACTTGTTCCCCTTTTTGCAAAGGTAAGTCGATGTCTTCATACAAATCAATATGCGTCGTTATATCGTCTACATCAGATTGTCCTTTTTTAAATAAAACGCTAACGGATTGACGGGTGCTCACATCAATGTGTTGTTGTTCTGCTTTAAACATGTCTAGTTTCGTAATCGTTTCGCCTTGATCGAATAATTTTTTCGTTTCAAAATGATTGTACGCATAATCTAGCATATTAGAAATATTTGCATTTCTTTCTTTTATCGTATCTGCACCCATGATGACAGCAATGACACGCATATCATCTTTCTTGGCAGTCGCCGCTAAGCAATATTTAGCTTCATTTGTATAGCCTGTTTTTAATCCATCGACCCCAGGATAAAATTTCACTAATTTATTCGTATTGACGAGCCAAAATTCATTATCTGTCCCTTTTCGCAAATAATCTTCATAGATCGATGTATAGTCGGTAATCGATTCATATTTTAATAATTCGTTGGCAATGATAGCCATGTCATAAGCTGTACTGTAATGATCATCTGCTGGTAAACCTGAAGAGTTTTGAAATGTTGTGTTTTTCAATTTTAACTCTTTTACTTTCTCATTCATCATTTTTACGAAGGCTTCTTCACTGCCTGCAATCCGTTCGGCCAACGCTACACTGGCATCGTTACCAGATGCGATAGCAATGCTTTTTAATAAATCATCCACCGTCATTTCTTCACCTGTTTCAAGAAAAACTTGTGAACCTCCCATGGAAGAAGCATTTTCGCTCACGCGTACAAGTTCATCTTTCGTTAAATTCCCTTTGTCTAATTGTTCCATAATGATCAATAGTGTCATAATTTTCGTCATACTTGCTGGGGGAAGTTTCTCGTGTGCATTTTTATCGAACAATATTTTACCTGTATCTTGCTCCATTAAAATAGCGGATTTTGCATCAGGTGCTAAATGAGCGGATTCATTTCGCTTTTTTTCTTCCCCGTACACAGGTGTCGTCGAAAGCATAATCAAAAACATTATACTGATGAATAGAAGAATTTTTTTCATAAGCTTACCTCCAACGGTCAATATAATGTTATGATTGCCATCATTTTACTTTTTTATAACAAAAAAAGCACACAAATGTTTGTGTGCTTTCATAATCTTTTATCAAGTTGTAATGATTTCATAAATTAATGGTGGTGTTTTTACCGGTTCTTGTGAAATCTCAAAGCTTTCATATAGTTTTTCTTCGATAGATGGAATGTCTTTTTTGTTCGTATGAATGGTTAATAGAGAGTCGCCTTTGGAGACAAAATCACCTACCTTTTTATGTAAAACAATGCCGACAGATAAATCAATAGTCGAATCTTTCGTGAGACGTCCTGCCCCGAGCATTGATGCTGATTCACCAATCTGATCGGCTACGATATGAGCGATTGTTCCTGATTGTTTAGCAAGTAAATCAAGCCTGTAAGTTGCTTGAGGTAATAAATGTGGATGGTCTACGACGCGAGCATCTCCACCTTGTGCTTTGAGCATGACTTTAAACTGTTTTAAAGCCAACCCATTTTGAAGATTTTCTCGTAATTTTTCTTTTGCTTGTTCGATATCGTCTGCTTGATCGGCGAGCACAACCATTTGACTACCTAACGTTAAACAAAGTTCAGTTAAATCTTTTGGGCCTTTATTTTGTAGCGTAGCGATTGCTTCTTGAATTTCTAATGCGTTACCAATCGCATAGCCTAAAGGTTGATTCATGTCAGAAATAACCGCCATCGTTTTTCGGCCGACTTGATTGCCAATCCGAACCATCGCATGAGCTAATTGCTCAGCATCATGCAAATCTTTCATAAACGCTCCAGCTCCTGTTTTAACATCAAGGACGATTGCATCTGCTCCAGCTGCAATTTTTTTACTCATAATCGAACTGGCGATGAGCGGAATAGAGTTGACCGTTGCTGTTACATCCCGAAGACTATAAATCTTTTTATCTGCGGGCGTTAAATTGCCGGATTGTCCGATGACAGCAACTTTGTTTCGGTTGACGAGATCGATAAATTGTTCATTCGTGAGTTCGATGTGGAAACCCGGAACTGATTCCAATTTATCAATCGTTCCACCCGTATGACCAAGGCCACGACCGCTCATTTTAGCAACCGGAACACCGAGAGAGGAGACGAGAGGTGCTAATATGAGCGTCGTCGTATCCCCCACTCCCCCTGTTGAATGCTTATCTACTTTAATTCCTGAAATAGCGGAAAGATCAATCATATCGCCTGACTTGGCCATAGCCATCGTTAAAAATGATCGCTCTTTTTCGGTCATATCTTGAAAAAAAATGGCCATTAATAAAGCACTTACTTGATAGTCAGGAATCGTACCATCCGTATAGCCTTGAACAAAAAATTGAATTTCCTCGCGAGAAAGTTCATAGCCATCTCGCTTTTTTTCGATAATGTCATACATGCACATATGAATCATCCTCACTTCGTATGTTCTGGAAGTTGCGCGACAATCTTTTTAACAAAGTTTAAAAAGTCTTCTCTTACAGCCACCGTCGTTTCAATGACTTCTTCATGGGTGAGTGGTTGATCTAATATGCCAGCTGCCATATTAGAAATACATGAAATACCTAGCACGCGTAAGCGAACATGGCGACTAACGATCACTTCAGGAACCGTTGACATGCCTACCGCGTCTCCTCCTATCGTGCGGAGCATGTTAATTTCTGCAGGCGTCTCATAGGTTGGACCTGTATTACCGACGTAGACCCCTTTTTTCACGTTTATATTCAATTGTTTAGCACATTGCTCGGCTAAGCAAATATACTCACGATCGTAAGCCTCAGTCATATCTGGAAAACGATCGCCTATATTACTGTCATTCGGTCCAATTAATGGATTTGTACCCATAAGATTAATATGATCTGTAATGATCATTAAATCACCAGGATTGAACTGTTCGTTAATTCCTCCTGCAGCATTCGTAATGATCATCGTTTCAACGCCTAATTGTTTCATCACTCTAATCGGAAACGTTACTTCGCTCAGCGAATAACCTTCATAATAATGGAAGCGTCCTTTCATCGCAATGACTTGCTTTCCTGCTAACTGGCCAATGATGAGTTGCCCGGCATGCCCTGATACAGTTGATGTTGGAAAATGAGGAATATCCTCATATCGGATTGTGACACAGTTCTCAATATCATCACCTAATACACCTAATCCAGAACCTAAAACGAAGCCAATTTTTGGTTGCTGATGCCCCATTTGTTTCCTAATAAATGCAGAGGCTTCCTTGATCATTTGTTTCATCATTCCTCTCCCTTCCTTGTCGGTTGAATATCTTTCAAGAAACTTTCACCGAATTTAGGCAGCGATACACGAAAGTTCTCCGCTATCGTAGCACCAATATCAGCAAACGTTTTTCGTATCGGTAATTTTTCACCTCTTCGAATAGACGGATCGTAAATGAGCAATGGGACATATTCGCGCGTATGATCCGTTCCATGGTGTACAGGATCGTTTCCGTGGTCTGCTGTTATCATTAATAAATCGTCTTCTTTTAAAGCGTTTAAAACTTCAGGAAGTCTTTCATCATAAGCTTCTAAAGCTTGTCCATAGCCTTTTGGGTTACGACGATGTCCATATTTTGCATCAAAATCTACTAAGTTTACAAAGCTAATTCCTGTAAAATCTCGGGCTATCGATTCAACGAGTTTCGTCATTCCATCATCATTGTCAACAGTTCGAATCGATTCAGTAATTCCTTCACCATCATATATATCAGAAATTTTCCCTAAAGCTATCACATCGTATCCTTCGTCTTTCAATTCATTCATAACTGTTCGCCCGAATGGTTTCAACGCATAGTCATGGCGATTGGCTGTTCGTTTTAGGGAACCAAGTTCGCCGACAAAGGGACGAGCAATTACTCGTCCTACTCTATATTTTTCATCGAGTGTAAGTTCTCTAGCAATTTCACATATTTGATAGAGCTCTTCTAAAGGAACAATATCTTCATGCGCTGCAATTTGTAAAACAGAGTCGGCAGATGTATAGACGATGAGGGCACCTGTTTCCATGTGCTCTTTCCCTAATTCCTCGATAATTTTCGTACCTGAGGCCGGAATGTTACCGATTATTTTTCGATTCGTTTTCTTCTCTAAAGCTTGAATTAGTTCAGATGGAAATCCATTAGGAAATATTTGAAAAGGCTGATCGATCTGTAACCCCATTATTTCCCAATGTCCTGTCATCGTATCTTTTCCGTTTGAAGCTTCTGCCATTTTTGTATAATACGCTTGGGGTGTTTCCACTTTAGCAATTCCTTGAATCGGGCTAATGTTTCCTAAACCGAGTTTCTCCATATTCGGCATATGTAGGCCATTCCTGTACTCTGCAATATGCCCGAGTGTATGGGCGCCTTCGTCATTAAATTTAGCAGCATCTGGTGCTGCACCAATTCCGACAGAATCCAATACGACTAAAAAAATACGGTTAAATGTTTTCATCAAGTACTACCTCCTCGTTGTATGGATTATTTTTAACGAAAAACACATTCATGAACGAATGAACTCATTCTACTGTTCATCTATCAGAACCACATACTATGTTACAATGTGGTAAGATGTCAGACAATGATTGATGGCAATTTATTAAGCACGAGGGTGGTATGATTCATACATATCTTTTAATCTTGTACGGGTTACATGTGTATATATTTGTGTAGTAGATATGTCTGCATGTCCTAACATTTCCTGGACAGCTCTTAAATCGGCACCATTTTCTAATAAATGCGTAGCGAAGGAATGCCGTAATGTATGTGGACTTATGTTTTTCGTAATATTAGCTTCTTTTGCGGTTGACTTTAATATTTTCCAAAAGCCTTGCCGTGATAATGGCTTTCCGTGCTGATTCAAAAATAAAACGCTTTCACTTTTCCTTCGTTTCGTTAAAACGGGTCTTGCTTTTAATAAATATTGTTCCAAAGCTTTTTTGGCAGCGTTACCAAGCGGGACAATTCTTTCTTTACCACCTTTTCCAAAACAACGGACAAACCCCATCGTTAAATGAAGATCGTTCATCTGTAAGGAGATGAGCTCCGTGACGCGAAGCCCGGTTGCATAAATCAATTCTAACATCGCTTTGTTTCGGATCCGTAAAGGGGTGTTTGTTTGTATGTTAAGAAGTTTATCGATTTCTTTCATTGAGAGTACATCCGGTAATTTACGCTCTTTTTTCGGTGTTTCGATGTGGAGGCTTGCATCATGGTTGACGATGCTTTCACGAACTAAAAATTGATGAAATAATCGTATGGACGAGATCGATCGAGCAATCGTCGCTGCGGATTTTCCATCTTCTTTTAAGGTGGATAAAAATTCAATGATATCGCTTCGATCAACGTCATCCCAAGCCTTTTTTTGGAGAACCTTTGCTATATAACGGCAATAGTCCTTTAAGTCCCGATCATAAGCTTGAAGTGTGTTATCCGATAAACCACGTTCCACTTGTAAGTAATGAATAAAGTCTTTAATAGCAACTAGCAACATGTTTATTACTCTCCTAACCAAAAAAATATGTTTAACCGATCCAGTAAACTTTGTTCACTATTAAATACTTTTACAGAAGGTCCCTCTGGTGGATCATAGCGATGATATTGTTCGTATTCCAAATGCATCATGCGTAAACCGAAATAAAATAGAAACGTGCAAGCAATGAAGATGACACAAACTTTTATAGTATCCCAAATCATCCGGTTCATCGAGCATATCTCCTTTCCAAAAACTACTATTAGTAACAGATATGCCAAAAATGAACGGGTTTATACATATAACTATAAAACAAGTATCAAAACAGTCCTTTATGTATCATCATTACTTCTATCAATTGTCCATACAAAATAAATAATGCCTTTCTTCCCGAGAAAAAAGGCAATCATACGTTACATTATTTTAAGTCGATTTAACAGCTGCTTGTTGACATTGTTTGCAAAGGCCATGAAAAGTTAATCGGTGATCTTTGACAAGGAATCCCCATTCGCTTTCAACGATTTTCTCTACTTCCCCTAATAGATCATCAACGATTTCTTCCACAGATCCGCACTCTATACAAACGAGATGATGGTGGAAATGTTCTGCTCCTTCTTTTCGCAAATCATATCGGGAAACACCATCTCCAAAATTAATTTTATCAACGACTTCTAACTCCAATAACAATTCTAACGTTCGATATACGGTAGCTAAGCCTATCTCAGGTGCTTTTTCTTTAACGAGTAAATAAATCTCTTCTGCACTGAGATGATCCTCTTCACGTTCAAGAAGGACTTTAACAGTTGCTTCTCTTTGCGGGGTTAGCTTGTAGCTTTGTGCATGGAGCAATTTTTTTATCCGATCGATCCGATGTTCCATGGCAGATTCCCTCCCTCATATCCCTTCTTATTATATGCACTTCTAAAACGACTTGTCAAAATAAACTATTCTCATGAATAATAATTATTATATAACAACTGTTATCAAATGTAAAACAAATCGACAGCTAGTTTTTATAGAAAGAACGGATCAATGCTCCCATCGCTTCATTTGCTACAAATGCTTCTAAAAGTGCAGCTACAAAGGATAGGATTAGTAAAAATGAAAAAACAACAGCGTATTTTGTGAACGGCTCGAACACAGGTTGCGAAATTTTTCGCGAAAAAATTTTGCTCAATAACGTAAGCGAAAAAATCATCGATAAACTCCCAGCAACGATATAAATGGGAATAACAATCATATTTTGTGGAGCAATCGACAAAGAGGCTAACAATAACCCTTTTGTTCCGAGTTGATTCACTAAAAACCCGACTGAAAAACCGACAACTAATCCTTTCAAAAAAAGTAAAATCCATACGAATGGTAAGCCGATCACAGATAACCCCAAAATAAAAATAATAAATAAGTATTTTGCATGATATAAAAAACTATTTTTTAAAATGATTCCTTTAGCGATTTGTTGCTTATCGCTTATGTCACCAAAAAACCTCTCTAAATAAAAGAACAAATCTTGTTTTTGAACAAAGTTCATACTATTAACAATCATCGCTCCAAAAACGATACCTGTTAAAAACAAAATAATCATAAAAATATAAATCGTAGCATGTACTCTTACATGCTCAATCGCTACGGTTCTTTTATGATACATGTGGAATCCTCCATTCAAAAGACATTTTAAGCCTCTACTAAAAACTATGAAGGATTCCTGGCAATCATACCAAATATCTACTTTTTTTATTTGATGTAATAGAAAACAATTAAAAGGCGTATAGATGGGGATGAATCACGGTGGGGGAATTATTTTTCCATACGTTCCGCCTCCACCTGCTTCAATAGATAGCTTCCCTGCTCGCATGTCGACAATCATCGTTGCTAATGATTCTGATATGACTTCAGTTAATTCAGCGTAAGTTGCTCGGTGGATGACATACATTTCTGTTGCAAACGCATCCAGTAATTTTTCTAGCGTTTTCGGACCGAGCATCGGTAAATATTCTAAAGGGACTTGATATAAATAAGGTGGGCGTTTTGTTTTCCGTGTTTCTGTATTTTTTAACTCTTGAATCCGATCGACAACGCCTTTAACTATTTTTGTTGAATGACAGGCCGAACATGTTTCAGCGTCGGAAGAAAGTTTTTTTAAACAATGATTACAAACTGTTGTATAGTACTTTCCAAGCTTAGGATTCATTCCGAAGTTCTTCGCTACTTTTCTTCCGTTCATCTGATGAAGAGCCCAATAAAACTCTTTAAATGTAGGTTCTTTCATCTTTAATTTTTGATATTCACGGGCGATTTTACCGAGCGAATGGGCATCTGAATTCGTTACAAACGTATAAGCATGTAATTCTTTAATTTGGTCAGCCATAGGCGTATCTGAGCTTAATCCTAATTCAATCCCATCGATTAAATTCGCATCGAATACTTCTGTTAATGATCGCTTCACTCCTTTTCCATAGAGGCTTTTAAACGGGGTGAATACATGAGCAGGAATGAAAATCCCACATAATTGTTTGACCTTATATTGCAGCTCTTTTGCTGTTCCATAGTAGCGTTGAGAACTTAAGGTAATATTTTTCATTCGTGTCGTTAACCACTCCGAAAATTGTTGCATCGCCTGCAAGGAGGGAAAATAGCAGAGGACATGAATCGGGCCATGACAATACTCATCGTATACTTCAATTTCGGATCCTAATAGTAATGTGACATGCTCAAACTGAATACCACCATCCGCTAACTCATACGCTTGATTTTTATCGATTAATTGTTTAATTTCTTGTTGAACGGAAGGAACATGACAATCAATCACACCAATGAGATCCAACCCTTTCTGACGACTTGACACTTTTAAAACATTCGTTAATGTCAAGTTTTTCGCACCGGTAATTTTTACTGGTTTACCATCCATATCTCTTCCGATATGAATGTGCAAATCGCAAACATATGAACGAAGTGTCATTTCTTCAACTCCAGCATTTCTAAATACAAAATCGCATAATTTGTTTTCGCATCATCTATCCGTTCATCAATGACACATTGTTTCGCTTCTTCTAACGTCAGCTCCACTACTTCCACAAATTCATCGTCATCACCTGCAACTGGAGTGTCTAATTTCTTCAGCTCATCTGTCATATAAATATACATTTTTTCATCCGCAAATCCAGGTGATGTATAAAATGAACTGACGAGTGAAAGCTTCTCGGCTGTATAACCTGTCTCCTCTTCTAATTCACGAATCGCTGTCATTTCTGGCTGTTCACCTTTCTCTAATTTCCCTGCTGGAATTTCGACGATTGACTTTTCTAATGGTTTACGATATTGTTCTACACAAACGATCTTTTGATCATTCGTAATGGCGATTACAGCAACTGCTCCCGGATGTTTAATGATCTCCCGCTTCGATGTCTTTCCGTTCGGTAAGGTGACATCATCTACTTGCAAATGGACGACTTTTCCTTCAAATATTTGTTCGGTTCGGATTGTTTTTTCTTCGAATTTTTTCATCGATAACTACACTCCCTTTTATATAGTTTAACAAAATTTCTATCGTGTGAAATAAAAGTAATCAAGGAGGTCGATTTAACGGTACAATTTGCTAAGGGATCATCAGTCTTCATGTCGTTTTCATATTATTCGGCATAATGCCCACCGACGAGTTGTATCCGTTTACGAGCTGTTCCCGCGGAAGTATAGGAAACGGCACGGAGCAAAGCGTCTTGTCCATGCTTTTTACGGACAGCATCCATCACGTAACCGAGCTTTCTTTCCCGCGTCCGATCTTCTGTAAATAAATCGAGTTGAACAGAGTCATCCGCACACACATTGTCTAAAGAAACGGAAATTTTTCGAACCGCTTTATGTGCGTAAAATTTACGAAATAAGTACATACAGGCACGATACACTTCCATTGTAATATTTGTCGGTGTGTCAATCGTTAGCGAACGGTAGAAACCTCCGCCTCCTTCCTCTTTACTATAACCAATTCCGAGATGAATCGTGCGTCCTGCTTGACGCTTCTCTCGTGCTCGTTTAGCAACTTCTTCACACATTTCCAATATAACGTAAGCAACATCTTGTGGATCGTTATAATCACGTAGTAAAATTTGACTTTTACCGTAGCTCGTCTGTCCTTGTAAAATCGGCGAACCTAATTGTGAAAGATCAATTCCATTCGCATGATAGTAGAGCTGATTTCCGATAATGCCAAATGCTTTTTCCAGCTGCTTTAATGAATAGTTAGCCAGATGTCCAACGGTGGAAATTCCCATCCGATGTAAACGTTTTTCTAATCGTGGACCAATTCCCCACATGCGCGATAACGGGGTAACCGACCACAACTTTTTCGGAATATCTGCATACGTCCAGTGAGCAATTCCACATTTTTTCGCTTCCAAATCGAGACAAAGTTTAGCCATTAACATATTCGGTCCAATGCCGATCGACGCCGTTAAACCGAACGTATCTTTTAACTCATCGCGAATCCGTATCGCAACTTCTTCAGCACTCCCCCACAGTTTTTCTGTACCATCTACTTCCAAAAAACTTTCATCAATACTGTATGTATGAATGGCCTCCTTCGGTACATATTTGTTAAATAGACGTGTAATTTCCGTGGAAACTTGCAAATATAAATTCATTTGTGCAGAGACGACCACAATATTTTCATCTGAAGGTATTTCAAATAAGCGGCTTCCTGTTCGGATCCGATAGTCGCGCTTTAAGGCTGGAGTTGCAGCGAGTACGACGCTCCCTTGCCGATTTGTATCTGCAACGACCGCTACATGTGCGGTTAATGGATCTAATCCTTGCATAAGTGCCGCACAACTCGCATAAAAGCTTTTCATATCGATACATAAAATATTCCGCTCATTAAATGCCGTATAATCGATTGGAGGATTCATCATATCAACTCCTTTTCGGTCTTAATTATATGATATGCGAATGTACGTTCCTGTATCAAGGTTATTTTTTTCCAGTTCAAAGAGAACAACAAATGAAAAACGGAGTGGGAATTACGTAAATATTTGCGGAGTAAAGATTTATGAAAAAGTTGGATAAGCTTAACTGAACCATAAACTAGGAACTAACACAAACACATCACCATCTTTTTTGCATAAACTATTACGAGGAGGCGCCGTTTCATGTATATAAATAATAGAAATAACCGACAACGATCCAGCGATGAAGTACCTCCGAAATCAATTGCGAAATTTTCTATGCAAGATTTATTGAAGGGGAAAAATTTAGAGCTTGTCGCAGCATCTTTATTATTATCAGGGAAACTTAAAGTCGATTCTGTTGAACTGTTCCGAATGAGTCCTGTCGTGAATGTGACTTTAATAGGAAAATACGTAACACGTGAAACTGACAAAACGAACGCCTCAGCAGATTTTCTTGAAGAAAATGGGGATCTAACACTGGATGAAGTTTTTGATGCCTTTCAAAAAAGAATGCAGAAGGGAGATTCATCATGAATCATTTAGTAGCAAATACTGGCGAAAGCATCACTGAAAGTAGTAAAAGTTTTGATGGGATTGGGTTTTCAGGAGGTATTGTCCTCGTCGTATTACTATTTTTATTAATTTTTGGATCCATTGACATCGAAGATTTAACGAATGCACCATAAATGTAAATATCAAGGTGTTTATGTTTGCTTGTAAACACCTTAATATTTACACTCGCTTGTGTGATCTCACGAGAGATTGTTTAAAACATGAATAGTTAGGCTTATTGCCTAGGCATGTACACGAAAGTCCCATCTATCATTGTTTTTTTGACATAGCCGTTATCTTCAAGAAAATCAAGTTGTCCAATCGTTTCGGACATCGTTAAGTCAAGTTGTGTTTTGTACTGTTGCGGAAATATTTTCCGGCAAATTTCAAATGGAGTTTGGGGTTTATCCTGTAGTAAAGTTAACACATCTCGGGCTCGCTTTTCCTGTTTAAATAAACGGTTTTCAATGAGCTGTTCAAGTTCGATGCTTGAAAATGTTTTCCCGTGTCCCGGTAAAACCGTTTGGATTCCGAGCTGTAAACATTTTTTTAAATTCGCTCGGTATTGTAAGATCGGTTTTGGTCTCTCTTTTTCAAGAGGAGGTGGTGGTTCTAGTAGTGGATTTGAAGAAATATGATGTAATAAGTGATCACCTCCGATAAATGTTCCATTCGATGTATTCAAAAAAGATACATGTGTTTGGGCATGTCCTTTTGTATCGATGACTTGCCAATCATGATGACCAGGTAAGCGATCGCCTTCATTAATTGTGACCGTCACTTGCCCCTCACCTGCATACTGTAATGGTTCATGTAAATGATTTAAAAAGGGCTGATGCACTTGCTTGGGCACACCAAAAGCGACTAAACAATCGCTGAAAAATTGTTCATAATGGTTAAAGTACAATTGATCCCTCGTCAACCATGGATCAACATTTTTATGAGCGATAATTTGTGCTCGTGGAAATTTTTCAGTCAGACCAATATGATCAGGATGATGATGTGTTAAAATCACTTGCTCAATATCGTGTGGCGTATACCCACATTCTTTTAATTGAGCTTTTAAGGCGATCCAAGCTTCTTCTGTTTTAACACCCGCATCAACGATTGATAATGTATCACCTTTAATGACATATACGTGTACATCACCTACTGCAAAAGGGGTCGGTACTGTTAATTGTTGAATCGTTTCGTTTACAGTTTTCATCTCTATATAACCTCCAAAAATGAATGGCCATTCATTTATTTATATTTAGTTTACCTCTTTTCCATAAAAATGTCACACAAATTTTATAACCATTTGTGCTCTGTTTACTAAATATGAACACCTACTGTTGACATTTATAAGGAAACAAAACTACAATCAAACAAGGGGGAGAAATGATGTTTACGAAAGTTTTTGCTCACCGAGGGGCTAGTGGCTATGCACCTGAAAATACGCTGCCATCTTTTAAACGCGCTTATGAGATGGAAGCGGATGGTATTGAAACCGATGTCCATTTGACAAAGGATCATGTTCCCGTCTTAATTCACGACGAACATGTAAGACGGACGACAAATGGTAAGGGATGGATTAAAGATTTAACGATGAATGAATTAAAAACACTTGATGCTGGTTCATGGTTTTCGCCTGAATTTGCTGGGACGACGATGCTTACTCTTGAGGAGTTTTTTACATGGATCCAACATAAACCATTGCGGATTAACCTTGAACTGAAAAATAACAAAATTGATTATCCTCATTTGGAAGCTAAAGTATACGAAGTCATTGAGCAGTTTCAACTGCAAGACCGTATCATATTATCGACATTTAATCCACATAGCTTACAACGATTACAAAAATGGTTTCCTCATGTAGAGCGAGCGTTGTTGACATCAAAAAGAAATAAATATCTCATTCAATATGCAAAGGAATTAAATGTACAAGCATTGCATATTAAGTATAACTTATTAGCACCTCAACTCGTTGAAAAATCCCACCGTGAAAACATCGCTGTTCGGGTCTTTACAGTTAACCGAACCAACCAGATGTTACATTGTCTCAAACAAAAATGTGACGGTTTTTTTACTGATTTTCCAGCGCACGCTGTAAAGGTGCGGAAAATATACCAATAATGCATTCATATACCAAATCATGAAAGGGGACACACGATAATGGTAAAGCTATTTTCACCGATTCGTATAAAAAACAAAACATTAAAAAATAGAATTGTTATGTCACCGATGTGTATGTATTCATCACAACATAAAGATGGAAAACTGACACCGTTTCATTACACACACTATACGTCTCGCGCAGTCGGCCAAGTCGGTTTAATCATGTTAGAAGCAACCGCTGTCCAACGAGAAGGTCGTATATCCGAATACGATTTAGGCATTTGGGATGATGAACATATCTATGGATTGCAAAAGCTGAATCATCGCATCCATACGTACGGAACAAAGACAGCTATACAGCTCGCACATGCCGGGAGAAAAGCGGACATAGAGGCACCGATTTTTGCGCCTTCAGATATTCCTTTTGATGACTCATCTAAGACCCCAACAGAAATGACAATCGACGATATTCAACAAACAGTACAAGCTTTTAAAAATGGAGCGAGAAGAGCGCGACAAGCTCATTTTGACATAATCGAAATACATGCAGCACACGGTTATTTAATCAATCAATTTTTATCACCGCTTACGAATAAACGAACAGATCAATACGGTGGTTCACGCGAAAATCGCTATCGTTTGTTATCAGAAATTATTACAGCCATTCAATCCGAATGGTCTGGACCTCTTTTCGTTCGTATTTCAGCCGATGAATATGATGAAGGTGGAAATACGATGGACGACGTTTTATACTTTACAAAACAGATGAAACTTGCTGCAATCGATGTTATCGATTGCAGCACAGGAGGCGTTATTCCAGCAAAAGTGAAGACATATCCTAGTTATCAAGTAACGTATAGCGAACGCATTCGACAACAAACTGGGATTGCTACAGGAGCCGTTGGACTCATTACATCGGGGCTTCAGGCAGAGGAAATTTTGCAAAACGAGCGGGCCGATCTCATCTTTATCGGAAGAGCCCTCTTACGAAATCCGTATTGGGCAAAAGCGGCTGCCGATGAATTAGGCTATCATTTAGACGCTATCGAACCATATAAACGAGGATGGAAGTAACATTCAATAAGGAGACTCAACAATGAAATTAATTTTCCTTGGAACAGGTGCAGGAGTTCCTTCAAAACTTCGAAATGTATCAAGCATCGCTCTATCTTTGCTACAGGAATCGAATAGTGTTTGGTTATTCGACTGTGGGGAAGCGACACAGCACCAAATTTTACGAACAACAATTAAACCACGAAAAATCAATAAAATATTTATAACTCATCTCCATGGCGATCATATTTTTGGTCTGCCTGGATTTTTAAGCAGTCGTTCCTTCCAAGGTGGCGATCATCTGTTAACCATTTATGGACCCAAAGGAATTAAACAATATGTTAAAACGTCTTTAAAACTGAGTCAAAGCCACTTAACATACCCGATTGAAATTGTTGAATTAGCAGAGGGGAAATTGTATGAAGATGAGCACGTGACGATTTATAGTAAAAAGCTCGATCACGGCATTCCGAGCTACGGCTTTCGAATTGTTGAAAAAGAGAAACTCGGTGAATTACAAGCCGATCGGTTACGAGCGATTGGCATTCAACCAGGCCCTATTTATCAACAAATTAAAGATAATGAGACTGTAACTCTCCCCGATGGTCGAGAAATTTTCCGAAAAGATTTCCTCGGTTCGCCTAAACGTGGACGAGTCGTGACGATTTTAGGAGATACTCGTTACGTCAAGCAACATGTAGATTTTGTTAAACATTCAGATGTTCTCGTTCATGAAGCGACATTTACTCACAAAAATGAGAAATTAGCCGATGCTTACTTTCATTCGACGACGACACAAGCTGCAAAATTAGCAAAGAAAGGAGAGGTTAAGCAACTCATATTAACGCATATATCATCTCGTTATCAACCGAAAGAATGGCCGCACTTACTCAATGAAGCGCGCAACATTTTTCCGTCAGCACACCTTGCTCATGACTTTTTTGAACTGGAAATTGAAGCTCCAGAATAAAGGGAAGGACTTAACTTGAATGACTAGTCCTCCTTTCTACTATTCAGCCGGGGAGGAAGGCGAGTGATCGAACAATTAATTGACAGGCAACATACGTATTTCATGCAAGGACATACATTAGAGCGAAGATTTCGTCAAAAGCAGCTCACACGGTTAAAAGGCATGCTCCAATCATTCGAAAAGGAAATTTATCAAGCGTTAAAAACGGATTTAAATAAAAGTGCACACGAGACGCTTACTACTGAACTGGGGATTCTTTATACGGAAATTGACTTTGCTAAAAGGCATCTTCGGCAATGGATGGAACCGGAACAAGCTGATGCGCCACTTACACATAAAGGAACTAAAAATTACATTTACAAACAACCATATGGAGTGGTACTGATCATAGCACCTTGGAATTATCCTCTCCAGTTAGCCATCCTTCCTGCCATTGGTGCAATTGCGGCGGGGAACACCGTAGTCATCAAGCCATCAGAACACGCACAAGCTACTTCCTCCCTCATCGCTCATATGTTTGAGCACTCTTTTAAAAAGGAGTACATCGCAGTCGTCGAAGGGGCACAGAAGACGAGTGAACAATTGTTACAGCAACGTTTTGATTACATTTTCTTTACCGGTAGCCCTTCTGTCGGTAAAACCGTGATGGAGAAAGCAAGTAAACATGTAACACCAGTTACGCTAGAACTAGGCGGAAAAAGCCCGGCAATTGTCGATGTCGATGCCAACATCAAGCTTACAGCTAAACGAATCGTTTGGGGGAAATTTACGAATGCAGGCCAAACATGCGTCGCTCCTGATTACGTGTACGTCCATAAAAAAATAAAAATCAAACTACTTCGAGCGATGAAAAAACAAATTAAATCTTTCTACGGTAAAAGGCCATTGCAAAACAAAGACTATGTTCGTATCATCAATGCTGATCATTTTAATCGGTTAAATAAGTTGTTATCCAATGGAACGTTGTATTACGGAGGGCAAACTGATCGTAACAGACGAATGATTGAACCGACGATTGTTGAAAACGTAACATGGGACGATCCAATTATGAAGGATGAAATTTTTGGACCTATTTTACCTGTCTTAACGTTTCGGAATGTGAAAGATGTCCAGAAAACAATACAAATGAGGGATAAACCACTCGCTCTATACTATTTCGGCAAACGAAAACAAACGTATGAACATCTGTTCAAGCATTTATCTTTTGGAGGCGGTTGTATAAATGATACATTGTACCATTTAGCTAATCCTCATTTACCATTCGGTGGAGTTGGCACAAGCGGTATGGGTGCCTATCACGGAAAATATTCGTTTCTAACCTTTTCCCACGAAAAAAGTATTTTAAAACAGACGACCGCTTTCGATAATCCATTGCGCTATCCGGGAAGTAAACTCGCACACTTTATCGTGAAGAAAATATTGCGATAAATGATAATACCCACTCGAAAATTCGAGTGAGTATTATCGTTTATAATCATCTAAAAAGTCTTTCTGGAAACTCGTTTTCGGTGCAACATCAACAGCCTCATCCTGCCAGGAATTTTCAATAGTTGTATGCAGTTTATCATTTTCTTCTTCCTGCTTATACGTAAATAAATCAAGTTGTTTACCTACTGTCTGTTCGTCGACAAGATCTTGAACTGTAATTCCGAGCAAGCGAACCGGCTCATTATTCCAATGTTTTTCCCAAAGTTCTTGAGCAATTTGTAATATTTCTCGTTTCTCAGCAATATGTGTATTGAGCGTTTTACGACGTGTAATTGTTTTTAAATTATGATAACGAATCATCAGTTGGACACTGCGTCCGGCTACTTGTTTACTTTTTAGTCGCTGTTCGACACTTTCTGCCATTGTATACATAAGTTGGCGAATTTCAACTAAATCCGTCGTATCATGCGGAAATGTTTTAGAATGACCGATGCTTTTAAAGTCATTTATAGCATCCGGGTTGACCCGTCGTGAATCAATGCCGTTCGCACGATTTTTCAAACGTTCCCCATTGATTCCGAGCAATTGTTTAAGGACATATACATCTGTCTTTGCTAAATCTCCAATCGTTTGGATCTTCAATGTATGTAATTTTTTAGCAGTTTTCTCCCCTACTCCATGCATATCCTCAATTGGCATCGGCCATAACTTACGATGTAATTCTCTTTTTCGTAAAATCGTAAGTCCCATTGGTTTTTTCATATCAGAAGCCATTTTTGCTAAAAATTTATTTGGAGCAATCCCGATACTACAAGGTAAGTCTAGGCGATCAATCAATTGTTGTTGAATATGTTGAGCAACTTGAATCGGATTTCCTAAATGTTTGACATCCGTAACATCCATATATCCTTCATCTATCGAAACAGGTTCGACAAGTGGTGTAATATGAGCAAGTATTTTAAAAATTTCCTTAGAAGCGGCGCGATATCGACGAAAGTTAGGACGCATCACTTTTAAAGTAGGGCATAACTGTTTTGCCTTCCATACAGGCATCGTCGTATAAACACCTTTAGCACGTGCTTCATAACTACTCGTTACGATAATTCCTTTTCGTTCTTCTGGATTTCCAGCGATTGCTAAAGGTTTTCCTTTTAACGTTGGATGATATGCCATTTCCACAGATGCATAAAAACAATTCATATCAATATGAAAAATAATTCTTCTTTTCGTTTGCGGGATTAGCATGTCATTCATCCTTTATAAGTTGTTGATTTTCCATTATTATAACATAGGCATACTGTAGAGCGCTGAATACGAATTATCTCCAAAACATAAAAAAAGACTCTTATGGATATGTTTCCATAAGAGTTCGAATACGATATCATTTACTTTTTAGCAACTTCTTGAATGATTGCTGTGACAAGTTCAGTGATTTTAATTAATTCTTCAACAGGCATTCGCTCATTTGTCGTATGAATCTCTTCATAACCTACAGCTAAGTTAACGGTCGGTATTCCATAGCCAGCAATGATGTTGGCATCACTTCCACCACCGCTCGTTAACAATTTACTTTCTCTACCAATTGCTTTAACTGCTCGTCTGGCAATTTCTACAACTTCATCTCCTGCTTCTTGCTTAAAACCTGGATACATCACTTGAACTTCAACATTGGCTTCACCGCCATGCTCTTCGGCAGTTGTTTCAAAGGCTTCCTTCATTTTAGCTACTTGTGCTTTCATTTTTTCAGGTGTTAAAGAACGTGCTTCAGCAAGTATTTCAACATAGTCACAAACGATATTCGTTTGTTCTCCGCCTTCAAATCGTCCAATATTGGCCGTTGTTTCATCATCAATTCGACCTAGTGGCATTTTAGCAACAGCTTTTGCCGCAAGCGTAATCGCTGAAATGCCTTCCTCTGGTGCTACTCCTGCATGAGCCGTTTTTCCTTCAATAACGGTAAATAACTTCGCTTGGGTCGGGGCAGCGACGATAATCTCACCGACTTTTCCATTGCTATCCAGTGCGTAACCAAACTTCGCTTGCAAAGCTTGCGGATCTAAAGCTTTTGCTCCGACTAAACCCGATTCCTCACCGACAGTAATAACAAACTGAATGTCTCCGTGTTCAAAATCATTTTCTTGGATTAAGCGGATCGATTCTAACATCGCTGCAAGCCCCACTTTATCATCTGCCCCTAAAATCGTTGTTCGATCGGAGACAATAAATCCATCTTTAATCGAAGGTTTAATTCCCTTACCTGGAACAACAGTATCCATATGGGAAGTGAAATAAATCGGATCGACACCCTTCTTATTTCCCTTCCACGTACAAATTAAATTACCAGCGCCATGACCAGTTTTTTCTTTCGTATCATCTTCGACAACATCTATACCTAGTTCAGTAAACTTATCTTTTAATACAGCTGCAATTTTTGTTTCATATTTTGTTTCAGAATCGATTTGAACGAGCTCCAAAAACTCTTGAAGCAAACGTTCTTCATTGACTTTAACCGTCATGGCGTGTTCCTCCTATAATCGTGTGCAAAAAATTATAATGGGATATTTCCGTGTTTTTTCTTCGGACGTTCTTCTTGCTTATTACGAAGCATTTCTAACGACTGGATAAGTTTGATACGTGTTTCTCTTGGATCAATGACATCGTCCACCATACCAAGACCAGCTGCGATATAAGGATTAGCAAACTTGTCACGGTATTCATCTATTTTTTCTTGTCGTGTTTGTTCAGGATTGTCGCTATTCGCAATATCTTTTGCGAAAATAATGTTTGCTGCGCCTTCTGGTCCCATTACAGCAATTTCTGCATTTGGCCAAGCAAAAACGAGGTCAGCACCAATCGATTTACTATTTAACGCTACATATGCCCCGCCAAACGCTTTACGTGTAATCACTGTAATTTTTGGAACTGTCGCTTCAGAATAGGCATACAAAATTTTTGCACCGTGACGGATAATTCCACCGTGTTCTTGTTTAACACCTGGGAAAAATCCTGTAACGTCTTCAAAGGTAATAATTGGAATATTGTAGCAATCACAAAAGCGAATAAATCGAGCAGCCTTATCACTAGAGTCGATATCTAATCCACCTGCTAAATATCTCGGTTGGTTACAAACGAGTCCGACCGATTCTCCTTTAATTCTAGCGAAACCGACAACGACGTTTTTTGCAAAGTCTGGATGAATTTCGAAGAAGCTGTCTTCGTCGACGACTTCACGGATAATATTTTTTACATCATACGGACGAGTCGCTTCGAAAGGTACGATATCCGTTAAATTTTCTCGATAATCATCGGACTCCTCGTAAGAAGTGATCGGTGCCTTCTCTTGGTAATTCGATGGTAAATACGAAATGAGTTCTTTTACAGCATCAAGCGCTTCTTCTTCTGAACTTGCTTTTAAATGAGCATTTCCAGTTTTCGAGTTATGAACGCGAGCACCACCTAATTCTTCTGAACTTATTTTTTCACCTGTCACCGTTTCGATTACTTTTGGTCCGGTAATAAACATTTGTGATGTTTTTTCAACCATAATGACAAAGTCGGTAATCGCTGGTGAGTACACAGCTCCTCCGGCACTCGGTCCCATAATTACTGAAATTTGTGGAATAACTCCTGAATAAATCGAATTTCGGTAAAACACGTGTCCGTATCCATCAAGTGACGATACACCTTCTTGTATCCGTGCTCCACCCGAATCATTCAATCCGATAAACGGAACGCCGTTTTTAGCAGCTAAATCCATGACGGAAGCAATTTTCTTCCCGTGCATTTCACCAAGGGCTCCTCCAAACACTGTAAAATCTTGGGCGAACAAATAGACGGGCTTCCCATTAATCTTTCCGTAACCGGTGACGACACCTTCACCGGGGGCTTCAGCTTTGTCCATTCCAAATTCTGTAGCACGATGTTCAATAAACGGATTTAATTCGACAAAACTACCTTCATCCAACAAATAGTCGATTCGCTCGCGAGCGGTCATCTTACCACGGTCGTGCTGTTTTTGAATCCGTTCATCTCCACCACCAAGTTCTACCTTTCTCCTGCGATCATATAACTCATTAATTTTATCATAAATATCCATTATTCGTCTGCTCCTCCCATATGTTGACAAACTTCTAAAAGTACACCGTGACTTGCTTTCGGATGTATAAATGCAATTTGACTGTTATGTGCACCTTGTTTTGCTTCTTCGTTAATAAGACGTACCCCTGCTCGTTTATACCGTTCCAATCTTTTATCGATTTGATCCACTTCTAGTGCAAGATGGTGAATCCCTTCACCTCGTTTATCGATAAAACGTTTAATTGGCGATGT
This sequence comes from Bacillota bacterium, assembly GCA_036377675.1. Taxonomy (GTDB): domain Bacteria; phylum Bacillota; class Bacilli; order Bacillales; family Amphibacillaceae; genus DASUXY01. The sequence goes on from DASUXY010000034.1 coordinate 28,462, forward strand.
TTCATGTAAAGGTTCAAGCAGTTCAATTCGCGATTCACCGATTTTCAGAAAAGCTACTTTGACCCCTTCTGATTCAACCTTTTCAACCGCTTCTAATTCCAAACCTAATATATTTGTATAAAATGCCAGTGTTTCATCAATACTTTTAACGGCTATCCCAATATGAGCTATTTTTTCCGGCTTTGCTAGCGGCGTCTGTTGTGGATCAACGAGCTCTTGGATATATGTACCTAAAGATGTTGGTGACGAACCACTCGGAAATATTCGTTTAATCCCTTGTTCCAATAATGATGGAATATCTTCACTCGGTATGCGTCCTCCACCAATAACAGGAATATGTTGCCCCCCTTGTTTGTTTAGCTCAGCTGTAACTTGTGGAAACGATGTATGATGAGTGCCAGATGTTGAAAATAGCCCAATAACATCGACTCCTTTTTGGGTAGCTTCTTCAGCAATTTGCACAGGTGTTGGGTGATGCATTTCAATGACATTCATCCCATAATCACGCAAACCTTGAGAAATTTCAAGTGCATCATTTCCATCAGATTGTAACTTTGCAATCAAGACACTTATTTTTTTCATCTCTTCTGTTCCCCCTTCTGACAGTGTAAAGTTGTCTCCGAATTCATCCCTAATGTACAAGCGTCCCATTTCATTCATAAGTCGTCGTTTCCTCGCATATCCTAAAATAATCGGTTATTTGTGACGCGTAAAGGACTTCGAAAATCCGTAAAAAGTTGGCACAATTAAAAGTATTGTCTAACTGTTTGGATTTTTTGCGGCACCATGTACCGTCTAATACATCTGAACTTGGCGCTTTTTCAAAAAACTCATTAAAAAGAATCAATAATCAAGTTCTGATATATAACAGATCTTCCATAAAGGGTTTATCGAGGAAAGCATTTTACACAGATGTACCTTAGAAACTAATCGGTTGATTAGCATTGATGTTTCGGAGGAAATACATTGTGTCTTTGCTAACATATTCTTATAATATACCATTTTGTATGAAATCTGTCAGCTTTTCTTATGAAATATTTCCATAAGTGAGAAGCCTTCCAGATTAAAGAATACTCAATTCCGTAAATGGATGCAAACATATGTTACTGCAAGAGCAATCCTTAGCTTTGTACGCCCATCGAAGTGCTCTCGTTTACATTGCTCATCGTTTCACCTTCAAATACAACGGCAATGACTCAGCTTATAGATCCGATGATCATTTGGAGCTTGTCGAAAATACATATTAACGATAAAATACAATTAGTAATAAGTAAAGGATGATGATGATGTCTACAAAACAGACTAAAAAATCTGTTCCACGAAAAAAATCAAAACGTGAGCGACGCGTAAAATTGATGGTCTATGTTATGATTATTGCGATGGTATTATCGTCCATTACGACTGGATTAGTCTACTTTTTATAATGCACTCGTAATATGTCAATAAAGACTCGGTACTCAGCCTATCGTACCAGTCTTTTTTATTTTTTGTTTAACATCACTTTTCTTAAACTTTTGTTTAATTTTTAAATAAGATTCCAGTTCATGTAATAAGCGATATAGGTTAGCTCTCGTTTCAAATTCTTCTTGAGTCGCTGGAAGTTCTAATTGATCAAAATCTTTACGTAGACCACGCAATTGTTCAAGAAATAAAACCGCTGTATTTCCAGGATGGACTGCTTTCGACAATCGATCAAAAAAACCTGCAATTCGTTCCGAAATACTATGGTCTTTTTCCGGTAATTTTGTCACAAGTGGTAACATCTTACGTAAAAGATCTAACTGCTTCGAACGCATGTTAAAATAATTGTAATATGAATGTGTTGTACGTAACATATGATTTTCTCGATCACGCTCTACCATTTTAAGAGCTTTCGTCAATGTATCCTCTGCACTTAGTAATTCTTTTCCAGTCCAATTCATATTTTTATCACGTATGTATAAGGCTATTTCGTGCAAAATGACTTGAAAATCTTCTTCCAACTGTTTTTGTTTTTCATTTAATTGCTTGTCCATGCTCGGCATATAGAGATTTACTAACAAACCAATTCCGATGCCGACGATGATTAATAGAAATTGATCAAACAAAAATGTATATGACATATGTTGAGCACCGTATAAATTAATAATGATGACTGAACTAGTCGTTATTCCTTGTGTGATTTTTAACCATACAGTTGTTGGAATAAAAACAGCCAACATTAATCCAACCACAAATGTATTATACCCTATCCCTTCAAAAAAAACGAAGGAAAAAATACTAGCAATCACACACGCTAAAAATCGGTGCCAAGCACTCATAACAGATTGCTTTCGTGATGGTTGAATGCATAGCATCGTCAAAATCCCTGCAGTTACAAAGTTTGTTAGGCCCATAAATTGGGCCAGTGAAATCGCAATAGGTGTACCAATCGCTGTCTTAATTGTGCGATAGCCGATTTTCAAGTTCACTTGCTCCTTTATTATCTGAAACGAATTCATAACATGAAGCTAGCCTCATTCACTGAAGGTTGCTTCATGTTATGAATAATTTCATGATTAGAAACATCTAGTTATTGAGCGATACAGGGCAAATCTATAGTAGGAAAAACGCGATCGTTTTCTCAACAAAACAGTTATCTTTTAAGGTGAACATGTTTATATTTCTTCGCAGTGTTCATCAAAAATTTTTTGTAGCTTCCCAATAACATCCATTGGTGTGAACCCTTCAATATCATGGCGCTCCAACATCGTAACAATCTGTCCGTCTTTCAAAAAAGCAAAAGATGGCGAAGATGGAGGATATCCTTCAAAGTACGTACGAGCCCGTTCAGTCGCTTCACGATCTTGCCCAGCGAAAATGGTCACTAAGTGATCAGGCCTTTTATCATAATGAATCGCATTGGCAGCCGCAGGACGAGCAACACCACCTGCACAACCGCATACGGAATTAATCATAACTAAGGTCGTTCCCTTACGTGCTAGAGCTTGATCTACCTCTTCTGGTGTTTTTAATTCTTCATATCCAGCGTCTCGCATATCTTGACGTGCAACATCGACAACGTCATTTATAAACATGTTAAAATCCATGTTCCCATCCATCTCCTTGTATAAAATAATTGTATTTAAACATACAGCCTTAGCTTATCAATTTTAGGAATTGATTTCAATACTGACGTGTTGTTTATGAACATATGGTGAATATTTTTACATCGCTCATCATTTAAATTGTGTTGTGACATTTAATAAACATTCATCGTCTGTTGATTCATATTTTCCAAAATTTCTTTTACTCGTGCTAAAAATTGCCCGCAAACGAGACCGTCCAAAATTCGATGATCAAGTGACAGAGATAAGTTAACGATATCTCTTGCTGCAAACATATCGTTTATAATTACAGGACGCTTGACAATCGTTTCAACTTGTAAAATCGCAGCTTGTGGATAATTAATAACTCCCATGGAAGAAATTGAACCGAATGAACCTGTGTTGTTAACGGTAAACGTTCCTCCTTGTATATCATCTTGTGTTAACTTCCCTGTCCGAGCTTTCATTGCTAATTCATTAATATCTTTTGCAATTCCTTTGATACTCTTTTCATCTGCATGTTTAATGACAGGAACATATAATTGTTGCTCATGAGCGACAGCTATTGAAAGGTTAATATCTTTCTTTTGAATAATATTTTCGCCACCCCACATGCTGTTCATCTGTGGAAATTCTTTCAATGATCGGGCAACTGCTTTTACAAAAAAGGCAAAATATGTGAGATTAAATCCTTCATTTCTTTTGAATTCATCTTTGATTTGTCTCCGATATGTAACAAGGTCTGTTACATCGACTTCAACGGTCATCCAAGCATGAGGAATTTCCGTTTTCGAACGAATCATGTTTTCCGCGATGGCTTTGCGAACACCAGTGACAGGTATTTGTACATCACCTCGCTCAGTTGTTCCTTTCCTTTCATTTATCAAGAGAGAGGCTTTCTCTTTTTGTCGATCTGTCATTTGCTTAGGTAGGGAATGATCAAAAGCAACATGTGGTGCTTCTTTTTTGGCAATCAATTTCTCAATATCTTTTCGCGTAATCCTTCCGCCACGACCACTCCCGCTAACTTGCTTTAAGTCAATCTGATGTTCTTCAGCTAGTCGCAAAACAGCTGGTGAATAGCGCATTTTCATCATTGCGCCCTTCTTTTTCAAGTCCTCTGAATCTTCATTAAGTGCTTGTTTAGTAGAAATAATGTCATCAGCGTCGGATCTGTCTTTTTCTTCCGTATCTTCTGTTTCGATATAACACATAAGGCCACCTACATCTAAAGTGTCCCCTTCTTTAGCGACAATCTGTTGAATCGTTCCAGTAAAAGATGATGGAACTTCAGCATTCACTTTATCTGTCATTACTTCAGCGATTGGATCATACTTATTCACATGGTCTCCTTCACTTACGAGCCATGAACTGACCGTTCCTTCTGTCACACTCTCACCGAGTTGTGGCATCGTAATTTTTTCAGTAGCCATTCAAAACGCCTCCTTAGGTAATTACAGTTAAAACTCTGCTAAGTCGCGTATCGCTCGTTCAACTTTATCAGGATCGACCATAAAGTACTTCTCCATAGTTGGAGCATATGGCATAGAGGGGACATCAGGGCCTGCCAGACGACGAACAGGGGCATCAAGTTCGAACAAACAGTGTTCAGCAATGATTGCACTTACTTCACTTATAATGCTTCCTTCTTTGTTATCTTCTGTAACTAATAATACTTTCCCTGTTTTTTCAGTAGCTTCTACAATCGCTTGCTGATCTAAGGGATATACTGTGCGTAAATCAAGGATATGTGTATCAATTCCTTCCTGCTCTAGCTTCTCAGCCGCTTGTAATGCAAAATGTACACATAACCCATATGTAATAACGGTTACATCTGTCCCATTGCGTTTAACATCTGCCTTTCCAATGGGAATTACATAGTGTCCATCCGGAACTTCTTCTTTCAACAATCGATAAGCTCGTTTATGTTCAAAGAAAAGGACGGGATCATTATCACGAATAGCTGCTTTTAATAACCCTTTCACATCATAAGGTGTTGAAGGCATCACAATTTTTAAACCTGGCTGATTTGCAAAAATTGCTTCAACGGATTGAGAATGGTAGAGTGCACCGTTTATCCCTCCGCCATACGGAGCACGAATCGTGATGGGACAATTCCAGTCATTGTTTGATCGATAACGAATTTTCGCTGCTTCTGAGATAATTTGGTTCACTGCTGGCATAATAAAGTCAGCGAACTGCATTTCAGCAACAGGGCGCATTCCATACATTGCTGCACCAATACCGACACCTGCAATAGCGGACTCAGCCAAAGGGGTGTCTAATACACGTTGTTCTCCAAACTCCTCGTATAAACCATCTGTCGCTCGGAAAACCCCACCTTTTTTACCTACATCTTCACCTAAGATGAATACACTTTCATCTCGTTGCATTTCTTCTCTTAATGCAGCTGTTACAGCTTCAATATATGAAATTACTGCCATCGCAAAGTCCCTCCCTATTACTCTTCATAGACGTGTTTCAATGCAGATTCTGGGTCTGCAAAAGGGGCGTTTTCCGCATAATCAGTAGCATCGTTTACTATCGTATCTACTTCCTCTTGAATCGAATGCTCTAAATGATCTGTGAGGACACGACATTTTTTTAAGTAATTGCCAAAGAGAATAATCGTATCTTTTTTCTTCGCTGCTTCAATTTCTTCTAGTTCTCGATACGTTCGATCATCATCATCACTAGAATGAGCTGTTAACCGATCGGTAATTGCTTCAATCAAAGTAGGGCCATTACCATTCGTTGCTCGTTCACGTGCAACTTTGACCGCTTCATATACTTCGAGTGGGTCATTTCCATTTACTGTAACCCCTGGCATTCCGTATCCTTGGGCTCGTTCTGAAACAGACTCACACGCTAATTGCTTTTCTAAAGGAACAGAAATGGCATATTTATTGTTTTCCACCATTGTAATTACTGGAAGTTGATGTACACCTGCAAAATTCAAACCTTCATGGAAATCTCCTTGATTGGAAGACCCTTCTCCTAAGGTGACAAATGACACGAAATCTTTATCTTCCATTTTCGCCGCTAATGCAACGCCAACAGCATGTGGAACTTGTGTTGTAACAGGAGAAGATCCCGTAAGAATTCGATTTTTCTTTTGTCCAAAGTGTCCAGGCATTTGCCGCCCACCTGAATTCGGATCTTCTGCTTTAGCAAATCCTGAAAGCATTAATTCTCTTGGGGTCATTCCGAAAACGAGCACTACGCCCATATCACGGTAATAGGGAGCAACATAATCAATATTTCGGTTCAGAGCAAAGGCTGCTCCTACTTGTGCCCCTTCTTGTCCTTGACAAGAAATGACGAATGGTATTTTCCCAGCTCGGTTTAAGAGCCACATTCTTTCGTCTAATTTTCTTGCGAGCACCATCGTTTTATACATATCAAGCACTTGATTATCTTCTAAGCCTAACGATTTATGCCGATTTGTCGTCATCGTAAACTCCCTCCTCTAGTTTTAGCCTCCTATACACTTTATGTCTGAACTGCTTAACGGTGAAGTTGCAAACCTTCAACTGATAATGCAGATTCTTTAATAATTTCAGATAATGAAGGGTGGGGATGAATGGTTTGTGAGATCTCCCACGGAGTTGCATCCAAAAATTTAGCTAAACTTGTTTCAGAAATTAAATCTGTAACATGAGGGCCTACCATATGAATCCCTAAAAGATCATCTGTTTCTTGATTGGAAATGATTTTTACAAATCCATCCGAGTCACCATAAACAAGTGCTTTTCCGATTGCTTTAAATGGAAATTGACCAACTTTTACTCGGTATCCTTTTTCTTTTGCTTTTCTTTCGGTTAAACCGATGCTTGCCACTTCTGGATGAGCGTAAACACACCTCGGCATGTGCTCGTAGTCAATCGTTAACGGATTGTCGTTTGCCATATGTTCTACAGCTACAATCCCTTCTTGAGAAGCAACGTGTGCCAATTGCATCCCACCGATGACATCACCAATCGCATAAATATGCGATTCTTTCGTTTGATAGAACTCATTCGTTTCAATCCAGCCATCATTGACCACAATATCTGTATTCTCCAGACCGATATTGTTTATTTGAGCTTGTCGACCAATAGCTATGAGTAACTTGTCAGCTCGAAATGTTAACCGTTTTCCATCAACTTCCGCATCAATCGTAATCCCTTGTTCTTTGGAAAATGTTTCAGGTAACACTTTCGCATTTTTAACAAAAGTGATACCTTTTTTAACAAACATTTTCTCTACTTCTTTTACAACATCTTCATCTTCCGATGGCAATATTTGGGCTGAAAATTCAATAACAGTTACGCGGACACCAAAATCAACTAGTAATGAAGCCCATTCAATACCGATCGCACCGGCTCCTATAATGATGATTGAAGAAGGTAATTGATCCATTTCAAGCGCTTCATCAGAAGTCATAACAAACGTTCCGTCAACTTCTAATCCAGGAAGGACTTTTGGTTTAGACCCCGTTGCAATCAAAACATGTTCAGGAGTAATCATCGTATTTTCTCGACCATCTTTATGTTCAACCGAAATCGTACCAGGTACAGGGGAAAATATGCTCGGTCCTAATATTCTTCCAAATCCTTTTACAACATCGATGTTTCTTTTTTTCATTAATCTGCGTACACCTTCATGCAAATGATTAATGATTTTCTTTTTCCTCGCATGTACACGAGAAAAATTCAATGTGACGTCACTCGTTTCAATTCCGAAGTGATGAGTCGCTTTTGCTTTTCGAAAAACTTCTGCACTCCGCAATAATGCTTTTGAAGGGATACACCCTTTGTGCAAACAAGTTCCTCCGAGCTTTTCTGCTTCTACGATGGCTACCTTTTTCCCTAACTGTGCTGCTCTTATCGCAGCAACATATCCGCCTGTTCCTCCCCCAAGGACAACGACATCATATGTTTTTGTCATAATGTCCGCTCCTTTGTATCATAAGTCTTGTTAACTTATAAACAATTCATGAATTCGTCTACCTTTCCTTACTACAATCGGCTGATTCGAGTGATTCATAGTGCTGACAAACATTATGTACCTCGATGAACAGAGATAAGCTCTTTTACAAGCGCTTATCTTACATGTTCAAAGGTTAAATAAAAATGCTTATGATTGATTAACGACGGCTTAAAGTATGATGTGGGTTAAGTAAAAACTGTCCGAGTGAATTTTTATGCGACTTAAGTCTTTCTTCAACCATTCGGTTAGCGGCAACATTCGTCGGAATATTCTCCCTCTTTGAAATTTCAAAAACATTTAATATAATATCGTAAATCCCTTCGACTTTTTTCAGAGCGCGTTCTCGATTGTATCCCGTTAATTCATCTGCTACATTAATCACACCACCAGAATTGATGACGAAGTCCGGTGCGTAGACAATACCCTTTTCAAAAAGTTGTTGGCCATGTTTTTCTGATTTCAACTGATTATTTGCAGAACCAGCAATGACCTTTGCTCGGAGATTCGGAATTGTTTCATCATTGATGACACCACCTAATGCACACGGGGAGTATATATCACAATCGACGCTATAGATGTCATCAGGATCAACAGCCTCTGCTCCAAAAGCTTCTACTGCACGTTGAACGGCCTGCTTATTAATATCCGTAACAATTAATTTAGCCCCTTCTTTATGTAAATGCTCACACAATGAATATGCAACATTACCGACGCCTTGGACAGCAATTGTTTTTCCTTCGAGTGAACCGGAGCCAAATGCTTCTTTAGCAGCAGCCTTCATCCCTTTATATATTCCATAAGCTGTGACCGGTGAAGGATCTCCTGATGAACCAAACTCTTGAGAAACTCCCGTCACAAAATCTGTTTCCGTATAAATTAAATCCATATCATCAACTGTTGTCCCAACATCTTCAGCTGTAATGTAACGACCATTTAAACTTTGTACATATCTTCCGAATGCACGTAACATTTCTGGATTTTTATCTTTTTTAGGATCCCCAATAATAACCGCTTTTCCCCCGCCAAAATTTAAACCGGCTGCTGCATTTTTATAAGTCATCCCTTTCGCTAATCGTAAAGCATCTTCGACTGCTGCTTCTTCTGTATCATACGTCCACATGCGTGCTCCACCTAAGGCAGGGCCTAAAGTTGTATCATGAATGACGATGACTGCTTTTAAACCCGAATGTTTTTCTTGACAGAAGACGACTTGTTCATAATTATCCGATTCCATATACCCGAATATTTCCATTATAATTCCTCCTATAAATAATTTGCAGTTGGATAGTGAACCATCCACTCCCTTCTCTTTATTCTAATGCAACAAGCGTGCCAAATACAAATAATGTAAGCGCTTTATTTTACTTTTTTAATCATATTGACACTTCTTTGCAAGAATGTGGATTGGATTGTAGTTTTTATTTGTAAATATTTCCCATAATAATGAAAATCGATACAGTTTAGATCGTCCTTCATTTGATCCGATCGATTTATCAACTTGCCGTCAACACGAAGCTTACCGTATATATACTGCTCAAAAGTACCTTTGTAAAATTGTGTCCCAAATTAAAATTTTCTGTACTTATTATTTTACTGTATACACGCTTCGTTTTCAAATTTGGTTTTTTTCTTTTTACATATTGATTTGGTATAATAAGAAATGATTCATTATTTTATAATATGAATACATAAGTAAAGGAGATGTGCATGAGTAGAATCTTCGCTTTTTCATTGTTATTTATTCCAGGAATTGTTTCAGCAATTGGGATTAAGTTAATGAGAGATACATTATTTGATGATTTTCATCCTATCTTTATCCATACAGGCATTCAATTTGGTATCGGACTTATTTTGTTTATCGTTGGACTAGCATTTATCGGTGGGTTTGTCGTCTATCGAGATCGAAAGAAAGAATTGGAAGAAAAGGAACCATGCAAGTGCATCTTAAAAGAATAAATGAAAAACCCACAGGAAAAAGGTTACTGTATGACCCGATACAGTAACCTTTATGTACTAGCTCGCTCGATGTTCTAATCGCAAGCGATCAGCCACCATCGCAATGAATTCTGAATTGGTAGGTTTTGCTTTAGAAATACTTATAGTGTATCCAAAAAGAGCCGATATAGAGTCTACGTTACCACGACTCCAAGCCACTTCAATGGCATGACGAATAGCCCGTTCAACTCGTGAAGAGGTCGTTTTAAACTTTTTAGCGATATCGGGATATAGCACTTTTGTAATTGAACCTAGAAGTTCAATATCATTGTAAACCATCGTAATTGCCTCTCGCAAATACATGTATCCTTTAATATGGGCTGGAACACCTATTTCGTGAATAATATTTGTAATACTTGCTTCTAAATCCCTTTTCAACTCTTTCTTCTTCCCTCTTTTCGTTAGGTTAGAAAAAGAAGGAATCCCTTGAACTTGTCGTATTTGATCGGCTAAATGTTCTAAATCGAATGGTTTTAAAATAAAATAAGATGCCCCGAGGGCAACAGCTTTTTTCATGACTTCTTCTTGGCCAAATGCAGTTAACATAATGACATGTGGTTTATGCGCTTGGTCCATTTCTTTAAGCGTATTCAAAACGGCTAATCCATCGACATGAGGCATAATTATATCTAAGACGATGACATCTGGTTCCTTCTCCTCGAGCATCTCCAGACATTCTCGCCCATTATGAGCGGTACCAATGACTTTAATATCATCTTGCTCGTCAAAAAACTCCTCCATTAACTGTATAAGTTCTTTGTTATCGTCGACTAAGCATACCGAAATTTCATTTTTCTTCACCGGATTTTTCCTCCCTCTAAATTTTCTGTATATTATTATATATTCGACACGACCTATTAATATCCTTTTTTTATTTAATAAATAGTGGTAATTTTTCGAAATTAGTACATTTTATTTACTTTTTGCCCTTTATTCTCTATTCAGCCAAAAGAGTATCTATTATGACCAATATACACGAAAAGCTGATGCTTTATTTCACATTTTATGTCATATAAAAACAGACTTGTAGTTGGAAATTCATCCGACTACAAGTCCATCGTTAACTCGCTACATCATTTTGTTCAGCATACATATTTATACCAGCTTCTTCCAACATCCACTCAATGTGCACGCCATATCCTGAAGTAGGATCATTGACGAAAACGTGTGTAACGGCACCGATTATTTTATCACCTTGAATAATCGGACTTCCACTCATCCCTTGAACAATACCACCTGTTTTTTCCAATAATTTTTGGTCTGTTATTTTTACAACCATTCCTTTTGTTGCAGGTGATTTTTGTGGAATGCTACTGACAATTTCTACATCAAACTCTTCTACTCGCTCTCCATCGATCACTGTTAAAATCTTTGCTGGCCCTTCCTTTACTTCGTGCGAAAGAGCAATCGACATCGGCTGATCGTATTTTCCATTTTTAATTGAACGGTCTAACACGCCAAAAATACCAAATGGACTGTTTTTAGTAATGTTTCCAATTTTATTTTCCTTTATGGAAAATTTGGCTTGTTTTTCCCCAGGAATCCCACTGTTTCCCTTTTCGATTGATGTTACGGATGAACGTACGATTGTACCATTATGAATTTCTATCGGCTTTTTTGTATCCATATCTGAGATAATGTGGCCAAGTGCACCGTATTTTTTTGATTGCGGTTCGTAAAAAGTCATCGTCCCGATTCCAGCTGCTGAATCACGTATATAAAGTCCGATTCGATACTCTTCTTCTTTATGATCCATGACAGGACGTAAAGTTGTATCCATTGTTTTTTTACCCCGTTTAATTTTAACTTTAAGGTCTTCATTATTTTTACCAGCTTTTTCCACATGCGGCTTAACGTCTTCCATTTTCTTAATATCTTTACCATTTATTTTTAAGATGACGTCGCCTACATTAATTTTTGCATCTTCCCCTGGTGAAACTATTTCATTTTCACCGTTGACGAGGTGATGACCGACGACGAGAACCCCTAACGTATGCAACTGTACACCGATGGATTGCCCACCTGGGATCAGCTGTTTATCCTCATAAACCGATACGTCAACATTTTTAATCGGCATTCCGGCTACTTGATACGTTAATTGCGCATGACCAGGCTCTTCTGCAGAAAACGTCGACGAATCAATGGCTTGGATACTTTTATCAGATGAGTCGACTTGAACAGCCTTACCTAAACTTGGAAGTGTAATGGGAGATTCGTTTGTAAAAGTGATCATGTGATTAGGAATGGAAAAATACTGCTGGATCGGTGGAGCAAAAGGAACAATGAGTAAAGCAGCTAAAAGCACAATACCTACATACATACGACTGTATTTCAAATGTTTCACTCTCCTCGTCCTAACCCATACATATTTATTTCTGTATTCCTAATTTGACCTATAACAGATCTTTTTAAACTGGTGAATGATAAGAAAAGATGTGTATCATTTCCTTTTTTCAATTGTATGAGTCCTTTTTTCAATTGTATGAGTGTAAAGAGTATAAAAAACATTTTCCGTACAATCCTATGTGTAGGTATGGATAAAAGGAGCAGAAGACACTGTCAAGAAAGTAAGTGATCTACTCAGCTGAATCTAATGTGAGAAAAGGGTAAAAGGTTTTTTAATCCAGCTTTTCTACTTTTTCTTCAATTTCTTTTGTTTAAAGTCTGAGGCTAACTGGAGTAATTCTCGGGCATGTTCTTTTGCTGTTGCTGTCATTTTCGTACCTGTAATCATCCGACTCAATTCATCAACTTGTTCAACCGTTGACAACTCATACACATTTGTATGCATGCGATTATCTTTTTTATGTTTTCCAATTAACTGATGCGTATCCGCCATTGCAGCCACTTGTGGAAGATGTGTAATACAAAGAACTTGAGAATCTTTTGAGATTTCATAAATTTTCTCACCCATCGCTTGGGCAACTCTGCCGCTAACACCCGTATCAACTTCGTCAAAAATGACACTCGTTACCCCCTGATATTTCGCAAAAATTTTCTTTAATACGAGCATCATTCTTGAAAGTTCTCCACCGGAAGCGACTTTGTTTAATTCCTTCATCGGTTCACCTGGGTTTGTAGAAATCATAAACTGAATGTGGTCGAAACCATTTTTATGCAAGTGAATAGACTGGTTTTTGTAAAAGTGTGTATCTTTTTCATCTATTTTCGGATCAAATGAAATGGAAAACATAGTATTTTCCATGTATAAGTCTTTTAATTCTTTGTGTACAGCGGCGGTTAGTGAATCTGCTGCTTGTCTTCGCAGTTTATGTAATATGTTCGCATGAAAAAAAGCATCTTTTTCAATTTTTTGTATAGATGTTGACAATTTTTCTAAATGGGAGTCTTTATTGCTTATTTCTTCAATTTCTTGCCTTATAACCGTAGTATATTCAAGAATTTCGTTTACAGTTGTCCCATACTTTCGTTTAAGACCGTTAATTTCATCCAACCTCGCCTCTATTTCATTCAAGCGATTCGGATTATAAGCTAACGTATCCATATAATTCCGCATTTCAAACACTATATCTTCAATGGCATAATAGTGATTCGTTAATTGTTCTGCCTGTTGCGCAATAAAACCATCATATGAACGGACATCTTGTAATGATTGTTGAGCGATATTTAACCATTCCAACCCTTTTTGTTCACCGTAAAGAGCTGTATATGATTCATTGAGAGCATTGAAAATACGTTCGTAATTCATTAAATAATCTCTTTCTTTCTCTAACTTTTCATCTTCATCTGGGGACAAATTCGCTTCCTCAAGCTCACGATGTTGAAATTGTAATAAATCAAGTCGCTGGGCCATTTCTTGCTCATTTTCACTCAGCTCCTTGTACCGCTGTTTTAGTTTTGAAAGCTCATTATATATTTGTTCATAGTCTGCTTTTGCTTGTGCTATTGCTCGCTCATCGTATAAATCCAACAGATGGATATGATGATCAGAATCCAATAATGATTGGGTTTCGTGTTGACTATGTATATCAATTAATGTGTTACCAATCTCCCGTAAAATAGTGAGTGTAACTAATTTTCCGTTTACACGACAGATGCTTTTTCCACCATTCGTTATCGTCCGATGCAGTACGATTTGATGATCTTCCATTTTAATTCCAAACCGTTCCCCGGTTTCATATACCGCATGATCATTACGATCAATAATAAATAGACCTTCAATTTCTGCCTTTTTCGAGCCATGTCTGACAAAATCAACCGAACCTCTTCCACCTGCCAACAATTGGACGGCATCAATAATAATCGACTTTCCTGCTCCAGTTTCCCCAGTAAGTACCGTTAATCCTTCGTGAAAGGTAATAGATACTTCATCGATGATGGCGAAATCACGGATTGATAATTCTGTTAACATGTACGAAACACTCCATTATCCTTACAGCATTTTAAGAAAACGTTCCTTGATTTCTTCTGTATCTTCTTCTGATCGACAGATGATTAGACACGTATCATCTCCACAAATAGACCCCATTATTTCTTCCCAATCTAAATTGTCAATTAAAGCACCAACAGCTTGGGCATTACCTGGCAAAGTTTTTAAAATGATAAAATGACTCGTATGATCAATATTTACAAAAGCATCCATAATTAACCGCTTTAATTTATTTAAAGGATTAAAACGTTGATCAGCTGGAAGACTATATTTATATCCACCGCTCGATGATGGAACTTTGACGAGATGCAATTCTTTAATATCTCGTGACACTGTCGCCTGTGTGACATCGTAGCCCAATGTTTTTAATTCATTGACAAGTTCATCTTGTGTTTCAATATCATTTTCAGTAATGAGCTCTCTTATTTTTATATGGCGTTGAATTTTACTCATAAAGCACCTCCATCTCAATCATCTCGGGAGTAGGTTGACGTTGTTTATTTACCTTTATTTTTTTGTTTCGATTGAAACGTCTCGTGAGCATCTTTGACAACCTGGCTTATTTCGTCATCGCTAATTAAAATTCCATCTTGTTCCTTTTTCCATCCTAAATGTACTAAAAATTCAATGTTACCATCTCCACCTGTAATGGGCGAAAATGTAAGACCAAATAATTCATATCCTTCCTTCAGGGCTACATCGACGATTTCGTTTAAAACCTGAGCATGAATACATGGCTCCCGAACAATTCCCTTTTTACCGACTTGATCTTTACCAGCTTCGAATTGTGGCTTAATAAGTGCAACGATATCACTGTTCGGACATAAAATTGTCCGTAATACAGGGAAAATCAACCGTAATGAAATAAAGGAAACATCAATCGCTGCAAAATTGGGCATCCCTTTTTTGAACATATGTGGCGTGGCATAACGGAAATTTGTTCGTTCCATAACGACGACACGGTCGTCCTTTCTTAACTTCCAAGCTAATTGATTGTAACCAACATCAACTGCATATGATAATTTCGCCCCATTTTGAAGAGCACAATCGGTAAAACCACCTGTTGATGAGCCGACATCGATTATAATTTTATCTTGTAATTGAATGGAAAAATGTTTTAAAGCTTTTTCCAACTTCAAGCCTCCACGACCGACATACGGAATCGGCTTTCCCTTAATTAGCAAAGGGATATCTTCGTCTACCTTCATCCCTGGCTTATCGAGTCGCTCCTGTTTTGAAAAAACGAGTCCCGCCATGATGACGCGCTTCGCTTTTTCCCGTGTTTCAATTAAATTTCGTTCAACTAGTAATACGTCTAAACGCTTTTTACTCATATTTGTATATCCTTTACATTCGTTAATTTAAATCAATCGTTGTTTTTTAATTTTTAGGGAGTAAATTTATGTTTAGCTTTTTCTCAACAATCGCAATTACTTTTCCAGCAAAAAAAATTATTTTTGTTGAAGCATTGATAGCAAAATATTTTCCGAGTGCTTTACCTCCAACTGTAAGTGCCGCAATCAAACTCGTAAAGATAACTGAGAGCATGATGTGACCAGCTGAACCTTCACCATGACCAACTATACTAGAAATTTGTAAAACAACTATGGCCGAAGCCGTTCCACTAACGATACCAGAAATATCACCGATGACGTCATTGCAAAAGCTCGCAAATTTATCAGCGTTACGAATGATAATAACGGCTTGCTTTGCTCCAGTCACTTTTTTAGCAGACATCGCATGAAAAGGCGCTTCATCTGCAGAAGTTGAGGCAATACCTAACATATCGAAGACGACACCGATTGCTACAATGACTAAAACAACGAGCAAGCCAATGACCCATACTACTTTGCTCAGTATAGATGAGGAAATAACTGAAAAAATAGCCGCTAACACAAAAGTGATAACGGCAATTGTCAAACTAAATTTAATGGAACGCTTTATTTGTGAATTCATAAGCTACCCCAAATCATCTGGAAATCTCGTTCTATGTATGAGATGGTCATTTAAACGGTAAAAACTGTGGCTTAGGTCCAGTAGGTTTTCCCAAGCGATTACCCTATGTTACCATGCGGGCGGTTCCCCTTTAAAATCACCTAAGCGTCGTCACCGAGAGCTTGACTGGATTACCACTTAGACCACACTCTAATCCCGTTTAAATGTCGTTTAGAACAGTCTAGGAGATTTCCTCAACAGTCTTTAGCCGTTCCCTAGCCTCTTTTGCAATGTTGATTTCATAGGGAAAATACGATTGTTCGGTGGCCATCCGAGTCGCTACTTAGAACCCTAATCCTCTCAAAATCACTCAAGGCAGGCTACGCTGCAAAAAAGATCCCTAACTTTGTTATGCAGGTTCATACCCCATTCCATAATCCCAACTGGGCTTAGTTGTTAATACAGATATGGGCCTCCACGGTATTCGGGTCAACGCCCACATGCCTTTGTGGATCGCCCGAAAACCTTAACTCCCAGCATTGACCCAAAGCTGGGCGCTTCAAGCCAACACAAGGAACTTCATCGATATGCCCTTTAGCGGATTTTTAGCCCCGCCTTCAGAAACGGAGGACTGACTAGAATACTGCACCATCCCGTTTAATCATATTATACCACAAATGACCTCTAAAAAACAATTAATGATCTCGTTGACTAAAGTAATCGACAAGCTCCATTAAGTGAGATGTATTTGCATTTGCTCTTTCCAAACATTTTTTTGCTTGTTTTACATACATATCTTTTTGTTTCCTCGCCCCATCGAGACCTAACAAGTTCGGATATGTACTTTTATTATTGTCCACGTCACTACCCGTCGCTTTTCCGAGCTTTTCTTCATCACCAACGATATCTAAAATATCATCCTGTACTTGGAAGATTAACCCTAAATAATAGGCGAAGTCTTTTAAATGAGCCAGTTGTTGATCAGAAGCATTGCCAAGATAGGCACCTGTGTAAATGGAAAACTTAATTAATTCACCTGTTTTATACGTGTGAATCCTTTCTAATTGTTCTAAAGTTACTTGCTCATTTTCGGCTTCTAAATCTAAAATTTGACCAGCAACCATTCCTTTAGGACCACTGCTTTCTGCTAAACGTTTAATGATTTCTACTTTTTGTTCATTTTGTAATCGAGGATCATCGGCAACGATTTCAAAACTATATGTTAATAAAGCATCTCCAGCTAATATGGCTGTCGCTTCATTAAAAACTTTATGGTTCGTTAGTTTCCCTCGACGATATGTGTCGTCATCCATGGCTGGCAAATCGTCATGAATTAAAGAATATGTGTGGATCATTTCTAAAGCAACAGCTGAGGAAAACACTTTGCGAACATCTTCAGCATATGCTTCATAACTCGCCATCATTAGAATGGGGCGCAGCCTTTTCCCCCCGGCTTCCAATGAATAGAGCATTGATTGTTTTAATGACTTTGGAATCGTTAACTCTTGGAAATAATTCGATATTTCTCGTTGAATTAATTTTTGTCTATTCAATATATAGTGTTGTAAAGGTGTTTTCAACCTTAATCTTCCTCCCGTATTTCAAACGGTTCTAGCTCTCCATGTTCATCCATGATCTGAACCATTTTCTTTTGTACATTTTTTAACTTATCACCACATACCTTCGAAAGTTTCATCCCTTGTTGATAATAATCGATCGCTTTTTCTAAAGGAACGTCCCCTTTTTCAAGTTTGTCTACGATTTTCTCTAGTGACTCCAGTGTTTCTTCAAATGTAGGTTCTTCTGTTGGGTTCATTTCGTTTCCTCCTCTATCGAACATACTTCACAATCCAAACGGCCATCAGCTACATGTATGGTCAGTTGGTCTTTTTCATCGACTTGGCGGACCGATGAAACGACTGTTCCATCAGAAGTATATGGAATGGCAAAGCCCCGTTTCATAATATGTAATGGATTTAATAAAGATAGTTGATCGATTGATGCTGATAATTCGAATGATTTTTTCTCAATTATTTGTGACATCAAGCGATGATTACGTTTTACGATTTGCTTTAGTTTTTCTACAGCATCATTCAATTCTCTTTTCGGATGTTGAATATGTAACCGTGCTTCTATTTGGCTCACTCGTTCCCGCTGATCATCTAAAAGGTTTTGAAATTCTTTTTTCAGACGTTCATCGTGATGGTCCAACTCTTGTTCCTTTTGCAAAAGGAGCTGAGCTGGATAACGAAACGCATACGATTGTTGCAAATGTTGTAGCGACTGTCGATGGCGAAGTAAACTTTCCTTCATAATCCTTTGAAGCGAACGTTTTAACGTTTCTATTCTTTCGATTAATTCTTGCATCGACGGCACAGCTAATTCAGCTGCTCCTGTTGGGGTCGGTGCACGAAGATCACTAACAAAATCACTAATCGTAGTATCTGTTTCATGACCAATCGCGGATATAATAGGGACTTTAGAATGAAAGATGGCACGTGCGACGGCTTCTTCATTAAAACTCCACAATTCCTCAATTGATCCACCACCACGCCCGATAATTAGCACATCAAATCGTTCCGACACATTTGCTAACTCTATGGCTCGGACGATCGTGTCAGCTGCCTGAGGACCTTGAACAAGTACGGGGATAACCGTCGTTTGCGCAATCGGATAGCGTCTTTGAATCGTTGTAATGATATCTCTGATCGCTGCTCCAGTTGGAGAAGTGATGACACCTATATGCTTCGGATACGGAGGTAATGATCGCTTATGTTCGGGTGCAAAGTAACCTTGTTTACGCAATTTTTCTTTTAATTGCTCAAAAGCTAAATAAAGGGACCCGATCCCATCTGGTTCCATTTGTTGAATATACAATTGATATTGTCCGTATGGTTCAAACACTCCGACTTCCCCTCGGATAAGTACGTGCATACCGTCTTCGGGAGTGAACTTCAAAAAGCGGTTATTTCCTTTAAACATGACCGCTTGGATTCGCGTTTGATCATCTTTAATTGTTAAATACATATGGCCTCTGTTATGGTGCTTAAAATTTGAAATCTCACCTTTTAACCAAATGTTTTTCAAATGAGGATCTGTATCAATCTTTCGTTTAATATACCTCGTTAAAGCTGTTACTGTTAAATATTTGTCCATCAATTTACGAATTCAACCCTTTAGCAGCTTTAATCGTATTATGCAGTAACATCGTAATCGTCATTGGACCTACACCTCTTGGGACAGGTGTAATGAATGAAGCTTTATCCTTAACTTGATCGAAATCAACATCTCCCGTTAAAGAGCCATCATCAAGCCTATTTATTCCTACGTCGATAACTACTGCACCATCTTTTACATCATCTGGACCAATCGCATGTGGTTTTCCAATCGCTACAACTAAAATATCCGCTTGAGTTGTTAATTGCTGTAAATTTTTCGTTCGTGAATGACAGTACGTTACCGTTGCATTTTCATTGAGTAATAGTTGTCCAACAGGCTTTCCGACAATATTACTTCTCCCTATCACGACTGCATGTTTTCCTTCAATAGAAATACCTTTCGAACGGATCATAGTTATAATTCCAAACGGGGTACATGGGAGAAATGTATTTTGACCTGTCATCATTCGCCCAATATTAATCGGATGAAAGCCGTCCACATCCTTTTCCGGAGCAATCGCTTCAATGACCTGTTGTTCTTCGATATGATCCGGAAGTGGTAATTGAACTAAAATTCCATGGACAGAAGAATCGTTATTCAATCGTTCAATCGTTTGGAGAAGATGTTCTTCCGTCGTTGAAGCTGGTAGTTCAATTACGTCAGATGAAATACCGACCTCTCCAGATGCTTTTTTCTTTCCATTTACATACGATTTAGAAGCAGGATTATCGCCGACTAAGATAACCGTAAGGTGTGGTACAATATTCTTTTCCTTTAGTTGGGATACCTCTTCTTTCATTTGCAGTCTAAGTTCATTTCCTAACTTTTTGCCGTCTAAAACCTCACCTGACATGACTAACAACAACCTTTCTCTATTTTTTTGTAAAACAAATATGTACATCTTATAATCGAGGATTAGTACAAAGGTTAAACTATTTTAGATAACACTCCATTGACAAATCTCCCTGATTTTTCGTCACCGTACGTATGAGCCAATTCAACAGCTTCATTAATTGAGACATTTGTCGGTATATCTTCGATAAATTTAATTTCATAAGTCGCAATTCTCATAATTGTTTTCTCTACCGAAGCAATTCGATCGATGGACCAATTAACCATGTTTTCGGATATGATCGCATCAATTTGATCTTTATATTTAACAACCCCATCAACAACTTCATATAAATAAGGATCCTTTTTATTCGTTTGCAAAAATTCACGAATGGCTTGCTGGGGATCAATTTGATTGATGTCTATTTGAAACAAAATTTGAAATGCTTTTTCTCGTGCTGCATGCCGTTTCATCTATTTTTTCTCCTTTAATCGTATCTACATCAAATCATAACATGATTATTGATCCAATGCTACAATCTCCTCGTTATCAAGGGAGATAGTTTTACACTCAAATAGAGGCCAAAAGAATGATGATCTTCTGGCCTCTAGCACGTTCATTATTTTATTCTTGTTCCATTTTATCCATTTGCATTTCAACAACATGGACGTTCACTTCAGCAACATCTAAGCCGGTCATGTTTTTTAACGACTGTCTAATCGTTGATTGTAAATTTTGAGCGACTTGCGGGATCGAAACCCCAAACTCTAGAGCAACATAGACATCAATTAAAATTCCACTGTCTGACAATTCAACTTTAACACCTTTACTATGCGCTTTTTTTCCAAAGCGTTCAGCGACGTCACTGGCGAAACTGCCACGCATGTAGGCAAGTCCCTCTACTTCCGAGGCAGCAATTCCAGCGATGACTTCAATTACATCTGGAGAAATTTCTACTTTTCCCAAACGATTGTCATCACTTACATTGACCAATGATTGTTCACTCATCTGTTCACTCCTTTTTTGACTTGTTTTGTTCTTGTTCCATAACAGGATAGTCTTCTAAGAAGTTCGTGTTAAAATCTCCGTCTTGAAACACTTCATGATTCATAATAAGCTTATGAAATGGAATTGTAGTATGGACACCTTCGACTACAAATTCATCAAGAGCTCGGTCCATACGCTTGATCGCTTCTTCTCGGGTTGGTCCGTAAGTAATTAGCTTAGCAACCATCGAGTCATAATACGGTGGAATCATATATCCTGGATAGACTGCTGAATCCACACGTACACCAAGCCCTCCTGGTGGTAAATACATGTTCACTTTTCCTGGTGAAGGTAAAAAGTTTTTAAACGGATTCTCTGCGTTAATTCTACATTCAATCGCCCAGCCGTCATACTCAACATCTTCTTGCTTAAACGATAGCTCTTCATTGTTGGCAATTTTGATTTGCTCTTTAATTAAGTCAATTCCAGTGACCATTTCTGTTACTGGGTGTTCAACTTGAATCCGTGTATTCATTTCCATGAAGTAAAACTTTTTACTACTGCGATCGAAGATATACTCAATCGTACCAGCTCCGACGTAATCAACAGCCTCAGCTGCCCTAATCGATGCTTCACCCATCTCTTTGCGAATTTCCGGTGTAATTGCAGGAGATGGCGTTTCTTCGATTAATTTCTGCAGTCTTCTTTGGATTGTACAGTCTCTTTCACCTAGGTGAACTGTATTTCCATGTTTATCCGCGAGCACCTGGATTTCCACGTGTCGGAAGTCTTCGATGAATTTTTCTAAATAAACACCGTTGTTACCAAAGGCCGTTTTTGCTTCTTCTTGAGTAACGCGAATGCCGTTGATAAGTTCTTCTTCATTCTTAGCTACACGAATCCCTCTACCACCACCGCCGGCAGTAGCTTTAATAATAACGGGATATCCGATTTCTTCAGCAATCGAAATGGCTTCTTCTTCACTTTCAATTACACCATCTGATCCTGGAACAATCGGAACACCTGCTTGCTTCATTGTTTCCCTAGCAACGTCTTTTATACCCATTTTTTGAATCGATTTTGGCGTTGGGCCAACAAATTCTATGTTGCATTCTTGACAAATTTCTGCAAAGTCAGCATTCTCCGCTAAAAATCCATAACCAGGATGGATTGCATCTACGTTTGTCGCCGTAGCAACACTCATAATATTTGTTATATTAAGGTAACTATCTTTACTTGATGTCGCGCCGATGCAATAGGATTCATCGGCTAATTGGACATGCAGTGAATCTGCATCCGCTTCGGAATAAATAGCTACAGTATGTATTCCCATCTCTTTACAAGCGCGAATGATGCGAACTGCAATCTCCCCTCTGTTAGCTACGAGTAGTTTTTTAATCAATGACTACATCCCCTTATTTTGTCTTCACTCTAAATAATGGTTGTCCATATTCAACTAATTCGCCATCTTCAACTAATATTTCAACGATTTCACCTGTCGCTTCAGCTTCTATTTCATTAAATAATTTCATCGCTTCAACGATACAGACAATCGTATCATCTTTTACCTCACTGCCTACTTCTACATATGGATCGCTCTCTGGGCTAGGTTTGCGATAAAACGTACCTACCATCGGTGAGACGACCTCATAATCATAGTCACTTGCTTCTTCAGACGATTTAGTTTCTTTTTCTTGGGTTTGTTCAGTCTCTTTCTTTTCTAGTTCTGGAGTTGATTTTTCCTCAACTGATTTTGTCACTTTCGGTTGTTCAACTGGAGCTTCGACAGTTGGTTGTGGTTGTGGTTGTACTAAAACTTCGTTTCCATAGTCCTTTTTTAACGTAATCTTTGCCTCTTCTGTCTCATACTTAAATTCACTGATTGTTGATTGATCAATAAGCTTGATCAATTCGCGTATTTCTTGTACTTTTAACATTTCCTATGACACCCCTTCATTTGATGTAAAATAAATCTCTAGTCTTCAAAGCTCCTTATGACACTCTACGATAAGTCCCAAGAAAACCTAAATCGTAATTCATTAAAGAATAGTATGAAAACATAACATATAAAAATGTTTACACCTCTGTATTATAACAGCATTTTCTCATAAATGCGAGTGGTTTTTATGATTATTTTTATTTTTTCTTATCAACGACTATATTTACTCATAATCTAGTGACTAATCTTATACTTAAACACAACCTTTATAGTTATCTCTTCCTAATCTATCAGTATTTATATTTTTTATTATTATGTATTTGTTAACATAGAAATATAGTAAAGCTTGCAGAGAAAGTAGTACTTTCTTTGCAAGCTGTCTGTCCATTAATGATGACGGACATATTTGTTGATTCATCACCGGAATTAATTTATTCTGCGCCAACGTATTTCTACACCTCCTTCAATCCCTTAGAAATGTACGTTAAAATAAGATACAAGTGCACGCATTTCTTCACTATCTTATTGAATAGTTTTTTCACCATTCATACTTCAAAGCATACATCCATTAATTCGATTCTCGATCGTAAAGACGACCCCTTTACGTAGTCTATACTGTGGAAATTGTGTCGTTACTCCGAAAAACAAATCCGAACACTATTTCAGTATTCGGATTGCCCATCCATTTATGTGCGTTGTCCATTATGACCCTTCTGTCGGTTGATAATTAACATCTACAGTTACATCACCAAATTCGTCTCGGACCATTTGCATAATATGCACAGCTTCTTCTTTTGATAGTTCATCCACTTTTACATGAACATGTACTTTATCTTCATCTGAACGGACGAGGACATCTTCATATTGCGCTGCAGCGAGAATTGACTCCTCTAAGACAGCTTCTTTCGTTGAAAGTTCATCTAAATTGTCCAGATCATTTTTTGCCTCGTTTTTCTCTTCAATCGTAGCATTACCCGAAGCTACAATTTCTTTTAAACGATCTTTTTTCATACTTCTTTCATCTTGGAGGCTCATGCGCAGTGTAGTAAATAGTTCATCTTTCCCTATGTTCGTAATCTCATCAATTTGTGCATCTTCACCGTCCTCTGTCGAATCTTGCGTTGCTGTTTCCTGAGTACTATCTGTATCTTTTCCATCGTCAATATATGCGAGCTCATCTGGGTCAGAGAGCATGTAATATACACTTAAAACAATCATTAAACTAAGCATCGTTAACAACCAAATCGTTTGTTTTTTCAACATCATTTTATCCTCCTTAATTTTTAGGCATAACAGAAACACGATGAGTAGGAACATCAAGAACTCGTGAAACGGCCTCTATCACCCACTCTTTTACTGTCGCATGATCAACCCCTTTAGCGACTACAAAGACGCCTCTAACCTCTGGTTTTTTTGTACGAATTAACAATGGAGTTTCTTGATCACCTTGTCTTACTAAAACAACTTGAGTTTCTTCCGTCTGTTCATCAATTTGTCGCGTGCCCCCACTTTTATCGTTTTCATCGGTTGTTTGTTTTCCAACAATGAGGTTTTTTTCATAAACATTAACATTTGTTGAGTCGAGATTGACCATCACTTCAACTTCTGATACACCTTTAATTTTCTCTAACATGTCTTGGAGATCTTTTTGATAACTTTTTTCCAATACACTCACATCAGCAGTACTTGTCGGCTCTTTCGGTGTTTCTTTCGCTTTTTTTTCTTGTAAAAGATCTACTTTTCCTTGCTTAGGAGTTTCTTCTGGCGTTGAAAATAAATTACTCATAAGAAGTAGCAAAACCCCTACTAATCCGATAATTAATAAATACCCTTTCTTTTTTGATAGGCGATTCGCTTTTCGATCACTGTCCTTTGTACTAAAGTATTGGAGTATTTTTTTAATCAAGATGTCCCTCCTTCCCAAACAACCGTTATTTTTTTATCCTCCAGTTCCCACTCCTCTTGTAACAATTTGATAATATCTTCCGTTTGATCATCATTACCTACGTATACAGGATCATCCGTATTGATGACAACATCATCAACCGCATGGATTGTTCCCTCCTCATCTTCTAATGGTTGCAAATACACAATAACTTCTTCTAAGTCCTCATACGTATAATCAGTTGGTTGATTGAATGTGTAGTCAATGTCCATAATTTCCACTTGATAGGAATTGCTTAATGGCGTTTCAGCAATGTTTTTTAATTGGACAGCCATCTGTTTTAATATATATTCATGTTGGGTCGATTGTATTTCACTTTTTTGCATTTCAATCAAATCACCGATTTCTTCTGTCTTTGTTTCATCAAAAATATATTCTTTAACAGATGCTTCGATCGCTTGTTGAAGATCTGTATTAAACAAATAAAAAACCGGTTGTAAAACGATTAAAATTAAAATTAATCCAATGACAAACTTCACATATTTCTTCATGGAATGTGCAGGAATTAGAAGGTCAATAATTGTTGCGAGTAACAGAAAAACAGTAATTTGTGTAACCCATTGGATCAACATGTCCATTTTCATCATTCCTATCGAAGTAATAAAGTGATATTACTAGCAACGACAATAATTACGATCGCTAAGAAAAACATAAATGAAACCGCCAATAAAGAACCGAGCATATATCCGATATATTTACTAATCGTATTTAAACTAGTAATCATCGGTCCATCGGCAACGGGTTGCAAAATAGCAGCAGCAATTTTATACATAAGTGCGATGGCAAATATTTTAATCGCAGGAAACAAAACGATTAAGAGAATTATTATCATGCCGACAATGCCCACAGCATTTTTTAATAATAAAGAGGCACTTAATACTGTATCAGCAGCATCTGTAAAGGTTTTTCCAACGACTGGAATAAAATTTCCCGTTATAAATTTTGTCGTTTTCATCGCTACACCATCTTGAATTGCACTAGCAGCTCCTTGAACAGACATCACTCCTAAAAATACGGTTAAAAAAATACCGAGCGCACCCATGCCTACTGACTTAAATAAATTTCCTAAATGAGTGACTTTATGATTTTCGTTTAGCGTGCTAACAATGAGTAAAATGGCTGATAAAAACAATATTGGTAAAATAAATTTAGAAACGAGCACACCACTTAGATGTATGAGAAAAATTACAATCGGATGGAAAAATGAGACTGTTACTATATTTCCAAACGTCGCCATTAGTCCGAGGATGAGAGGTAGTAAGGCAATCATAAAACTCATCATCGTATCAATCGCTTCTTCTATATAGGAAACAGTTACATAGAAGCTGTTTAAGGAAATAAACAAAAGGACAATATAGACAACAAAATATGCAATCTTACTGACAGCACTTTTTTCAAAAGCTGCATGCGTGGTTTGTAATAAAATGGAAAATAGGGTGAGCATCATCAACAGACCGAGTAATCTTCCATTTAAAATAAGCTCATGAAATAAATATTCGCTCGCTCCGATTAAAATATTTTTGATCGAGTAAGAATCTTTATTATTTATCATTTCATACAAACTCTGTTTTTCGATTTCCGGTAAATAACCTCCATAGTCATTGACGAGCATGTCCCAGTATTGTTGAATGCCATCGAGTGAAACCTCATCTACTATAGGATCAGCCATAGCTTCCTTTTCGTTTTCTTCATCTTCAAGCGCATAAGTGAATTCAACTTGTCCCCCAAAAACGAACATACAGGTGCAGAAGGTAATCCACTTAATATATTTCATTCATTATTATTACTCCCTTCGGCACGGGATTTTGCTTACGTAGAAGGCAAAAAACTTAAGATTGCCTCAATAACAGCGGAGAGAATTGGTATCGCCAACACTAAAATAAATATTTTACCCGCTAGTTCAATTTTTGAAGCAACAGATGAAAGCCCAGCATCTTTCGTAATGTTGGCGGCAAGTTCAGTAATATAAGCAATCCCGATGATTTTTAAGATCGTTTCTATATACATGTTTTGAATCGATGCCTTTTCACCTAATGTAAGAATCAATTGAAAAATGATGCTAATTTGTTCAATAATGGCTAAAAAAATGACGATTCCTGTAAGCAAGAGGATGAAAAATGCAAACGGAGCCGATATTTCTTTTAACACAATGTATATAATCGTTGCAACAATACAAAAGATAACAATTTGTAATATATTCATGAGCTTACCCTTGGAATAGAAATACGGACTTTATTTGTTGAAATAGATCTGAAAGACTATTCACAACGATGACAAGAACGATAATAAATCCTAATAATGCAGCAAATTGAGCAATTTCTTCTTTCCCCATCTGTTTAAGGATTGTTTGGATTAATGCGACGATGATTCCAATTCCAGCAATTTGAAATAATACGGTTGCATCTATCAACATATGTTTGCCTCCTTCACCCTATATGAGCAATAGAACGATGAATAAACCGGAGAGAAAACCTAAACTTTTGGCCATTTTCCCGTACTTATGATCATCATCTCTAGCGTCCTGTAATTCTCTTTCTAAATGATTAATCGTTAACTGAATATGTTTTTGTTGTTGTGTGAAATCATGTTGGCCAAGAGTTTTACCAAATTGATAAAGAATTTCTCGTTCATTCGGCCCTATATATGATATTTCCATAAATTCATGAACAGCATCTTCCCAAATCTCGATGAGATCCTTATTTTTATCTTTCATTTGCTCGGATAGGAAATAAAAGAAAGTCCGTGTAGGCTTTGGAGTTTGCTTAGAAATTGTTAAAAAAGCTTCTTGTAAAGGCAGTTGACTGTAAAGAATTTCTGCTTCCAATATTTGCAAGGCATTTTTAAGCTGCCGAATATGTTGTGGCCTTTTTGAAAATTTTCGGCTCCATTCAAATCCCCCCCATGAACATGCACCTAAAAAAAGAAGTGCTCCTAACCATTTCATCTGCTATAAATCCTTTCTTTAGAAAATATATTCACTTCAGACTCATCATAGACTTTTATAACTTTTCCAGGGGTTTTTTCATGTTTACCTAGCAAGATGATGCGTTCAAAGATTTTTTGTTGAAAAAGTGGTCGTAAAGATGGTCTCTGTTTCAATTCACGTAAAGATTGGCCGTGAACCGTACAAACGACAGTAACACCTGCATGAATGGCTTCCAACAATGCTTCAACATCTAAAGTACTACCAATTTCATCGACAACAAGTATTTCCGGCGACATCGAACGGATCATCATCATCATTCCTTCTGCTTTCGGACAAGCGTCGAGCACATCTGTCCGTCTCCCTAAATCATGTTGTGGAATACCTTTAATAGAAGCTGCAATTTCTGACCGTTCATCGATCAATCCGACTTTTTTAGGGGCTATATTTCTCCATCCTGATGAGATGAGACGAACGAGATCGCGAATTAAAGTTGTTTTTCCTGTTTGAGGTGGTCCGGCAATTAAAGTATTTACATAGTAGTTTGTGCACATATACGGTAAAACCGAACGAGCTGCATCGATTTTCTCTTTCGCAATCCGAATGTTTAAGAAAGTTATGTGATGAAGAGCTTTTACAGTGCCACGTATCGTATTTACTTTACCGGCTAAGCCAACCCGATGCCCACCTTCGATTGTTATATAACCTTCTCGCAACTCGTCCTCCAAACGATACAAAGAAAATTCACTCAATCGATTCAGCATAAATGCACCATGTTGGCGATTCGGTTTCATCTGTTCTAGCCATTCAACATGTTCATCAAATACGAACTCAACAGGCTGAAAGAGTCGAATTCTTATTTCTTGTAAAACATCCCATCTGTTAGCTACTCTTGTAGCAATTCGTTTGCGTAGATCATTTGGGAATAATCGAAGGATCTCTTCCATAGCATGTCCCCACTTTTTGTATTAGCTTTATAGTCAATCTATGGTGAAAGACTCTATTTTATGACAAACAAAAAAACAGTCCGGCGATTAGACTGTTTTTGATGATCACATATTTGTTTGCAATGAAAGCTATGCCCTAGAAATATATTTTCCGTTAGACGTATTAATAACTAATGTTTCTCCATTATCGATAAATAAAGGAACTTGGACGACGAGACCGGTTTCCAACGTAGCTGATTTGGAACCACCACTTACGGTATCTCCTTTAATACCAGGTTCAGTTTCTACGACTTTTAACTCAACATTTTTTGGTAAGTCGATGCCAATAATGTCGCCTTCATAAAAGATAACCGATACTTCCATATTTTCTTTAATAAATTGGAGTTCATGCTCAATTTGACTCGTCTGCAATTCAATTTGCTCGTATGTGCTTGTATCCATAAATGCATGTGTGTCTCCTGAAGCATACAAATATTGCATATCTTTATGCTCTACGTGAGCTTGGGCCACTTTTTCACCTGCACGAAACGTTTTTTCTTGTATGTTTCCGTTCCGTAAATTACGTAATTTTGAACGGACAAAGGCAGATCCTCTTCCTGTCTTTACATGTTGAAATTCGATCACTTGCCACGGCTCCTCATTGACGACAATCGTCAATCCTGTTTTAAAATTATTTACTGATAGCATATTTTTTTCCTCCTCAAACACTTTGCACTTCTTCTTATAATTGAATAAATTTTTTCGTCGCCCATGTGAGGCGTTCATTTCCAGATGAAGTGATTACGATATCATCTTCAATCCGGCAACCTCCAACATTTGGAACGTAAATTCCTGGTTCTACGGTCACAACCATTCCTCGCTCTAATTGTGTTTTTGTTCGTAATGAAAGACTTGGTGCTTCATGCACTTCCATTCCTAAACCGTGCCCCGTTGAGTGCCCAAAATATTTTCCGTAACCTTGTTCTTCTATATAATCTCTTGTTAAAGCATCAGCTTCTTTTCCAGTCATCCCAGGCTTAATCCCGTCCACGCCCCGTTTTTGTGCTTCGAGAACAATATCATAAATACGTCGTAATTGCTCACTAACTTCTCCAACTGCAAGCGTACGCGTAATGTCGGAGCAATATCCATTATATAAAGCTCCGTAATCAAGAGTTACAAGTTCTCCTGACTGAATTTCTTTTTCAGAGGCTACTCCGTGAGGCAAAGCCGAACGAAAACCGGAAGCTACGATAATATCAAAGCTAGATGACGTTGCACCTTGTTTCCGCATGAAAAACTCGAGTTCGTTCGCAATATCAACTTCCCTGACGCCAGGCTTAATAAATCCTTGTATATGTTCATACGCTTGATCAGCAATTGCTGCTGCCTTTTTTAAATATTCAAGTTCAACTGGGTTTTTTATTAAACGAATGTTTTCTACGAGTTCCGAAACTGGAATGAGTTCGACTCCGAATGTTTTTTTATAAAGATCATATTGAGCGTATGTCATATGATCTTGTTCAAACCCTAACCGTTTTACATTTAATTCTTTTAGTTGATGATTTATTTCCAGTTCGATGGACTGTTTATATTCAACTACTTTAAAATGTTTAACTTGTTCAGTCGCTTGGTCCGTATATCGAAAATCTGTAATAAATCGCGCATCAGTCTGACTGATCAAGGCAACTCCTGCTGTCCCTGTAAAACCCGTCATATATCTTCGGTTAATCGGATTTGTTAATAACAGAGCGTCCAAATCATGTGTAATGAGTGCTTTTCTTAACTTATTTAGTTTTTCCATCCTCTCATCCTTTCTACTTTTTTATGATAAAGTACGTAGCGATCCTTCATTTATTCATTCACTAGCTAGCTTATGAAGCGGTAGGAATGCTAATGCTGCTAATCGATATCCTTTTACCCCAAAGCCGATAATCTGTCCATCGCAGACCGGTGCCAGCATAGACTGATGTCGGAAGGAATCCCGACTTTGTATATTTGATATATGTACTTCTACAACCGGAGTATCAATTGCCTGAATGGCATCACGAAGTGCAATACTCGTATGCGTATAAGCAGCAGGGTTGAAAATAATACCTCTATATTTTTTATTCGCATTATGGATATAATCAACAAGTTCTCCTTCATGGTTTGACTGGAAACAATCCAATTCAAAACCAAACTGTTGAACGAAGTCTGTTAAATCACGCTCGATATCATTTAACGTCGTTACTCCGTATATATCTCTTTCACGTTGACCTAACAAATTTAAGTTGGGCCCATTCAATAATAACAATCGGTTCATCGTCCAAAACACCTCTTTTTTGCGTATATATAAGGGATGATTCAAGTTTATCATAAACAAAACGATTTGAATAATGTTTGTGATGAACCGGGGCTGTCAAATTCATGCACTATAACTGGCTAGATTTCATTTTCTTTAGCGATGTATCATAATAGTCATAGGAGATCGAATATCCGATAAAAGTGCCATATAAAGCGTAGACACAAATCGTTGAGATAATTGTGTTATAATGTAAATCATCGAGCTTCGGTACGTTGACAAAGATGGATTGAAATACATAAAAGACAAGGAACCATAATAATAAACCATAAAGAAGACCAATTGAGATAATATTCATTTTTTTAAACAACATAAAATAAATAAGGGCTACTAAAACAGAGAGAAAACCGACTAAAATAATTGACAGAACATCACCTGGCCAACGATTGATCCATTCTGCTTGTATCCATGGCCGTAGCATAAAGGCCCTCACAGAAACTTCCGATAAATTAAAATAATACATAAATGTCGCTATTGAACTCCAGATTATCCCACCAATAAATCCTGTTACGAGCGACCGACCAAGTACCTCTGTGATTTCACTTTCTTTTAGTTCCTGAACATCGTGTTTCACTTTCTTCGTCTTCATGATTCAATCACCTCAAGGGGTAGTATTCCCAAGAACATATAAATGAATCAAAAAAACAATGACTTTATCGAGGGTATACGAGTTTCTCTACTAGTTTTTAAAGAACTTATCTAGTAGAATAAGGATAAAGTCCCCTTTGTCTGTCAAGGTGATCCACAATATAAAATAAAGTTGTTTACCGCTTGAATAATTTACGAGCAATGGGTAACCCTATACGTAAACAGAGATTATTTTCTATAAAGAAGTATCCACCTCATCATACTTGATAATAGCTTCTGTTGAACAATTGTCGGAACAACTCATATCCACAGAAGATTTGAGAAGGGAGGTAAATGTATGGCTCGCAAAACATTACCCATACTGATTTATGGAATCATCGGTCTAGCAATCGTCGGAATTTTTTCCGAACTGTTTACAAATACGGTAAACTTCTTGACGAGTGTATTTATTATGATTGGGATCGGTGTTGCCATATTTGGAGCTTTTTACGTAATCTTTCTAAGAAACAAAAACCCATCGGAAATGAAGAAATATCGACAGGCGGTCAAACAATCAAAAAGGAAATATAAACAAACATTTAAGCCGGCATCGATAACAACGAAATTCCAAACCACGCAAAAGAGGAAAAAGCTAAGAAGACGTCCCCATCACTTGCGAGTGATTGAAGGTAACAAATCTAAACGAAAAAAACGAGCATCAAATTAACACGTTTTTAGCCCCGCTTTTTAAAAAAATTCATTACTTATTCATCTTGGCCAATGATTTAAAAACGCTTTAGCTCGTTGCTTACCAATCTTCATTAAATTCTTTTTCATCTCTTCACTCAAATGAAAGTCAGTAGCATCAATATGATCCACAGGTATAAAAATAATATTGTTTTTCTTGGATTCAGAAATATATCTTGCATCATGCGCTTGTTTCATCGTTAAAAAAAGAGCATGAAGCATATCCAAAGAGTTCTTAATTTTATGAGGCCGGCTCTTTTCAGTAGATTCACTTAACTTAACCCCTAACACAGGACGCCGGCTTTTTTCATCTTCTTTTTTAAAAATCCAAAGTGGAAAGTTACTTAATAGACCCCCATCGACAATTAAACTCTTTTCCTTCGTCTTTCCCAATAATTTTTTGGGCATAAAAAAATACGGAAATCCGGAACTCATTCTTACAGCTTTCGCTACGGGAAAGTATTTTGGATTAAGATTATAAAGTCGTTGTAAGTCGTCCGGGATAACGACTAGTTTCCCCAATGTTAAATCACTAACAACTACTTTTAAATAGCCATCACGTAAATCACTGAATGTATAGATATTTCTTTTAGCTAATTGATCGTAAAGCCAATCTTCAAATTGATTTCCTTTATATAACCCCATTTGCAAGTATAAAAACAACCATTTACTTGCTGGTATATACTTCGTAAGTCGAGGTGGATCTAAAAACTTTTTTAAATCCAAATGTTGAACAAGTTGTTTCATTTCTTTTATCGGATAACCGGCAGCGAGAAATGCTGCAATAATGGACCCAGCAGATGTACCTGCTACCCTTTCGAAGACGAGTTTCCGTTCGTAAATACTTTCCAAAGCACCTATGAAAGCATATGCCTTTACGCCTCCACCCGAAAATACACCATCTATTTTCATACGTTCTCCTCCTACACGCCTTTTTATATTTTTAAGCGTAGGAATAGAAATTAGAACTCATTCTAGAAAGTGCTTTGATCAGCGAACGTAATCAGAAAGCTTCGATACTTTATTTTGAATGACGCTTTTGGATGTCTCTTAAATCATCAATCCGCTGTTGATCAGCTTTGAAATAGGAAACGAGGTCAACAATCCGGTCGATTGAATTCCAACTTAAATGGTGTTCAATCCCTTCAACATCGTCATAAATATTTTCATCTTCTACGCCGATAATTTCTAAAAACTGCTCAAGTAATTCGTGACGGAAGGCTAATTTTTTACCGACTTCCTTGCCCTTATCCGTCAAGACGAAACCACGGTATTTTTCATAGTTCAGAAAATTATCCTTATCTAGTTTTTGAACCATTTTGGTTACCGAAGACGGGTGAACCTCTAAATCTTCCGCAAGGTCTGATACACGGGCATATCCCTTGGATTCGATTAAAAGATAAATTTTTTCTATATAATCTTCCATACTAGGTGTTGGCATCGATTCTCCCCATTTCACAAAAATTTTTAGTTCGGGCAAAAGTGTTTCTACTATGAGGATACCGTATAATGCGCTGTTATACAAGGGGTTGTCATAATAAAAAAGAAGAACCGACACCGTTGATCAGTTCTTCTTGAATCTTTATAAACCACATTTTAATTGAGCGCCACAACTTGTACACGTATTACAGCCGCCTATATCTTCTACGCTACCCTTTCGACAGACAGGACACGTATTACCGATTTCAGAACCGATCGTGACATCGGTATGTTCTAACGCTTGGATCGTGTCCATTAAGACGACGGTCGGTTTTTCATCATCAAATAACTCCGTCTGTTCGAACGAATTGTTTTCTTCTGCTTTTAACGTTAACACTTGTGAGTCCCGACTTCCGTCGACATAAACTGTACCGCCTTTTGCTCCACCTTTGTACAGTCGCTTGTACACATTTTCAACTTGTTCAACTGTATATCCTTTTGGTGCGTTTACCGTTTTCGAAATTGAACTATCAACCCAGCGTTGAATGACACACTGCGTATCGGCATGAGCTTCAGGTGATAAATCCATAGCTGTCACAAACCAATGAGGTAAGTTATTTTCATCTACTTCTGGATGATTGTCCAGATACTCCTGAACGATATCCGCCTTCACTTCAATAAATTTACCAAGTCGCCCACTTCGATAATAGGAAAAGGAAAAATAGGGTTCTAAACCTGTACTTACTCCTACCATCGTTCCTGTACTCCCCGTAGGTGCAACTGTTAGGAGGTGGGAGTTGCGAATGCCATGCGCCAAAATACCTTCTTTAATATCTTTTGGCATTTGTCGCATATATCCGGTTTGGATGAATGCTTCTCGTAAACGTTTCGTCTCCTCTTCAGTTTGCCCGACTAAAAATGGAAAGCTTCCTTTTTCCTTGGCGAGATCTATGGAAGCACGGTACGCAGTCGTTGCAATTGTTTCAAAAATTTCATCAACGAGTTTGTTTCCTTCAGCTGAACCGTATTCCGTTTCACAGTAGATAAGTAAGTCATGTAAACCCATAACACCTAATCCGATGCGTCGTTCGCCTAACGCTTGCTTCTTATTCTCCTCTAAAAAGTACGGCGTAGCATCAATAACATTATCCTGCATTTTCACTCCGATTTTCACGGTGTTTTTTAACTTTTCATAGTCAACCGTTTTCGTTTCCTTATCCGCCATCGCAGCTAGGTTCACAGCAGCTAAGTTACATACGGAATAAGGAGCTAGCGGTTGTTCGCCACATGGATTTGTAGCAACAACTTGATCACCATAACTTTTCGCATTTGTCATCTCATTCGCATTATCGATAAAGAATATTCCTGGTTCAGCCGAATACGTTGCACATATATTAATTAAGTTCCACAGTTCTTTTGCGCGAATTTTTCGATAGACACGTATGCCAAAGCCCATTTCTTCCCATTTACGAACGTCACCAATCTCATGCCATTTTTCGTTATAAATCTTCATTTCTTCTTCTGAATAATTTTCAACATCTGGAAAGCGCAATTCATAGAAATCATCATTTTCAACAGCTTCCATAAACTCATTTGTAATACAAACAGATATATTTGCACCTGTTAAAAAGTCTGGCTCGTGAACGCCGTATGTACCGCCGTTGCGTAATTTTTCCTCTGCTTCCCTGATGGCCGCTGGTGTAAATCCACCTAAACCTGGCATCGATTTATAATTTAATACTCCTTGATAAAGATCAGCTTCCGTCTCCGTCAATGGAGTAAATTTTAATTTTTCTTGTGCGAGATGTTTAATTTGTTCATCTTTTGTGTTTTCGATTAAATACCGAAGAATTCTCGGATTTTGCATTTTTGATATGATAAATTCAATAATATCAGGATGAGAATCTACCAACATGATCATTTGTGCGCCACGTCTTGAGCCACCTTGCTCAACAAGGTGCGTTAATTTAGCAATGTCGTTAAGCCAAGAAACTGATCCAGACGACTTGCCGTTAACACCTCGAGCCAACGTGTTCCGCGGTCTTAAGGTAGAGCCGTTCGTACCTACACCGCCACCTCTAGACATGATTTCCATCACTTGTTTACGGTGATTGCTAATCCCTTCACGAGAGTCCTTTACATATGGCATTACATAGCAATTAAAATAAGTCACATCAGTGCCACTACCTGCTCCGTACAGCACTCTTCCAGCTGGGATAAAATGTAAAGAAGAGAGTTCTTCATAAAATTTTCCAAACCAATACTTTTGTTTTTCTTCTGTCTCTTCCACCCTTGATAATCCAGTTGCATTTCGTTTAGCGATTTGCTCATAAAAAATTTCTAATGGTTTATCAATCGCATCTAATTTTCGAGTGATTAGCCCCGTTTCAGCTTCTTCTTCATCTACGACTGATAGAAATTCAGGCTCGATCCGAATATCTGCCTTTTCTTTTGACCAATCAATCGATTCGATAAAACCTAAACCACGAGCTGGAAAATTCGGATCGTCTTTAACGGTCAAGACGACAAAATCCCCAACTCTTAATGTTTTCTTTTCTGTATCCTTAAAAGCATAACGATCCAACATAACGAGACGAGACACACCTTCATGCGTAATGTTCATATCGTCAGTAATTGGATGAACTTGCGGGAATTTCGCAATATCTTCGTTTAGCTGCTGGACATCAATTTTACTAGCCTTATTTATTGTAGTGGCCATACAATCGCTCCTTCATTACGAATCAATATCAATCATCAATATTCATTTTATCTCATACATAAGATACCACTAAACAACATATTGTGTCAAAAATAAACTTCGAACACTATATATGGTGTTCGAAGTGGTGTTCGAAGCAAAAAATCTCTATTTTGTCAATGCATAAAAATGAATCATAACGCGAGGAAAATCGAGAAAACGGGAGACATATTCAATCATATTCGATTTTTTAGTTGTTTTTATCGCTTGCAAATTTTACAGTTATGTAGATGAAATGTAAAATAATCTTTGACAAGCAAAATCATCCCAAATTAATATATACTTGTCTTACAGGAATAGCAAGGAAAAACCTTTGAAATAATCTATGTTTCACCATATAATAGAAGATGAACATTGTGAGACGGAGGACATTACATGACACTTTTTATCATTGCATTAGTCATCTTACTTACATTTTTTGTCTTTAGATATTTTAGACAACGTACATATTTAAGTGAACTAACAGAAGAACAATTTAAACAAGGTTATCGTAAAGCACAATTAATTGATGTTCGAGAACCACAAGAGTTTGAAAGAGGACACATTCTCGGTGCACGAAATATCCCATTAACACAAATGCGACAGCGCCTCATTGAATTGCGTAAAGATAAACCAGTGTATCTTTACGGTCAAGGATTATCTCGAGCGAAACGGGCGGCTCATCTCTTACATAAAAATGGTTACGAAGATTTAAACGTATTAAAGGGCGGTTTCAAAAAATGGACAGGAAAAATTAAATAACATATAAATGATGATAAACCACCACAGGTAGTCAATCATTGAATGACCTGTGGTGGTTTGTCACTTTTATGTCGATGATTGAATTGATTGTTAATCTTTTGTATATCTTAAAATCGGTTTCCTCGCTGCAGTCGTTTCGTCCATTCGTCGTACAACGGTTTCATGTGGTGCTTCTTGGACAATTTCTGGATTTGTTTTCACTTCTTCGGATATTTTTACCATCGTGTCGACAAAATCATCCAACGTTTCTTTACTTTCTGTTTCTGTCGGCTCGATCATCATCGCTTCCTCTACATTTAATGGAAAATAAATAGTCGGTGGATGATAGCCAAAGTCGAGTAAACGCTTTGCGATATCAAGGGTGCGCACTCCTAATTGTCTTTGACGTTTACCCGAAATGACAAATTCGTGCTTACAATGTTGTGTGAATGGTAAATCATAATATTGTTCGAGCTTACGCATCATGTAGTTCGCATTCAACACAGCGTATTCACTAGCTTTTTTTAGTCCTTCAGCACCCATCGTTCGCACATACGTATAAGCGCGAAGGTAAATACCGAAATTACCATAGTAAGGCTTTACTCTACCGATTGATTGTGGTCGTTTATCATCAAAGACATATAGATCACCTTTTTTCGTTACGGTTGGTATCGGCATAAATGGTGTTAATTCCTTTCGTACTCCAATCGGTCCCGATCCTGGCCCACCACCTCCGTGTGGCCCTGTAAATGTTTTATGCAAGTTTAAATGAACGACATCAAATCCCATATCGCCTGGCCGAGCATAACCCATTATTGCATTTAAATTCGCCCCATCGTAGTAAAGCTTTCCACCTGCATCATGAACAATTTCAGCCATCTTCACAATTTCTGTTTCAAATAGACCTAATGTATTTGGATTTGTCAACATTAAAGCTGCAGTCTGTTCATCGACAACTCGCTTTAAATCTTCCAAGTCAACGAGGCCTTGCTCATTTGATTGAACGGTAATAGCTTCGAAACCAGCTACCGATGCAGAAGCGGGGTTTGTACCATGGGCAGAATCTGGAACGATTACTTTCGTTCGATTGTAATCTCCGTTAGCTTCATGAAATGCTTTAATCATCATCAATCCAGCCCACTCACCTTGGGCTCCTGCTGCCGGTTGTAAAGAAACTTCATCCATCCCGGTAATTTCGGCTAATGAAGTTTGTAAGTCATACATCATTTCCATAGCACCTTGAACCGTTTTTGGGTCTTGATACGGGTGAATGTGACTAAACCCTTCGAGTCGAGCCACATCTTCATTTATTTTTGGATTGTATTTCATCGTGCACGATCCAAGGGGATAAAAGCCTGAATCTACACCATAGTTACGATTCGAAAGTGCAGTATAATGACGTATAAGATCTAACTCACTCACTTCTGGAAGGTCAGGTGCAGTTTTACGAACGTAAGAAGCAGCTAATTTTTCATCCAAATCATCTTCCGGCACATCTAAATCCGGGAGGCTACATCCTACTCTACCTTCTTTAGAACGTTCAAAAATGAGTGGAAAATCTTTTTTAACCATTGATGATCTCCTCCAATTCTTTAATGAACGTATCGATATCATCTTTCGTCCGCATTTCCGTTACAGCAACGAGCATGTGACAAGCTAATTCTGGATAAGCACGTTGCAAATCATAACCACCGATGATTCCCTTAGCGAATAATTTATCATTAACTTCTGCAACTGGTCGAGGTAATTCAATGACGAATTCATTGAAAAAAGGACCATCAAAAGTAACCGGTATTCTCGCTTCTATACACTTCTGTTTCGCATACCGTGCTTTTTGCATATTTAGCACTGCCAATTTTTGTAAACCACTTTTACCTAGCGAAGTCATCGCTACTGAACTTGCTAATGCACTTAATGCTTGATTCGAACATATATTCGAAGTCGCTTTTTCTCTGCGAATGTGTTGTTCTCTTGCCTGCAAAGTTAACACAAATCCTCGTGTGCCTTCTTCATCTGTCGTTTGACCGACTAATCGTCCGGGTACTTTTCGCATAAGCTTTTTCGTCGTTGTGAAATACCCACAATGCGGTCCACCAAACTGTGCTGGAATGCCGAATACTTGGGTATCGCCGACAACAATATCTGCTCCAAACTCTCCTGGAGGAGTCAAATATCCTAAAGCTAATGGATTGCTTGAAACGATAAGCATCGTTTTCTTCTGTTGCCCGATGATATCTTTTATAGATTCCAATAGTTCGATTTGCCCGAAAAAGTTTGGATATTGAATGACGACACTAGCTGTTTGTTCATCGAGCACTTGTTCTAACTGTGTCAAATCTGTCTGGCCCTCTTTATGGTCGATTTCAACGATTTCTAGGTTCGGACCTTTCGCATATGTTTCAATAACAGCACGTGATTCAGGATGGACTGTTTTCGACACGATGATTTTCTTCCTTTTTGTTTGGGCAGCGCTTAAAGTAACAGCTTCCGCCAATGCAGTACCACCGTCATACATCGACGAATTCGCAATCGGTAAGCCGGTCAATTCAGACATCATCGTCTGAAACTCGAAAATCGCTTGGAGTTCTCCTTGTGAAATTTCTGGCTGATAAGGAGTATAGGCTGTATAAAATTCTGATCTAGAAATAACGTGATCTACTACCGATGGGATATAATGGTCATATACCCCTGCTCCGAGAAATGATTGATACGTACGTAAGTTGGCATTTTTATTTGCCAGCTCAGTAAGTTCTTCCTTTAACTGAGCTTCAGATACAGGTTTTTTAAGATTTAGTGCCCCGTCATAACGCACCTGCTTTGGAATATCAGAAAATAACTCCTCTGTAGACTGCACCCCGATTGTTTGTAACATCTCTTTTTTATCAGCATCTGTCATCGGTAAATAACGAAAATTCATGAAAATCACTCCTTTATTTATTTTTTTCTTGTAAAAATGGTGTATCGACAATGACTGCTTTTAACTTTCGTTTGCGAATGTGAACGAGTAATTTAGTTCCGATAGTGAGATCGTTATTGTTGATGAGTGCT
Source organism: Bacillota bacterium (assembly GCA_036377675.1). Classification (GTDB taxonomy): domain Bacteria; phylum Bacillota; class Bacilli; order Bacillales; family Amphibacillaceae; genus DASUXY01. The sequence goes on from DASUXY010000034.1 coordinate 69,132, forward strand.
AAGCCGATGTTTTTACGCAACGTCGGGGAATGTGTACCTGATGTAATAAAGCCAATTTTTTCATCTTGATCATTATAAACATCGTAACCCGTTCGTGGGATACCTCGATCGACCATTTCAATGGCAACTAATTTTCGGTCAGGTCCGTTAATTATTTGTTCTCTCAGTTTTTCTTGTCCGATAAAACGTGTCTCTTTATCCACTTTTACCGCAAACGTTAAACCTGCTTCAATCGGTGATATATATTCTGAAAGTTCTTGGCCATATAATGGTAGATTCGCTTCAAAGCGCAACGTATCTCTCGCCCCTAAGCCAACCGGTATTACGCCTTTTTCTTCTCCAACTTCTAATATTAAGTTCCAAAGCTTTCGAACTTCTTGCGGATCAATGTAAATTTCAAAGCCGTCTTCGCCAGTATAACCTGTTCGCGATACGAGTGCTTTGTTCGTAAGCGTGGAAAACAAAACATCCTTTTCAAAGCGAAAAAAAACGATCTCGTTTAAGGGGGTGTCCGTAATCGACTGTAGAATTTCTTCAGCAAGTGGTCCTTGTAGAGCTAGTAAAGCATAATTTTCCGATACATTTTCGATGACGACTTCATCTGATGCGAACGCATTATGTTTCTGTAACCATTCATAATCCTTGTCTGTATTAGAAGCGTTGACAACTAATAAGTAATGATCCTCTTCAATCATATAGATTAAGAAGTCATCGATCGTACCTCCGTTTTCGTTGCACATGAGCGTATATTGAATACGTTTAGGTGAAAGTTTAGACACATCGTTCGTAACCATTTTTTGTAAGAACGGTAAGCTTTTCGGTCCGCTAACACGTATTTCACCCATATGTGATACATCAAATAAGCCCGCCTTCGTTCGCGTTGTTTCATGCTCATGTTTAATCCCTGTAAATTGTACAGGCATGTCCCAACCACCAAAGTCAATCGTTTTCGCTCCGTATGTCGCATACTCAGGAAACAGTGGGGTACGCTTCAATCTATTCATCCAATTACACTCCTTATTATTCATAAACTGTTTTCAAGCAACCGTTCTTCCTTTCCAACCAATGTTCTACCAAGGCGAGCTAGATGAATCACTGAATGATAACGCATACATTTTGTTCACACTCAGCAACAAGCCTCGTCCTTTGTAAAGTTCGTTAAAACGATTGATGAGGAACACCACTCGTCTATCTCTCGAAGTTCGTTACAAAACGTGCAAAAGATTTAGAAACAGCCTGATGAATAGGACCTCATGAATAAACGATTGTTGGGTATACTATGTAGCAACTTTTAAGGTAGTTTCTAAAGTTAGTATATCACATATTCTAACTTGTTGTACGATTTTGACATCTTTGTCATCCAATGTATAGACGGTGTACTCGTAGCAACATACAACCGCTCGCTTAACAGATTCGCCTAGACGTAAATGCATGACGTCTGTCTATTCGGAAAGAGGGTGTTTACAATGGATCTAAAGATTCACAACGATATAGACTTTATCGATGAATTTCAGCAGCGACTTGATCAGGGAGGGCCTTTTTCTTCATGGGAATTGTTTGAAATGGCTTATGAAGCTGAGCGAGCGACGATGGCGACAGAATTTGGTGGGCTTCAATCTTTGAAATATTTACCACATATGGAATTTTTACCACATCAAATTCAAGTAGCTAAAAAGGTTATCGAAGAAATGAATGGACGTGCTATTTTAGCGGATGAAGTTGGACTCGGTAAAACGATTGAAGCTGGATTGATTTTAAAAGAATATATGATTAGAGGATTAGTTAAAAAAGCACTTATTTTAGTACCAGCTTCTCTCGTCAATCAATGGGTACGTGAATTACATGAAAAGTTTTATATTCCGACTGTTGCCCATCGGAAAAACTATGCTTGGGACGCATATGATATCGTGATTTCATCGATCGATACTGCTAAACGCTCACCTCACCGTGAACAAATTTTAAATATCGACTATGATTTCGTCCTCATTGATGAAGCACATAAACTAAAAAATCATCGAACGAAAAACTATACATTTGCTCGGGAAATTCAAAAGAAATATTGTCTATTATTAACCGCGACACCGATTCAAAATGATTTAATCGAAATTTTTAATCTCGTTTCGATTTTAAAACCCGGCCATTTAGGAAACTATGATTCCTTTATAAAGCGATATGGAAAAGATCGTAAACAAATGAAGCAAAATCCGTATTTAAAACAACTTATTCAAAAAGTAATGGTACGCCATACACGAAAAAGCACGCGTATGAATGAGACGAAACGGAATATTGAAACGATTTGGGTTACCTTTACAAGTGAAGAGAGGAGTTTTTATGATTTATTAGAGCATAACTTACAACAGTTGCCAACTTTTACGAAAATCACATTGTTAAGGGAAATTTGTTCCTCTAGAGAAGCTTGTTATTTATCATTAAAAAAGCTAACAAACGAAGAGCAAAGCGAGTTCCAACCTCTGTTAGAGAAAATTCAACAACTTCCTCATCATTCAAAAGCAAAAAAAGTCATCGAACTCATTGAACGAATTGGACAAGAGAAAATAATTATTTTCACACAATATCGAGCGACTCAACATTATTTACAATGGTACTTACAACAACATGGTATCTCTTCTGTTCCATTTAGAGGTGGCTTTAATCGAAGTAAAAAAGATTGGGTGCAACAGCTCTTTAAAGACCATGCACAAGTACTCATCGCAACAGAAGCTGGCAGTGAGGGGATAAACCTTCAGTTTTGTAAATATATGATTAATTATGATTTGCCATGGAATCCGATGAAATTAGAACAACGAATTGGACGGATCCATCGCTATGGACAGATGAATGACATCCATGTGTTTAATTTCGCTCTCCAACAAACGCTTGAAGAACGCATTATGAAACTTCTATATGAGAAAATCAATTTATTTGAACATGTCATCGGTCAATTAGATGATATTTTAGCTGAACTCAATGTTAATAATATGGAAGAAGAAATTCAACGTATCTTTGCTCATTCTACTTCTGCGGGTGAAGTAGAAGTTAAATTGAATAACTTATCTTCTGTTATTAATAACACGCATTACCTTAACTGATTACAATAAGGAGAAACATTATGGATCTAACTAATTTAAATACATTTTTATCACAATTTTTTACAGCTCATCATTGCCCCATCATCAAAAATATGGATGGTGTCATGACCGTACAACTGACGGAAGAAATGGATCAAGCATTGATGAATCGACCCTTTTATTGGCATTACGTAAAGCGTATGGGCAAACTTGGCGAGCCAATGCAGTTAACACTCATTACGAACCCATCTCACCATGGTCAATCAGGGGAATGGATTCATTTTGGAAGCCCAAGATTACAACAAATTATTCATTTTTTAAAGAACCGAGAACGGTTTACGAAATTATTTCAGCACGTTGACGCTGCTCCGACTAAAACTGAGCTTCACCCATGGCTCGTAGTAAATATAAAAATAGCGTACGTCGGGCAACACAAAAAAGCCGAACTATTTTCCATCGGCTTAAATTTAGTGAACGGTACGATGAAGTCAGACATGATGTCCGTCTTAAAACAAATCAACTTACAAACGACGATTGCTGATTATTGTTACACGATTTCCCCTTTAATTAAGCTTCAAAGTGGATTCCGACGCATCAAGTCTGTCGTCTTTAAGTATGTAAACAATCAAGAACATGAATGGGCCCAACGATCCCTCATACAATTGAAAAAGGAAATCCAATTGTTGAATCATTTTTATACAGAAAAAAGTGAAGATGAAAAATTACAGAAAGAAAAGGAAATACGTGAAATTACCAATCGGTTTGAACCCCGAATCAAAATATCGGTTATTAATGGTGGCCTGTTTTATTTAAAGTGTACGCTGAGATAAAAGCAAGTTAAATCCGCTTTTCTATTCGTCATTTTGAAAAAAGAGCTTCACAGAAAAAGGAACGAGTCCGAGCCAACGATGAAAAAGAAGATCGTTCCGTTTCTTTTTCTCCTCCCTTTTCTTTTGTTTTTCTGTAGTAGACATATTTATATACGTTACAAACTGCTTCGTGATGAACTGAATATATTCATTCCGAGACATGTAAACCCTCCTTTAAATATATCTTTTGCGCACCGAAAGAAGTTTATGCAAATAACATACACAAATGTTGTCACATCATTTATCTTTCATCAACGGATACTGAATTTCAAATTTTTTAAAAATTATGCAGGAGTTAAGCCGATTGTGTCGAATATAGTAATTACAAAGCGTATAATTATGGAGGAGGTGTTTATATATTGAATGTTGCTGCAGCATTTTCAAACAAGCTTCTCGCTGCTGCATATGAAAAACGTGCTTCGGATATCCACTTTTATCCTACTTCATCGTATACAAACATTTATTTTCGTATCCATGGACAACGCATCTTTTTTCAACAAATTAAATCCCAGCTATATGACATTCTACTGACGTATTATAAGTTTACTTCAGGAATGGACATAGGAGAAATTAGAAAACCGCAAAATGGGACGATTACTCAGCAATTATCGCACAAAACGTATGACCTTCGCCTATCGACTTTACCCGTTAAAGAAAAGGAAAGTTTAGCGATCCGCATCTTACCTCAAGAAAAAAACTTCTCGATTGACACTCTGTTTCTTTTTCCCCAGCAAAAAAACATCCTTAAACAATGGACTAAACAGAAGGCAGGAATTATTCTCTTTACTGGTCCAACTGGAAGTGGGAAAACGACGACTTTGTATGCCCTTCTGCATATGATGTTACAAGAAACATCGTATCAAATGATCACTTTAGAAGACCCGATTGAGCAAACCATAGACAACATTTTGCAAGTACAAGTAAATAAAAAAGCTGGCCTTACGTATCAAACCGGCTTGAAAGCGGCCTTAAGACATGATCCAGATATACTCATGGTAGGTGAAATACGTGATTCTGCCACTGCAAAATTCGCTTTTGATGCTTCGCTCACTGGCCATCTTGTCTTGAGTACGATACATGCTAAAGACGCTTCTGGAACAGTGTATCGATTGCTAGAAATGGGGATAAAAACAGCCGATATTGAACAATCACTCATCGGTGTTGCTGCGCTTCAGTTACTCCCCATCCACATAAATAAAACCTTTAAAAGACGAGCAGCTATTATGGAATTATTACATGGTGCACGATTAACTAAAGCAGCGAAAGGACGAGATGTAAATATGGATGAGTACCGACACTCGTTTCACCATTTACGAAAGAAGGCGTTTGCATATGGGTTTATTTCTGAACAAACTCTTCAATTCAAAACATAATAAACTATCAAATGAATTGCAATTGCGCTTTTTACGTCGACTATCTCGGTCATTAGCAAACGGCTATTCGTTACTTGATGCCTTAGATACGATTCGTTGGGATAAGCAATTGGCAACAACGGCGACTCAAGTCACTGGATTATTAAAAAATGGGCACACCCTCGATCAAGTGTTAACTACACTTCAGTTTCACCCCTCGATCACATCTTATTTATTTTTTGTAAGAGCAAATGGAGACTTAGAAGGAACATTGAAAGAATGTATCCGAATGTTTGGGCAAAGACTCAAATACACACAGAAGTTTATGCAAATCATTCGTTATCCACTCATTTTATGTATCATTTTTCTATTGTTGATAATCTTTATCAAACAAGCTGTCCTCCCATCTTTTATTGATTTATTCCAAACGAGCTCCGATGCTTCGTCGACTGTAACGATTTCTATTTTTATCATTGATCTCTTCGGAACTATGTTATTTATAATCATCACGTTGCTCGTTGTCCTGTCAACGATTTGGCATTTCAATAAACAAAAATTAAGTATCGAAAAACAATTGCGAATCTACAAACATATTCCTATTTTTCGAACATATTTGCGACTACAAACATCGTTTTTGTTAGCTACTCATTTAAGTACGCTTTTAAAAACAGGCATGCCCATTAAAGAGATTTTAAAAATGTTATCACAACAAAACAACGTCCCAATCATCGCTCATTACTCTTCTTTAATGGCCGATGAGCTCAAAAAGGGGGTATATATAACGAATATATTGTCTCAATTTTATTTCGTTGAAAGCCAATTAGCGACTATTTTCCAAAAAAATATTCAATCCGAAGTGTTAGAAAGAGACTTATCTACGTATGCCCAAATGTTAACGGAAGAAATTTATCAAAAAACGATGAAAACAATCACGATGGTTCAACCACTATTTTTTACTATTATCGCCTGCTTTATCATTTTCATTTATATCACCCTAATGTGGCCGATGTTTCAATTAATTAAAACGATTTAAAGGAGAATGATCTATGTTTAAAAATGATGACGGTTTTACGCTCATTGAAATGCTCATCGTCCTGTTAGTCATCTCGGTATTAATTATTTTAATTATACCGAACTTGAGTGGTAAAAGCACAGAAGTCCATGACAAAGGTTGCGTAGCTTTAGTTTCGGTTGTCCAAGCTCAAGTAGATGCTTATTATCTTGATGAAGGTAATTATCCTTCAAGTTTAAATGTCTTAGTACGTAAAGGTTATATCACAGAAGATCAGAAAACATGCCCGAATCAGAAGCAATTAGTTTATTCAGCAGGAAAGGTATCCGCACCTTAATAGACAAATGAAAAATAGTTATGGCTTTACATTACTCGAAGTTGTTTTTGTCCTCAGCGTTTGGGCCGTCCTCGTCGTATTAAGTGCTCCACTCTTTTTTTCATCAATTGATCAACAACAAGAAAAACAGTTTTTTGCGACCTTTCAATCCGATCTCATGTACATTCAAAACCTTTCCCTCGGAACTGATGAACGCATCCAAATAACGCTCAATGATGCGTCGTATGAAATTGTTACCCACCATAAAAAGGAAAACATTGTTCGAACATTACCGGACGGTTGGACGATTAAAAGCGAAACATTGACAAATATTTCATTTAATCAACAAGGGACAATTCGAAAACCTGGAACAATCATTATTACAACGAACAAACACAAATATTACGTCATTTTTCGACTTGGTAAAGGAAGGGAATATTACATTGTTAAGCAATAAAGGATTCACCCTTATTGAAGTGTTAATAGCTTCGACAGTCGTTTTTGTCATCATCACAACGATTGTACCCATTGTTATGTTGATTGAATATGAGCGGAACGTATTACGTACTCGACTCACCTATACACACTTACTACATGATGAATTACAACCTTATTTATGGGAAACAGATCAAAAATTACCTCACACATACACAAAAAAAATTCAGTTAAATGAGGTAACCTTTCATTTTTCTAAAAATAATCATTTGGTCAAAGGATGTGTCCAGTGGCAAAATGTTAAGCAAACGAATGAAAAAATGTGCTTATATGGAAGACCTAAACAATGAAAGAGGATTCTCCATTGTCTCCATGTTACTTGTAGTTACTCTTTTATATTTAACCATTCCATTTCTCGCTTACCTTCTTCAAAAGAGCTCCTTCGAACATCATTACGAGAATCTATCGGTGGAACACTTTTTCCTCTTTTTACGAAATGATGTATTAGAAGCCATTGATTATGATGTTCAAAAAGATACGTTACAACTTCATTTACCGAATGGGAAAAAAGCTACAATTTCTATCTATAAACAAGACGTGCGCAGACAAGTCGATGGCAAAGGACATGAAATTTATTTAAAAGATATTCAACAATTATCATTTCAACAACTTCCGTTTGGTATCCAAGCGACCGTTACGACATTACGAGGAGAGACTTATGAAAAAACGATTATCTTTTACGAATAATGAAAATGGATTTTTTTATCCTTACGTTCTGTTCATTGTCTCTATTCTATTCGTTATTATCATGGCAAACATTAGTATTTATACAAATGAAATTCAGATGACACATCAGCTAATTGAACAAACGCAAGTAGAAACATTAGTTCAAATGGGGCTCACTGCATTTAAAGAGGACTTCACAGGTGACCAACATGAAGGCATTGTGTCATATCAGTTCCCACCAGGTCGTGTAGACATAACCTTTTCTTCCAACGAAAAACAAATACGATTAAAGATTAAAGTCGAAACTAATACAAATTATACGTATACATTAACACATACAATACGACTTTCTTCATATAATAATGACAAAACATGAATCGCTTTCCTAAAAAGATGTGTACACTTTTTAACAAATCCATTGAAATCCCCTTTACTCGTACAATATTTACTATAATGAAAGTAACAAACGTAATGAGGTGGATTTAATGGAACACACATTAAAAGTAACGAATGTATTAAGTGATCCGACACGCTTTAAAATTTATCAATACCTCGTACAGCACCATAAAGCTGTTACTGTCAATGAAATTTCTGAGCAGTTCGATATTCATCCTAACGTTGCCAGAATGCATTTGACAAAACTACAAGATATTAATTTGTTAATTTCTTATTCCGAAAAAACCGGTAGAGGTGGCAGACCGAGTAGATTGTACTGCTTGTCTGAAAAAGTGATTGAGCTTAACTTTCCATACCGTGATTATAAGCTGTTTGCTAATATGGCTTTAGAAACATTAGCTGAACTAGGAGACATTGGTACAAAAGCTTTATATGTGACAGGAAAAAAATACGGATCAAAAGTGATGGAACGTTATCATACACAGGCCACCATGGAATTGACGAATGAACAAAAGGTACAGATTTTAGAAGATGCAGGTGTCATGTTAGGTTTATACCCAAATATTTCCTATGATTCTAAAAAGGGGAAAATTAGCTTTACAATTAACAATTGTCCTTTTAAAGAAATCGCAACGAACAATCAACAACTTGTTTGTAACACACATCTTTACTTTTTGAAAGGCATGTTCGAATCTCTATTTACAAATGTTAAATTTATTGAGAATGAAAATATGTTCAAAGGATGCGAAAGTTGCACTTACATTGCAAAACTTTCCGCTGTATAACATGTTTCATTTACATTATTTTAATCCTCGTTTATAATAATAAGGAAAGGTTACCATAAAAGGAGGGAAAAGCATGGATCGTGTGTTTCGTGGACTCGCTTTTTGGACCGGTATATTTACAGTTATGTTTTACGTAGGAGATATGCATAAAACTGCATTATTATTTCTTGTTCAAACTGCTTTTTTCCTAACGGTCAGCTATTTACGATTATCTGAACGGATGTACATGTACTTGTTCGCAGCATATTGTACAATATTTTTTGTCGGATTCACATGGTATTCAGAATTTATTCTAGTACCAGGATTTGGACAATAACTCATAAATGATCTTAGCAGGTCATTTCACACAACAAAAACCCTGATTACATAACTGTCCAGGGTTTTTGTTTTTTTATTATATGAACATAACACCTTCGTACTCTTGTTCCATCTGCAATCCTTTCATGTTGACGACCGTGCAGAGACAAATGGATTCATCATTTTTTCATCACCTATCGTTGTGTGTGGACCATGTCCCGGAAATACGGTAAATTCATCGGGGAGCTTGTATAAACCGTTTTGTAAACTTGATTTTAATTGAGGGAAACTCCCTCCCGGCAAATCAGTACGTCCTATCCCTCGTTTGAATAAGGCATCTCCACTAATGACAAATTGGTCATCTCGGAAAATAAGACTTACACTGCCTGGTGAATGACCAGGTGTATGGATGACATCAAAAGTGAAAGAGGCGATTGTCATCTCTCCGGGCACCCATAAACATTCCGGTTCTTTTGTGATAATCTCATTCCCTGTAAAAAAAATCGACCGATTTAACTGCGGATCGCTGAGCCATGACTTTTCTTGTTCATGTAAATAAACATTTACTTTAAAATAGGACCTTAACTCATCAACAGCACCGATATGGTCAAAATGTGCATGTGTAAGTAATATAGCTTGAGGAATAATTTTCTCACGTTCTACAAATGATATAATTTGATCAGCATCACCACCTGGGTCAACAATTAGAGCATTTTTACGATCAAAAATGATGTAACAATTCGTCCCTAATGGACCGAGCGACATTTTTTTTATATTCATTTCAACCAAGCCCTCTCATGAATAAAGTGATAAATACTCGACAAAATTTGTTTATTATTATAAAATGATAATGACAACCACACAGATACATAATAATACAAATGTAAATCCTATATCAAACATTATAGAGTAAACGACAGAAGGAGGATGTAATGACATGGATCATTTAGTGTTAGCAATCATTTTGTTAATTGTCGCGATCGTCTCTGTAGTTTCTATGATTCGCCAGTTAAAATTTAAAAACATGTTTGCCTTAATCTTTTCAGGGCTTTCTGCTTTAGTATTTGGATTTTTCTCCATCGCAACCATTATAGACGTCCTTACATGACGACAAAAAAGGCTAACCCGCTTATGAGGGTAGCCTTTTTTATATGCATGTTTACGTATTATTCTTCCGTCCGAAAATCTATAAACCGAAACAAATCTCCATAAATAATATCGTCAGAAGAACTTAATTCAGTTTCTACTTTCTTCTGGATTGACTCACAAGCATTTGTTCTTTTCTCCTTCGTACTCTGTTTATCTCCATCGCCTATTTCGAGCAATTCCCCTGTCTTACGATCGTAACAGAGGTCACTCGTATAGACATAGTCATCGCTAATGAAGTCACCATTACGCAAGGCGATATAACCTTTACGATCATTATGAAATAAATCGTTACCAAAGTAAATATCATTGTCTGTCCCAATACCTAACATATGAAGAAGTGTCGGTTTCACATCAATTTGACCAGCAATTTTAGACATTATACGTCCTTTTCCGTGATTGGGTATGTGAATAAAAAATGGAACCCGTTGTAATTGCACATAATCATAAGGAGTAATCTCATCTTTACCTAAATACTCACTCATCGCCCGATTATGGTTTGCACTTATTCCATAATGATCCCCCATAATGATAATGATAGAGTTATCATATAAGCCCGTTTCTTTTAATTGATTAAAAAACTGTTCAATGGCCTCATCCATATATCGTACTGTCGGAAAGTAATTATTAAGCGTATTTGAATTTGAATCATACGGCTCAATCGATCGGTCCTCTTCATCTAGTTCAAATGGGAAGTGATTCGTCAATGTGATGAACTTCGCATAAAATGGTTGTTCAAGCTGCTCCAAATAGGGTTGCGATTGTTCAAAAAAAGATTTGTCTTTCAATCCCCATCCGACGGAATTTTCATTTGTGATTTCGAATGACGCTTCATCATAAAAATCATCATACCCTAAACTGTTATACATTTGATCGCGATTCCAAAAGCTTTTATTGTTTGCATGAAAGGATGCTGAATAATAACCTTTTTGTTTAATCATTTCTGGAAATGCATGAAATTCATTTTGGGCATGCGTAAAAAATACTGCCCCTCGAGATAGCGGATAAAGTGAATTTGCAACAATAAATTCAGAATCTGATGTTTTTCCTTGCTCCGTTTGATGATAGAAATTTTCAAAATAGTACGTATCTTCATCTTTTGTTAACTTATTTAAAAACGGAGTGATTTCTTGACCATAGACATCATTGTTAATGACAAAACTTTGAATCGATTCAGCCCAAATAAAAATAACGTTTTTCCCTTCCGCCACTCCATACAGATCAGATCTTTCATCACCTTTTACATGTTTGTCGATATATTTTTGGATGCTTGGCAATTCATTTCCATCAGCAAATACATGTTGTGACTTCACCTTAGAATGAACGATAATATCATACACATGGTAATGAAATAAGCCGACGTTTTTCACTAAATATTCGCGATCAAATCCACGCGTAAACAATTGGGGACGCTCCATTTCAGCCAAAAAGTAATTACCTGCGACTAAAACGAGTGAAATCGCTAAAACGAATACGTTACCACTTTGCGAATGACTTACATTCATAGAATCTTTTTTGCTCAGCGACCAAACAATGATTACATCTAAAAATAAAAAAACGTCATACCACTTGATCAGCGTTAATATACTCGATCCTAAATCAAGAATATTACTTCCTTGAAAGAGCTGTGGAATCGTGATAAAATCTGTGAAATTACGATAAAACACTAAATTTGAAAAAACAATGATCGAACCGAGTATAATGGTATACCTTAAGAACTTCATTTGCCGTGAATGCTTTTTAAACCATACACTCAATGCAAAAACGAGAAAACCCGATACGAATGGATTAATCAAGATGATCAACTCTTGCATCGTATTTTCCAATTTAATATCGAACAGAAACCGATAAACGATATACGTTTTTATGCCAAATAACAACGTGGTTACCACATATAAGGGAATCCTTATCCGTTTGAAACTCATTTTCTATCCTCCTACTATCGTTTCCATGTCACAATTATAAATTATATGTTGTGAATCATCTATCGTTCTGACTTCGTCTAAATAAGAACGCATCCTTCATTCGTATGACGCTTCGCAATGTGGGAAGGTTTTATATTTTCATACAATTCAATCCGTTCAGCATCTTTTATATCTTTACATACTCGGAGAAGATGTTGCTTGTATGAAAATATACGCGAGTAAACATTATGCATATATACTTCTTATTGCCAAAGAGGTTTACTCTCCTAAAAATCATACGATTGAACCTCAGCTTTTATGTGTTTTCAGTCAAGGTTCAATCATTCCTCACTCCGAATACGTCGTGCTTCTTTTCTAAGAATAAAGATCGCTTTATTGTAATCCACGGTTGAAATACAATTCACTTGATATAATTGTGTAATTTCCAATTCCATTAATTCAAGATCTCCTAATCGTTCTCCTATATAAATAAAAATACCAAACTTTTTCAACAATTGACGAACATCATATACCGTCTCCATTAAATCACCAACTTTTAGTATAGCAAATTTATAAAAATTACGAAATAGCTTTTTTTTTTTTAGAAAATATCAATCACCTGATCATTGAGGTGTATAAATCATATGTCATTCGTTTCCATCATACAATTTAATAGCATGTCTGCTTATGGAGCGTGATTTTATGCAGCTACAATCGATAAAGTATTCAATCTTCACACTGTTGATTACGAGCCTCGTAATCACCTTCATCTGGCTGATGAAATCAAATCCGACAATTACCTTTTTCCCTTTAGATGAAAGGCTTTCATTTAATCGTGCCATAACGTCGCTAACCTATTCTGACGAAAAAGACAAAGATGTAACGTCACCAATGATCAAGTGGTTAACAGAATCGAGCACTGATGAAAAAATATATTTACGGCAAGACGCGAGCTTATTGTTTGCCAATGGGAGACTACGAGGTGTAAAAAGTAAGTGGATGGAACGTGCGAAAACAATTCGAATGAAGGAAAAATTACGTGTAACCGAAGACACATTTTGGGAAGGAATAACCTTTCATCACGGAGAGATTCATTATCCAAGTGACAAAATAAAAAGCATCCAAAAAATGTCTCACGATCAAATGTATGTGTTGTCAAATAAAGATAATCAGCAATTGATCCACTTTAAATCAGCTTTAACCGCTCAAGAAAAGTATCTTCAGCAACAACTGAACGAACGAATAAATAAACAGCTCTTGAAGCACTGGAACGACCTTTTCAAACACTTCCACATAAATCGTGACGATTATATCATTGTTCCACTTACTCAGTTATACACATATGAACAGACAAGTCTTCCTTCACTGGAAAAAGTAAACAGAGATCAAATGATTGGAAGGCTTTGGGAGGGATTATACAAGAACTACATCATTCCTGCAACGAATACACAAAACAGTGAGTGGACCAATTATATGCCAATTATTTTATTCGATAAAAACGACACTCATTTACTCGTCCTATTTGAATTAAATGGAACAAAAGAGAAACTTTTGCAACGGTATCCAACCGATTAATGAGTATGTATGTTCTTTTACGAAAATCATCTACCGATAACTTCAGGTATACATTAAGACTCTACTTCTTCTTTTGTAATTTTTTGAATAACTCTTTATACAGTTTATCATTTGGTTTTAACTCATAAGCTTTTTGAGCAGACTCGGTCGCTTTTGTATGAGCTCCCAATTCATCATAAAGGAGGGCTAAATTATAATATGCTTCTGGAATACTTTGATCGATTGAAACAGCTTTTTCTAAATCCTCAACCGCATGATTCACTTCTCCAAGGTTAATATAAGCATACGAACGTTGGAGTAGTAAAGGAACTTCTAAATCCCCAGGGTTATGAAGCCCTTTCGTAGATTCATCCACAACTTTTTCGTAATCGCCTTTTTCGTTTAAAGCCTCGACATTCATCAGTTGATACAGCACATCCTGCTCATTTTTTTCAATGCCGATGAAAACGAAACCGATGATGAGAAAGCTATAGACGATTAAAGAAAGGAATTGTGTACTTGTTTTTTTTCGATTAGGCAAATGAACAATCCCTGCGGCTATAAAACCGGTTATAAGCCCGCCGATATGGGCACCAGCGTCAATTTGGGGAACCATAAAGCTGAAGACGAGATTAATGATAATAATTACAATTAATCCTTTTCCAATCGTTTGAAAAAAGATGCGCTTATAATTGAGTCCGAAAAGTAATAGAGCTCCAATCAATCCGTATAAGGCTCCAGAAGCACCTGCAGCTACATTCGGTGTAAAGGCAAAACTAGCTAATCCCCCACCTATACCAGACAGCATATAGATCACTATAAAACGCCATGATCCAAACGTCCTTTCTACCAAAGCTCCAATATAATAAATAGCGAACATATTCATAAACAGATGAATAAATCCAATATGTAAAAACATCGAGCTAACGATTCGCCACCACTCACCGTCTTCGATTATCGCTGGATTATATTTCGCGCCGAAACGAATTAAATTGTCAATCGCTTGACTTCCTCCATTTGCTTCTAAGACAAAATACATCAACACATTTATAAGTATCAACATATATACAAAAAACGGCTTTCCAAAGGAAAAAATATCTTTTATTGTTTGTCTTTTTTCATAAACAGAGGTCGTAAGGAAGGTGCGGTAGCGATATATATCAGCCTTCATTTCTTCGTCATTTTTATCGACGATCTCCTCAAATGGAATTCTTCCAACGGATTGTTGGAAACGCTGTTTTTCCTCAAGAACATGTTCATCATCAAAGTAGTAAACTTTCATACGAATTGGATTTTTTTTATGTAACTGCATCGGCCTCTTTAAATGCTCCCATTGGTCGACTGGAGCATATTTATGAACATAAACGTTATGAATTTCAATATACTTTCCACGAAGCATCCGTTTAATAGAATTTACTTTTTGAAACAGAAAGGCAATATCCCTTTTTAAATGGTTTTTCCAATCGAATCCTCGATGGACTAGGCGGATGATTCGCGTCGTTTTATGTTTGTATTTTTCCAGCCATATTTCTTTATCATTTTCATTAATATATAAAACATTATACGAATGATTACTCACTAAATAATACGCCATCGCATACATCGTATGGAGTTCTTTTAGATACATCCCCTCTCCTCCCTTCTCATCATCATACCAAAATCAATTGTTCTTTTCTCGTTCTTTTCATCGACCGAATCAAAAAAGAAGTTGTTATCAACGAACAACTTCTTTTTTTAATGCGATGAACATTTATTTACACTTTATGGAAAAAGCGGGAAACAAATCGAGTGTTTCCAAGGGGACTATTCAAAACGAAAGATAACAAAATTTTTCGTAAACCATTGATTGCTAAAATCGTATTTAATATTTTGTATCGCCGCGTATACAAAAAGAAAACTATCGCAAGTAAAGTGATTACAAAGACAATATTTCTCATCTGCACACCTCTTTTAGTACTAGTTATAACTCTTCAAGGAAATTTTATGCATGATGATTTCTTTAGCAATCCGGACATCCATTCTTTTTCTATCGATCTCATAGAGCTTAGAGAAATCCTTTTTCTGTAAGTAAATGATGAATAGGAATATCAAATGGCTCCTTAGGTAGCTTGGTTCTCAGTTGTAAAGAGTGAACAAACGAAACTGTCTCGTTTGGAAAATCAGCTAAAAAGCGGTCATAATAGCCTCCTCCAAAACCGATCCGATACCCTTGTTGATCGAATAACAATCCGGGAACGATTAATAAATCAATGGTCGATTTTTTTACATATGTTGTCTCTTTAGGATTTGGTTCTAGCAAATTATAAAAAGAAACTTCTAATTGATGAAAGTCCGTTAATTGATGGAAAGTAAGTTGTTTTTCTTGTCGATGACATTTAGGAACCGCAACCGTTTTCCCTTCTTGCCACGCTCTTTGAATAACGGGTTTCGTATTCCATTCGAACCCTCTCGAAATGGTTATGCCTATGGTTTTTGCATTGTTCCATAAGACTGATGTACATAAGATTTGTTTGAATTTTTCTTCAATATTATGCTTTTCATCATCAGAAATACGTTTAAGCATTTGGATGGCTGATTTGCGCAATAAACGTTTATCCAATCAAAGCCCTCCTTCCCCATATATAAGACAATATTGAATAGAAAATAGCGAATCGTTATTACGTATTTAATGATGAAAAAACCTGGCTCTTCGTAATTAATACAGAAGAGTCAGGTTTTATTACATTTATTTCGTTTCACGATGTAAAGTATGCTTTTTTAAACGTGGAGAATATTTCATAAGTTCTAAGCGATCTGGGTTTTTACGTTTGTTTTTTGTTGTAATATAGTTGCGATCGCCAGTTTCTGTGCATTCTAACGTAATATTTACCCGCATGATTGATTCCCTCCAAACTATACAAACGTATTGAAAAGATTTTATAAACAGATTAGACTTTTCTATAGTAACAAATATATGAAGAACAATCAAGAATTACCGAATTGATGGTTTTCACTTTGTCGAATCTATGGTATAACTATTATGTAGAGGAAATGGAGGGAGTTAAATGATTTATGTTGGGATCACCATCATTGTTATTGCGATTGCCTTGTTCACTTTATC
>DASUXY010000035.1:0-13926 GCA_036377675.1 Bacillota bacterium
TTTCAAAAAGATGACAGAATTACTCCCAATCCATTTGGATTGAGGGGATAAGGGTTTTACGTTTTTGACTATGCCCAAAGGATTTTTAAGAAAGTAAAAAGTTCTAAGGAGAGAAGCTCCCGTAAATGCTTGACAGACTCGTTTAAGGGTTTCTAACTGCACGTTATATTGCTTTATGATACACTTTATGATGGATTAGCTATGTAACGATTCGCAAATTGCTTCACTAATAAATAGGTTGATACTGCTAGCATAAAATAAATAGTATTTAAAATGAGTAAAGGAAGAGGAAGGACGAAATACGATGATCATAAGAAAGAGTAAACGTGAAATTGAGCAAATGCAAGAAGCGGCAGATATTCTTGTCAAATGCCATAAAGAAATTGAAAAAATGATTAAGCCTGGCATTACAACAATGGAAATTGATACGTTTGTAGAACAATTTTTAGCTAACCATGGGGCAACAGCTGAGCAAAAAGGATTCAATGGCTATCCATATGCAACATGTGCTTCGCTCAATGATGAAATTTGTCATGGATTTCCACGCAATGAAAAACTTGTCGATGGTGATATCGTAACGATTGATATGGTTGTTAACTATAAAGGCGGTTTAGCTGATTCAGCTTGGACATATGCAGTCGGAAATGTCGATGAAAAAGGTCGGCGATTAATGGATGTAACAAAAACAGCACTTTATAAAGGAATTGAACAAGCGAGAGCGGGTAATCGGATTGGTGACATTGGCCATGCGATTCAAACGTATGCTGAGGGAGAAGGGTTTTCAGTCGTTAGAGAATTTACAGGGCATGGGATTGGTCCAACCATTCATGAAAGTCCACATATCCCACATTTTGGAGAGCCAAATAAAGGGCTGCGTTTGAAAGAAGGAATGGTAATCACAATTGAACCGATGATTAACGAAGGGGATTGGAAAAGTAAGATGGACGGTAACAATTGGACCGCAAGAACTGTCGATGGAAGTCGATCAGCCCAATATGAACATACGATAGCTATTACGAAAGGTGATCCGATTGTTTTAACCGAACAAGATGAAGACTGAAGGTGCTTTATGGAGCGGGTCTATTTATAGATGGGACTATCTTAGGATAAAAATGTAACAACGCAAAAACAAACATCCAAAACATTGCTAACGTTAATGTTTTGGATGTTTTAGATTAGCCATCGAAAGGAACAATAGTCTTATTAGACAGACCCTATCTTTTTTTCATGGGTGCTGTTTTCGCTCCAAATAAAATCGTAATGAGCGGACTTAACAAACAGAAAAACGCAAATGGTAAATAGCTAAGAACAGGTACTTGAAGAACGTCAGCGATAAATACACCACAAACACTCCATGGGACAAGTGGATTGATGACAGTTCCAGCATCTTCCAATGTACGGGATAATGCTTTTTTCGCAAGACCCGCTTTTTCATATACCCCTTTAAAGGTTTCACCAGTTAATAAAATGGATAAATATTGTTCCCCAATCATAACATTAATTCCGATAGCGGTGAGTGCAGTTGACAAGATGGTTGAACGAATGCTCGTTAGTTTATGTTGAAATGTCTTTAATATTGAGGGAATAATCCCTGTTTTAAATAATAAACCTCCAAAACCTAAGGCAAGTAAGACGAGTGAAATCGTAAAGAGCATGCTGTCAATTCCGCCTTTTGTCAACAGTTGATTAACGGGTTCAAAGTCAGTTGTACCCGTATATCCATTAAACCAAATTTCCCCGAGTTCTGTCAGAGAAAGTCCATTCCGAATGATAGCTAAAAAAGTTGCTGTCAAACTGCTCGTTGCAATTGAAATCAATGCAGGTACTTTAAAAAGTGTACAAACGACGAGGACGAGAATCGGAATCCACGAAGACCAATGAATTAAGTTTGTCGATGCTAAAGCCGCTTGATAATCGGCGGCCGCTCCGCTTAATACTGAATCTTGTGGAGATAACATGAGAAATCCGATGAATGAAAGGATGAATGCTGGAATCGTCGTCAAACTAATATGTTTAATATGATCGAATAAATCTACATTGACAATGGTTGATGCTAAGTTTGTTGTATCGGATAAAGGTGACATTTTATCACCAAAAAAAGCCCCCGAAACTATTGCACCAGCCGTAATAGCTAAAGATGCATCCATCGCTTCGGCAATTCCGATGAAGGCAACACCAATCGTAGCGGTAGTCGTTAATGAACTACCGAGTGAAATACCGATGATAGCTGTAATAGCAAAGACAATGGCATATAACCATTGACCACCGATTAGCGTAAAGCCTGTTTGAATGAGAACAGGAATCGTTCCGCTCACCATCCAACTGCTGATCAAAATACCGATGAGAAAAAAGAGAAAAATAGCACCCATCCCAGCTTTAGCCCCTTCGACCATGCCACCTTGTAAATGAGTGAAAGAGATGTTTTTCATAAGCCCATAAAAAATGAGTAAAAATATACCGAGTAGGATAGGGATATGAGGAACTGTCCCTAATCCGATGATAAAGTAACTCATCATACTGATGAGTAATAGAGATAAGACAATGGCTTCTACGAGTGATGGTGTTTGTTTTGGTTGCACTTGAAACATATGTAAACCTCCTTAACGATCATTTCAAGAATAAAAAAAGCTCCATCCCTCATTTAGGGACGAAGCTTGACTCCGCGTTACCACCCTTATTGATAAGCTATATACAGCTAACCACTTTACGTTAAACATCCTGTTGTAGAAAAATGTGTAATTCGATGCTCTTTAGCCAAAGTTCTCACCGACCACTTTGTCTCTATGTGCTGCTTCAAGATGATCTACTTATCATTTTAGGATACCTGTATGCAATTAAGAAAATATCACTAAAAAATATACAACGTTTCCCCTCATTTTGTCAACTATATCGGTTTAACGACATGTTATCGACTAATGAAAGAATGGGGTAACCGACACAAAAAATATTTGTTGGTCGCATGTCAAATTACGAGTCGTTCTTATTGTAAGATTTCGTAAGCAAATGCTACTTTTATTTTTGAAAAAAATAACTCCTTCAGTGAAAGTGCTTTTGCAACCATCGTTTCATTATCGTTAAAAGTTGTTCATTAAGCGGATCATCAATCAATTGCTTATATTCCTTTTTAAGGCGAAGAATGGAAGGGGTGTTAGTAACCGTTCGTAAAATATGGTTCATCTGAGGAATGAGATGCCATTCGGATTCTCCTTGTACCATTTCAGCAATGCGTTCTGCATGATCAGGTGGAACTTGGACATCTTTTTCTCCTGTAATAGCGAGAACCGGACACGTTACTTTTGGTAAATAGCGACATACATTGTAAAGTTTTTGATCGCGAATCCACTGAGCATTTATTTTCGTTCCCCTAATTCTCATGACGGGCTTACGAGAGTCCATTATTTTTTTCATTACTGATTTGTTTTGCTTCTTTATCTTTTTGCTAACTTTTAATAATCGGAAAAGCCAACCTTTAAACCCTTTTGTATTTTCAATTTCTGCTATCATTCTTTCGAGTTGTTTTGGAAGTAAATCTTTCGAAGGTTCTGCCGCTCCTGCTAACAAAATAAGACCTGAGACAGGAGCATCCTTATAAACGGCAGGTGCAATCATTGCTCCTTCACTATGTCCTAAGATAACTATTCGCTTACGATCCACGCTTTTATTATTTTGTAAAAAGCGAACACCATCTACAGCATCATGGATGAGATCTTGAACACCTGTTGCATAATAGTTTCCGCCGCTTTCATGAACACCTCTTTTATCATAGCGTAAAGTGATAAAGCCTATCGATGTTAAAAATTCAGCTAAATCTTTATACAAGTTTAGCTGCATATTTTTATCATTGCCATCACGATCTAATTTTCCCGTTCCCGGAATAATAAAAACAGCTGGATAACGTTCTTTTATTTCAGTTGGATATGTTAACGTTCCCTGTAATGGGTATTCTCCTTCTATCTTTACCGGTGTATTTTTTATCATTTTCTTTCTCCTCTCCTATGTTGCAACGGATCAATCTTACGAGTATACTATTGCTTCGTTTAAATTGCTCGACAACAGTTATTATTTAAGCCTATCTCGTTTCTTTAAACGTTGTTGTAAAGTACAGAAGGATTAAAAGAAATTCTCATCTCAAAAAATGGAAAATTTTCTCCTTTAATTATAAAGGTACACTTATAAAAAAATATATGTATAATGATTATACTTGGTCAATCATTTTTTAGACAAAGAAGATTTCGTTTGTTTTTATCATACATATTCATTTAGAAATGCTTACATAGCTTTTTTATTTCGAGAAAATCAGCTTTAACGAATCCAATTTTTCATGAAAAGGTAGAGTGAAGGAAATGACGATGCCAAATGTACAGAAACAACACGTTTCACATTCATCGTTGATGATTCGAAAAGGTATGACGACTGCGATTCCGATTATGCTCGGCTATCTTCCCGTTGCCATTACGTATGGAGTGTTGGCTAAACAGTCCGGTCTGTCCTTAACGGAGTTAACTTTAATGAGTGTATTTGTCTATGCAGGGGCCGGACAATTTATGGGAGTTAACATGATAGCAGTTGGTACAAGTGTTTTAGAAATTATCGTTGCTACATTCATTTTGAATTTACGTCACTTTGTAATGAGCTTATCGTTAATGAATCAACTTCGAGGCTTTAGTTTGAAATGGAGGTTACCGTTAACTCTTGGCTTGACTGATGAAACATTTGCCGTATCTTCTGTTCATACAAAGGAAGCGCACATGGAAAAAGGAATATTATTTTACGGTACCTTATTTATTTTATCTTATTTATCTTGGGTTAGCGGTTCATTTTTAGGTGGGGTACTCGGTGAAATCGTACCGGATACATTGAGTCAAAGTATGGGGATTGCTTTATATGCGATGTTCATTGGCTTACTCGTTCCCTCGGTAAAAAAAGAGATAAAAGTAGGTTTAATCGCAATCATTGCGATGTTGATCCATACAATCTGTAGTGAAGTTTTGCAACTAACCTCGGGATGGTCGATTGTGATAGGAACTATTTTAGGTGGATTTTTCGGTGTGTTTGTATTCAAGGAGGAAAATAGATGATATATTTAGTTATTATTGGCATGTCTCTTGTGACGATGATTCCGAGAGTTATTCCAGCTTTTATTATTGAAAAGCTACAGTTTCGCAATTGGGTCAATCGGTGGTTGACTGCGATTCCTTTTGCAGCTTTAGGGGCATTGGTTTTCCCTGGGATATTATCCGTTCATGATGATTACCCACATTACGGTCTCATCGGAGGTGTCGTTGCGATTGCGCTTGCGTATATCGGGTTCAATGTTATTTTAGTCGTCATCGGGGCAATTGCGACTGTGTTTATTTTATCTATATAGTAAAAAACGAGGGGCTGTCTAAAAGCTCTAAATAAAAACTACCTGATCAATATAAAACTTGATCAAGTAGTTTTTATTTGAATCTCGATAAGTAATCGGACGCTATTTAAAAAAGATATTAAAAATAATTAACATTTTAAGGTATTGCCTATTGCAATTATTCAAAAAATTTAGGATAATAGAAAAAAGGAACAAGGGGGAGTGTTCCATGAAAAAGGAAAAAATTATTTATCAACTCATTCGATACGATGGAGAAGTCATTCAGGCGAAAAGAGAGATTCCGTATGATATTAAACTGTCTTCACGGTTAATCTTAGACGAGCTCTGTTTTAATTGGAATAAAAATAAATTATTGAAGCAAATTGATAAGGCTTTGGAAGAGGGAAAACGAAACAAATTTAAACGGCTAAGCGAGACGTATAATCAATACATTTGGGAATGATGATTTGGATTGATCATCAAAGACGAGAGAAGTTTCACTGTGTTAAGACGCCTTGCCTAACAATGGCAGGGCGATTTTACTGTGATGAAAGATGAAAGCTTCGTGAAAGAATTGTCTTTTTGTGTAAAGTTTACATTTGAAGCTCTTATATTGCAAATATTCGTTCTATAATGAAGGGACAAAGGTATATGTTTACTAAGGGGGGGTAGACGTGAAACGCAAAAAAACGGTGTTCAGTTGGGTTTTATATGATTTTGGTAATTCTGCTTTCGCAACGACAATTATGGCAGCTGTTCTTCCCGTATTTTATTATGATGTGGCAGCTAAAGGTTTAGAAGATTCATTAGCGGCTAGTTATTGGGGTTATTCACAATCAATCGCTGTATTGCTTGTCGCTCTACTAGCACCGATTCTCGGAGCGATTAGTGATTATTCAGCAGCTAAGAAGAAGTTTTTACGGTTTTTTTGTTATATGGGGGTTGTAGCGAGCATTTTATTAGCCTTTGTCGGTGAAGGGGATTACATATTTGCTTCGATTTTATTAATTGTAGGAACGATTGGATTTTCCGGTGGAAATGTCTTTTATGATGCATTTTTACCAGAAATCGCTGAAGAAGAGGAAATTGATAAAGTTTCAGCTGATGGGTTTGCTTGGGGATATGTAGGTGGGGGCTTATTACTTGCAATCAACATTTTGATGATTGTGAAATATGAATGGTTTGGATTACCTAATGCTACAGTAGCTAGTCAAGTGTCATTCGCTTCGGTTGGTGTATGGTGGTTTGTTTTTTCACTTCCGTTATTTAAACATATTCAAGAAGAGAAAAAAACAACTGTGAACCGTCGTGAACACTCTTACATTGCAATCGGCTTTAAAAGAGTAACTTCTACATTTAAAGAAATTAAACGGTATAAGCAATTATTAATTTTCTTATTCGCTTTTTGGTTGTATAATGATGGTATTTCTACGATTATTAAAATGGCAACGATTTACGGGCGAGATATCGGCATTGATCGTAATGCTTTAATTACAGCATTGCTCATCACTCAATTTGTCGGAATTCCGTGCACATTTTTCTTCGGATGGCTAGCAAAAAAAATAACAGCTAAACGAGCGTTAACATGTTCGCTATATGTATATTTAGGGATTGTTATTTTAGGATACTTTATGACTTCGGCGATTCATTTTTATTTATTAGCGATTAGCGTCGGATTTGTTCAAGGCGGGGCACAATCTTTAAGTCGTTCGATTTATGGGCGGATGGTTCCAGAAGATAAGCATGCGGAGTTTTTTGGGTTTTATGGAATATCTTCTAAGTTCGCGGCGGTCTTCGGTCCGTTTATATTTGCTTTCGTTGGACAATTGACAGGTTCTAGTCGATTTGGCATCATATCATTAATCGTATTTTTCATCGCTGGAATCGTTTTATTGAATCTTGTTGATGTTGAGCAAGGAATGGAAGAGGCTAATAAGGTGAAGACGGCTTAAATCGTAGCAAGGGACGTGTCATGAGATGAAAATGAACCAGTTTCGTCGTCTTTTAGGACAGCTCACCCGCGTCTTAGGAGATCTTCAAGCGATTAAAAATGGTCGAATTGGTTGGCGAACAAGTAGACGATTGATGAGAAAAATCATTCAGAAATGGTTTCGCTGAAAAGATTGAGGCTTTCAGAACATACATGCTGACAGCCTCGTTTTTCTTGTAAACTTCACGCTTCCTTTTTAAAAAATCGGGTCGCTATATACATTTTTTAATGGGAGCTCAACTCGTTTTCCAGTATCATAGGAAATATTACCAATCAACTCTTTAAGATGAGTGATGTGATGTTCGTTCTCCTCAAACCAATACATCATCAACTTTTCTACAATTTGGATTCCTTTTACTTTCGCTTGTTCATACAGATCAATGAAGCTTTCTGTATGAGGTTCTTTTGTTGCTGGATGATACCACGTTTTTCGTTGCATATTCAAATAATCTGTTTTTTCTTTGATCGGCTGGTGTGAATATGACGAGATGAGAGATGGAAAAAGCGCGTTTTTCCATCCATAAGGATCTGATAAAATCTTCAGTGCCAATTTCATATCTTGATATGATTTTTGAATATATTTAGGGGAGTTAAAGGGAATTTCGGGATAAAATTTTTTTATCGTTTCATGTAAAATATTTAAAATCTCTTTCGGTAATGAAAAACCGACATCAATTTCTTTATGTGCAGCTGCTCTCCATGTTTTTAAACGATGATATTTTTCCATCATTAACGTATCAATTTGAATTTCTAACTTTTGGTGTTTGTTCCCTTCATATCCTGCTCGATAATGAATATATGGATGAGTGCTTCGGTCTAATAGGTGATGTGTAGTAAAGCCGAACACATACGTTTTCGTCTCCATTCCCTTTTGTTTTGCGATCCGAATGAGATCGATTAAAAATGGTCCACAATGTTTCGTATGCAACAATTTTCCGATGTTCGGTACACGTTCACTTTTGACCCAAGGCCAGAAGTTATAATAGTAAAAAGGATCTGGTCCTTGAGAGCCTAATTTCATCATAGCTTCTTCGTAGGTAGATAATGGGCGAAGGTGAAGGGCATCAACAATTTCTTCACAAAAAAGAATATGTGTCCAAATATTTGGCATGACAAGAACCTCCTTTCGTTAAATGGACAATAAAAGGGGCACTTCACTTACTAGTATATACGCGATAAAGTGAGCAATCAGTTGAAAGTTTAGACAATTTTATGACACTTGGCTGTGAAGGATAAAGAAGGACTTAAAAGACAAAATCCAACAAAATTTGCGTAAAAAAGAATCATTTGGTTAACTATCTACAAAAATTTGCTACAATAGTAATAAGGAGTTTTTAAAAAGATTATGGGAGGAAATACATATGGACTATCGCATTGAACATGATACATTAGGAGAAGTTAAAGTTCCAGCGGACAAATATTGGGGTGCACAGACGCAAAGAAGTAAACAAAACTTTCCAATCGGGCAAGAAAAAATGCCAAACGAAATTATTAAATCATTCGCTTATTTGAAAAAAAGTACCGCCCAAGCAAATAGTGATTTAGGATTAATGGAACAAATAAAAGCAGATGCGATCGCATATGCAGCAGATCAAATTTTAGCTGATAAATTAAACGAACACTTTCCATTAGTCGTCTGGCAAACAGGCAGTGGAACACAATCAAATATGAACGTCAATGAAGTCATCGCCTTTGTCGGAAACAAATGGTTAGAAGAACAAGGGAGCGAAGAAAGGCTTCATCCAAATGATGACGTAAACAAATCACAAAGCTCAAACGATACGTACCCAACAGCATTTCATGTAGCAGCTGTATTGAAGTTAGAAGATACTGTCCTTCCAGCTCTTCAACAATTGAAAAAGACATTAAAAGATAAAATGGAAGCATTTCAAAATATCGTTAAAATTGGTCGTACGCATTTACAAGACGCAACGCCATTAACACTCGGTCAAGAAATTAGTGGCTGGCATCGAATGCTTGAGCGTACTGAAATGATGATTCATGAAAGCGTCGAACATTTAAAAGAGCTAGCCATTGGTGGAACAGCTGTAGGAACGGGTTTAAATGCTCATCCACAGTTTTCAGAACGTGTCTGTAAAATCATCAGTGAATTTACGAAAAAAGACTTCAAATCAGCACCGAATAAATTCCATTCATTAACGAGTTATGATGAAATTGTTTATGCACATGGAGCGTTAAAAGCATTAGCAGCCGATTTGATGAAGATCGCTAATGACGTTCGTTGGTTAGCAAGTGGTCCACGTTGTGGAATTGGTGAGATTACAATACCATCAAATGAACCGGGAAGTTCAATTATGCCAGGAAAAGTAAACCCGACTCAAAGTGAAGCCTTAACGATGGTTGCAACCCAAGTGATGGGAAATGATGCGACAATTGGTTTTGCAGCGAGCCAAGGGAACTTTGAACTAAACGTGTTTAAACCGGTGATGGCCTATAATTTCCTACAATCTTGTCAGCTACTTGCAGATGGCATGTTGTCATTTGATGAACGTAGTGCACAAGGGATCGAGCCGAATCATGAGCAAATTGAAAAGAACTTAAATGAATCGTTAATGCTTGTTACCGCTTTAAATCCGCATATCGGTTATGAAAATGCAGCAAAAATTGCTAAGAAAGCATTTGAAGATAACTCTACATTAAAAGAAACAGCTGTAAAGCTTGGCTTGTTAACCGAAGAACAATTTGATGAATATGTTAAGCCTGAAGAAATGACATCTCCTAAATAAGCTATGAAAATGACCGCTTGTAAATTGGAAGTTCCGAAATACAAGCGGTATTTTTATGAAGTCTTCCACCCATTCATGTCGACGACAAAGCAAAAAAATGAACAAATCAGCACAAATTACCAACGTTTATTCGTGATAAGTTTTTTTGAATTGCTAACAATAGAAGTACAGGAGGTGAACATCATGGCTAACAACAACTCAAGAAACTCGAACCAATTAGTTGTACCTGGAGCACAACAAGCTCTTGATCAAATGAAAATTGAAATTGCTCAAGAATTTGGTGTTAATTTAGGTGCTGATACGACTTCTCGTGCTAACGGATCTGTTGGTGGAGAAATCACAAAGCGTTTAGTACAAACAGCTCAACAGCAATTAGGTGGACAATTTCCACAACAATAATTATACGGATGGCTTACAGGGATAAAACCCTCTATCATATTTAGGGAAAGTCTTCTGGCTTTCCCTAAATTTTATGCTTCGGTTATACATATCGTTGACCATTCTAGTTATTTAATTCTCCTTTCTGAATGTTCATCAAAAAAGTGTGCGTAATCCATGTTAAAGGTAAGCTTCATCCACTCTTTACGCTGAACATTTGTCCGGGAATCTATTCGTGCAATAATGGATTGATTATCAATGGTGAAATAGAGAAACGTTTCCGCCCCCATTAATTCAGCTACATCAATTTTAGCTTTTATTGTAGTCTTTGATGGCACGGGAGTAACAGTCGAATGGTCACGAATGTTTTCCGGACGAATCCCTAAAATGACATGTTTACCAACATAATTTTGCTCATGTAAAGGTTGTAGTTTATTTTCAGGTATTTTTATGTTTAACTCACCAATTACGAAGGATCCATCCAATATTTTTCCACGTAAAAAATTCATCGGTGGTGAACCGATAAAGTTACCTACGAATATATTATCGGGAAAATCATAAACATGTTTCGGTTCGCCGACTTGTTGGATGAAACCATCTTTCATAACGACTAAACGCGTCGCCATCGTCATCGCTTCTGTTTGATCGTGGGTTACATAAATCGTCGTCGTCTGCAATCGTTGGTGAAGCTTCGTAATTTCTGCTCGCATTTGGACACGTAATTTTGCATCGAGGTTACTTAAAGGCTCATCCATCAAAAATACGTTTGCCTCACGAACAATCGCTCTTCCTAAGGCGACACGTTGTCGTTGTCCACCGGACAGTGCTTTCGGTTTGCGATCTAAATAATTTTCTAAACCGAGGATATTTGCTGCATGTTTAACACGTTGATCAATTTCGGCTTTCTTAAATTTTCGTAATTTTAAACTAAATGCCATATTTTCATATACACTCATATGGGGATATAAAGCGTAATTTTGGAAGACCATCGCTATATTGCGATCTTTTGGAGCGACATCGTTCATTAATTGATCATCAATATACAATTGTCCCTTTGTAATTTCTTCCAATCCCGCAATCATACGAAGTGTCGTTGATTTTCCACAACCAGATGGACCTACTAAGACAATGAATTCTTTATCTTTCACGTGTAGGTTAAAGTTATCGACAGCAACAATGTCTTTATCAAATACTTTTCGGATGTTTTTTAAGCGTAATTCTGCCACATTGTGCCCTCCAATCATTCATCACTTCTATATAACATATTATTTAATCTATTCTCGTTTTATGCTCACCGTAAAAAGAGAATGAAACGAACCATAAAGTAATCAACAGTTTCTCTCGATATATATTTGCTTGGAAATCAGCTTTTTACATTGAACCGTTTTCGTAACTTAATAAAATGTAAAAATGAATGATTAAAATGTTTTTTTCCATGGATGAATCATGGAAAATCCTTTTTCTTCATATCTTGTTACCATAATTTAAACAAAAAATAGTAGAGAAAAGCGATTGTTTACTAAATGTAAAGCTATACATATAGTTATTCCTTTGTTATAGTTACTTTTAGAGGTTTTTCAGCTCGGCCACTTTGTTCCTTCATGGCGCCCTTGAACTGAGTAATTTATAAAAAGGAGATATGTTCATGTCTAATATGTATGACCATTCGTATAATTTAGAGAAAGCGATTCGAGAAAGCGAAGAGTTCAAAAATTTGGAAGAGGCTTTTGAAACTGTCATGAATGATGCAGATGCTAAAAAAATGTTTGAGAATTTTCGAGATACACAAATTAATTTGCAAGAAAAACAAATGCAAGGATTAGAAATTACTGAAGAGGAAGTCGAAAAGGCGACGCAAATTGTAGAGCTTGTCCAGCAACATAAGGAAATATCTAATTTAATGGAAGCAGAGCAACGATTAAACGTCGTCATTAATGATATTAGCCGAATTATTACAAAACCGTTAGAGGAACTATACGGAACACACGAAAAGAATAATTAATCTTAAAGCAATCCGCAGAAGAAGTTTTCTGCGGTCTTTTGTATGCACATAAAAAATATATATATTTATGAAGGATTTTTTCGAATGATGGAGAATTTATTTATTATGCACATAAAAGGGGGAGTGACAATAGTGAATACAGTTATTTATACGAGTGAACAAGGCATTTCAACCATTTATTTAAATCGTCCAAAACTGTATAATGCTTTGAATCAAGAGATGTTGCAAGAGTTGCTTACAGTTATTGAGGAAGTAGAGAAAAACGATGATCTGATTGTAATCTTGACTGGAAAAGGCCCAGCATTTTGTGCAGGAGGCGATATCGGTATGATGGAAGGGTTTGCTGAGAAGTCGTTTTTTGACGACGTGATGGGAATGATCAGCCAAATTGTCAGCAAACTATATATGATGCCGAAAATAGTCATCTCAGCTGTACAAGGTCCTGCAGCTGGCTTAGGATTGAGCCTTGCACTGACAGCGGATTATGTCATTGCTCATAAAGAAGCGAAATTAGGTATGTTATTTCTCGGGGTTGGTCTCGTTCCTGATGGAGGCGGACATTTTTGGCTCGAGGAACGAATGGGCACGCATCAAGCGAAACAATTTATATGGTCAATGAAGCAAGTGCAAGGTGAGCAAGCCCGTTCAATGGGGTTGGTTGACTCGTTCGTTGAACATGATGTAATGGGTGAAGTGAAAACGTTTGGGAAAAAGCTGTTAGCTTCTCCATTGCAAGCGATAATTAAAACGAAAATGGTCTATCATTCAGGACGAAAAGGTCGCTTACAATCTTTTTTAGAAAGTGAACAGCAAGCACAGTGGAAACTACGTCAGACCGATGATCATAAAGAAGGTGTACGTGCATTTATGGAAAAAAGAAAACCGATGTTTACAGGTAAATAAGATGTTTAATAGCGACTCCATCGGTATTCGTTCTTTCGGAGTACTGTGTTATGTTGGAGTCGCTTCGCTTACGTATATACCAATATTCAGAAAGTTATTTCACGACTTTCGTCTGTTTGTTTATCGTTCGCTAACGACATCATCGGTTTCACCTTATCGGTGGAATAAAACTAACTGACCATCAGGTGATACACAACGATGAGTCTTTTCACTATATCCCTCTTTTTCGAGTTTTTCTTGACCGATTACTTTTGCTTCATCATGATGTTGAGCTTTAAATGTATCGTCGAGCAACTTTTCTCCAGTAGATTCGAATGCTGTTAAAAAGTATGTTTTCATGTAAACTCCCCCTCCTTGAAGTATATACATATTTATTATATAATTTTTAGCTCCAAAAAGAAACCTCTTCTCTTTTACAAGAGTCTGTCAAGCATTTACGGGAGCTTCTCTCCTTAGAACTTTTTACTTTCTTAAAAATCCTTTGGGCATAGTCAAAAACGTAAAACCCTTATCCCCTCAATCCAAATGGATTGGGAGTAATTCTGTCATCTTTTTGAAA
>DASUXY010000036.1:0-48718 GCA_036377675.1 Bacillota bacterium
TTGATATCATTACTCATGAGGACTCCTCCTTTTTTGTTTTCTCGTGAAAAACTATTATATCAAAGGAGAGAGTCCTCTTCTTATTTCCTTGAAATTGAAGGAATATTCCAATTATGTCCCCGTAAATATTTTACTCATACACTCGTCAGATGTACTGTTCAACCGAAAAATATTTCACCTGTCCATTCGAGCATTCCTCCTTTTAAGTTAGAAGCTTGATACCCTTTTTCATTCATATATTGGGCTGCCATCATACTTCTCCGTCCCGAACGACAGATGATTATATAATGTTTGTTTTTAGGTAGTTTGTTCAATACAAATGGGATTTCTCCCAATGGAATGTGTTTTGCATTTTCAATCGTCCCTTGTTTTACTTCCTCTTGTTCCCTAACATCTATAATCTCAAGATTATCATCTATTTGTAGTAAGCGTTGAACCTCTTCACTCGTTAAGTCTTGAACTCCCACAATAATTCCCTTCCTTATATAATAATTCATTTTGAATATCTTACTCATTATATACATATGTTGCAACTATTTGACACAAAATAGTTTTAATTGAGGTGAATAAGATCATGAAGAGCCTATCGAAAGTAAGATTTCTCGTCAGTGTACTTATACCTTTTTTAATGTTTGTGTTAGTAACTCAAACGAATGCACGTGAAAAAAATGAAGTCGATGAATTTAAGCAACTTGCTCGTTTTGAAGAAGATATAACAGGAGATGGAATGAAAGAAACGATTGAATTAAAAGCCATTTCTTTATCCGATACTTATTATAAAGACGTGAAAGTAGTCATTACAACAACTGAGCAAAAAAGATGGGAAATACCTTATCAAGGAGGTTATGAACCATCGCTACAACTTATTGATTTAAACAACGATGAAACGAGTGAACTATTTTTTCAGAGCGCTACTCATCCCAATGGTCATTCGTATAAATATTATGTACACAGTTTAAAAGATGGTAACTTAACAGAGATAGAATTACCTACTACCCAAGGTACAAAAGGAACATTTATCGACGGCTTCAAAGCCGAACTCCAATTGACCCCTCATTCAAACCCAATTATTATCGATTTACAGGAGCGCTCTAAAGACTATATTCGACGGCATTTTTATAATAAAAAGGGAACAATTATAAAAGATATTCCGGTGATCGTTCATCCAATCACATCTTTTGAACCCCTTTTTATTCGTAACAATAAAGGTTATAGTTTAAAAAGCTATCAGCAAGTTAGTGATGGTGTTCATCAGATAGGAATGATTGAGACGCTCTGGTATAATGAAAACAATCGTTGGATTATATTAAAGACAAAATGGATACCTTCAACATAAATGGATTCACCTCCTCTAAATTACTATACAAATAAGGATCTCCAAAAAGGAGATCCGTTTATTTTCTAATTAGCTACAATATTTACAAGTTTGTCTGGAACTACAATCACTTTTCGAACGGTTTTACCTTCGATCCATTGTTGAATGTTTTCATGTTCCAATGCCTTTTTCTCAACTTCTTCCTTTGAAACGCCTTTCTCTACATTCATTTTTGCTCGTACTTTCCCCATCACTTGAATAACAATTTCGATTTCATCGTCAACCATTTTTGACGCATCATATGTTGGCCATTTTTCATAACTAATCGTATCTTCATGACCGAGACGTTCCCAGATCTCCTCTGAAATGTGAGGTGCAATCGGTGAGAGCATTTTAATAAAGCCTTCAATATACTCTTTTGGAATTCTCTCTGCTTTGTAAGCTTCATTCACAAATACCATCAGTTGCGAAATCCCCGTATTAAAGTGATAGTTTTCATAGTCTTCGGTAACTTTCTTAACGGTTTCATGATAGACTTTTTCTAAAGTAGTATCATTCGTTTCGTCAACAATCCTTTCAGACAGCGTACCATCTTCTTGTACAATTAAACGCCATACCCGATCGAGGAATCGTCTAGCACCGTCAACACCTTCTGTTGACCAAGCAATGTCAGCATCTAACGGCCCCATAAACATTTCATACAGTCTTAAAGTGTCCGCCCCGTGTGAAGAAATAATATCGTCTGGGTTAACGACATTCCCAATCGATTTACTCATTTTCACATTATCTTCGCCAAGAATCATCCCTTGGTTGTATAATTTTTGGAACGGCTCTTTCGTCGGAACAACACCGATGTCATATAAAAATTTATGCCAGAAACGAGCGTACAACAAATGAAGAACGGCATGCTCTGCTCCACCAACATATAGATCGATTGGCATCCACTCTTCCAACAATTTTGGATCTGCTAATTGTTCGTTATTGTTTGGATCAATAAATCGTAAAAAATACCAGCAACTTCCTGCCCATTGAGGCATCGTATTCGTTTCACGGCGACCTTTCATTCCCGTTTCTGGATCAACGACATGGATCCAATCACTGTTCGCTAAAGGCGATTCCCCTGTTCCCGATGGCTTAATTTCCGTCATTTTAGGTAATTCTAGTGGCAATTCTTCCTCAGGTACAGTCGTCATTGTCCCATCTTCCCAATGAATAATTGGAATCGGTTCTCCCCAATACCGCTGTCTAGAGAAGAGCCAATCTCGCAGGCGATAAGAAACTTTTTTCTTTCCTTTTCCATTTTCTTCAAGCCATTCGATCATTTTCGTAATCGCTTCATCTTTATTTAAACCATTGAGAAAATCAGAATTTACAAGCTTACCGTCCCCGACATAGGCTTCCTTAGAAATATCTCCACCAGATACAACTTCTACAATTGGTAAATCAAACTTTTGAGCAAACTCATAGTCACGTTCATCATGGGCAGGAACAGCCATAATCGCCCCCGTACCATAAGACATGAGGACATAATCAGCAATCCAAATCGGTATTTTCTCACCGTTCACAGGATTGATTGCATAGGCACCTGTAAAGACACCTGTTTTATCTTTCGCTAAATCCGTTCGCTCTAAATCTGACTTCGCTTGGATTTCTTTTAAATATGCTTGTACAGCATCTTTCTGCTCATCTGACACGATTTTTTTCACGAGAGGGTGTTCAGGTGCTAACACAGCATATGTTGCTCCAAACAATGTGTCAGGTCTTGTCGTAAATACTGTAAACTGTTCATCAAATCCATCGATTGTAAACGTCACATCTGCCCCTTCTGAACGACCAATCCAATTTCGTTGCATTTCTTTAATACTTTCTGGCCAATCGACTTCATCTAAGTCTTCTAGCAAACGATCAGCATACGCTGTAATTTTTAACATCCATTGTTTCATCGGTTTTCGTACGACGGGATGCCCGCCACGCTCACTTTTACCATCAATGACTTCTTCATTCGCCAAAACCGTACCAAGTGCAGGACACCAGTTTACAGACACTTCATCCATGTATGCAAGTCCGTGTTCATATAACTTAATGAAGATCCACTGCGTCCATTTATAATAATCCGGATCTATTGTACTAATCTCGCGGTCCCAATCATATGACAGACCGAGTTCCTGAATTTGCCGTTTTAATGTTGCGATGTTTTCTAACGTAAATTCAGCAGGACTGTTTCCCGTATCAAGTGCATACTGCTCAGCAGGTAGGCCGAATGCATCCCAGCCCATCGGATGAAGCACTTCATAACCTTGCATTCGTTTCATACGCGATAGAATGTCTGTCGCCGTGTATCCTAACGGATGACCGACATGTAGGCCTGTTCCTGACGGATATGGAAACATATCTAATGCATAAAATTTTTCCTTATCCGAGTAAATATCCGTTTTGAAAGTTTTATTGTGTTGCCAATATTGTTGCCATTTCTTCTCAATTTCTTGATGATTGTAGGCCATCATTATTTCCTCCTTCAAAATATAAAAAAAGCTCCTCATCCCAATACGAGGGACGAGAAGCTGTATTTCCCGTGGTACCACCCAAATTAACGCAATATGTTGCATTCACTTCTGTCCCTAACGCGGAGCGACGGCAGAAACTACTCATTCATTTCTGCAACTTCAAGGCGAGTTCATAAATAATCAGGGACAGTTTCCACCACCCACTGCCTCGCTATAACCTGAGTGTATTTACTACTAGTCCTTTGCACTGTTATTATAAAATATTCACATAATAATTATAAAGCATTGTATGCGATACCGTTCGCTTTGTCAAGAATATTAAAGTTTCTTTATAATGTGACACGACTAGATACATTTGTACATCAAAACAGACATAATATTTTTCTGAAACAGTTACTAGTTTTAACAATCTTCTGTTCATGCTAAACTGATTGTGAGAGAAACAACGAAGGAGCGTTACGGTTACATGCTAAAAGGAATTTTACAATATGCTCACACGTTATTAGACAAATCAGTCAACAAGGGAGAAACGGTCATAGATGCTACGTGCGGAAATGGACATGATACGCTATTTTTAAGCAAACTTGTCGGCGAAGAAGGTCATGTCCTCGCCTTTGATATCCAACAACAAGCAATCACGAATACGAAAAAACGACTTGAACAAAACAAGCGAACAAATGTATCTCTCATTCATGATAGCCATGCCCATATTGAAAAATACATACAGTTGGAAAAACACGGCCCAATCGGGGGTGCTATTTTTAATCTCGGCTATCTACCACGAAGCGATAAAACGGTTATTACGAAAGGAGACACAACCGTTCAAGCGATGAAAGCGATTTTAAAAGTATTAAAAAAAGATGGTCTCATCGTAGCGGTTATTTATCATGGTCACGAAGGTGGTGAAGAGGAAAAAAACGAAGTGTTACAATTCACATCTGCCCTTGATCAAAAAGAATATAAAGTCATCAAATACGGATTTATTAACCAAAAAAACAATCCACCATTTATCGTCGCCATTCAAAAGCTAAAATGATGAATAAGCTTTTCCCTATCATAGAAGTAGAGGCTTTTCTCCTTAAGTGGGAATGACCAATTCATATTTGCTTTTGATATACTAGATAAAAACATTCGAAGTAGGGAGAGAATTCACATGATCCATCATTATAAAGATTACTCACCAAAAATTCATAACAGTGTCTTTCTTGCAAAAAATGCCACCATTATTGGTGATGTGGAAATAGACGAAGAAACGAGCGTTTGGTTTAATACCGTGATCCGTGGCGATGTTGCACCGACTCGGATTGGAAAACGAGTGAGTATCCAAGATTTAACAATGGTCCATCAAAGTCCAAACTTACCAGCCATTATTGAAGATAATGTAACAATTGGTCATCAAGTGACAATCCACTCAGGTGTTGTCCGAAAAAATGCTCTCATTGGAATGGGTTCGCTAATTCTTGATGGAGCTGAAATTGGAGAACATGCATTTGTCGGAGCAGGAAGTCTTGTTCCTCCTGGAAAGAAAATACCACCGCACACTTTAGCATTTGGCCGTCCTGCAAAAGTCATTCGAAAATTGACTGATGAAGATTATGAGGAAATGGAACGTGTAAGAAAATCATACGTCGATAAAGGAAAATATTATCGTCAAAACACAAGTCTCGGTCAATCGTTTTAATTACTTAAGTGCAAACTGCTATTATGTTACCGATATTTAAATGTAACGCTCCTCTTCGGCAACTTATCTCTACCGAAGAGGAGCGTTTGTCGTCCACCTTTAAAAATCGTTCTTTTGAGAAGCAAATAACCGATTACTTATTCAGCAAACGCTTCAAGTCGTTTACTTTATCCGTTTTCTCCCACGGGAGAGCGAGATCTTCCCTACCGAAATGGCCATAAGCTGCTATTTGTTTAAAGATTGGTTTTTGCAAATCGAGCATTTCAATAATTCCTGCAGGACGTAAATCAAACAATTGACGTACGGCATCGACTAAAATCTTTTCGCTCACATTTCCAGTTCCAAATGTATCAATGGAAATGGACACCGGTTCTGCGACACCGATTGCATAAGCTAACTGAACTTCACATATTTTAGCTAAACGAGCAGCTACAATATTTTTAGCTACATAACGGGCAGCATAAGCCGCAGAACGGTCAACTTTTGTCGGGTCTTTTCCACTAAATGCACCTCCGCCATGACGAGCATAGCCCCCATACGTATCGACGATAATTTTTCTTCCTGTTAATCCTGCATCGCCTTGAGGACCACCAATGACAAACCGACCGGTAGGATTGATGAAATATTTTGTCGCTGAATCTAATAAGTGAGCTGGAACAATCGGTTCAATCACATGCTTTCTAATATCCTGATTAATTTGTTCAGGATCGATCTCTTCGCGATGTTGTGTCGAGATGACAATCGTATCTACCCGAACGGGCTTGTTATCTTCATCATATTCAATCGTGACTTGCGTTTTTCCGTCGGGGCGTAAATAAGCAAGCGTTTGATTTTTACGAACCTCCGCCAACCGTCTCGATAATTGATGTGCAAGTGAAATAGGTAACGGCATTAACTCCTCTGTTTCATCGGTAGCAAAACCAAACATTAACCCTTGGTCTCCTGCCCCCATTGATGTTGCAAATTGATCTTGTTCACTCGTTTCACCGAGACGATTTTCTAATGCTTCATCTACCCCATCTGCAATATCTGGAGATTGCTCGTCGATCGCTGTTAAAACCGCACATGTTTCAGCATCGAAACCATATTTAGCTCGCGTATAACCGATCTCTTTAATCGTCTTGCGTACAACAGATGGGATATCTACATATGTACTTGTTGATATTTCACCTGTAACGAGCACGAGTCCAGTCGTAATCGTCGTTTCACAAGCAACTCGTGCGTCTGGATCTTTTTTTAAAATTTCATCTAGAATCGCATCTGAAATTTGGTCACACATTTTATCCGGATGACCTTCTGTCACCGATTCTGATGTGAATAAACGCCGAATGGTATCCATCTGGCTAAATCCTCCCTTAATCATATGGTACGGATCTTCTTTTCAGTCATGATCACCCTCGTTAGGCATAAGGTATTCATTCATCCAAGTAACAATTTCAGTCCGTTTTCATTGTATAAAGTAATGACGTTTTATATTTCTTTGAAAATACACGTCCAAAATGCTATCATATGTCAATATAAATCCAATTAAAAAAATCCTTCCCATTCATAAAGAGGAAAGGATTAATTGCCCTTCACTCTTATTGTCCAAGGAGTATACCTTGCGTCAAGTTAGCACCTTTTCACATTCGTGATGGTTGCTGGGCTTCATCGGGGCTGTCCCTCCGCCTACTCTGAATAAGAGATGATCCGTTCGCAATTAATCCTATCGAAATCACGTATGCATGTCAAATCACACACATTCAATGTTCAAAAATATATCATTTGATTAGTATGGACTATCTTATTGAATGTGTTATACTAATAATCAGAATCAGGAAACGTCGATATAATGGTTATCTTTCCTGTCAAAATTCCATCAAAAAGGCGGTATGAAAATGAAAACGGCGGAGCAATCCCCTCTTATTAAAGAGATTTTAAATCATGAGAATCTACAGAACAATTTATCTGTACCTCGACTTGTCGAGAAAGTATTATCCCGTAAGGAAGGTGTCATGACTTCCACAGGTGCTGTATGTTCAACGACTGGGAAATATACAGGTCGTTCTCCAAATGACAAATTTATCGTTCGAGACGAAGTATCCGAAAAATACGTCGATTGGGGAAAAGTAAATCGACCGATTGATGAAGATACCTTTGATAACCTATACAAAAAAGTCGTTGATTATTTAAAAGGTAAAGATGAACTATTTTTATTTAACGGATTTGCTGGGGCAGATGAAAAGTATCGTCTACCAATCCAAGTTATCAACGAGTATGCTTGGCATAACTTATTTGCCAAACAACTATTCGTTCGACCGACAGACGAAGAGCTAAAAACTCATCAGCCAGAATTCACAATCCTTTCGGCACCAGCCTATAAAGCTGACCCGAAAGTAGATGGTACGAATTCAGAAGCATTCGTTCTCGTTTCTTTTAAGAAAAAAGTTGTTTTAATTGGTGGGACAGAATACGCTGGTGAAATTAAAAAATCCGTCTTTTCTATTATGAATATGTTGTTACCTCAGCGTGATGTACTATCTATGCACTGCTCTGCTAACGTAGGGCAAGAAGGTGACGTCGCTTTATTTTTCGGCTTATCCGGAACAGGGAAAACGACTTTATCAGCCGATCCGTATCGTCGACTAATCGGTGACGATGAGCACGGTTGGGGACCGAATGGAGTTTTTAACATCGAAGGTGGATGTTACGCAAAATGCATCAACTTATCCAAAGAAAAAGAACCACAAATTTATGATGCCATTCGTTTTGGCACTGTATTAGAAAACGTTGTTGTTGATGAAGATACACGCATTCCTGACTACGACGATACAACATTGACGGAAAACACGCGTGCAGCGTATCCATTAGAAAACATTGACAACATTATTACACCAAGTATTGCTGGACACCCAAGCACAATTATTTTCCTAACAGCAGATGCTTCGGGCACATTACCACCGATTAGTAAGTTGACAAAAGAACAAGCGATGTATCACTTCTTAAGTGGTTATACGAGTAAACTTGCTGGTACAGAACGTGGAGTAACGGAACCAGAAGCAACTTTTTCAGCTTGTTTCGGCGAACCTTTTCTACCACTCGCTCCGTCAACGTATGCAACGATGTTAGGCGAAAAAATTGACCAGCACAATGCGAATGTGTTCCTTGTAAATACAGGATGGACTGGTGGACCTTATGGAGTAGGTAGTCGAATCAAACTAGCTTATACGAGGGCGATGGTACACGCTGCTTTAGAAGGAGAACTAAACACCGTTGAAACTACGAAAGATGAGGTCTTTGGTCTTGAAATTCCATTGCATGTACCAGGTGTACCTGATGAAGTATTAATTCCACGAAACACGTGGTCCGATCAAGAAGCATATGATAAACAAGCAAAAGCATTAGCAGTAGAATTTCATAAGAACTTCCAAAAGTTTGGACATGTGAACGATGATATTGCTCAAGCAGGTCCAACACATACAGACAAATAAAGTATTCTTGTACGAACGAGAAATGACGAGATGATTAGACGATTTTGCTAAATGTACCTATGATTCGTCATAAATGGATAAAGTTAATAGCACAATTTCATTTCACAGGAGCCGATCTCAAATGAGACCGGCTTTTTTTATTGCCACTATCCTTCAACTAGGCATTCACACATAATGTCTTTCCGCATAAACTGTCATGAATCAATGATTGCATGAAAGGATGAATCGATTTGAAAATTTATCCGTACATGACGTTCCTGTTTATATTGCTTCTCACCGTACTTACTGCCTGTAGTACAACCGACAGTGAAAAAACATCAATTAAATTGGCAGAGGTTACTCGATCACTTTTTTATGCTCCGCAATATGTCGCCTTGGAGAAAGGATTTTTTGAAGAGGAAGGGTTAGAAGTCGACTTACAAACGACATGGGGTGGAGATAAAACGATGACTGCCCTTTTGTCAGACAGTGTTGATATCGCACTCGTTGGAGCAGAAACATCAATGTATGTATACGCCCAACAATCAAAAGACTTTGCGATTAACTTTGCCCAACTTACCCAAACGGATGGTACATTTTTAGTTGCTAAGGAGCCTCAACCAACTTTCGTCTGGGACGATGTAAAAGGAAGCTCTTTCCTTGGCCAGCGTACAGGCGGCATGCCGCAAATGGTTGGAGAATACGTGTTAAAAAAATATAACATTAACCCACATAAAGATTTGAAGTTAGAGCAAAATATCGATTTTGGTAACATTCCGGGTGCTTTTGCTTCTGGCGATTCAGATTATGTACAGCTGTTTGAACCGACAGCTAGTGTCTTTGAAAAAGAAGGTAAAGGCTATGTCATTGCATCCTTTGGGGAAGAATCTGGTCGTGTCCCCTATACTGTTTTCGTAACGAAACAAAGTTATTTAAACGAACATGAACACGTCATTCGTAGTTTCACGAAAGCTATTTATAAAGCACAACAATGGGTAGACAAAAATAGTGCTGAGCAAATTGCTGACGTCATTTCTCCATTTTTTGAAGATGTTGAACATGATGTTTTAACGACATCAATTGAACGATATAAAAATCAGCAATCGTTCGCAACAGATCCAATTTTACGGGAAGACGAATGGAATCATCTGCAAGATATTATGGAAGAAGCTGGTGAACTTCCAGACGTTGCACCTTATGAAGATCTCGTCAATACAACGATTGCCGAGGACATCATGGACTGAAGTTCGTCAAAGGTGAATCAATAGACTGCTGTCGAAAGGAGGTAGTTTTGGTGGGATATTTACAATTAAAACACGTGTCTCATCATTATTTTTCGAGCAAAGGATTCATAAAAGCACTAGAGAACACTTCCTTTTCAATCAAAGAAGGTGAATTTATTTCACTTTTAGGGCCGAGTGGCTGCGGCAAATCAACCATTCTTTCCATTGTTGCAGGTATTATTCAGCCAACAGGGGGGAAAGTTGTATTCAATGAACAACTCTGTGGAGATGTCAATGTAGAAATTGGCTACATGCTTCAAGAAGATTATTTATTTCCTTGGAAAACGATT
This sequence comes from Bacillota bacterium, assembly GCA_036377675.1. Lineage (GTDB taxonomy): Bacteria > Bacillota > Bacilli > Bacillales > Amphibacillaceae > DASUXY01. Next base: position 10,523 of record DASUXY010000036.1, read on the forward strand.
ATGGATAACATTTTAATCGGTCCTAAAATTTATAGGCTAAATATGGAGGAGGCGAAAGAAAAAGCGTTACAAATGCTTAAGGAAGTCCAATTAAAGGATGTAGAAAACCTTTATCCTGATTCACTTTCCGGTGGAATGCGTCAACGAGTTGCCCTCGTACGAACATTAATTACAAACCCTAAAGTATTATTATTGGATGAACCTTTTTCGGCTTTAGATTATCAAACAAAGTTAACGTTAGAAGATTTAGTCTTTAATCTCTTACGGCAATACCGGAAAACGACTCTTTTAGTGACGCATGATATTGGCGAAGCGATTGCAATGAGCGATCGAATTTTCGTCATGAAAACAAATCCAGGTTCGATAAAAAAAACATTCAATGTACCGATAGAATTGAGGAATGAAACACCTTTTCTCGTCCGAAGACATCCTAAATTCCGAGTGCTTTTCGATCAAATTTGGAGCGAATTAAACAAATATAAAGCTACTCTCGAGCCGAGAAAATCAAAGGAAAAGAAAAGTTGACGGTTCATCGATGCTGCTCGTTAAAGGAGTGAATTATGAATGAAGCTTGATCAGCAACTGTTTGAAAACTACAAAAAAAACATAAAACGTGAACATAAAGTTATCCTCTTTTGGCAAATCATTATCCTCATCGGATTCTTCTCCATATGGGAAACAGCTAGTCACTTATATTGGATTGACCCATTATTATTTAGTTCCCCATCTAAAATCATGTCGTTACTCCATGAAAGATTTGTAAACGGGACGATGATTGGTCATATCGTAGCTACACTGTTTGAAACCGTACTCGGATTTGTCATCGGGACAATTGCCGGCATCATTTTAGCGACATTCCTCTGGTTCTCACCCCGTTTGTCTAAAGTTATGGATCCATACCTCGTCATTTTAAATGCGATGCCTAAGGTAGCTTTAGGGCCGATTATCATCGTTGCCTTTGGCCCAGGATATATATCGATTATAGCAATGGGAGCGATGATTTCGGTCATCATTACAACGCTTGTCGTTTATTCGTCTTTTAAAGAAGTCGACCCTAATTATGTAAAAGTGTTACAAAGTTTTGGGGCAACGAGATGGCAATGCTTCAAAGAGTCAATCTTCCCGGCGACATTACCGACAATGATTTCCACTTTAAAAGTCAATGTAGGTCTTTCATGGGTCGGTGTCATTGTCGGTGAATTTTTAGTTTCTAAACGAGGTTTAGGCTATTTAATTGTCTATGGATTTCAAGTATTTGATTTTACACTCGTCATGTCGAGTTTACTACTCATTGCTATTCTTGCAGCAATGATGTATAAAATTGTTGAATCCCTTGAAGGTTGGCTCATGAAACATACAAAATAACCCCATTTTAATTGCCAAGGTGTGCACAAGTGAACACCTTGGCAATACTGTTACAAACGTATGCTTACAAATGAATTCGTGCTCATCGTTCAGACTACTTCATGTAAAAAGCGCTTACACTTAGTTTCTTTGTGAATTTAGCAATTGAGGAGGAATGGATCCATCCGTTCTCGCTTTTAAATATTGTAGGCAATGGGTTAAAACGTCATCTTTCATAATAAAACTATACAGCTCGTGATCCTTTACATTTGTAGGTATTTCCGATAATAACACAGGTCCATTCGTTTCAAAATACGTCGCTTGTTTTCGTAACTCAGCAATTTCAGCAACATATACATTTTTAATAATGTTGCCCCCTTTGCCTTGTACATAATATTGCCCAATGTATGTTATCTTCCTAATGATTCCACCTGTTTCTTCGCGCACTTCCCGAATAGCAGCTTCTCTAGCCGTTTCTCCTTTTTCTACATTCCCACCGGGAAATTCAAGACCACGATCTTTATGTTCGGTTAACAACCATTTGTTGTTATACATACAAATGACCCACACATGTTTCGGATGCTTTGAAAACGGATGATCTGCAAACGAAAGCTTAACTACATTATCATAATAATCTCTAAACGTAAACATAACTTCATCTGCCTTTATTTTAATTAAATAATGTTTTCTATCGATAACTCCTTTCCTCACAATAATAGCAGATTATCACTCATTTAAAAGCTTTTTAAAAATGATTACATACGTAAGGAAAAGGAATAAGACCATTGAACCAGCTTATTCTAAAGCTTTTACAACAGCCTTTACAACGGACGATGTTCTAAAACACCGATATCTTTTATATGTTTTTTCGTTTGATCATCACCTAATTCGTAAATCATTTGCAAAGCTTCTGTCATTTGCTCATCATAATCATCATTCGGTCGGTCATGGTGATAGGCTAAAATAGGAATATGTGCCCGAAAAAAGGATTCGATATTTGCTCGGTCCATCTGATCCATTTTAGCCCTTAATAAACGAACTTCATCAGCGTTAGCGTAAATGGTGAAAACATTCGTATTTTCAAAATTCGTTTGTGTAATTTGCTGCGCTCCTAAGTTGACGTAATATTTTTTTCGCTCCATCATACACCTCCTCTATTTAATGTGGCTTAACAAAGGAGGAACATGTATGAATTTAAATTTTCTATCTTTCATTTACGATTTTAACCATTGCTCGAGTCGATGACGAACTAATTTATTGGAGGCGTTTCGTGGCAATTCATCGACAAAATAAATTTCAGTCGGTATTTTATATGAAGCCAAATGCTTTTTAGCATACGTTTTTACTTCATCTTCTGAACAACCTTCTCCATGGGGAACGATAAAAGCAACAGGTACTTTGCCCCACGTGTCATCATGTTTACCGATGACTCCAACTTCTTGAATACCATCCATATTCGATAATACATTTTCTATTTCAGACGGATAAATGTTTTCACCACCAGATATAATTAAATCTTTCCGACGATCCACAACGTATAAAAATCCCTCTTCATCAACATACCCTAAATCTCCAGTCTTCAGCCAACCATGTTGAAAGACTTCCTCGTTAGCACGTTCATTTGCAAAATAACCGTTAGATACCATCGGTCCTTTAACATAAATTTCTCCAACGCCTGTACAATCCTTTTCGTGAATCTGTAATTGAGCGGGAAATAACGGTTTACCCGATGAACCGATTTTTTGTAAGGCATCTTGTGGACGAAGGGTTACAATTTGTGAAGATGTTTCGGTCATACCGTATGATTGAAAGACGGGAATGCCCTTTTCTTTTGCCTTTTCTAATAATGATTGAGGCGCTGGACCGCCACCGAGTAACATACATCGAAGAGACTTTGGATAACGTTCGTTGGCAAGTAATGTCATTAAACGTTGTAACATAACAGTGACGACGGAGACGATTGTAACCCCTTTATTCATCATTGCATCATGGATAATTTGCGCTTCGAACTTTTCAATGACATAAACAGGCATCCCGTAAATGATACTTCTCATTAATATAGAGAAACCACTAACATGAAAAAAAGGTAAGGGGGCAAGCCATTTATCATTTTGATCAAGCCCTAAATTAAGCACTGAACTAATCGCACTCCACCAATGATTTCCATATGTATGGACAACACCTTTTGGAAATCCTGTCGTCCCTGACGTATACATAATCGTAAACGGATCATCTAACGAAATTTCTTCTTGTAAATCGATTTGTTTTTCTGAAAGCTGATGAACAGAAGAAAACGTTTTTACATGTACCGGTAGATCCATTTGTTTTACACCCGTTTCCAAACGGTCACTCGTAAGGACTAAATATACTTCTGCATCTTTCAGTTGATACGTTAGTTCTTCTTCTGTTAAACGTGTATTTAACATGACACAGACAGCCCGAAGATAACTTAACGCATGAATCGCAATGGCCATAGGTAATTCATTTGTAGATAAAATGCCGACATGTGTTCCTTCAGTTACGCCTAGTTGTGCAAGCTTTCGAGCATAACGTTCGCTCGCTTCTTTTAATTGCAAAAACGTCATCGAGTTTTGATCTGTTTCAATCGCTCGTTCATGTGGAGCTAAGTGAGCTTGTTTTGTAAGCCAATGTGGTATACGTTCTGCCATTCATAAAACCTACCTTTATTTTATTGATTCAAACGAATGAAAAACCTTTGCTACATCTTTAGCAAAGGTTTTGCAAATTCTATCCATTCATTAGAACATAAGAAGTGACACCTTTACATTGTGTCACTCCTTATGCACATGCAAAATAAGATGCATAAAGTTGGGTTTCAACATCCAGCTTACGGAAAGCGTGGAAATTGATCAAAATCGGGATCTCTTTTTTCTTTAAACGCATCTCTTCCTTCTTTCGCTTCGTCTGTCGTATAGTACAGTAACGTCGCATCACCACCCATTTGCTGAAGGCCTGCTAAACCGTCTGTATCCGCATTAAAGGACGCCTTCAAAAATCGAAGGGCAGTTGGTGATTTTTCTAAAATTTCCTCACACCATTGAATCGTTTCTGCTTCAAGCTGTTCATATGGGACGACTTTATTAACCATGCCCATTTCGTATGCTTCTTCAGCATTATATTGACGGCATAAGTACCAAATTTCACGTGCTCGCTTATGACCGACCATCCGTGCTAAATAACCTGCCCCGTAACCTGCATCAAAACTCCCGACTTTCGGGCCGGTTTGACCAAAAATAGCATTATCTGCAGCGATTGTTAAGTCACAAACGACATGTAAAACATGTCCTCCGCCAATCGCATATCCAGCGACCATCGCAATGACAGGTTTCGGAATTGTACGAATTAAACGTTGCAAATCAAGAACATTTAAGCGTGGAACTTGATCCGAACCGACATATCCCCCATGTCCACGTACGGTTTGATCTCCACCGGAACAAAATGCCTTCTCACCCATTCCTGTTAAAATAATAACCCCAATGGACGAGTCATCCCGTGCATCTGCAAATGCGTCTATCATTTCATTTACAGTCAATGGTGTAAACGCGTTTCGCTTTTCAGGACGATTGATCGTTACTTTCGCAATTCCATTGTATTTTTCATAAATGATTTCTTCATAATCTCTAGCTTTTTTCCATTGTACAGTCATCCATACGTCCTCCTTATGTATGTAACAAGTATTTCAATCATTCTACATTTGTTCTTCTTGTTGTTCAATAAACCTACTTACTAGTTTACCAAAAATCTTTGGTTGTTCCACATGAATCGCATGGCCTGCTCGTGGAACGATCTCTAAGGAACTTATTGGAAATCGTTTTTTCATCTGTTGATTGAAGTTAATAAACTTTGCATCATGTTCACCGACGATTAATAATACTGGCTTTTTAAAATGGGACAATTGTTCCCACCAACTCGGTTGCTTGCCCGTTCCCATATAGCGTAAAGAATTCGCTAAACCTGTTTTTGTTTGGCCAAGACGTTCTTTTCGAATCGCTTCTTGAACACTTTTCGGTAACTTTTTTTGGGTCCGAAAAAGAGGTATGTCTTCCCAATAGTTAACGAACGATTTTACGCCTTCTCTCTCTATGCACTGAGCGAGTCGTTCATCATTCGTTATTCGCTCTCGACGCTCTTTTTCTGTCGCTAAACCAGGTGATGAGCTTTCTAATATGAGTGATTTCACCATTTCTGGATAGGTTAACGCAAATGACAATGCTGTTCGTCCACCCATCGAGTAACCAACGAGATGGAAGCTCGATACATTCAAGTGTGTCAGTATTTGCTGAAGATCTTCACAACACGTTGCCATATTTCGTGGTGATTGAAGTTTCGTTTGTCCATGTCCCGGCAAGTCAATGACAATGAGCTGAAATGCGGATTTATATTCGGATACAAACGATGACCACGTCGCTGAGCTACTTGTAAATCCGTGTAGCAATACAACAGGAGGTCCTTCTCCATAAATCTCGTAAGAATAGACCCCATCATCCATTATAAATTCCATATTGTACCCTCATTTTTCAAAATTTCTTCGTTAATAGCATCCCAAATATCCCGGTGCCATTTTACGTTTTTAGTACGGTCCGTTTTCACTTCAATGACGGACAGTCCACGTTCACAATAGCTGTTTTCTAATGCTTTTTTAAAATCATCCTCTGTGATTACTTGACGGTATGTGCCCCCGTACATTTCGATTCCTTTTTGAAATTCAAGATGTAGAGGCGTGCCAAACAACACCTCGAAATACTTGTCATCTGATGATTGGGGTAGAAATGAAAAGATTCCTCCACCGTTGTTATTAATAAGCACAATGACTATATCCAATTCATAATGTTTAGCTGCCAAAAGGCTATTGAAATCATGGTAGAATGAAAGATCCCCTATTAAAAGTGTCATCGGTTTTCCAGTAGCAGCTGCGCCAAGCGCGCTAGACGTGACTCCATCGATCCCATTCGCTCCTCGATTGGCTAACACCTTCAGTTTCTTCGAGGTACAGAGGAAAAATGTATCAATATCCCGAATAGCCATACTATTACCGACATATAAACCACTCCCATTCGGAATAACTTCAAGTAACCCTCGCGCTGCTTGACCTTCCGTGAGTTGATGGTTCGTTTCCATTTGCAAATGTTCCTTCGTCATTTCGTTCATCTGTTGCCACGTATGGAGCCATTTGGAATCACATTGAATGCCTGAAGATTGCTCGAGTAAATCATGACAAAGATGAAGAGGATCGGCGTAAATAAACGACGTCGCATGCGCGGTCGGATCCCGATATCCTTCAGTTTGCTCAACGACAAACTGTAACGCTTGTTCATGCGTTTGTACATAATGTAAATATGATTTAGATATAGGCATTGCCCCAAATCGAATAATGAAATCAGGTTGTAGCTTTTTCCGAATCGTTTCATTTCTCAAAAAAGCATCGTAGCTTTCAATGATGTTGTCTTTCGGATGATTTCCTGAACGAATTTGTGATAATGGATCAGCGATAATAGGCAACTCCCATGCTCGGGCAAGTTGTGTAATCGCTTCAGCAATGTTTATGTCCATGAGTGGTCCGCACACTAGTATACCACGTTTTTTTGAGTGAAGACTTTCAATGAGCTCGGTAAGCTGACTTTCATGGATTCGTTTCACTCCATCATAGGTGGGGTGATACGAAAAAGGCATCTCTTCCCCCCACACATTATCGAATGAAAAATTAGGAACGAGCGGTTCACGAAATGGAAAATTCAAATGAACAACTCCTGAATTCCCTTCTTTCGCAACATGGACTGCTCTCGCTGCTTTACTGCGAACATATTTAAGCATATGAGGTGTCGCATCCGGTAAAGCCATTTCATGAAACCACTTCGCATATTCTCCATACATATTGATTTGTTCAATCGCTTGCGGTGCACCTACACCTCTCAGTTCATGCGGTCGATCCGCTGTTAAAACGAGCAGTGGTACCCTACTGTAATGAGCTTCAACGATCGCTGGATAATAATTAGCCGCTGCTGTTCCAGAAGTGCAGACGAGTGCAACAGGCTGTTGAGATTGCTTAGCTAGCCCTAACGCAAAAAAACCGGCGGACCGTTCATCTATAATGACCCATTCTTTTAAATTCTCATGTTCACACACCGTCATCGCTAACGGTGTCGATCGTGAACCGGGAGAAATGACGACATCCGTTACACCGCTTTTTGCTAGTTCATCAATAAAATTTGCTGTATATCTCGTAAGCCGTTCTGTATCGTTCATTATAATCCTCCTAAAACTGTGAGCATCGGCAAAAATTTGATGTTTGTTTCTTCATATTCAGTATCTACATTTGAATTTTTCAACACTCCACAGCCTGCAAACAGTGATGCTTCGTCCCCTTGAATAAGGCCAGAACGAATCGCCACAGCAAATTCACCATGGTCATTACTATCTAACCAGCCAATCGGTGCACCGTACCATCCCCGATCCAATTGTTCATGTTCTCGAATAAACTGCAGAGCTTCTTCTGTCGGTGTTCCGCCTAATGCTGGGGTCGGATGCAGTTGAGCAACAATATCAAAAATACTTGCCCCAGGTTGTAAAGTTGCTTGAACTGGAGTGTATAAATGTTGCAAATTTTTTAATGGATAAAGGACAGGCTGATCGGGAATTTCGATATTCGTACAATATTTCTCAATCCCACTTCTAATCATTTGCACGACAAATTCATGCTCTTTTAAGTTTTTTTCATCTTGAAGAAGGCGCTTACCAATCATCTGATCTTCTTCTGTAGTCGTGCCACGTGGTGCTGTTCCTGCTAAACCAGTCGACAATAAATGATTCTTTTCAATTTTTACGAGTCGTTCCGGAGTCGCACCGACAAAACAATCACTACCTTGTTCAAATGCAAATACGTAGCTGTTTGGTTGAGTTTCAAGCAATTGTTGCAATATAACAGATATCTCCGCTTGTTTAGACAGTTTTAAGCGTAGTTCCCGTGCTAATACAATCTTTTTTGCCCGGGAACTTTTCGTTTCATCAATCGCCTGTTGAACAGTCTCTTTCCATTGATCTGGAGCGATTTCCATATAGTCAACGATTTTTGCTCCCGATGAGAAGGGAATCGAACGCATTAACATTTGCTCTTGTTCCTTATATTCGTGAAAAATTTTGGCGGGATGATCCTCTTTATATACATCGATATTAATCGTTAAATAATAGTCATTGTTATATGCTGTTAAAACGAACCGGGGAATTCTAAATTGACTATCTTTGTATTTCTCCCAAAGAGGAGATGTCGCCTTCTTTGGATCGAATGACATCCCTCCTAAAGCGATGAGTCCGGTTCCGGGAACGTCATATGGATTATGAATAACAGCTTGTTCAAGTAGAGCATACCATTTTTTTTTCGTTTGCTCATACCGATTACGGTCTGCAGCGATTTCATAGACATTGCCAACACCTACGAGAACGAAGTCTTCTGTAGAACTTGACCAAAATGTTCGATCCATGTTCAGTTGCTTAGCCGCTGCAAAAAATTGCAAAGGATTTTGTTCGTTTATTTTCTTCGTCATACTAACGAGTTGATGGTCGTCGTTACGTAATGTTAATCGACGGACCGTTTCCTCAACTAATGTTTTAAGACGCCCATCTTTTGTTTCAATCATTTCTATAAGCCTCCATTAAACATGCGCACAGCCTTCTGCTTACAAACATGTAATGTGTATATTTTATATCAATTGTATAATGGTCTAAAAGGTTTTAATGATCAGTGGCTATCATATCTATTTTATGACCTTTTCATTTGTTTCTCAAGGAATGGACTACTCCTTTCCCATATTCATAACATTCATTCAGTAATAACCTCGTTAAGGGAAGTTGTACAGAGCGTTGACACCATGATAAACTATTAACTAGCAATGCATCACGGGAGGAAGAAAGGACATGGATGTTGATGTAACGAAAAGCAGGGATATAAAAGAAGCTTTAAATGAAAAAGATGGCATACAAGTGTGGTGGCGACTATTACGACCTCATACGTTAACTGCTTCTTTTGTCCCTGTGTTTGTAGGAACGATGCTCGCATATATCGAAGGTCCAATCCATATACTCGTTTTCTTAGCCATGCTCGTAGCATCCATTCTTATTCAGGCAGCGACGAATATGTTTAATGAATATTACGATTATGTAAGAGGCTTAGATACTGAGGAATCTGTCGGTATTGGGGGGACAATTGTTCGAGATGGTGTTGATCCAAAGACAATTTTGCGTTTAGCAATCGTCTTTTTTGCAATTGCCATGATTCTTGGTGTTTATATTTCCATAGCATCAAGCTGGTGGGTTGCCGTCGTTGGACTCATCGGCATGTTGTTCGGGTATTTGTATACAGGTGGCCCAGTTCCAATCGCCTACACTCCATTTGGAGAACTATTTTCTGGATTCCTTATGGGAACCGTCATCATTGCAATTAGTTATTTCATTCAAACATTGACACTTACGGCTAATGTCATCTGGATTTCGATCCCTGTAGCCATTTTTATCGGGGCGATTTTATTAGCGAACAATATTCGTGACCTTGACAACGATGAGAGAAATGGGCGAAAAACGCTTGCTATTTTGCTCGGTCGTAAAAATGCTATTCGTTTCCTTGGACTTATGTTTATACTAGCCTACGGTTTGACAGCTCTCTATATTACGACACGTACGTTACCTCTTTGGTCGGTGATTACCTTTTTAAGCGGATTCAAAGCTTTTGAAGCTGTAAATAAATTCAAAGGAAAAACAGAGCCTATACAAATGATGCCTGCAATGGTTACAACAGGTAAAACGAACACGATTTACGGATTATTACTCGGTATTTCATTACTAGTTAGTAAAATGTTTTAAAAAGGGGCGAGAACAGTTTGATGCAACTTAAAGACACTTTGATGAATGCATTAGGTATTGAAGCTGTTTCATTAGAAAAGGATAAAGTCGTCATGATGATGCCTGTTGACGCTCGTACACATCAGCCTGCCGGTTTTTTACATGGCGGAGCAAGTGTCGCCTTAGCCGAAACAGCAGCGAGTATCGGTGCTTATTTACACGTTGATCATGAACAGAGTAATGTATTCGGTATTGAAATCAATGCTAACCATATTAAAAGTAAGCGTGACGGAATCGTTACCGCTGAAGCAACTCCGTTACATATCGGAAAAACGACGATGGTTTGGGAAATTCAAATTACAGATGAAAAGAATACGTTGATCTGCATATCCAGATGTACGATCGGAATTGTTCCAAAGAAGAAACAATAAACAAGACAATTTTCCTTACAAAAAATCGAACTCACTCTCGTACTTTCAAGAGTGAGCTCGATTGCGATTTACACTACTTTTGCTTGTTTAGATTCAATCCAATTTCGCATCTTCATAAATAACGGTACGAATAGCAATCCGACGATTACCCCTTTGATGAGGTTAAATGGTAATACGCCAGCAATGACCGAAATCCACTTGACATACGTAGTCATTTCCCAGCCCATAAACCAAGAATAGGCAGGCAAAATGATAAAGTAATTAAGGAAACTCATTCCGAACGCCATGACTAAGGTACCGGTCACAAGTCCTGAAATGATGCTTTTAACACCTTTATATTTATGATAAAAAATAGAGACAGGTATGACGAACATAATCCCTGCTAAAAAGTTTGCCAACACTCCAATCGGTTCGCCACCACCGATTGCCAAGTACAACATATTTTTGACCGCTATGACAATCGCTCCGGCCACTGGTGAAAAGATCAAAGCGGCGATTAAAGCTGGAACCTCACTGAAATCAATTTTTAAATACGGTGGCAAAAACGGAAGTGGAAAATTGAGAAAAAGTAAAACGAGAGAAATAGCTCCTAAAAGTGCAAGTATAATTAATTTTAATAGTTTTGATGACTGTCTCTTTGTCGATGACATCATCGACCTCCTCCTTCATCTTTATATCGATTCACATCTCGTGATGAAGGATGAGCTTTTCCTATGTTTCATCTTTACACCACTAAATGAAAACTTGTTCTCTTCATTACGTAAATCATTAAATGGTTCATGCAAAAACCCTAAAGCCTAATCGGGGCTTTAGGGTTTACGTATATACATAGGTAAATAGGCGTTGAACAACACCTATCATTCGCTCGACATCTTCTCCCATCCAGACTGTAACTGTCGGTTCTGGATTTTCACCAGATCGGCTATAAAGTAAAATGGCTTTATAGTTCACGGACTTTGAACAACTCTGTTCATTACCGTCGGTCGGGAATTGCACCCTGCCCCGAAGATGGAATCGATATTCAATTTGTTATTTTAATTATACACATGTTCGCCTACTTTGAAAAGTCTTCTGTTTTATGATTCATCTTTTACAAATCCTCAAAATAAAAAAGGAGCAGACGGGTAAACGTCTACTCCCTTTTGAAACACATCTCTATCTATTGTTCAACATTTATGAACAATTTTCCATCTGCCTGTTTACGAGTTTCATTACCAAAGCTATCTTTGACAATCACTTCAATAACTGCCCCTTCGGCATGAGCATTTTTCGTAGCGGTCCAATAACCTACATATTTTCCTGACGATGTTTCCCGAATGGGTAATTCTGTCGTATCCTGAAGTTTTGCACCTTTTGTATTTGTTAAAGGCATATGAATGACGAACGATGCCTCTAATCCTGGTTCACTATCGAATTCAATTTTAACACTCTCCCCTGCTTCAAGATGTAGGTCTTCATCAGGTAACAAGTTTTCAATTTCAGGAGCTGTGAATTTAGATTCGATTGTTACAGATTTTTTCGTTGAGTTCTTCGCTTCGTCCATAGCTAAAACTTCAATCGTGTTCTCACCTTCGTCAAGTAAAATACGTTTAGAATATTTTCCTTCGTTAACGGTTGCTTTTTGACCATTTACTTCAACATAATCGAGATTGTCATCATCAACGGTTCCTTCAACAGTTACTGTTTCACGATTTGTTTTTTCACCATCTGTCGGATAATCAATTGTTAATTCTGGAGCTGCTGTGTCTAACGTTACCGTGACAGCTTCCGATTCACCGGTTGCAGTTCCATTCAACAAGGAAACAGCTGTAAATTTATTTGCACCTTCTGTAAGTTCAGTATCGATTGAAAATTTGCCATTCTCATCGACTTCCACTTCACTTACCTCATCACCATTGTTCAGTAACTGAACCGTCGTCGTCGGTGAAGCTGTTCCTTCAATCGTTACATCTGCTTCATTCGTAAACAGATCTTTTTCAGGTGTTGTGATGACAGGGTCTTTCACTTCATAGTCAACACGTGCACGAATCATATAATTCCCTTCATCAGTAGGCGATTTAGACCAAACACCGCTCACAAATTGATAACTTCTTTCTGCATTCGGACTATCTTCATCGGTTGCTAGTCCCGGAGAATAAGGATTGTTTTCTGTTTGAATATATACCATGTAGAAGTCACCATCAACGATGATGTTATGCTCTGTTAAATCAACAACAGTCCATTCTCCTGTTCGTAGAGCTTCAGCTTCAATTGGACCGGCAATCTTTTTACCTGGTAGTCCATCATTTCCGGATGCATCCCACACTTCCACTTCAAAATCTACTCCTCCAGGGACAGGCCATTCCGTATCCCAAAAACGGAACACACCTTCTGTTACGACAGCAAGATCCTCTCCTTCATCAATGGACATTTTCACCGCCCAGCCGTTACCTGCATCATAAAAGGCTCGAGCATTTTCAGCTGTTCCATCATCATAGCCTATTTCACCACCTGGATACGTGTACAACGGTTCAAGTGATAAATCAAGGGTAACGTCACCGTCGACGGTCACTTCAACTTCTTTACTATGATAGCCCGTTGCAATAACTTTTAAGGTGTACGTACCTTCATAAGCAGTTAAAGAATAATTCCCATCTTCACCCGTTTCTACAGAAGCAATATTTGCATCTTCTAAAACGAATAATGTTGCATTTTTTACGACTTCACCTGTTGCTTCGTCTGTTACTTTCCCTGTAACTGTTCCTTGAGCCATTTCTTCTAACGTAAAGTTAGTTGTTACAGTATCCCCATCTTCAAAGGAAACGGACTCTTCTTGCGAATGGAATCCATAAGCTTCTGCTTGAACCGTAAAGGATCCGGCTGGATGCATCATGGAATAGGACCCATTTGCTGGATTTGTATAAACAGAACGGTTCGTTTCCAAAACGTTTACTTGCGCACCTAATGGTAGAAGATTCGAGTGAATATCAGGATCTGATTTTTTAGCCTTTTTCTTTTTCGGTATGGCTGGCTTCATTTTCTTTGGATCAACAGGTTTCTTTGTCGATGGTTCATCTTTGGATGTTTTTTGATGACCTAATAAGGCTTCGCCGACTTGTAAATGAAGCGCAGGTCGATTTGTAGCTAAAGATGTCTTTTGATTTAAAGACGTATCGGATAAAGCAACGTCATCAAGATACCAGCCATCTCGTACAATGCTTATGTCAGAGGTAGCATTAAAGGCAAGGTAAACTCTTTGATTACTATATTCCGATAGGTCGACTTCTACCTCTTCCCAACCATCTGAAGTACCATCAATCGTTAAAAGTTGCGTCCACTCTTCTTGATTGGTTGAAATAAACACATGACCGAAATCATAAGCATTCCCAGAAGAGTATTTTTCAAAATCATGCCAATGCTTAAATTGTAAATAAGCATCGCCGTCTGGTAAATCAACCGGTGGCATGACAAGCGTAGCATTCATGTTACTTTCATATGTCCCATCTAGATTTGTCGCATAGACATGTTCCCCTGATGCAGCATTTTCAGGACCCGATGTAGGCACTCCCCATTCCCAGCTATTTTTTTCGCCAAAGGATGTCCATCCTATTGGTTTTTCTTCAAAGTCCTCAAAATACCCGACCGTAATTCCCGCTTTAACATCTATGACGTAATCATCGCTCGTCACTTCGTTATTCCCAAAATCATTAATCGTCCATTTATACGTTAACGAACCTTCCTCAACTTCCTCACCTGGTATCGCGGCTACATACTCACCATCTTTATAGTCACCCGATATCCGATCTGCTTCTACTTTTTTCCAGTCGCCATCATTTACTTGATAACTTAATTCAACGGACGTCACACTAATGTTATCTGCGACATGAACCGTTAAGTCAAGATCCATTCCAGCATACGTTTGTTTTGGAGCCTTATGTTCAAACGTAGGCGCTTCATCGTCCGTTCCTTCTTTTGTAACTTGTCCTTCGATGGTACCTAGACCATCAACAATAGAAGCTACTGCATCATGTGCATTAACGATTCCATATCCATATCCGTTATTAGGCGATTCGAAATAGTCATCGTCTGTTCGAGGTGTAGCTGTATTGATCAAAATCTCTTCCATTTCATCGACCGAAATGTCCGCATTCACTTGTCGCAATAAGGCAGCGACTCCTGATACGGCAGGACCTGACATCGAAGTCCCGTTCCAACCACCTTCATATTCACTACCCGGTACAGTCGAACGAATATTTACTCCAGGTGCAGAAATATCTGGTTTAATTTCATCATATGGAGAGGGTCCTCGTAACGAAAATCCAGCAATTAAATCATTTATATCTGTTGCCCCCGTTGCAAATGACTCTGGATAGTTTGCAGGTACAGCGATTGAACCTGGCCCTCCTGGATTAAACAAATCTGTGTTACCTGCTGAAAATTCAGGGAAAATTTCAGCATCTCGCCACGCTCTTACTGCATCCCGATACCATTCATCAAGACCCGGTCCGCCACCCCATGAATTGTTAACAACGTCAGGGGCCATGTCAACTCGTCCACCTGGTGCAAGAATCCACTCCGCACCGTCTAAGAGAATTGAATCCGATGTTCTTCCAGACCCATCAAATACTTTAACAGCTATCCATTCCGCTCCTGGAGCTACACCTACTTGGTTAGAGCCATCAGGTTCGCTTCCGACCATCGTCCCCGTTACATGCGTTCCATGGCCATGATCATCGTATGCTACTTCTTGTCCACCCGATGCGTCATAAAAACTATACTGATGGTCAACTTCTTCAGTAGCCGAATCATAACCGCGATACTTTTCTTTCAAGCCTGGATGATCCCACTGAACCCCTGTATCTAAACTGGCGACAACAGTTCCTGTCCCATCAATACCTATTTCCCACGCTTCTGGAGCTCCTACCCGTTCAACATTCCATTCCACATTTTTAAGGTTAGATTGAGGTGTCTTCTGTTCTTTTATAAAGGTTTTATGCAATGTTC
The DNA here is from genome assembly GCA_036377675.1 of Bacillota bacterium. Classification (GTDB taxonomy): domain Bacteria; phylum Bacillota; class Bacilli; order Bacillales; family Amphibacillaceae; genus DASUXY01. The sequence goes on from DASUXY010000036.1 coordinate 26,131, forward strand.
GTGTTTCATTCGGGAGAATTTTTTCCACTTCAGGAAAACGAGCAATCTTTTCTGCAATTTCTTTACTCGCTGTTACGGCCATCCCATTAACAATAAAATAAGATTTAAAATCTTTGACATCCCCATCTTTAACTGCTTTTTCTAGAAACTCCGTCACATTTTTTTGTGATTCATGAGAGGTCGTCTTTAATTCCGATACAACTGCCGAACGTTGCAAAAACTTTGCTTTTTGAGTACTTAATTGAGCAGATGTAGCATTTTTTCTCGCCTCTTTAGCAACTTTTTTCGTATCTGCTTTTTCATTAAATTTCACTAAAAATGTTACGTGATCATCTTTTTTAAATTCATCCAATAAACGTTTCGTTAATTTTTCTTTAGCGAGCTTTTTTTGACTGTAAAGAGATTCGTGAATCTTATCAGTCGCCCCGGTTGCAGAAACAGTTGGCACAATCAACGAAAAAACCATTATAAACGATGCAAAGAGACTAAATAGTTTCACATACTGGCGTTTCTTTTTATTCATTATTTTACACCCTCTCCTTTTATTCTAATGAGCTCTCCAACGAAGCGTCACGTATCTTTCTACATCCATTCCTTCCCTACTCTATCATTTCCTCCTTTACTCTATCATTGGCGTGACTAATTTGAAAGTTTACTCTGTGTTAGAGTAACTATACTAGAAACAAACTGTAAAAGGTGTCGTTTTCTGTCAAGGAAAAAAAGATTCATAGCAATTCGTACATATTACCTATTTTTCTAGCTTTATCCATAGTAAAAACGATGGGTATAATGTTTGTTCTGTTTTACTCTAGATCAAGAGCGACTACTTGAAGAATAAGGGGGTAAAATGATTATTAAGTCCATGTACCTATTTTAAAGTTTCCAAATCTATGAAAGTAAATTGATTAAAATCCCCTAGTTCATAGATTTATTTTTCGTCATCTTTCAAAAGTCTGCACGATTCTACAGAGAATAAATTTTTTATTCGGAAAAAATGCATCAATAGTCATACGTTTCTTTCCCATTATCAAACTTAAACACTATATGTATGATTTCTTTTTTAACACATGATTTCATTGTCGACAATAATTGCGCTTACCTTCATGAACCTCATCTTTAAATATAAAAAAACAGCTTTAAGCGACCTTCTGCTTAAGCTGTTTTTATGGTGTGATTGTTTTTTAGTTTAATGAAATGGATTTAAACTTTCTTTTCCTGTTAAATTTTCAATCATTTTAACGAGTAACTGAATTTCTTGCTCAATATCTTTAAAGCTAGCTGTTTCTACAGGAGAATGCATATAACGTAACGGTAAAGAAACGAGAGCAACGGGAACTCCTCGACCCGTAAGTCGCATGCGATCAGCATCTGTCCCTGTCAAACGCGGTGTTAGTTCATATTGGACGTTCATCTTTAATTGTTGTGCAGTTCGTTCCAGTAAATCATTTATTTTCAAATGAATCGGTGCACCTTTTGCTAATACAGGTCCGTTTTCTAATTTAATATCGCCGTATTTTTTCGTATTAACGCCTGGATAATCGGTAGCAAAGGTGACATCACAAGCTATAGCCATCGTCGGCTGAATCCGACTAGCTGCAAAATAAGCGCCGCCCATATTCGTTTCTTCATTTACAGTGCTAGCCGCATAAAAACCAACTTGACACCCTCTTTCTTCTAATTGTCGCATCACTTCGGCAACGATAAATGCCCCGGTTCGATTATCTAATCCACGTCCAGCTATGTAACGATCCTCAAGGATTTCTGGCTCGGTTTTATATACGACGAGATCGCCAATTTGGACATGTTGTTCTGCTTCTTCTTTCGATTGATATCCACAATCTATAAATAGGTCCTCCAACGTAAAATCGTCTTTTAAACCACCGTGGTGTTGAGCATTGACACCGATCACTCCAGTAACCGTTTTATTCCTGCCTATTACGGTTACTTTCATTCCAACAGCCGCTTTTGGATTAATACCTCCTACCTTGTCGAAATAAAGAAACCCTTTCTTATCGACATGATTGATAATCAATGCTATTTCATCCGCATGACCAGCTAACAATACTTTAAAATCAGCTTCTGGATTTAAGACCCCAATCACATTACCGACATCATCTGTTTGCACATCATGAGCAAATTTTTGAATATAACTGAACCATTTTTTCTGAATGCCTCTTTCTTGTCCCGATGGTGACGGAGTTTTTAATAATTCGAACAAAAAATTCCAATTTATTTCTCCCATCAATAAACGCCTCCTGATTCAATCCTTTTTCAATCCTTTCATAAAGGGATCACACTCTAGTATAAGCGACGGAACCCGCTATTATCATAACAAACTTTTCTTCAAGACGAGTTACTTTTATTTAGAAAACCGTAATCTACATCACTTTTGAAAAACGTTTCATAAAGGGCTGTTATTTAATTAATGAACGGACAAGTTATCAATGGTTAATTCATATTTGAACAACGTAATTTGCTTGAATAAAATACGTATGGTATGATTATATAATGTGTGTAAATTGAATAAAATAATATGGGAGTTGTTCAGCATGACAGATCAATTGGCAGTTGACCAAGTTTTACAAGGGAAAGTGACAGGAATCCAGCCCTATGGAGCGTTTGTCGCTATAAATGACGATATTCAAGGGTTAGTACATATTTCAGAAATCACCCATGGATTTGTAAAAGATGTCAATGATCATTTAGCGATTGGGGATGAAGTAACAGTTAAAATCCTCCATATTGATGAAAAAAATGAAAAAGTATCTTTATCGATTCGCGCTACGATCGAGCCATTAGAAAAACAAGCAAAACCGAAAAAGAAACGTGAGAAACAGCAAAATCAGCAGACAAGCGGATTCAATACGTTAAAGGATAAATTAGAAGAATGGATTGCTCAATCAGAACACCGTGAAAAAACGTATAAAAAATAAGTGAAAAAGCAGCATGTCGCTGCTTTTTTTAGTTTTATATTTAGCGATTGCCGACTACTTCCTTCTTGATTTCCTATGTTCCTTTCGTTAAAGTAAATTCACATGAGCGATATAAAGAGCCAATTTTGAGGGAGGTTCATCAATGACCCACATTCAATTTTCATATGATTATGCGCAACGTTTTTTTAATCGACATGAATTGGACAAATTAAAGCCATTTATACATGTTGCTCACAATCAAATCCATCAAAAAACAGGTATCGGGAAAGAATTTCTCGGGTGGGTTGACTTACCGAAAACATACGACCGAACTGAATTTTCAAGAATCAAATCGATTGCTGAAAACATAAGAAAACATACAGACTTCTTCATTGTAATAGGAGTTGGTGGTTCCTATTTAGGGGCACGTGCTGCACTCGAAATGTTAACGCATTCTTTTCATAATATTCTTTCTGAAGAACAGCGACAAGCTCCACAAATCTTGTTTGTTGGCCATCATCTTAGCTCTACATATATGAACGAACTGTTCGATGTTCTAGAACATAAAGATGTCTCGATTAACGTCGTTTCGAAAAGCGGAAAAACGACAGAACCAGCCATCGCTTTTCGAATTCTCAAAAAGTATCTCGAACAAAAATACGGAAAAGAAGAAGCTAAACAGAGAATCTATGTGACTACGGATCAAAAAAATGGCCCTTTAAAATCAATTGCTGATGAAGAAGGTTATGAAACGTTTGTCATTCCAGGTGATATCGGAGGGCGATACTCCGTTTTAACGGCCGTTGGACTGTTACCCATCGCGGTAGGTGGAATATGTATTAAAGAAGTAATGAATGGAGCTTATCGAGCGATGAGCGAATTAATAGACCCCTCTCTCGAACGGAATCCAGCCTATCAATATGCAGCGCTACGAAATATTTTATATCACAAAGGAAAAACGATTGAACTGCTCATCCATTATGAACCACGCTTACAATATTTTGCCGAATGGTGGAAACAACTTTTTGGTGAAAGTGAAGGTAAAGATCATAAAGGAATTTTTCCGACATCTGCCACCTATACAACAGACCTTCACTCGATGGGACAATATATTCAAGAAGGACGGCGTGATTTATTCGAAACGGTTCTATACGTTCAATCACCAAGAAAAAATTTAACGGTACAAGAGGATATATTAAACATCGACAACCTTAATTATTTAGCTGGAAAATCAATTCATGATATCAATATAAAAGCTTCACATGCTGCCCTGCTAGCCCATACCGAAGGGGGAGTCCCAAACCTAATTGTCAAACTTCCACAATTAGACGCCTTTACATTCGGTTATCTCGTCTATTTCTTTGAAAAATCATGTGCGATGAGTGGATATCTACTCGGAGTAAATCCATTTGATCAACCTGGAGTAGAAGCCTATAAACAAAACATGAATGCATTACTTGACAAACCTGGATTTAAAAAGGAAAAAGAAATGTTAGAAAAGCAATTAAAATAGATGTTGAGTTACATCGTGCTCCTTTTATTTATTGTATGTTTAAAAACGCCTATAAGTGGTTATATTAATACTGTAAGACTTTCTCGTATTCCCCCTGTAAAATTATGCTTACATTTAACGTGTTTTAATAACCGTTAATCGTTGATGTACCAACGATTGTGAGCATAATTCTTTTTTTATGCCTTGCATTAAAACACTTTAAAATGCATTAATCTGTGGCAAGATTGTGGCTAAATTTGGAGCTCGATAAATTAGTTATATAGGCGTATGCAAGGGAATGGTATGTTAAAAAACTTTTTAAATAACCGTCCACACTGTGCGTGGGAAAGCCTACCCATTTTGGGTATACTTTCTCTGACGTAGAAGAATTAATAGGTGCAAGAGGGAATCAAGCTAGAAGGATATTAAAGTTAAATGATTTGATTCCTGAACTTCAAGAGTTAATTAGTGAAGGTAAACTAGGAACAACAGCAGGTGAACAGCTTGCACATTTAACGGAGGATGATACAATGTTTTATTACTCATTTTTAGGAGGATGATTGTGTTGCTTAAAACAAGAGAAGATTTTAAGAGTGAAGATGAATATAGAAAATATACGAAAACAAGCGATTTTTTGGAAGAGTATTCTTGGAAGGGAAAGGCTAGGGAACAAATTATTCAAGAAATGGCATTACCAGACTATGAACAGGAACTTTTAGAAGAAGCGATGGGGTATTGTGGAGCGAAAGGTGAATATTCAGGGATTGAATTAGATCGCCACATTCTTTTATTGTTGGATTTGGGCGATCATCCTGAAGGTGAAAGAATCCGAAGTAATTTGAAGAAATTTTACGAACGGAAAGGAGATGCAACGATCAAACTCTGATTATCAGAGTTTGAAATACATTTTCCACGCACGAGATGCAACAGTTTCCCGTTCCGGAAAATTTTCCGTATCGGGTTCCACGCACGCACGGGCGCACGATAAGAGTAATAAAGGAAGAAAGTATGATGCGTATTTAGTGCTGAAGGACGGGGGAAAATTGGGATGGAGTTTCCGAAAAAAATATAAAAATAGTGGTGGGTTGTCTCTCCACTATTTTTATATTTTTTTATTTCAACGCTCTAGGATGTAACACTTCAACATTTTCAATTTCTTCAATCACTGCAGGATATGATTCTTTAATAGGAGATTTCACAGTGAAAGTTATATAGTCACCATTTTTTAAATTTATGCCTGTCCTAGGTATTGAAAAAAGACTCAACCCACCTATCGATTCAAAATATTTTATATGTTCTTCTTCCAATTCCTTCCCATCATTAGATACTATAAACATGCTATTGTAATAATCTTGAAATTGATTATCCATATGATGAAAGTAATCTATTTCAAACTCACTATCTTGTTTTTCTCTTTGATCAAGATAACCAAAGTAATAATAGCCTGACATTTTATATTCAATCTCTTCTTCTGTTATTTCTGCAATTTCCACTTCCTTATTTTTAGCATTTATTTGTTTATAGAAAATAAATGTCATGACTATTATTATACATAATAACAAAAAGACAACTATCTTTTTCATTTTAGCGAAACTCCTGTTTTAATGTTTTATAAAAATAATTTTAATTGGGTCTAAAGCAGTTCCATAATTTTTTTGATTAACTGTACTCCCAGAAGAATGGGCTCCTATAACCTTGTTTGTATTATTATCTAAAACAGGCGCACCACTTTGTCCACCGTAAGTATCAATCGTATAACTTAAAACCCCATTACTCAAGCTAGCACTTCCACTCATTATATACTGATTATAATTTGGTTTATCAGCAGGATATCCTCCAACTTTTACAGTTCTTGAAGAAGCATTTTCTAAATCTAAAGTCCCTGCCCCGACAGATAAATCCTCCTGCATTGTAACAACTCCGAAGTCAGTAGCGATTTGCCCACTATTCACATATTCAGATGGAATTTTCCATTTTTCTAGATATTGCTCTTCATTTAATATCTTGTTACTTTCAGCTAAAAAGGATAAATCTATATCTTTCCCTTTCATGATACGACTTGATGATTCGTCACCTTCTTTCACCGAATTCGAATAGATAGGTTCTTCATGTATGGTTAAAGGACTTGCATTTGCAAACATAGGAACGGACAACAAAAATAAAGCGGATAGTAAACCAACAACACCAATCTTGTTTCTCATTAATGACACTCCTTCTATATTATATATTCAAACTTCTAAAACATTTCAATTCTAAAATGATGGGTGGGTTGATTGACTATACAATATCATAGAATAGTATTTTTGTAAAGTTCTGACATTTTGAAAATCTATTATAATATCGATCCTTTCCCCTTTTTAAATGGACTAAAATTAAACATGAAGAAATATTAAAACAGGTCGCTCAGTATGATGAATCGGAGCAACCTGTTTTTTTATGGAAGTGAATGTTGACAGGAACTCTGGACAAAATGTCCACTTGAAATCACGCACGAGATGCAACGTCTAGAGGTGGAAAATTTTCCACCTCTAGAGTGCGGAGCACACACGCACGTTATTCTCCACTAGGACTGTCTTAAATTAACTCAACATACCATTCCCTTGCATACGCCTGCCCAATATGTATGAAAGGGATGGATAAAAATGAGTAAATTACATAAAACAAAAGAGAAAGAAGTATTTTATTACTTTTTGAAGAGTGGAAAGAAGAGGTTTATGTATCGTCATTTGTATTATGATCTGCTAGGAAAAAGAAGAGAACGAAAAAAAAGCGGTTTTAAATCCTTAGAAGAAGCTCAAAGGGAATTGATTAAACTAAAGGCTTCCATGCTAGATAACAATCAATTACAAACTGATAAGCATGATTTGAACGTATCACAATGGATAGATATATGGTATCAGACATATAGCAGTGACTGGGCTGTCTCCACAAGAGAAGCACGTAAAAACACGATAGAAAAGCACATTAAAAGGTTGATAGGCAATATAAAACTTAAAGACATCACAAAAACCATTTATATTAATAGGTTTTTAAATGTGCTAAAAGAAGAAGGTTTTAAACCTCATTCAACAAACAGTATGCACGCTACTATATCAACTGCACTTAATGCTGCGGTAGAAGATGATATTCTTGATAGGAATAGAATAAGAAGCGCACCTATTGAAAAACCTAAAAGACTTACCAACTTTCTAACACCGTATGAATTAAACATTTTCTTACGTTACGCTAAAAGGGAAAGAATTTCAGATTATACCCTTATTTCACTATTGGCCTATACTGGTATGCGCTCTGGTGAAGCTTTAGGGATGCACTGGTCTGATATTGATTTCAAAGGAAACACCGTATCTATTAAGCGTACACGTGATGTTCTTGGTACTCGTAAACCCAAAACCGATAATAGTATTCGTACAATTAAAGTTGATGGGCTTGTATTTCAACAATTAAAAAAGTACCGTGCCTGGTGTATGCAACGTAAGCTAGAATGTGGAGAGCAATTAGCAGATGATGATTATATCTTTTTAAATAATGATGGTTCTATGTATTATTACAAAGAACTTCTATCAATTGCTATAAGACGTATCTACCGTAACATCAAAAAAGAAAAAATAAAGATTAATACAATTACTGGCCATGGTTTGAGACATACCCACTGTACTATCCTTTTAAGTGAAGGTAATCAAGTAAAAACAGTGGCTGATAGGCTCGGTAATACTCCAGAGACTATTTTTGAAACGTACTCCCATTCTTTTGAGGAATTAGAAGAACAAGCAGTACATTCATTCAGTCAATCGTTACAAAGTGTGGCTGAATCTGTGGCAGAAAAATAAAAAGTTCCGTGTAAGCGTTGGTAATGTAAGCATTAGGGATAACTATTGTTTTACTCCCCCTGTGAGCAAGGCGCACAGCGCTTTGCTTTTTTTTGTGTGTTCATCTAATCATCACAACGAATTCTACTTTTGTGCGAGCAACTCATTTTATATGAAACGATGAAAACATGGCACATCACCTACCATACGTTATACTATTAGTAATTGAAATCCGAGGGGGACTTATTATGGAGAAATTTAACATTGTTCATCGACGTAAAAACACTCGATCGTTAAAATGGGATTCATTGCAAGCGGTTTTTTCAACAGAAGACGTGTTGCCGATGTGGGTAGCGGATATGGATTTTAAAGCACCAGAAGCAGTAAATGATGCATTACTAGAACGAGTTAAACACGGAATTTACGGTTATACGGTCATTGATGATCCTATAAAAGACTCGATTGTCAACTGGGCTAGTAAACGGTACAATTGGGACATTGCCCCTGAGTGGTTGACATTTAGCTCAGGAGTAGTTACTAGTTTACATGCTGCTGTCCAAGCCTTTACGAATCGCGGTGATCGCATTCTTATTCAAACACCTGTGTACCCTCCATTTTATCAAGTCATTCAACGTCACAATCGCAAAATCGTTAAAAACTCGCTTATTCAAACCGATAACGGATACCGAATTAACTTTAATGACTTTGAACAAAAGTTAACAACAGGTGTAAAAGCATTTATTTTATGTTCGCCGCATAACCCTGGAGGACGTGTATGGACACGCAATGAATTGGAAGAAATGGCGAGACTATGTATGAAACATAATGTATTGATCATTTCTGATGAAATACATGCTGATATTGTTTTTCCAGGACACCAACACATTCCAATCGCTTCCCTTTCACAAGAAGTCTCACACCATACCGTTACTTGTATGTCACCAACAAAAACATTTAATTTAGCTGGCTTACAAGTGTCTTACGTTGTAACAGAAAACAATAGCTTACGAAATCATTTAAATAATCAGTTTCAAAAGCAAGGCGATACGATGCTGAATACGATGGGAATTACAGCATTGGAAGCGGCTTACAATTATGGTGACAAGTGGGTCAACAACATAGTGGCACTGCTACATGAACATCAGCAATATGTAACAAAAACGCTCGAAAAATATACAAACTTAAAAGTTATGCCTATCGAAGGTACTTATTTACTTTGGATTGATTGTAGCGCACTGCAAATGGATCATAAAGATTTAGAACGCTTCATGATTGAACAAGCAAAAGTCGGCTTGAATTCGGGCTACTCTTATGGAGAAGAAGGAAAATCATTTATGCGGATGAATATCGCTTGTCCGAAAGCAACATTAGAAGAAGGTGTTAAGCGAATCGTTCAAGCTGTGAAAAACTTATCCCGTATATAAAGTTACAAGTTGATCACACAATCGCAAGTATAAACTTGCGATTGTTTATTTACGGTTCCTCTTCATCTTCTTCACCAGATTGAGTAGGATCTGTTGGAGATTGATCGGTAGAGCTCCGTGATTCGTCTCTTTTAATTTCCCCACAAACAATTCTTGGTCCTGACTCACCACCTGGCTGACTAATCCCATCATCTGTCTCCTCACTAATTATGAGGGAAGTACCCTCACCTCCCAATAACGAAAACTTATCTTCTAATAAGGTTGCATTATTAGCTATTATTTCTGCTTCCACCCTTCCAGAGGAATCGGCCTCAACATTCGGCAAATCTCCTAAATGAGGACCCTCAGGATGCATTAAACCGTGTTTCTTCCCTTCTGGGTTGAAGTGATTACCAGCAGTTTTAAAGTCTGGGCCTTCACACGTACTATATTCATGGATATGAATCCCATGAAAGCCTGGACGTAATCCTTCGATCTCCAACTTTATTTGGACTCCATCTGGTTGCTCTGATAAAGAGGCGGTCCCTACCATATCACCTGAACCATTGTACATTTCAATCGTAATTACCCCTGGACTACCAAATTGACAGGCAGACAGCAAGACAAGAAGAATGATGATAAAAAAACGCATAATTTCGACAGCTCCTTAACATTTCTTCTCACTTAGTATCAACCAATTTCCAAAGGATAAACATTTACGATCAATAGACATATAAATAACACCCTTTCATCGTGAAAGGATGTTTAAAGTTCCCAGTCTTATTTAGAGGATTTATCTTCTTTTTTTAACGTATCCTCATATTCGTGTTTAAATCGTTCTTCTTCTTTCTTTGACTTATTATAAAATATATACATCGTAATAACAGCCCCGATCATGAAAATAGCTAATGTAATGACCGATGGAATGTATTCTGATTTATCTTCCGGGAAATATAGAAATTCCATAGCATACAAATAATTAAACATCATTCATCACATCCTTCTACAACTCTAGTATAACAAATTTATGTGCAGACGAAACCGATAGGACGAAATTATTCGCTAAACGACTATATATTTGATAAAAATATATATAGGAGGGATAAACGATGCGTCAATTTCAAATAGGAGATCTCGTTCGAGCCCATTACAATTCAGGAACATATATTGGAAAAATCGTCGAAGACCGAGGGAATCGCTATTTAATCGAAGTGTTAGCAGTCGATAAACATCCGCTTCAAGGGGACTTACATAACCCAAATAAAGTTGAAGGTGTCGCTTTTCACGAACGAAAAGCTTTAGCGTACCGTGAAAAAACAAATGTTAAAAAACCAGCTGTCCACCCTTATAACGGGGAGATTCCAGACTATAGTGAGTCCTTAAAAAAAGCTGTTGAACGAGCGCGGGAAAAGTTTTCAAAAGAGGATACACCAGTGAACAAAATGTCTTTACAATGTTTGCAAAGTTTGGAGAAGCATTATTATAAAAAGATTTATGGATGACTTAAAAACAAATCTATACCTGCAAGGTGCAAATAAAGTCACCTTGCAGGTGACTTTATTCCGAATCCCCTAAATGTTCTTCCATCACTTCACTAATCCCTTGAATTGCTTCATCCTCATCTTCACCATCTGCTGTAATCGTTACTTGTGCCCCTTTTGGAATTCCTAAAGACATGACACCCATAATCGATTTCAAATTAACTGATTTTTCTCGATAGGTAATTTCAATGTCTGATTTGTATTGACTTGCTTGATGAACAAGCAACGTAGCTGGACGGGCATGAACTCCCGTATCTGCAGTTATTGTGTATGTTTTCTCTTTCACCTTTAAATCCTCCCTTAAGTTAAGTCGTCTTTACGACAAGCTTATGTAAAAAAAACATATAATTTACAAAAAAGCGAATTAATCACATTATAGCCAATTTTAAAACCGAATGAAACAAAAAAGATGTCCGGTTACCTTTCCTATACAATTAAAAGAGTTAGTTGTGTTTATTCAGTTCTTATGATAATTTGAACGTAAGAAAAAAAAGAATAGAATATGATGTGGAGGCAAAACGATGAGCGTACATATTGACGCAAAACAAGGAGAAATAGCCGATAAAATTTTATTACCTGGTGATCCGTTACGGGCAAAATACATTGCGGAAACTTATTTTGAAGACGTATTACAGTATAACGACGTACGTGGCATGTATGGATATACAGGTACATATAAAGGAGAGCGCGTCTCTGTTCAAGGAACAGGCATGGGTGTACCTTCTATTTCCATTTATGTGAACGAGCTTATTCAGAGCTATAATGTGAAAAAACTCATTCGTGTCGGTACGTGTGGCGCTCTACAACAAGACATAAACGTTCGTGACATTATCTTAGCACAAGGGGCTACGACAGACTCGAAACAAAACGAATTTATTTTTCAAGGGATTCATTATGCTCCGATTGCCGATTTTAATTTATTGAAATCCGCTTATGATATAACAACGGAAAAAGGCATTAAACCACGTGTCGGTAATGTATTTACGAGTGATACATTTTACCGCGAGCGTGCGGAAGAAACGAATAAACTTCTTGCAGCGTACCGTGTACTAGCCGTCGAAATGGAAACGTCTGCCTTATACACATTAGCAGCAAAGTTCGGACGGCAAGCATTATCCATTTTAACCGTTTCTGATCATGTCATCACGGGGGAAGAAACATCTGCAAAAGAACGACAAACATCCTTTCATGAAATGATGGAAATCGCCTTAGAAACGGCTCTTTCCTAACAAAAACTTATAAACATATGTAAAGAGGCTGGGACATAAGTTAAAAATTAGTTGATTTTAGATTAAATCATAAAAGTAGAACCGCATGAAATCAAGGTTTTTAAATTAGATTTCATGCGGTTTATTCATTTTAACAAAGTTTTGTCACAGCCTCTTTCTTAACTTTTATTTATTTGTTCCCGATACACTTGTAGCGCTTCATTTTCATTTAACTTTATTAAATGTTCTTCTGTTAATTGTCCATCACCCATTTCGATGATGTAAACATCGATCTCGCGTTTACCCCATTGGTCATAAACATCTTCCACCGTATCATAGAACAAATCTATTTTATTTCCACGAATAGCCCCACCTTTATCAGCAACAACCCCATACCCATAATCAGGTATATATAAAATCGTTCCAATCGGAAATACGTTTAAGTCAGCTGCGATTGTGGAATATAGATCACGCTTCACCTTCACACCTGAATAAGTAATCCCATATTGTGGATGATCCGGTGTTTTCCCTGTCGACTCTTCACCGGCTGTATATCCTGTTGCGACTACTGTTTTACTTGGATATTGTTCAAAATCAATTGCATCTTCTAACGTCTGTGGACGCTCGGTTTCTTCATTCGATAAATACGTTTGCGGTGTCTCATAACGATTCAATGTTTTCGGTTCCATCGTCACTTGTCTATATTCGGGTTGCTGTAAAACCTCAGCAGAAAATACATCCCTCGTACTCAACCAAACGAAATAATCTTTTACTGACACATTAGAAATCGACGTGATTGTCGTCAACAGCGCTCCGATAAACAAAAGTAGCATCATCGTTCTTCGAAAAACCATACTTATTCTCAATGATAACACCTCTCTGGATGTCATCATGTCCAAATAAGTACTTAATTATTCATCTTTTAATGACTATTTCTCACAAAGTACTTTTTAGATTACAAACAGTATACTGTACAGCTGAAGTAGAAAAAATAATCTTTAACAAATCTTCGTTTAAAACATTTGATAACCGCTTTTTCGCAAATACTTAATGACATACCCTGATACAATCGTCCCGATAAAACCTGCGAATAAAATAATAAAATCTACAACGGTAATGCCTGACAATTTCGTAAACGCAGAGGAAAATGCCACCAATGGTGATGTAAAATAATCAACGAATGATGCATCATTAATGATGAGTAAGACGATGAATGGATAAATAAAAGCCATTAACCACGTCCGACGTAATAACATATTTAAAATAAATGCCAATCCAAAGAAAATAACAAAAAATAAAATAATGGAAACTACTAGCTGAATCAACGTCAATTCCCCTCACTATGTAATCTTTTCTAGTCCACTCTATAATATAAGAATAAAACAGCAAAGACAATCAGATTGCCTTTGCCTTGGTCTTCGAGCAATGTTAGTAAAATAGATTAAATTTCCCTTTGCGCATTAAAAGACCGAATCCTCCTAACTTGACTAAGTATTGATTCTCAATCATCTTTTTCGTAACAGTTGCTTTCCATCCGTATAGTTTACGATCATTTATAATCATTCCGACCGCATCGTTATGACCAAGTGAAACAACTGTCCCCCGAGTTTTCGGCTTGAATTCTCTTAACTTCTTTTGACCTCGAACGAGCCGTGTAATGTTATCGCTAATCACATTCGCTTGTTGAATCGCAAATTGAGCTGTCGACGGATACGCTGAACCATCTCGATTCATAATTAACGCACAATCACCAATGACGAACACATCGTCTGCTTGTGGGGCTTGAAGAGATGGTTCTACTTCAACTTTTCCATTGCTCGTTGACAGTCCAGACTTTTCAACAATTGAATTTGCTCGGACACCGCCACACCAAATCGTCGTCATTGTTTGGATCGTCTGTTGCTTTCCGTCTTTTTCATAAATGACACTTTCCGGATTACATTTTTTCAAAGATGCATTCGTTATAATTTCCACACCACGTGATTCTAAAGAGTTACTAGCATACTCGATAAGTTGAGGATCAAGATCGGGTAAAATCGATGAAGAATTTTCTAAAAGAATCATTCGGACTTTTGCTTTATTAATATCGTACTCTTCACATAACTGCGGAATACGATTCGCTAATTCTCCCATCAGCTCAATCCCTGTAAATCCTCCACCACCTACAACTATATTTAAACGCGCATCATTTTGCTCCTTCTCGTAATGATACTTTGCAAAATTATATTGCAAATGGTTTCGTAAAAAACGCGCACTATTAAAGCTTTGCATCGTAAATGCATGTTTATCTAAACCAGGTATTTCTTTTGTTTCGGCTTCAAAACCTAGTCCGATGACTAAAATATCGTACTGCACTACACCATTTTCAAGACTCACTTCTTTTTCTTTCCAGTTAACTTCTACGACAGTATCTTGAATGAGGTTTATTTTATTTAAATCGACAACTTCCCTAATTGGAATGCGGGTAAGATCATCATGTATCGTACCAGCAGCTGCTTCATGCAACCTCGTTGTCTGATAATGATAATCATGTTTATTTACAACTGTTATTTGCGCATCATTTGGACGTAATAACTTTTGTAACTTTACAGTCGTCATCATCCCCCCATAACCGGCTCCTAAAATAACAATCTCCGGTTTGTTCATCCTTTTATCACTTCCATTTTTTTAATTTCTATATGAATCGGTTCGTTCAATTTAAATAAGGACACACAATGGCTAATTTTAATTTATGTTAATAGTAGTCCTTTTAACTATACTTTTCAACCTTGATGGACAATTCATTCACCTTTTTATGTTTATTTCGTCTTTCATGTGCAAGAATACACACAATCGGGTCATTTATGATACGATAGTATTGGCTTGCAATTTGAGAAAATGGAGGTAATTACTTTGTCTAACAAAGTTTATGATATTACAGTAATTGGAGCAGGTCCAGCAGGTTTATTCACCGCTTTTTATGGGGGAATGCGCCAAGCAAGCGTTAAAATAATCGAAAGCTTGCCTCATACAGGCGGACAATTGACAGCTCTTTATCCGGAGAAGTATATATACGATGTTGCTGGCTTTCCGAAGATTCGTGCACAGCAACTCATCGACAACTTAGAAGAACAATTAAAACTATTTGATCCGACCGTCGTTTTAGGACAAGCTGTTACAAATGTGGAGCGTTTAGAGGACAAGACGTTTAAGTTAACTTCCGATACGGGTGATGTTCACTATTCCAAAACAATCATCATTACAGCGGGGAACGGTGCTTTCGAACCACGTCGTCTAAACATTGAATCATGCAGTCAATATGAAGGGAATAATTTACATTACTTCGTGAAAGATATGAATCAATTTAAAGATCAAAAGGTCGTTTTATTAGGTGGCGGAGATTCTGCCGTTGACTGGGCGCTCATGCTTGAGCCGATTGCAGAAAAAGTGACACTCGTTCACCGACGTGACAAGTTTAGAGCACATGAACATAGTGTCGAACAGCTTCAATCATCAAGTGTTGAAATATTAACCCCATACGTGGCAAAAGATATCGTAGGAAATGATAAAATTGAAAAATTAATCATTCAAGAAACGAAAGGCGATCAAACGATTGAACTCGAAGTCGACTCTCTCTTATGCAATTATGGATTCGTTTCCCGATTAGGCCCTATTAAAGAGTGGGGGTTAGAAATTGATAAAAATAGTATTGTTGTTAATTCAAAAATGGAAACGAATATTCCGGGAATTTATGCAGCAGGTGACATTAACACCTATCCTGGAAAAGTGAAGTTAATTGCAACAGGATTTGGAGATGGACCGATTGCGGTAAACAATGCGATGCAATATTTAGATCCGAAAGCACGAATTCAACCGAGACACTCTACGAGCATGTTTTAAGGAGAAACCCTTCCGTTTTCTTCACTTGACATCTTATGAGGAAGATAAAAGCCTTGAAAGAAAGTGGTAAAGGCTTTTTATCTTCTTTCTAACAAGGTCATCTAAATCGTAAAAATCGCAAAAAGAAAGAGTGAATAACTTCTACTTTCACAATTAAGCTATCCCCTTTAAAATTATACAGAGTTCACAAAAAAACTAGAACGTTTGTAACGTCCTAGCCTCAGTTAACAGTTTTCTGGAGTCCCTTCATAATCCTTAGCCCGAAATGATGATCCACATCCGCATGATACGATTGCGTTAGGGTTATTAATGCTAAAACCGCCGCCCATCATATTTTGTTTAAAATCGATTGTTGTCCCTTCAATAATCGGGATATCTTGTTTAAAGATAACAACCGGAATTCCATTTATTTCTTCAACGATATCCAGCTCATCATTTATATCATAATCAAAACCAAGCGAGTAGGACAATCCACTGCAACCGCCACCTTTAACTCCAAAACGTAAACGGACATTTGCTTCTTCATCTTTCATCATTTCTTTAATTTGATAACTGGCACTGTCTGTTAAGGTAATGGGCATCTTAGATCCTCCTCATTATTTATTTTTAGTATAACAAATAGTATTTACAGTATACAAAGTATTAACGTTGGATTCAAATTTTTTCGACTTAAAGTTATCCGTTGCTCGTCATCTTTCCTAATGATATTGGTAATATTTCCCTCTTTTTTAATCACTGATGAAGGTTGTATTCGTCAATCGCTTTGTAAATTGTTTTTAATTGCGGAATACCTTCTGCAACGAGTTGATCGTTCACAAAAACGATCGGATAAAACAAATCCTCTGCAAAAATTTTCTCTATAAACTGTTTATGTTTGTCATCACTTTGTCGTTTGTCAATGTCAATATATTCATACTCGATCATCGCTTCTGGATATTTTCGTCCAATTGCAGCTTGTAACCATGCATATGTTTCCTGTGAGCTCGGTGCACCAACACAGCTCGGACAAATTTCTTTTGCTCCATAAACGGTTATTTTTATACGGGCATGTGCCATAAGCAACTACCTCCTTTTCATTCATCTTGGTCGATTCAATTTTTAATCATCACAGCGTCACCTTGTCTTAGCAGTTATTTTTAGTTTACAAAACCTTGATTAAAAGGTAAAATGAAGGTAATTAATCGTTGTGAACTCAAATGTAAATAGAATTTTTCATCGTTTCATTTTATAATAGAAATAAGAAGGGAGTAGATGAGTCATGCGTGAACAAGTGCAAGAAGTCTTAAATAAATTACGCCCATTCCTGCTACGTGACGGTGGAGATGTGGAGTTAATTGATGTTGATGAAGATGGTATTGTACAACTTCGTCTAATGGGGGCATGTGGGAACTGTCCAAGCTCCACGATTACATTGAAAGCTGGTATTGAACGAGCCTTACGAACTGAAGTTCCAGGCGTTAAAGAAATTGAACAAGTATTTTAATTGAAGAGTCGAGAAGCAGACAATTTCGGATGATTGTCTGCTCTTTTATTTTGTGAACGAACTTTTCCCCTATCCAGCAACAACTAGAAGCAAAAATTAATCGTTCTCAACGTAACGGAGTGACAGCTGTTTTCGGACCATCACCGTAAAAATATCCATCTATATTTTCAACGCACAACTTTAACATATTTGTTCTCGTTTGCATACTTGCTGAACCGATGTGTGGTAAGCAAACAGCATTTTTCAACGTTCGTAATGGATGATTTCGTCGAATCGGCTCCTCAGCGAACACATCTAAACCAGCAGCATGGATTTGTTTATCTTTTAAAGCATTGTATAAGGCATGTTCATCGACAACTTGTCCACGAGAAGCATTAATAAAAATGGCAGAGCGTTTCATTTTTTGAAATGCCTCCGCATCAAATAAGTGAAATGTTTCCGCTGTTAAAGGGACGAGAGAGACGACAAAGTCAGCCCGCTGCAACAGTTCATTAAATTCGGTATATTCCGCTTGTAAAACTTCCTCTTTCGCTTCGTTACGAAAACGGTTATGATATAATATTTTCATATTGAATCCTTTCGCTCGACGGGCTACTGCTTCACCAATCCGTCCCATCCCTACAATTCCAATCGTCTGATCATAAACGTCGGTCCCTGCGAGAAAATAGGGAGACCATTGCTTCCATTCATCATTTTCGATCACTTGATGAGCTTCGATGATTCGGCGTGCGGTCACCATTAATAAAGCAAATGTCAAATCTGCCGTCGTCTCTGTTAGCACGTCAGGGGTATTCGTTACGACGGTTTGTTGTTTTCGTGCAATATCAATATCAATGTTGTCGTATCCAACTGCGTTATTTGCAATGATTTGGATGTGAGGATGACTCCTTAAAAATTCTCGATTGAGATTCTCCGTTAGCATACTGATCATCCCATCTGCATGCTTGCATTCCTTCCAAAGAATGTCTTTCGGAACTGGCGTATCGTCTTCTGTCCACATGCGAAAATGAAAGCGATCTTCGTACGGTTTAATGATTGAAGATGGAATCTTTCTTGTAATGTAAATGATCGGTCGACTCATACAAAGGCCCCTCCATTCAAAATCTATTCTATAACCAGTGTAACACAGGGATGCGTAAAGCTACGTTATCTATTTCAATCATTTTAAAAAGCGATCGTAACCGCTTTTCGTACACTTCTTGTTGGGATACTTTTTTCATTACATGTTCGAGTTGTTCATCTAAATCCTCGGAAAAAAAACCTTTTTCTAGAACATCAAACAAATGGACTGGATAAATGAGTCGACCATATATTTGCCGCCATCCGAATACAGAAATCGGCATTCTCATCTGATAATCTTTCATAAATAAAGCGATGTCGTCTTCTGTTTTATTCGTTTCTAAGAACTGCGTCCGAATATATTCTGCTATATCTCGGGCGGGGTGGTCATAGGCTAACTCATTAAACCAAATGACTGAATGTAGCAAATCACTTCTATATCGATGAAATGTAATCGTCCCTTGGTCCCCTTCATGATATCGCTGTTCCTTTTCACTTTCTCGTACATATTGAATTGCATTTTCGCTCAAACCAATGATATATGGTAACATATCTATGACGAGCTGATAGTATGGATGAGGCGTTAACTTTGCCTGTTCCGTTAGCTGATATTCAAACATTTCTAACTTATCAATCCATAATCGCTGCCATTGCCCATAGCTTGAGATCTCACGTGGTTCATAACGATATCGTCTCCCGAGCTGATGTAAATCAGCTAAACGGTGCCCATATGATTGCTGAGAGGATGGCCGTTGATTAGCGAGTTGAACGACTATGTAACTCGTCTGTTTATCCTTGGTAAACCATTTTCCCGAGCGATTAGGAATCGGATAGGCTGTCTGGAGATAGCCATTTTCATGTAAATAGTAACTCAAGACGGCCTGTTCGATGTACATCATTTCCTTATTTTCTGAAGGGATGATAAAATAGGTATATTCTTTATTTTTAAAACCTTCTTTACCGTCGATGGATACGGTTTCTTTTGTATAAATAGCATATTCACGTGCAAGAAAATCTTCCATCTACTTTCCTCCTAGTCTATTTATACAAGTATATGCTTCTGGAACATAAGTCATAACTTCAACTAATATTGTAAAAGAATAGGTGATTTTATGGGTCGAAGACAAAGTAAATTAGAAATCACTGCTCGCCAGTGGCTAGCTGAACGAGGTGTGACTATCGATGATATTGCTGATCTCGTATTTTTCTTACAATCACCATACCATGAAGATTTAGCACTTGACCATTGTATTGAACATGTCAATTATGTTTTAGCAAAGAGGGAAGTTCAAAATGCAATTCTTACGGGGATTCAACTTGATAGATTAGCAGAACAACATAAACTGGATGAGCCTTTACAACAGACAATTCATTCTGACGAAAGTTTATTTGGAATTGATGAAGTCATTGCTTTAGCAATCGTAAATGTATACGGCTCAATCGGCTTTACAAATTACGGATATGTTGACAAACTAAAGCCGGGCATCTTAAAACATTTGAATGACCCGTCTACAGGTGAGTGCCACACTTTTTTAGATGATATCGTCGGTGCTATTGCCGCTGCCGCCTCAAGCCGCTTAGCCCATGCCACAGCGGATGATCAAATGGATGATTAAACGATGTTCAACATAACAAGAGAAAAAGCAGTCTACGAAACTTTATTTCGTTAGACTGCTTATATTTTGTTTACCCATTCAGATAAATGATCGACTTGATAGGTCGGTTTTTGCTTAACTGTCATCATCGTTTTTTTTGAAGTAACCCCTGTAAAAACGATGAGAGTATCTAGGCCACTCCTTATTCCCGCCATAATATCTGTTTCATAATTATCGCCTACCATAATCGTACGTTGTTTTTCTGTTCCTAATCTTTTTAAAGCTTCATTCATCATAATTGATTCAGGCTTACCAATAAACAGAGGTTGCGCGCCTGTACTCTTACTAATGACGGAAGTCAGGGCACCATTGCCAGGAAGTAAACCACGCTCTGACGGAATGGCGAGATCAGCATTCGTCGAAATAAGTTTCGCTCCATTCCGAACAGCAATCGTCGCTTCTGCTAGCTTTTCATAGGTAAGTTGACGATCTAAGCCGACAATCACATACTCACAATTTCCATTCGTAATGTTCAAGCCTGCTTCTTCGAGTGCCTGAACTAAACCTCTTTCACCAATGACGAAACAACGTGCATTGTTCCGCTCATTTTGAATATACTGAGCTGTCGCTAAACTCGATGTCCATACATGTTCGGGTGTTGCTTTAATTCCCATTTGTTGGAGTTGTTGCGCAACTGCTGTTGGAGTTTTCGATGAATTATTCGTTACAAATAAATACGGAATGTTCTTTCTGTTTAACGTATCTATAAACAGCGGAGCATCTTCAATAACGTCGTTTCCCCGATAGATTGTTCCGTCCAAATCGATTAAATAACCATCATATCCCCTCATTTTCAACCTTCTTTCTCAAAATAAAAGTTAACAAAAGGAAGATGATTTAACTTTCATCTTCCACAGGTCTTGATATCGTCCATGTACAAACAGAATCACCTTTTGTAATACTCGTATGAGACGCTACGTCACTCGATGGAAAAATTTTCTCCATAACGGTTCGTTCATTTTCACATACTTGTTCATACTTCGTAGCAATGTTTGCAATCGGACAATTATAATGTTTAAACACATAGCCACCTTGATCGGTTTGATCAACTTCTACCATGTAACCATGATCATCACGCACTCGGGCAATGTCTAAAATCTTCCGATCGAAATCATCTGATTGAAATTGTTTTTGAAAGGACGCTTTTTCTCTTTCCATCCGTTTTTTTAAGACATCGTTTACGGCTCGTTCACCATACAATTCCTCTAAGTCTTCCAATAACTCGACGGGTAACGTTTTATATTGGTTGGGGAAAGTTGAATGGCCTTTGTCCGTTAACATATATTTGTGAAAGGGACGGCCGATCTTTTGTTTGACAACTTGCTTTTGGATAAACTGTTGCTTTTCTAACTCATGAATATGTTTCCGAATCGCTGCTTCCGAAATCGTAAAGTGAGCCATAATTTCATCTATCGTTAACGGATCATTTTTCTTTAAAATATAAAGCAGTCGATCTTTTGTTGACATTCGTTTGTCCAACCATCATCACACTCACGATTCATTAGAAAATGCATTGGCAACACCTGTTTCATTTGCTAAATATGTCCGAACGTGTGAACTAAATTGATCAATTACCTTTTTGTTTTCTAAAACAGTGTTTTCTAATTTATCATGATCAACATGCAGATACTCTTTCACAAGCATACTTCGTAAGCGAATGATTTGCTTATAAATTTTTTCTTCATCTGAAGGTAATACTTTCTCGTCGATGAGAATATCAATGATGTCTTCATAACTTCCTGGATCCCGCATAATGAAGCCGTCAATCATCATATTTCCAACATCGATCATCGATTCAATAAGCATATGGGTCATTCGTTCAAGAGCAAGCTTCTCCGCAAAAGAATCATATGGATGTTTCGGTAATTCTTGTAATAAACGTTCTATGTATACAAGAATTTCTTCGATTTTACTTTGATCTACGAAGTACATATGCAAGCCCTCCATTTATATAGTGTATTAGACAGTATAACATATTTCAAAGTGTGCGTGTACAAAGTAAACTTTTTAGAGTCTGTCAAGCATTTACGGGAGCTTCTCTCCTTAGAACTTTTTACTTTCTTAAAAATCCTTTGGGCATAGTCAAAAACGTAAAACCCTTATCCCCTCAATCCAAATGGATTGGGAGTAATTCTGTCATCTTTTTGAAA
>DASUXY010000037.1:0-6605 GCA_036377675.1 Bacillota bacterium
TGCTTTAAACAGAAAAACAGGAAAATAATTGAGTATTTACGCAAAAACACAATATTATCTGATAATCGAATTGTAAGAATGAATAAAGAAGAATTACAAAATGAACTGAAAAAAGACAAGCAATTTTCACACCTCGTAATACCCACTATAAAAGTTCATAATTTTAACGATATTGAAAGTTTTTTGGAAAAATACAATAAAGTTGTTTTGAAACCGATAAGTGGACAATTTGGAGTAGGAATTTATGTTTTAAAAAAGAAAGGGGATAGTTACATACTAGTTCATCAGGATAAAGAAACGGAAATATCTCATACAGAACTGATTTCTTTTTTTGATGAAAGGATAAAAAGTAAGAGCTATATACTACAGAGATATATCGCTTCTAAATCATTACAAGGACACCCGTTTGACTGTAGAATAAACGTTGAAAAAAATGGTGAAGGAAAATGGGTTATTGCTAAGAAGTTTATTAGAATTGGAATCGGTCAAAGGATTGTCTCTAATATTAGTCAAGGAGGAGGCGTAAGTAGAACAAAGCCTTTTTTAAAAGCTAATTATGGCACAAAGTGGAGAGAAATTGAAGACAACTTAAATAAAATAGCAGAAACATTGCCTTACAAAATAGAAAAGTTAAGAAAAACAAAATTGATGACATTAGGTATAGATATTGGCATAGACACGGATGGTAGGTTATATTTATTCGAAACAAATAGTGCCCCTGGAACAACGCAACTCAGATCAGAAGCGGCGTTATTAAGGTCTCAATATTATAGGTATGTTTTAGAGAATAGGGTGAGTAAAGAGCAACATAAATCATATAATGCGAAGATTAAAAGATTAGAGCAGGCTAATAAAGAGTTGGGTAAACAAAATCAACAGTATCAAAAAAAGATTGATTCTATCGAAAAAAGAGCTGTATGGAAAATAGTAAAGTTGCTAGATAAAATGCAAATTTTAAAATGATAGGATTAAAAGGAGTTACTTGAAAAGAAGTACGAACAGCTCGCGCAGCAATATAAGGATATACGACAGAGTACTTCATGGAAACTTACGAAACCTTTACGCACGTTCGGTCGGATCGTAAAAAGGGTGAGAAAAAAGCGTTAACATATCGATGAACTGGACGGTGATGGATCGTCTGTAACATCGTTCTGTTCTCCGCTCGCTTTAAATCACCGCACGCTTGAGTGTCTACATAATGGAGGAGATCACTTGGAAACCAAAAACTTTCCACAATGGTTAACGAAACCGATGGTAAGAGGGGTTAAAGGATTCAATTTAGATGCTTATTTAGTAGCCCTTGAAGGTTGGCGAAGAGGGTTAACTTTGACGTGGTATGCGCATCCTGCAGACGTTACCGATTTAAAAATTATTGGTTTTTATCCTTTAGGAAAAACGTTCTCACTACGCTCAGAGGATAAGACTCATTTTTTCTACCGTTCACGAGGAGACCGTGTCGCCAATCGAGCAGTCGATCTCGTTTCTAATAAAGAAGAAACGAAAAGACGACTCTCAAAAGCTGGTGTCGCCAATCCGCCTGGGAAACGGTTTTTTCCCCATACAGGTGATGAGGAAATTGTCCAATTTGCTATGCGTCTCGGTTTTCCTTTAGTCATTAAGCCGACATTCGGAAGTTTAGGGAAAGGTGTCGTTATCAATATTCGCGACGAAGCGGAATTTCGTGAAAGTTTAGCCTATGTTCGAAGTGAGTTAGGGTATGAAGATCTCATTGTTGAACGTTTTTTAGAAGGTGTCGATGTACGCATTTACGTTCTCGGTGACAACGTTCTCGCAGCGACGAAGCGATTACCTGCCAATATTGTCGGCGACGGCAAAAGTACAATTGAACAGCTCATTGACGAAAAAAACAAACAGCGACGCAAAAATCCATATTTATCTGCAAAAACGAAACGGATTACAATTGACCAAGAATTACAAGCTTACATAGCTAAACAAAATTACACACTCCAAAGCATCCTACCGAATGATGAACGCATTTATTTAAAAGGCCAAAGCAACATCGCTGCTGGTGGGGATCCGATAGATGTAACGGATGAGTTGACACCCGAAATTAAAGATGTCGCGATCGAGGCAGTACGAGCGATTCCTGGACTCCATCAAGCAGGTGTTGATGTTCTCGTTCATAATAATGAAGCACGCGTCATTGAGATCAATGCAACGGCTGACATTTCGATGCACCTTTTCCCGTTGCAAGGTAAACCGCGCAACGTCGCAGCTGGGATTATTGACGATTACTTTCCACAAACAAAAGGTAAAGGACGACACCATACGAATCTTTATTTCGATTATACGGAAATCAATCACTTGTTGCGGAGACAATTCGTTCAACAATTTACGCTCAAAGATGCACCAGAGAAAAAGCTGTACGCTAAAAGGTACGTCATTTCTGGAAAAGTACAAAACGTCGGCTTTCGAAAATGGGTGCGACAACAAGCTCTCGAACAAAACGTCCACGGATATACACGCAACTTACGAAATGGAAAAGTCGTCGTTGTTGTAGCGAGTGAAGACCGTCAAGTGGTAGACAATTTCAAACAAATTTGTTACCGTGGCCCAAGGAGGGCTGTCGTTAAAGATGTACAGGAATATGTGTGGGACAATCAAATTAAGGCCGGCTTTGAGATTCGCGAGACGAGACGACCGTCAAGAAAGAAACTCGAAGACAATATATCAACCTTACAATCTCGCTATTGTAAGAAAAAAGCCCAATATGAAAAAACGATAGAAATATATAAGCAGCTTCAATCACAATATGAAACATTACAAGTTCAACACGAACAGACGAACAAGCACGTAAAGAACTTGACTGCACAACTACAAAAAAGTGAACAACAACGAATTCAGATTCAAAAGGAATACGATAACATAAGAAATAGCCGCATTTGGCGCTCGACTTCACCGTTAAGAAAAGGTGGACGCGCTTGTAAACGTTTCATCCGTAAACTACGCTAATGGGCTCAAAAACATGGGTGAGTTACATCTTGCAATGGACGGGGATGACTCCCATAACGATGTCCTAATGACTACAAGAAAACATACAGGTTTAAAATTGTGACATTTATCAAATGGATACAATGACCTATCAAACACTTGAAATGAACGGGTCATATCCAATAGAAAATAACTGTGGAGGGGATAAGTAGATTGAAACGTATGAACAATTTCATCTCGCTAGTCATTGCGATTATTTTTATGCCCCATCTCGTAGGTGCAACTCCTAGCCTTGAGCAAAGCAACCCCGTTGTCAAAGAAACGCACGTGGTTGAAGTGGAAGGCGCTGTTCCGACGATTGACGCAGCTGGTCTTTCTGAAGACGATGATACAGCGAAAGCACGGATCGATGCCGAAGTAAATAAGCACGAATCGACAAGCGATGATTCCTCACATGAACAAGGAGACGAACGAGTTCATGAAATGGGTGATTCGAAGCAAACAGTAGATAAACAACCGCTTGAAACCGATCGGCATCAGGCAGCTGACGAATCGTCTACGACCGATGTAGATGATGAAAAGGTAACAGAAGCATCACCTGAAACGGATCTGGAAGACGATGAATCGTTAGACCTAGCCGATGAAGAGGCTGAGCGTTTTGAAGAGTCACACCAACAATCCGATACCTTCGTTGACCGTGACGAACAACAGCATGAGCAATCGGTTGAAACCGATCGAGAGGTCGACATCGTCGAACCCGAACCATCTTCTGAAGACCGTGAACAACGGGAAGAAGTTGAAGCAAATGTCACCGCTGAAAGTAGCCAGCGAGAAACGAGTAGTGATGATAATGGAGAAGCTTCCGAACCACAACCGCTAACTAAAGATTTTAATGAAGAACATGACCTAGAGGCGAATAAAAAAGCTGAAAAGAAACGACGCGCAACAACATTCATGCTTTCTACAACATCAACGTCTCCCCCCCTGAAAAAAGGAACACGACATGAAGATCTCATCGATCTTAAAAAGATGCTGAACTACTCTGGTTACGGTGGAATTAAAGTAACCAATTATTTCGGATCATATACTGAAAAACGTGTGAAACAATTCCAAAAAAATAATGGTTTAAAAATAACAGGGGAAATCGATCGTCGAACGAAAAACAAAATTAACAAAAATTTTGCATCGATTTACCAAAAAGGTGGAAAGCATCCAAACATTAAAAAATTGAAGCGTCGGCTGAATCGTCTCGGCTTTAGCGGTATTAAAGTGACCGATTACTTTGGATCATTTACGGAAAAACGTGTTCGTGACTTTCAAAAATATTACCGTTTATCTGTAACGGGAAAGGCAAATCTTGACACGTTAGACCATTTACAGATAACTGTTTCGAGTCCCTTCCAGCGCGGGAAACGTCATTCAAAAACGCCGACGTTAAAAAAACAGTTGAACAAACTCGGCTTCGGAAATATCAAAGTGACGACGCTGTACGGAAGTTTCATGGAAAAACGTATGAAAGATTTCCAGAGATATTACGGTTTAAAAACCCACGGTATCGCTGATAGCCGCACATTAGACAAGCTCGATGAAGTAATCAACAGTCCCTTCCAGCGCGAGAAACGTCATTCCCAAACGAAGACGTTAAAAAAACAGTTGAACAAACTCGGCTTCGGAAATATCAAAGTGACGACGCTGTACGGAAGTTTCATGGAAAAACGTATGAAAGATTTCCAGAGATATTACGGTTTGAAAGCCCACGGTATCGCCGATAGTCGGACATGGGCGAAGATTGATGAGATTTTATCAATCCCGTATCAACGTGGACAACGCCATCAAAATACGATTAAATTGAAGAAAAAGTTGAATAATCTAGGTTTTTCAGGTATTAAAGAAACCGATTACTATGGAAGCTTTACGGAAAAACGTGTGAAACAATTTCAGAAGTCACACAATCTTCCGGTAAGTGGGATTGCTGATGAGAAAACAATTGCTACGATGCAATCTCTGAAACCATTAGCGACAAACAACGTTAAAATCTTTCTCGATCCCGGTCACGGCGGTCATGATCCAGGCGCTCAAGCGTATGGTTTACAAGAAAAAGACGTCGTTTTGGATATCGCTTTACAAACGGCTCGTTTCCTCACGCGAAATTACAGCGGAATCGACATTAAGTTATCTCGAACGACGGATGAATTTGTCGAGTTAAAAGAAAGGGCACGAATGGCGAATAGTTGGGGAGCTGATTATTTCGTCAGCATTCACAACAACTCCTTTACAGGAAGTGCTCACGGTTTTGAAAGCTATATTCATAGTGACGAGCATGCATCGAGTGACGCTTTGATTAAACAGAACGAGATACATACGTATATCGTGAATGAAATTGGTATAAGAGACCGAGGTATGAAGAAGGCTAACTTTAGTGTTCTTCGCAATACACAAATGCCAGCAATCTTACTAGAATACTTATTTATCGATCATTTTGACGAAAATAACAAGCTGAAAAAAGCAAGTTATCGATCATTCCTCGGAGAAATAACAGCAAAAGCAATTGCAAATGCTTTTCATTTGCCGAAAATATAAGACAAAAGGTGAGCTTTTCGACAAAAAGCTCACCTTTTTACTATATTTTAGTCACAAAAAGGTAATGAAAACCGTAAAAAACTTGAAATACACGTACTTTACGACGATACTATTAAAGGACCCTATCAATCTATTAAACTCTTTAGGAGGTGTAGGACCAAAGTGAAAGTAAGAAAGAGAATCATTGTCCTATTGACCATCTTCTTTACATTGTCAATCTCTTTACCTACAGCAGTAGCAAATGAAGGTGAAGAACAACAAGACATAGATAGTGAACAAGCACCTGAAGACCAAGTCGACGATCCCGCTGAAGATGAAGCGTCGCAAGAAAACGAACAAGCTGATGAAGACAATTCTTCAATAGAGTTAGAGGCAGAACAAGAGGAAGTAACGAATGAAGAGGGACGCGACAATGAACGGGAAAGTCAATATGAAGAAGAACGCGACAATGAAGATGAACAACAACAAGGCATAGACAGCGAGCAAGTACTTGAAAAACAATCCGAGCTCGAACAAGAAAATGATCAAGACAAAAAAGAAATAAGCACATGGAGTACACAGTCAACAACATCACTTCCCCTACAAGAAGGTGATCGAAGTGATCAAGTAATTGCGTTGAAAAAAAACCTTAACAAAGTAGGGTTTGGACAAATCAAAGTTACTGATTATTATGGTGCCTTTACGACGAAACGTGTCAAAGAGTTTCAGAAATATTACGGCTTAAAGGTAACTGGGAAAGCTGACGCATCGACATTTGATAAAATCGACGAATTATTGTCAAGCCCCCTTCAACAAGGAAAACGACATGATTCGCTCATTCCTTTGAAGAAAAAGCTAAATTGGACCGGTTACGGCAACATTAAAGTCACTACATACTTCGGCACATTTATGGAAGAGAAAGTGAAGCACTTCCAACAGGATCAAGGTTTACCAGTAAGTGGCATGATCGATGAAAAGACGGAACAATCGATTAACGATTTATTTTCGAGCACATTTCAACGAGGGGGTCGTCACGAAAAGATCATGACGTTGAAAGAAAGCTTAAACCAACTCGGTTTTGGTGAAATCAAGGT
>DASUXY010000038.1:0-37462 GCA_036377675.1 Bacillota bacterium
ATTATTAAATGAGGAAGTAGACGAATATAAACAAACAGGTTTACTCCCGAATCAAAGGTAAACGAGACTTACATGTCCTTAATATTCATCAATCAGAGATGAGATGTGAGCAACTAAACAACAAAAAGATGCTTGCATCCATCGTTTATATCCATTAAAATTAGTACCAGGTCATAACATTTGTTATTAATATTATATAAATAGGGAGTTGTCAAGATGGACGTAGGTATACTAGGGGTTGGTCACTATACTCCACCGAAGGTAGTTACAAATAAAGATATGGAAAAAATAGTTGATACGAGTGATGAATGGATTCGGACAAGAACTGGAATTGAAGAGAGACGGATCGCTGATGATATGGATACATCGGATTTAGCGTTTGAAGCTGCGAAAAATGCCTTAGAAGATGCGAATTTTAAGGCGGAAGATATTGATTTAATTTTAGTGTCAACAGTTACTCCCGATACACCATTTCCTTCTGTATCATGTATGATTCAGGAAAGACTTGGAGCAAAAAATGCAGCAGCGATGGATGTTAGTGCAGCTTGTGCCGGATTTATGTATGGCATGGTGACAGCTAAGCAGTTCATTGAAACGAAAAGCTATCAGCATATTTTAGTCGTCGGTGTCGAAAAACTATCCAAAATTACAGACTGGAGCGACCGTAGCACATGTGTACTATTTGGTGACGGTGCAGGAGCAGTTGTCATGGGTGAAGTATCAGAAGGAAAAGGAATTCTTTCTTTCGAGCTTGGAGCAAATGGATCTGGAGGAAAACATTTATATCAAAATGATGAAGGAACAATTGATATGAACGGCCGTGAAGTTTTCAAATTTGCGGTTCGACAAATGCCAGAATCGTCTGTAAATGTTATTGAGAAGCTCGGCTACAAAAAAGAAAATGTTGATTATTTAATTCCTCATCAAGCGAATATGCGGATTATGAATGCAGCAAGACAACGTTTAGGTGTCCCTGAAGATAAAATGGCACAAACAATAAAAAAATATGGAAACAATTCATCAGCATCGATTCCAATCGCTTTATCAGAAAGCGTTAAAAGTGGTAAGATAAAAGATAATGATTTGGTCGTCTTAGTAGGATTTGGTGCAGGATTAACGTGGGGCGCAATAGCTTTGCGCTGGGGTAAGTAATAGGAAGACTGTAGAAATGTAATAGGAGGATTGCTCAAATGGATGAAAGAAGAGTCGTTGTGACTGGACTAGGGGCCGTAACCCCAGTTGGAAATGACGTAGAAACGATGTGGAAAAATATTGTTGCAGGTCGTTCAGGAATTGATGTCGTTACAAAAGTAAACAAAGATGACTTCCCCGCAACAGTGGCTGGCGAAGTAAAAGATTATGATCCGCTATTGTACATCGATAAAAAAGATGCACGACGGATGGATTTGTTTACACAATATGCAGTGACCGCCTCGAAAATGGCAGTCGAAGATGCTCAGTTAACGATTGATGAAACGAATGCCGAACGAGTTGGCGTCTGGATTGGTTCAGGTATTGGTGGAATGACAACGTATGAAGAACAGTTTAAGAAATTTTTGAAAAGGGGTCATCGACGAGTCAGTCCGTTTTTTATACCGATGATGATTCCAGATATGGCAGCAGGTCAAGTATCAATCCAACTCGGAGCTAAAGGTGTGAACTCTTGTACAGTGACCGCTTGTGCATCCGGCGCAAGTTCAATTGGCGATGCTTTTAAAGCGATCCAGCGAGGTGATGTCGATTATATGATTGCTGGAGGCACGGAAGCTCCAATTACGAGTATGGCTTTTGCAGGTTTTTCCTCCATGAGAGCGTTGTCATTAAACGAAGATCCCACGAAAGCGAGTCGGCCATTCGATAAAAATCGAGACGGCTTTGTTATGGGAGAAGGAGCCGGAGTAATCGTTTTAGAAACATTAGAATCGGCGCAACAACGCGACGCTAAAATTTATGCAGAAATTGTCGGTTACGGTGCAACGGGCGATGCTTATCATATTACAGCACCAGCAGTAGATGGTGAAGGTGCAAAACGTGCGATGCAACAAGCATTAGAAGATGCAGGAGTTTCACCATCAGAAATCGATTATATTAATGCCCACGGTACGAGCACCGAGTTAAATGATCCGTATGAAACATCAGCTATTAAAAATGTTTTTGGAAAGCATGCTGAAAGACTAGCTGTTTCATCAACGAAGTCGATGACGGGCCATTTACTAGGGGCAGCGGGTGGAGTAGAATCTGTTATTTGTTTAAAAACGATGGAAACGAATACGATTCCACCGACCATTAATTATGAAACACCAGACCCCGCGTGTGATCTCGACTATGTGCCAAATAAATCACGAGAACAAGAAGTAAACGCAGTCGTTAGTAACTCTCTTGGCTTCGGTGGGCATAATGTCTCATTAGTCTTTAAAAAAGTATAGTCATTAAAGATAATGGTATGATTCCGTTGAACTTGTAGAGAAAGCGATGTTTCTCTACAAGTTTTTTGTTGTGTAAATGAATGAAAAATGACACGAACCGCTATGAAAAGAAATCCGATTCATGAACGTTACGAGATGTGCATATATTGTGTTAACGATGAGGACAAGCGTAGGTGGGTGAAATGTGGCATATTTTTTTATTTTTAATCGGCTTTGGACTAGCTGTTTCTGGTGGAGTGACGATGATTGCCTATATGAACTTCTTGCCGGCTGGAGTTACTTGGCTAGAGTATTTTATCTATGTAAAGGGTCAAGTTGAATGTTACTTTTTCCCGATAGGTTTATTGATTATGACACTCGTTATTTATCGTTTTCCGAACAACTCTTAATCCGACCGAATATTTTATATGAATGATGGTCATAATGTATGGTAAATCATGCAATCTAAAGTGAGGGTTGTCGTATGTTATATGTACACGATGTTTGGGTGAATTGGTTTGAAGGTGAGGAAAATGGTTATAACGTTTGTTATTTTCATGAATGGCGTAAGGAGGATAAAATAGAGTTACTGGATCAAGTCCCGCTACTATACATAAGTGAATCATTGTTCGATTATATCGAAAATGATATGCACGATTTACCTAAAGTGCTCCTCGATAAAATATATAAGCGAACATATGTCAGAAAAGGTCATAAAAGGGATTTGCTTGATTATGCCGCTGTTGTCACTGATGGAAACGATATTATTGCTTTTGATACGATCGGTTATGGAATACCTGTTCGAAAAAGTAGACTCATTCCGAGACAAGAACAACTAGTGTTGGAAATGATCGATAATGAAAAGATAGAGAATATTTCTATCGATAGAAAGTCGGCTCCAAAGGAATATCATATTCTATCGATGGCTCCGCAGTTTATCTATGGGCTTACGAGAAGAGAACGGCAATTAAAACAGCTCCTTATGATGGGGATCGATCAGCTTCGAACATCAAATAACATTGAAGAGTTGCGTTATTGGTTAACGGAATGGGATCCGAAGCAATATCCTTACATTCGTTTTATGGATGAGGAAAAAGTTTGGAATAAATTATACAACGGTGTGAAAAAAGGATGGAGCAGTGCCCATGAAGATTTATGTAAAAAGCTTATAAAAGGACATCCATTTCTTGAAAAAATGTGGGAATTAGAAAATAAGCAATGCAATACACGTTCTAAATTAAAATCAAAAAATAATCAGTGAGCGAATGCTCACTGATTATTTTTGTTTGTGAACTCGACCGAGTCCAACAGCTTTTTTTGCTTTTTTAAGCATTTTATTAGCCGTAATAGAAGCATTTTCTTTCCCTTCGTCTAAGATATCATCGAGTTCAGGTGAGTCGATGAGTTTAGCATATTTGTCTTGGATTGGTTGGAGCATATCAATCACTGCATTTGCTACATCTTGTTTAAACTCCCCATACCCTTTTCCTGCAAAATTTTCTTCTGAGGATTTGATGGATACACCAGTACAACTCGAATAAATTGTTAATAAATTGGACACGCCCGGTTTATTTTCTTTATCATATTTGACAACACCTTCTGAATCAGTCACAGCGCTCTTAATTTTCTTTTCGATTTTCTTAGGTTCATCGAGCATTGAAATAAATCCTTTTTCGTTGTCATCCGATTTACTCATTTTTTTAGTCGGCTCTTGTAAGGACATGATACGCGCTCCGACTTCTGGGATACGTGGTTCTGGAACTGTAAAAATATCATTAAATCGGTTGTTAAACCGTTCAGCTAAATTTCTCGTTAATTCCAAGTGTTGTTTCTGGTCATCGCCAACGGGAACGACATCCGTATTGTAGAGCAAAATATCAGCAGCCATCAATGCTGGATATGTAAATAGGGCGGAAGAAACTGTTTCTTGTTTCGATGATTTATCTTTAAACTGTGTCATCCGTTCAAGCTCGCCCATATAACTAATCGATTGCAAGATCCAACCGAGCTGTGTATGTGCGGGAACTTCGGATTGGATAAAAAGCGTTGACTTTTTAGGATCAATGCCAGATGCTAGGTAAAGAGCGGCTAGTGACCGTATATTGTTTCTTAGTTCAAGACGATCCTGAGGTACGGTAATCGCATGTTCATCTACAATACAAAAATAACAGTGATAATCATCTTGAAGTTGGACAAATTGTCTGAGAGCCCCTAAATAATTTCCAAGTGTTAATGTTCCACTCGGTTGAATTCCTGAAAAAATTGTTTTCATCAAAATCACTCCTACGTTAATCATTGTAAATTCGAGATGGTATGTAGCGAGCTCGATCATTCTTTTACGATTAGACATTAAAAAGCTCATTCATCCTTGACGAGGGACGAATGAACCGTGTGGCAACACGAATTTGTATACTCACTCTACAAGATTACTTCATCGTTGTAACAAAACAAACTGTTAACGGTAAAGATCCAAAGCCCTATTTACAGTTTACGTAAACGACCAACTTTCTTCTACAATTCATCTAAAAGTCGTTTACGAAGCCCTGTTTAGATAAACCGACTGTAACTTGTACGTGCCCTTTAACGTCGCTTCCTATATTTAATTATGCTTAGATTATATACACTCTCTTACACGAAAGCAAGCGATGGAAAGTATGAGCGGAGAGGACTTTATATTTCAACTTTCTTTATTGTTCGATATAATAAGAAGATATTATAATGATCGCTTCAAAAAAATTAGGAGATTGATTGTATGCACATGAAACAGCACGGAGTTTGCATATGGGGAAGTATATGTTTAGCTAGTTTATTTTTCTTACTCATCCCCCCTAATGAAATAAGGAGTGAGCGAAACGATGAGCCTTTATTTCATGCAAAAAAAGAGCTAAGTCTTCAACCGATTGATGTTAAACAACCATTTAAACGGTTTTCATTCGACTCTGGATACAATTTTGAATATCCAGAGGCAGTAAGAGGCATATATGTAACGGGTAAAACAGCTGGTGAAGATCGATTTCAACAGTTGATTAATCTTATTGAGAATTCAGATTTAAATACGATCGTCCTCGATATTAAAGAAGACTCGGGTCATTTAACATTCGTTCCTACTAAAGGTTCACCATACAGGAAAATCGCCAAAAATAAAATTAAAAATGTACAACGAATGATGGAAACATTAGAAGAAAAAAACATTTATCCGATTGCTCGAATTGTCGTATTTAAAGATTCAGTTCTTGCGCATAAAAGACCGGATTTATCGTTTACGAAAGATGGCTCCGTATGGGTTAATAACGGGGGTGAAGCGTTTGTCAACCCGTTTGAAAAGGAAGTTTGGGAATACAATATCGATATTGCTAAAATGGCAGCTGAAATCGGTTTTCAAGAAATTCAATTTGATTATGTTCGCTTTCCTGAAGGGTTTGAAATACGAGATGAACAATTGGAATACAGTTTAGGTAATTATGAAAATTCAGAGCTTGAGCCGATCCAAAGACGTGTTGAAGCGGTTACTGATTTTGTAGCTTATGCGAAAGAGGAATTACAATATTATGATGTTGACGTCTCCGTAGATATCTTCGGTTATGCGACAACGATTCCTGAAACGCCAGGTATTGGGCAAAACTTTGCTAAAATTTCTGAACAAGTTGATGTCATTTCTTCGATGATTTACCCAAGTCACTGGTCACCGAATAACTTTGGAATTCCACTTCCTGATGAAGAGCCATATCGCCTTGTCACAGAATATGCAAAAGTAGAAAATCAAGTGCTCGGAAAGCTTAAAAATCCGCCAGTTTCACGCCCGTGGATTCAAGACTTTGAAGCGCCATGGCTTTATGAAGGATCACCTACAACATATGGAAAAGCGGAGGTCGAGGCACAAATTAAAGCATTAAATGAAAATGGGATCGATGAATTTCTCATTTGGAATGCGAGTAATCGATATACAAACAATGTTGATTATACGCCTTAACGCTTGCACATCGTAATCTTTAAGCGATGAACGGTAAAAAAATCGAGGCTGGGACATAAGTTAAAAATTAGTTGATTTTAGGTTAAATCATAAAAATAGAACCGGATGAAATTAAGGTTTTTAAATTAGATTTCATGCGGTTTATTCATTTTAAAAAGAGTTTTGTCCCAGCCTCGTGCTTTTTTTGCTATTTTTATTGTATAAATTGGCGCTTTCGTACCCAAATTAAGAATGAAAGCAGTTCATTTGACATTGATTTCTGTTTCGCTATAATTAAACCGTATAAAAAATGAAGGAGTAGATTATGAATTGGTATGAAAAATTGAGTGAGTATTTCCCGATTGAAGAGATGAAGTCGAAGCGGCATATGGACATTCTTTTAAAGGAAAAAGGTGAAGTTTATTATAAAGATGAAGGCCCTTACCATGTTCTTATGTATGCGGAGTTCGATACGTTCGTATTTATAGATTACTTATGGGTATCGGCAAAAGCAAGAGGGCAAGGAATTGGTCACAAATTAATTGAAAAACTAAAAGCGAAGAAAAAGCGAATTATTTTAGAAGTAGAACCGGTTGATTATGAAGATACCGATACAGAAAAAAGATTACGTTTTTACAAAAGGGAAGGCTTTTCTCACGCTCAATCGATTGGATACAATCGCCGTTCATTAGCAACTGATGAAGAAACTCCATTGGAGATTTTGTATTGGTCTCCATTTGATGAATCAGAAGATGTCATTTATGAGCAAATGAAAAAAATGTACGAAACGATTCATACGTATAAAGATAAAGAAATATATGGGAAATCATACCAACCAGCTGAAGAAGTTTTAGAATATAATGAAAAGAGAACGTCAGATGACGTTTTTAAAAATATTCAAGTACGAAAGTAACTTTTAAAAAACAAGCCTCGCTGTAGAGACTTGTTTTTTCTTCTATATTCATACATAGAGCGAGAAGTCAAGATGTAATCTTTGCTATGCAAACCATTTATTTCAATAATTTATGTTTAAATAATGCGGAAAGGGGAACTCTAAAAGTAATTAAGAACAAATTATGAACATTCGATTAGCCCCTACCTTTTACTTGACAATTGTAGTATAATGTACTTAAGGGTAATTTAAAGTGATTATTATTTAATAAATGTTTATTATATAGACATAAAATGAGGAGTGGAAGTTTTATGGTAACCCTTTATACCTCGCCAAGTTGTACATCATGCAGAAAAGCTAAAGCATGGCTCGAAGAACATGAAATTCCATTTAAAGAACGGAACATTTTTTCAGAACCATTGACAATTGACGAAATCAAGGAAATCTTGCGGATGACCGAAGATGGAACCGACGAAATTATCTCAACACGGTCGAAAGTTTATCAACAACTGGACGTGGATATTGATCAGCTTCCTTTGAAAGAGTTATTTAGCTTAATTCAAAATAATCCTGGATTGTTACGACGACCGATTATATTGGATGAGAAGCGATTACAGGTCGGTTATAATGAAGATGAGATTCGTCGATTTTTACCTCGAAAAGTTCGTACATTTCAATTACGTGAAGCTCAGCGTATGGTTAACTAATGAGTTCGGATAAAGAAGTATGATAAAATAAAAGGCGCCAGATCATCCATCGATCTGCGCTTTTATTTTAACTTTTATGCAAAATGAAGGAAAAAACAGATGACAAATGAATGATAATTCGTTAAAATGGATACTTAATTCATCATATGTAGGCAAATAAATTTTCAAATATTATTTACTATCATACAATAATTATAGAACATTAAATCACCTACGAAATAATGAAAGTAATTATAAAAGCAATGATTCAAGGAAGGTGACTGCGGATTTTCACCTCACCTCAGAAGAAGGGAGAGAATCAACATGGAAATAGAGAGAATTAACGAGAATACGGTAAAGTTTTATATATCATATATCGATATCGAGGATCGTGGTTTTGAACGTGAAGAAATATGGTACAATCGCGAGCGTAGTGAACAACTCTTTTGGCAAATGATGGACGAAGTTAATATTAAAGAAGACTTTAATGCTGAAGGGCCTTTATGGATTCAAATCCAAGCATTGGAAAAAGGGTTAGAAGTTCTTGTAACAAAAGCTCAAATATCTAAAAATGGCGAAGGGATAGAACTCCCAACAGAAGATGGCACAATCGATATTACTGTTGATGATAAAATTGAACATATACTCGAACAAAAGATTGAGAACGAAGCTGAAAAGTTACATCATTTAGAGCACGAAGATGACGATAACTTTTGGATTATCGTTAAATTTTCTCAATTTGAGGATGTCATTCAGCTTAGTCATTCATTTACCGACGTAACGGATCAATTGATTGATAGGTTGTATGTCTACGAAGATACGTATTATTTATATTTAGAATTTACCGAAGAGGCCACGGATGAAGACCGACAAGAAGATTTAATTAGTCGAGTGTTTGAATATGCAGAAGACAGTGATTTGACGTTTTATATGTTAGATGAATACGGTAAAAAGATTTTTGACAATGACACTTTTGCCCAAGTACGATCTCATTTTCCAGCTTAATATACAATCCCCTACGAGCAGACTTTTATTAGTAGGGGATTTTTTATCATGAAAAGATAATATCAATATCAATCACCATTGATAAAACTCCAAACATAGCCTTCCTACTCTAATCCTTAAAAAATAGATAGAGAGAAGGAAAAGAAGGAAAGGTGTCGAATCATATAAGGGGAGGTGATTCAATCATTGTTACAAGCTAAATCTGCACAAGGATCGCTAACGACACTTGCGATGTATACACAAGAAGAAATTAATCACTTGCGTAAAGAACAATTTTATTGTCCAACTTGTCACGGAGAAGTTATTATACGAGCGGGACCTGTAACAATCCCACACTTCGCTCATCGAACGACGGCAGATTGCCCATCAACTGCTGGCGGAGAAGGCTCTTATCACGAAAAAGGGAAGCTTTTACTTTATCAGTGGTTGAAAAAACATAACGTAAATGTCCAACTTGAACCGTATCTACATGATGTTAAGCAGCAGCCAGACGTACTACTCCATCTGAAGAAACGAATGATCGCTATTGAATACCAATGTACTAAAATTTCAATTACCGAACTTCAAAAGCGGAATAAAGGCTATATAAATGCTGGGATTACTCCGATTTGGATTTTAGGTGCGCATCTCTTTAAGCGAAGCGGAACTCATCGCTTACGAGTCAATTCATTCCTCTTACAATGTATGCATCAATTTAATGCTTCGTTTCCACTTACCCTCTATTTCTTCTGTTCAGACTCCAGTCAACTGTTAACTGTGCAACATTTATATTTGTTAAGTAAAGGCCAAGCGTTAGCAACGTTTAGGTTTGAACATTTACAAACGTTGTTATTTCCCCACTTATTTCATGAGCAACTTCTAAGACGTGAACAATTTATACAGTTGTGGACGAATGCGAAGAGAAATTTTCGTCAATCGCAACAAAAACGGGCTTATGGAAAAGAATTATTTTGGCGGCAGTGGTTGTATGAACGAAATCTCTACATTGAACACCTTCCGGCAATTGTTTATCTGCCGGTCCGCCATCCATTTTTAATGAAAACGTCTCTATGGGATTGGCAAAGTCGAATATGGTTCGAAATTATTGCTTCCTTACCGATCGGTTCACTATTTACTATCGATCAATGTAAAAAACTACTCGATAACGACCGACTCAGTCGAAACAACTATCCATTGCTCGTGGACGAAGAAGATCCTATCTTACAATACCTTCATCTATTAACTCAACTACATGTGGTCGATCAAGTTTCCGAAACTGCTTATAAAAAGTTAAAACATATCTCTTTACCGGCTGACGTGGAAGAAGCCTTTATCCAAGATGAATATGTAATGAGACAATTTTCCGAGATAAAGTTATAAATCACTTTAGATCCGTTATACTATACATGTAGATTGTGAAGTCAAATGCTCAACCTAATTAGAAATAATTGAAACAAGTTATTTCGTTATGTAAAATGGGCATAGATGAATAGGAGGAATGAGGAGTGACAGAAACGAAACAGCTTCCACATAGAAGTGAAATTCCTGAACAACGAACGTGGAGACTAGAAGACATCTTTAAAACAGATGATGAATGGGAAAACGAGTTCGAACGTTTGAAGAATGACATCCCTAAAATAGAAAGCTATCAAGGTAAATTAGCTCATTCGGCGGAATCATTGTACGAAGCATTAACCGTACAAGACGAAATAGCGGAACGATTAGGCAAACTATACACTTACGCGCATATGCGCTATGACCAAGATACGACGAATTCATTTTATCAAGCGATGAATGGAAAAGCGGAACATGTGTTAACGATTGCTTCAAGTGCGATGAGTTTTATCGTTCCAGAAATCTTAAATATCGAACCAGAACTGATCGAGCAGTTTTTAACAGAGAAAGAAGAATTGAAGTTATATGAACATGTGCTACATGATATTCATAGACAGCGCGAGCATGTTTTAAGTGAGCGGGAAGAAGCACTGCTAGCTGAAGCTTCCGAGCCATTGTCAAGTGCATCCCAAACGTTTGGAATATTAAATAACGCCGATCTTACCTTCCCAGTGATTAAAGATGAACAAGGGGATACGGTGGAGCTAACTCACGGGAGGTACATTACGTTTCTTGAGTCGAAAGACCGTCGTGTACGTAGAGATGCATTTCAAGCGTTGCACTCTACATACGGGAAATTTAAAAATACATTTGCCTCTACACTCATTGGAAATATCAAAAAGAATAACTTTTACGCAAAAGTTCGAAATTATAAGTCTGCCAGGGCAGCAGCATTAGACCGTAATAAAATTCCTGAACAAGTGTATGACCATCTCGTAGACGCTGTGAACAAAAAGTTACCCCTGTTACACCGCTATGCAGCACTACGTAAAAAAGTGATGGAATTAGATGAGCTTCATATGTATGATTTGTATACACCGCTCGTTCAAGATGTAGAAATGAAAATTCCATACGAAAAAGCCCAACAATATGTTCTCGATAGTTTAGCTCCGATGGGTGAGGAATATAAAAACATCGTAAAAGAAGCCTTTGAAAATCGCTGGATTGACGTCGAGGAAAATAAAGGGAAGCGTAGTGGAGCGTATTCCTCTGGGGCATATGGAACGAATCCATATATTTTGTTGAACTGGCAAAATAACGTGAATGATGTTTTCACTTTAACGCATGAATTGGGGCATTCGGTGCATAGTTACTATACTAGAAAATTCCAACCGTTTCGTTATGGG
This sequence comes from Bacillota bacterium, assembly GCA_036377675.1. Classification (GTDB taxonomy): domain Bacteria; phylum Bacillota; class Bacilli; order Bacillales; family Amphibacillaceae; genus DASUXY01. The sequence goes on from DASUXY010000038.1 coordinate 11,658, forward strand.
AATTATTCTATATTTGTAGCTGAAGTTGCTTCTACTTGTAATGAAGCGTTGTTAAACGACTATTTACTGCATCATTTAGAGGATAAAAAAGAAAAAATGTATATTCTTAATCACTTTTTAGAAGGCTTTCGAGGCACCGTCTTTCGTCAAACGATGTTTGCGGAATTTGAACATGATCTTCATCATCGGATTCAAAACGGGGAAGCATTAACAGCAGAAAAGTTAACAGAAATATATTATGCATTAAACAAAAAATATTTTGGAGAAAATGTCGTTTCCGATGAAGAGATTAGCTTAGAATGGGCGAGAATTCCCCATTTTTATTACAACTATTATGTCTATCAATATGCGACAGGTTATTCAGCAGCTACTACGTTGGCACGTAAAATACTTTCTAAAGAAGAGGGAGCTGTCGAGCGATATATTGACTTTTTAAAAGCGGGTAGCAGTGATTATCCAATCGAGGTGCTCAAAAGAGCGGGGGTGGACATGACTTCTAAACAACCGATTGAAGATGCATTACATGTATTTGAAGATAAACTCAACGATATGGAACAGTTGTTGTTAAATTAACATAAAGATCGATAGAAAAGAACGCTTTGCTGGTGAACGAAGCGTTCTTTTCATTTAATTAGACAGATTGTAGTGGAGATTGATTTTATCGCATTCCTCGATAAACTCGATGGTGGGTAAATGAAAAAGTGGTTAAATAGATAGAGAGAAATAACAAGGGTAAGGTAATGTAAAGCGGGATTAACCTCATTAAACCGAGAATATTTAATAAAAAAGCGATCAAGGTAAGGAGAATAAATAAGAAAGGGTGTAGTCTTCGCACAATAGTCCCTCCGTATCTAGACATGATATTAAAACATATGTTACTAAATTATGATATAGAAGTGACACTTTTGTGAAATTGTGCACAAAGACATTGAAGGATTGTTGTGGACTTGTTATGATAAAAATGAGAGATAAATCACAAACAAAAACCCCTTTGTTTGATCATGAAACTTTCTCCCATCCCCCTTTGTAGAAATACAAAGAATGTACGAAGAATAGAGAAGGATATACACTGCCCAGTATATCCTTCTCTATTTTATTTTCCACAATACTCCCAAAATGATCCATGTTTAGCAGGAATTCTTTTGACTACTTGTTTAAGTTGTAATTTTTTCATTTCCCGATCAGCCTTGGAAAGACTCCAATCGTAAACGACAGCAACTTCTTTACTTGCAACCACTTGGTAGTACGCAACAAACTGCTTAAGAGGTGGTTTATGAGCGGGATTAACCTCTTTTTGTAACACCTCAGTTAATACTCGAACATAAATATCGTATGGATATAATCCGGATACTTTAATTCCTTCTTGTTCAATTTCTTGATTAAAAAACACAATGGACGGTATAAAATCAACATCCATTTCCATTGTGAGTTTGAAATCACATTGGAGAGCTTTTTTTGCTGATGAAGAATATAAATCATTTTTAAACTCTTGGACATCTAATTGTACATCTTTAGCACATTGAATAAGTATGTTTTCGTCCGTAATATTTTCTTTTCTTAAAAAAATCGCTTCTTGTACTTTTCTTAAAAATGTTCGTCCAGCTCTTTTTCCTTGGAGTTCGGCAGCTTTAATAGCTAACGATGTAATCCACGGAAAAAAAACAGGATTCTTATCCCATAAATCTCCATCACAGCTCATTCCCGTTCGTTTAGCGGTTTTCTCCCATATGTCTTTCAGTTTAGGTGGCTGATGAAACGGCTTTTTTTGAAGCGGGTTTAAATTCGTACTTAAAATGAGCCTAATCGTGAACAGACGACCATATTCAATCCATAGCTTTTTTAAATACGGTTCTAAAGACCAACATTCAGGACAGAGCGGGTCAACAAATACATAGATTTCAATCGGTTTTTTAACATAGTTAATAAAGCTATATTTAGACGATGTGTTTGTATCTTTTGAGCTATTAAACCCAGAATGATTCCAACTCACATCGATTCTCCTTTCTTTATTCAGGTGTGTTCATCATATGATGCGCTGTCATCGTTAGTCTTTCAAATATAGCTGAACGATAAGGTTCTTCAATTTCTGCTTCAATCAAAGCTTTTTCCATACATGCAAGCCATGCATCTTTTCGAGTAGGTGTGATTTCAAATGGTAAATGTCGTCTTTTTAACATCGGATGACCAAATTCTTCCGAATACAATCTCGGTCCCCCAAAGAATTGGGTGAGAAATAAATATTGTTTTCGAGCGGTTTCCGTTAAATCTTCTGGAAAAATAGGTGTCAAATGTGGATGTTTTCCGATTCGGTCATACAGTCCTGTCACAATTCGCTCAACAGCTGGAGCTTTCCCAATTGCTTCATAAATCGTCTCTCGTCGTTTCATTAAACTTTCCTCCAACTTTCAGAACAATCTTTGTATTTGAGTCATTTCAAGTAATCTAGTATATAAATAAATCATATTGCATCTAAACAGATTTCTTTATTTAATCGTTGCCTCTAGTTGAACTTCAACTGAACAATTATTTGCTGTATACTTGTAAGTAGCTCATCAGCAAATATGTTTATATTGTAGCAACGTAAAGTTTATGGGGCAAATTATCTGATTATTCGACAGTCCGTTTTTTAAGATAACGTTGTAAAAAAACGCTCGATTTTATTCGGTGTTTTCTTTTTCAAGATTGTATACTGTTTTAGAAGCTGATGAAATGCACGAATACCGACTTCTTCACATGGTGCTTCAATCTCTAATTCATAGTCTTCACGATTGTTATACGTACTATGATCGAGAACATAAAGTAAATCATTTTCTTTATATTCTCGTCGTCTCGTCGTTAAAGAGCCGTAATAGCGTAAATCTTCGGGGGAAATGCTCATTTTATTTAGCTGTTTAGTCGTATTCGGTTGTGCAATAACATTTCCTTGTATCCATTGAACGGCAATGTTCTCTGTTAATGAGTCATGCGTTTCAAGTACTCCGTATTCGTGAGCTTCTTTTAATGTTAAGCGATAGCTGTTATTTTTTTTACGGATTCGTAAGGCGCACTGCTCATTTTGCAAGGAAAATTGAGCGGTGTCAAAATAATAATTGATTTGTGTTTGTGCACGTCTCGGAAACGGTAAAGCGGTGTATAGTCGTTTGTATTCTTCTTTCGTTAATAAATTTTTAAATTCAATTTCTATTTCTTGCATTATGATCCCATCCTATTGATTATATCGATTATGCCGAATACGGAAACAATATGCAAAGATTATCCATTTTTCGTCGATGTGGTAAAATAATAAGAGGATTTTCATACATCATAATCGTAAAGTTAACGAACTGAAAATGATAGGTGGTGTCAGATTATGGATTGGACAGGAATCCTTGCACCATATGCACAAGTTGTAGATGAGATGAAGGTGAAGCTTGAAGGGATGCGAGCCCAACTTGAATATGAATCTAGACATTCCCCGATTGAGTCGATTACAGGTCGGGTTAAGCCGATTTCAAGCATTTTAGAAAAAGCTAAAAGAAAGAAAGTACCCTTGAATCGAATAGAAAAAGAGATTCAGGATATTGCTGGAATTCGAGTTGTCTGTCAATTTGTCGATGATATTTATATGGTTGCCGATTTGTTGAGAAAACGGAAGGACTTGAAAATCATCGACGAAAGGGACTATATTTTTGAAAAAAAAGCGAGTGGTTATCGAGCGTTTCATCAAATTATCGAATATCCGATTGAGACGATTCACGGGGTAAAAACGGTTCTTGCTGAAATTCAAATTCGGACATTAGCGATGAATTTCTGGGCGACAAATGAACACTTTTTAAATTATAAATATAAAGGAAGAATCCCGGAACATATTAAGGCGAGGTTACAGCGAGCTGCTGAAGCTGCTTTCAAATTAGATGAAGAAATGTCCAAAATTAAAAATGAAGTTTTAGAGGCGAAACGTATTTTTCATCGTAAATAGTTTATCGTCATCGCAGTTGCTATAGACGTAAAATAAATAAAAAGAGAATGTTTAGAAGTATGGAAAGGGAGGAAAATTATGAAATTTACTATTGTATCAAGAGGGGATCAACGCTCTAACAATATTCAAACGACGATGAAACAATATTTAACGGACTTTGATTTAGTTTACGACGAAGAAGAACCTGATCTTGTCATATCTGTTGGGGGTGATGGTACATTTCTCGAAGCCTTTCATCGTTTCATTCATCGGTTAGATGCGACAGCTTTTATTGGAGTTCATACGGGGCACTTAGGTTTTTATGCCGATTGGTTACCGAACGAAGTGGAAAAATTAATTATTGAAATTGCAAAAACTCCTTTCCAAATCGTCGAATATCCATTACTTGAAGTCATCATCCGGCCGAAATCAGGCAGAACAGAAGATCGCTTTCTCGCTTTAAATGAAGCAACAATTAAAACAGTCGAAGGATCAGTCGTCTTTGATGTACAAATTAAGGGAGAACATTTTGAAACCTTTCGAGGAGATGGTCTTTGCATTTCAACACCATCAGGGAGTACAGCTTACAATAAATCTTTAAATGGAGCAATTATCCATCCATCTATTGAGGCGATTCAGTTAACAGAAATGGCATCAATTAATAATCGTATTTTCCGAACAATCGGTTCTCCATTAATATTACCTCAGCATCATACGTGTTTATTACGTCCGATGGTTGATAAGAGTTTTTTGGTGTCAGTGGACCATTTCACGGAAAATTATACAAATGTCAAATCGATTCAATGTCGAGTAGCAAAAGAAAAAGTGCGTTTTGCTCGCTTTCGCCCATTTCCATTTTGGAATCGAGTACGTGATTCCTTTGTAACCGAAGGACCGATTCGTAGAGGTGGCCAGGATGAAATGGGTTATTAATAAAGACTATGCTGGTAGACGTATTCGTGATTTTTTACGAGAAGAGCAATCTTTTTCTAGACGAATTTTAAAATCAATCCGGAATGAAGGAGGTAATGTCTACATAAATGGTAGCAAACGACAATTAAATGACCGTTTATCGCTAAGCGATGTACTTACTGTCCAGTTTCCACCTGAGAAAAAAGGTCCGTTTATGCGGCCCGAACATCTTCCTTTAAAGATTGTCTACGAAGATGAAGCTATTCTCGTTATTGATAAACGGGCAGGGATGGCAACAATTCCATCGATTCATCATCCTTCACAAACAGTAGCAAATGCAGTATTAGCTTACTATGAACGCCGTAACATTCCTTTTACAGTGCACATTGTGACACGACTTGATCGGGAAACATCCGGGTTAGTTCTCGTTGCGAAGCACCGTTACAGTCATTCACTTTTGTCAATGGAACAAATCAATGGTTCGATTGAGCGGGGGTACGATGCGATTGTCGAAGGGGTACTTGAGCAACCGGCCGGTGTCATTGATGCTCCAATTGGTCGTAAAGAAGGCTCGATTATTGAGCGGACGGTGAGGGCAGACGGAAAGAAGGCGATCACTCATTACGAAACGGTTCAACAGACAAAAACACATTCACTTATCAACGTAAAGCCGGAGACAGGGAGAACGCACCAAATTCGTGTCCATTTTTCTTTTATCGGACATCCACTTGCAGGAGATGATCTCTATGGAGGATCACGCGATATCATCAATCGGCAAGCTCTCCATTGTTCGACGATTCGGTTTCTCCATCCATTGACTAAAAAGCGAATGGAATTTCATGCTTCGCTCCCAAACGATATGACCGGTTTATTTTCTGACCTCATTCAGTAGCAAAAAAGAGCAAAAAAGCTAATCCGTTTCAAAAGATCGAAATCGATTGGCAACGAACGATTGTTTAGATGGCACACTGATGATTATTTCTTCTGGAAGACGAAAAGCGGTTAACGTGTTCCCAAAAACACAACCTGTATCAATATTGATCGTCTTATGAACGATTCGAGGCTTTTTCACAGGTGTATGTCCATAGACAATCCAATCATCACCATAATAATGTTGGGCCCAGTCTTTACGCACTGGACGACCATCTTTATGGACTTCGCCCGTAATGTCTCCATATAAGACGAAAGTTTTTACTTGTTTATTCATTTTTCCAATATAGGATTGTTTAATTCCCGCATGTGCAATGATTGCCCCTACTTCTGGGATTTGTAAGTATAAAGGAGCAGTTTCATATAGTTCGATAAATTGATCTTTAACTTTACGGCGCTCTGTTTTCTGTAAATTTACATATTCATGAACAGTTGTTTCGATTCCGTGCTGAAGTTTGACATTATTTCCTAAAAAATATCGATACAATTTATTGCAATGATTACCTGGAACATATTTTGCTAACTTTTGTTGGACGACCATGCGGTAAACGAGTTGGATGACAGAAATAGAGTTCGGTCCTCGATCTGTTATGTCACCAATGAATACGGGGATTCGCTGATCTGGATGAATGTACATATGTTCTTTGTACGTATAGCCGAGCTTTAGAAATAGTTCACACAATTCATCATAACAACCGTGGATATCACCAATGACATCTATTTTCAAAGGATTACCCCCTCGTACAAAAATATGCTATCGTTTATTATAACCGATGATTTGTTTTCCAAACATCGACGTACTATAAATATTTTTTAGCATGGAGACGTTTAGTTGTTACGTTCAGCTTAATTTTATATCATATTACATATTCAGGATTCCTGTAGATGATTCATTCGCACAAATTTTTCGTGTAATTTGCCTTCTAAATTAGAGAGAGGATGTGATGGCATGAAAAATACGCGAGAACGAACAAAAAAAACGCTTAAAAAAGCATTGAAAGAAGAACAAATAGAAACGTTTCGATCTCAATTTTTAAACATGCATCCGTATGATCAAGCGACGTTTTTTAAAAGTCAACCGACCGATTTGCGTATGAAAGTATATGCTTACTTATCGCCAGAAGAAGTAGCCGATCTCATGGAACATATTGATTTAAATGATGTAGAACCTTTTTTCACAGAAATGGATCCCGAGTTTGCGTCGATGGTCTTTACGATGATGGCTACCGATGATGCTGTCGATATTTTGAATATGATGGACCAAGATAAAGTCGCTAGTTTCTTGACGATTATGGATAAACGAGCAGCACGAGGAATCAAGAAATTGTTGCATTATGAGGAGAAAACTGCTGGTAGTATTATGACGACGGAAATGATTGCGATTTATAAAACGCAAACCGTTCGTCAAACGATGAAACAGCTGAAAGAACAAGCTCCAGATGCAGAAACGATTTATTATTTATATGTCATCGATGAAGACAAGCGTCTCGTAGGTGTACTTTCATTGCGTGATTTAATTGTATCTGATGAAGATACGTTAATCGGTGAAATTATGAGTGAAAATGTCGTGTCCGTATCCGTTGGGAAAAATCAGATTGAAGTAGCGCAAATGATGCGTGATTATGACTTTTTAGCAGCACCTGTCGTTGATTTTCAAAATCATTTAATCGGAATTATTACAGTAGATGATATTTTAGATGTTATGGATGAGGAAGCGAAAGATGACTTTTCCAAATTAGCTGCCGTAACAGATATGATTCATCCAGATGAAAACGCTTTTCAATCCGCCAAAAAAAGATTGCCATGGTTAATCATATTATTATTTCTTGGTATGTTTACAGCTAGTTTAATCGGGCAATTTGAAGAAACTCTCGAACAAGTAGCCGTTTTAGCGATTTTTATTCCTGTTATTGCAGGGATGGCTGGGAACACAGGAACTCAAGCGCTTGCCGTTGCTGTTAGAGGACTTGCTTCAGGAGATTATGGAAAAGGCGATAAGTGGAAATTAATTTTAAGAGAAGCAGGAACAGGATTGATTACTGGGACAGTATGTGGTGTTTTAATAGCGGTCATTATTTTTCTATGGAAACAACATCTGTTCCTCGGCATTCTCGTAGGTGTTTCCATTATGGCAACATTAACGGTTGCTACACTGGCTGGCTCCTTAATTCCCATTTTTATGGATAAGGTTAACATTGACCCTGCTGTTGCGTCCGGCCCGTTTATTACGACGATAAATGATATTATTTCAGTTTTGATTTATTTCGGCATGGCAACTGCATTTATGCGATTTTTAATTTAAGAAAAAGAAATCATCTAGAGAATATGCTCATTCTTTTGCATATCTCCGGATGATTTTTTTATAGGTCAATGATTGAAAAACACACTTTAAATTTTGGGTTCATATACTAGAGTGACTGATTGAATGAAAAAGGAGATGGTAAGATGGGGGAAGGTAAATTTGCCCAAAATCCGTTATTATATATCGACCAACCGAATATAAAAAACCCTAAGGCACGGATGCAAAATCATTACGTAACACAAAGAAAGAATGGGGAACCATATCGAAACGGATTACAGCAAAAAAACAGACGGCAAACATTTCCACAAGCTTTACGGCGTCCAAGATACCTACGTCCAAGTCAATCGATGAACAAAGGAACTATACAAGCTGATAAAAGTGATGAGGTCGTGCATCGTAGTGCCGATCGTCATGGGGAACGTCCTAAATTTAAACAGATGACGCTAAAGGAAAGAATTGAATATTTTGCAAACACACCTCAACATATTCCAAAATTACGCTGCAAAATTAAAACAAGTAAACGAACATATCGTGGAATCGTTACCGATTTTAACAATGACATCGTCGTAATCCAACATGGAGAAAAACAAGATTCCATTCCATTCGCCGACGTTAAAGAAGTTCAGATGCTAGGTCTTTAAGGATGCTTTTTTTCACCCCCAGTGGCAAAAAATAGATTTTAGAAGATAGGAGAGAAAAGAGGGAGATTCCCTCTTTTCTAACTTGATGTGTCGGGTTACTCCAACGTATTAATAGCCGGTAAACATGTGACATGGCAGAAGCAATCAAGATCGACCGTAATACAAATCCCTGTTGCCCTTAGGTTTTTCGTATCTTGGTGCTTAGGATTTTTAATATCTTTACAAAGGTCTGAATCAGCAAGCAATAATTCGATGATGGCACAACAGTTATCCATGACTTTTTTCACTCTAAATATGAAACTCGTTTGCATCTCATCTAAATGATTGTCATGTTTACGAAGTGCACCAAATCCTTTAAATGGTTTACAACTATCTTTACAGTACAAAATTAACGGTACAGTATCTTTTCCCTTTCTGTCAGCTTCACCGAGCAATTCATCAATTGATTGTTCACAGCTTGATTCGCAGCAATTTTCGATGATATCTCTTTGTGCGTCAGCGATTTCCTTTAAAATATCGCAAACACAATTTTCTCCGTTTCCTCTTCTACAACCCATAAATGATAACTCCTTTCTGATTGTTTTGACGTAGTGTCCTTAATAGAATATGTGTGAACGTTTAGTTAGTGTGGGCAGGCGTTGGGATGGAGAAGGTTATGTGCTGCTGAGCGCATCCCAAAAGGAGGAACATAATTATTTTCTTTAAATAGTTACTTCTCGTAAAAAGGGCTACTGTCTATACCTAATGAATGAAAAGTACATAGACTACTATCAATCAAACGATAAAAAATGGAGTGGTTTTAGCGATGTCTGATAAGAAAAAAGTCATTCATGTAAGAGACTTGGTCATTAAAGCTGATCGTGTGTTTATACGACCACAACGGCCCAAACGAGGAGGTCCTCCGTGGGATCCGTTCATGGGGAGAAGGTCACAACAAGCTTCAGAAGAGATAGAATCGGAAAACGTGCATTTTGAAGATGAACAAAAAAAGGACTGAGGGATGAATCGATCGATTGGAGTAAATCGATAGGAAATCTTTCACGTCATTAGAGCAGCTAAAGGCTGCTTTTTTCTTATTTTAAAACAGATCGACTTCATGCAAAAAGAAAAGGGTGCTTCGCATCGTCTTTTTGATCCTTGTAATTGTAGTGATGTCACAGGAATCGGATGACATTTTAATAGCTGTGTAAATATGTCTGTGTTGACGATTGCTTACAACGGGTGGTTGGAAATACCTCAAAAAAGAGATGATAACGTTATTTCCTCTGTGCTAAATTCGTGACAATATTAATCGTTCCTTCGTTCAGTTTTTTCGGTGAACGGCAATATAAATAGTTTTTGTCCTTTAATATACTCCGCGTAATACACGTCTTCCACCCGACAAAAATTTTGTTTTTTCATTTCTTTATAAAGCCATTCTTCACTAACTTGTGCTTCAATCATATTGTCAGTTATAATTTCTCCATCCGAAATGAGCGTATAAGGGAGAAAGACTTCTTCAGGATCAAGATTTAAGTCCTTTTTATTCGGCGTTTGGTAAGGCGATTTCTTTAAGACGGATACATATCCGTTCGTTTCTAAAATCGCATATTCAACTTCTTGAATCGAAAAAACATCTTTATCACGGAGTAGTTGTTGGAGCTCATCTAAGTTTAACTTGTTTTTCTTCATTTCCTCACGAATTAACTTTCCGTTATGAATTATGAGGGAAGGTTTTCCCTCTAGAATAAATCTCGATCCTTTAAATTTTTGTGCAACTTTTTCAAGCGTATATAACAATGTCCCCCACAATGTGATGACAAAGGCAATTTCTGGAATACCTGCTTTTTTATCAAATAAAGCATTCCCAACAAGTTCACCGATGAGGACAGCTGAGATGAAATCGAATGCAGTTAACTGTGAGATTTGCGTTTTTCCTAATATTCTTGTTAAGAGGAATAAAGCTACGAAGCCGAAGACCGTATCTACGAAAATATTCAAGTAAGTGTCCACATAAAAACCTCCCCATTTGACATTCGTTATTAGAGTAACCAAAAGGGAATCCATCATGCATGTGTATATGAATGTATGGAGAAGTTGGAAGTTTTTAATATAAAAAACCAAGGCTATTTTTAATTTCTAAATAGCCTTGGTTGAGGTCGGTTTTTTAAGATAATGTTTTCTCCATCGTAACGTGCGGAATGTTTGCATCTATAAATTCATTAGAAGTAACTTTGTACCCCATGTTTCTGTAAAAGTCGACCGCGGATGTTTGGGCGTTCAACTTCACCTGTGCGTATCCGTGTTTCTTGATGACTTCCTCCATCTGCTGAATCATTTGTTTACCGTATGATTGACCACGATAACTTTTTAAAACCGAAATGCGCTCCAACTTTCCAAACGAATTGAAAAATCGCAACCGACTCGCCGCAATCGGCAATCCATTTTTATAACCAACAAAGTGAATGGCTTCCCGATCATGTTCGTCAAGCTCGATTTCAATGGGTACGTTTTGTTCTTTTACAAAGACGGTCATTCGAATATGCTGAGCATCTTTTCGTTCTTCCTCAGTGTGAGCGATTGTAATGTTCACACGTGTTCTTTCCCGAAGACGAATGATTCATGAACTGTCCATGAACCATTTTCTAACTGATAGAGGAGGTGGTAGCGATCGATTTCATCTTGGAAATCAAATGTTTTCATTCGCAAACTTCCTAACACATCTGAATATTCATCTTCACCGAGGTCTTGAGCAATTGTAATGTGAGGAACGAATGGATGCTTCATTTCTTTAGGAAATTTTCCTGAATACATGTCATCCACTAAATCAGAAAGTTGTTGGCATGGTTCGACTTTCAAGTAGATTGTATTCGTCACTGGAGCAAATGAGCTTACTTTTTTTATGGAAATCGTAAATGGTTTCATTCGATTTGCTATATGTTTCAGCTCACCAATTAATTCATCAATGGTTTCTTGATCGGTCTGAAAAGGTTCTTTTAACGTCAAGTGTGGAGGAATTAAAGTATAATTAGGGTCATAACGTTTGCGAAATGAGTTAGCCTCATCTTGAATTTCTTTCGATGGAAAAATTGCAATACCATAGTTCATCATAAGAAAACCTCCCATTATTTAATAATCGCACAGTCTACGTTAGCTTACGCTTTCTACAGATGTTCAGACGATTTATATTATTATAACAAAAATCTTTTGTTTTACGAACGTAAAATCGTGATTGCCTTCATTTTTATCATTGAAACATCGTTCGTAAAGCATGTGGTAAATCTTGTTGCCAATATTTCCACGTATGTTGTCCGTCTTCCATTTCCTTGTAATGATAGGTAAGGTTTTTACGTTTTAAAACTTCATGTAGTTTCCGGTTCGGTGTAATAAAATCGATGATTGAACCGTCAGTTACCGGCACGTCTGTTTCTTCTGTTCCAATCGTATGATAAATGGTTAGTGCTTCGTGATCTTTTGTTGAGTTTTTAACGGTCCGCAACACTTTTTCATCTACTAACGGCGATTGCATAATGACATTTCCAAACGTATTCGGATATTTCCATGCTGTCATTAACGCAAGTGTTCCAGCAAGTGAATCGCCCATTAATGTCCGCGTTTGTCCCATATGCAAGCTGGGGAGAAATTCATCGATGAAGGAAACAACTTCATGAGCGAGAAACTTTATATAAGCTTCATTTTGTTCCCCGGCAGGGTGGTATTTTTTGCGACGATCAAAGCGATCGATATAATGAATACCGACGAAGATCGTACTTTCTATCTCGAAATTTTCATGCAGGTGATCACTTACTGTGGCAAGTCGCCCTACTTGATAATAGTCCTCACCGTCTTGCATAATACAAATGTTGTACTTTTGAAGAGGAGAAAATGACTCGGGTTGATATATTTTCAATGTCATCGTTTCATTTAAAAATTTACTATGAATTTCTTTTTCAATCATTTTTCCTTTTCTTTTTCTACTCAAATGAATACACCCCTGTTTGTATATCATATTGATATGCTGTAACAAATCTATCCATAGTTTACCACCAATCCTTTCTAGATTCTACAAACGAAACTGGGCAAAGGATGAAGACGTTATGATGAAGAGAAACTGTCTTTCTTTTTAACTGGTGGAATGACGGTTTTTTATCCGACAATTTCTCGTAATTGTTCGCTATACAATGTATAGTAGTGACCGCGAAGCGAAAACAATTGCTCATGATTTCCGCGTTCAATAATTGTACCATTTTTGAGGACGATGATTTGGTCGGCCTCTTGAATCGTAGTTAACCGGTGGGCAATCATAAAACTCGTGCGCCCTTTCATGAGTTCTTTCAATGCTTCTTGTATTTTTAATTCGGTAACGGTATCAATATTGCTCGTTGCTTCATCTAATATAAGGATAGCTGGTTCAGCAATAAAGGCTCTAGCAATCGCTAACAATTGCTTTTGTCCTTGACTAATGCCACTACCATGTTGATCAAGAATCGTATCATATCCGTCTGGAAGTTGGATAATAAACTCATGAGCATTTGCTTTCATAGCAGCTTTCTCAACCTCTTCATCCGTTGCCTCTAGACGACCGTAGCGAATATTTTCTCGAATCGTCCCGTGAAAGAGAAAAGAATCTTGAAGAACAAATGCCATATGTGAACGGAGGCTCGAACGTTTAATGTTTTTTATATCATATCCATCTAATGATATTTTCCCCGTATCATAATTATAAAAACGTGAAATTAAATTAATGATTGTTGTTTTTCCAGCTCCTGTATGTCCAATGAAGGCGACGGACTCACCAGGTTTTGCTTCAAAACTTATATTTTTTAAAATGGGCGTATGATCATAGCCAAAAGAGACTTGGTCGAAGACGATATGCCCCGTTGTTATCGGTAACTCTTTTGCGTTTTTTTCATCTGTTTCTTCGCGCTCTTCATCCATCACTGCAAAGACACGTTCCGCTCCAGCAACGGCTGACAAGAGAATGTTAAATTGGTTAGACAGCTCATTTAGAGGGCGGGTAAACTGTCGAGCATATTCGGTAAAAATGACGATAACTCCGACGGTAACATTTCCCATTCCTTTAATGGCAAGTAGTCCCCCTACGAGTGCAATCATTCCGAAACTGATGTAGTTTAACATATTCATCACTTTCGGAATGAATCCAGAAATGGTTAAAGCCCAAAATCCGGTTTGATACAATTTGTCGTTTTTTTCATTAAACTCACACGTCACCCGTTCTTCTTGGGAGAAAGTTTTAATGATGTGTTGTCCGGAAACTGTTTCTTCGACGTAGCCGTTTAGCTCTCCTAAGTGGCTTTGTTGTCGTTTATATAGTGGACCTGTTCGTTTCGTAATCCAACGCATACTTATCACTAAGATTGGAATGATCGTCATCGTAACGAAGGTGAGGAGCGGACTGAGCAACATCATGACACCGAATGTACCGAATAACGTTAAAATACTGGCGAATATTTGGATGACCGATTGATTCAATGTGTTATTAATGTTATCGATATCGTTCGTAATCCGACTCATTAAATCGCCGTCTTGTCTTTTGTCAAAGTAGGAGATTGGAAGTCGGTGAAATTGGTGGAAAAGATCAGCCCGTAAATGATAAACGGTCTGTTGGGCAATACCGACCATCCAATAGTTTTGTAAAAATATAGAGAGCGAATGCATGAAAAAGATAAAGACGAGCCAAATGAGCAAGATTCCTAAACCCGTACTTTTTTTTGTTACGATAAAATCATCAATTGCTACTCCAATCATGTATGGACCGAGTAAGCTAAGGGCTGAGCTGACAACAACCATCAAAATGACGAGCGTCAACTTAAATCTTTCTTTCGCTAAGTAAGACCAAATCCGTTTGAGTGTACCGAGTGTATTCTTTGCTCGTTTCCTTTGCTGCTTAGAAACGTGTGAGATAGGTACTTTTTTATGTTGAAAAGGACGTTTTAGTTGTTTAATGAGCATGTAAATTCTCCTTTCCAAACTGAGAAGCAACAATTTGCTGATATAAGTTTGACGATTGTAATAGTTCTTCGTGTGAATCTAAGGCAAGAACTTTTCCATCATCGAGCAATAAAATCTTATCCGCTCGAATAGCTGTGGAAATTTTTTGAGTGATGATGAGCATGGTACAGTCATAGGTTTCAATCGCTTGTAGCAATCGCGACTCGGTTGCCACGTCCAGCGCGCTCGTACTATCATCCAACATTAATATTTTCGGTTGTCGAATAAGTGCGCGGGCAATGGAAATCCGTTGTTTCTGTCCGCCTGATAAATTAACTCCTTTTTGGCCGACTTTCGTTTCATACTGATCGGGGAGATTCATGATTGTTTCATGGATTTGGGCATTGCGAGTGGCTTGAATCACTTCGTCTATCGTTGCCTTCGTTTTCCCCCAAGCAATATTTTCGGTAATCGTCCCTGTAAATAATAAAGAGCTTTGTGGGACGTAACCGATATTTTTTCGTAAATGGTCGAGAGAATAAGAAGTAAGTGGCTCTTGATCAATGAATATGTCTCCACTTGACACATCATACAAGCGAGGAATTAATTGGAATAAAGATGTTTTGCCTGACCCTGTTGCACCGATGATTGCTAGTTTCTCTCCCCGCTCAATCGTAAAGGATACATCATGAAGGACCGGCTGTTTTGCCGAAGGATATGTAAATGAGACGTGATGAAAGGAAATCGTTCCATCGCTAATGGTTGGGCTGTTTTTTACGTCTTCTTCGTCTCGTTCATAAACATCAACTGCAAAAATTTGTTGAATGCGCTCTGCGGATGCTTTCGCTCTTGAATAGGCGAGGATAATAAATGTAAACATTGAGATTGCCATTGACACGCGTAACGCATAATTCACGATGGCAACGACTTCCCCAACTGAAGTCGTTCCCGCTAAAGACTGCGTATGACCGAACCAAATGATGAAGACGAGACTTAAATTCATGACAAACAACAAAATCGGCATCGAAGCCTCGATGAAACGAAATGTTGATTGTGTCATGTCGGCGAGTTGTTTGTTCGCCTTCATGAAACGTTTTTCTTCATGATTACTCCGCAAAAATGCTTTAATTAAACGTATACCAGCTAGGTTTTCTTGCATCGTTCGATTGACACGGTCTACATATCGTTGAACTTGATTAAACATCGCCGTACCTTTTTTTAATACCCATAGAACAAAGCTCGTTAATAAAGGGACAGTAATTAGAAAAATGAGTGCCAGTTTAGCATTGACAATAAACGCCATAATCACACCACCGATTACGAGCAAAGGGGCTCTTGTCATAATGCGTAAAGCCATAAAAATAGTATGCTGGATTTGTCGTACATCATTTGTGAAACGTGTTACAAGACCTGATGTCGGATATTTATTAAGATTGGCAAAGGAAAATCGTTGAATGTGTTGAAACATCTTTCCACGAATGTCTGTAGCAAAGCCCCAACTTGTATGCGAAGCGTAAAAAGAGTTAGCAATTCCTGCTCCAAAAGAAAAAAGAGCGAGCGTGATCATTATACTTCCCCACATTACAATCGTCTGCACATCTTTATGCAGAACACCATCATTGATCATTTTTCCTAAGAAAAAGGGAAGTAACAGTTCAATGGTAAGTTCAAACAACATGAGACTATAAGCTACAATAATATGGGGTTTATACGGTTTTAAAAAAGATAAAATCGTTTTCACAAGGCGACCTCCGTTTAAGTTTTATGTAATTATGGCAACGGCTAAACACAATTGATTTTAATGCCTTTCGTTTTCAACAATCGAGACAAAGACAATTTTATACTATTATAATAGTATATAGGTGGAATATCCAAACATGATCTTCGGGAGGAAAAATCATTGTGTAGCTCGTATTCATAAAGTAATCTATCAATAAGGGATGCAGGAAAGTACCACGATAACATAAACATTCTCGATATTGACCTTATATTCCTTCGTTTCGCTACATGATGAAAAGTGGCTGGAGAAGTAAGTGAATGCAAAATGCAGAAATGACAAAGAGACTGGACTCTTTTAAAATGAATAAACCGCATGAAATCTAATTTAAAAACTTTGATTTCATGCGGTTCTATTTTTATGATAATTTAAAATTAACTAATTTTTAACTTCGTCCCAGTCTCTTATTAACTAGTGAATCATAACATCATCGAGCGAAGCCGAACTATTTATGGGTTCGTTGTCCATAGCCCAGCGGATTTGACAAAGACACGTTTGTTTAATTTCAAATGAGCGATCATTAGTTCAGCTAAGTCTTCAGGCTGTAAAAAGTCCTCTTCGTCACCTTTAACTAATCCTTGATCAATCGCTAAATCGGTGACAATCGTACTCGGGGTTAATGCTGTTACCCGGATGTTATGTTTGCGTGCTTCCATCGCCAGGGATTCTGTTAAGCCAAGAACGCCTGCTTTTGATGCACTATACGCACTTGTTACAGGGCCACCTTTTTGTCCGGCTGTTGATGAAATATTAACAATGTCACCGCTTTTTTGTTCCATCATTGGCGGGAGAACAGCCCGTGTGACGTAATACATTCCTAACAAGTTTACTTGAATAATCTTTTCCCATTCAGATACGTCTAGTTCTAAAAACTTTCCAAATTTAGCAATTCCCGCATTATTAATTAAAATGTCAATACGACCTAAATCATTTCTTAGTTGATCGATCGCTTCGTTTACTTGTTCATTTACAGATACATCAGCTGTAGCAATGTACACTTTATTGATCGGATTGATTTCATTTTTGATGTCATCAGCTACTTGTTGTAAATCTTTTTCTGTACGAGCGAGTAAGCCTAAATGAACGCCTTCTTTTGCCAAAGCAAAGGCAGTCGCGCGACCTACGCCTTTACTGGCACCTGTAATAATCGCCGTTTTACCTTTTAGTGGTGTTGACATATGAAACACTCCTTTATTTCTAATCTTTCCATTAAAAGAGGGACTCACCCTATTATACATACTCTCGTGATTACTGAAAAGAAAAGAGGGTACAGAGTGAGATCGAAAACGACGGGTCCGTGAGGTGGCTGATTCAATTAACATAGCGTATTTCTTTGAGAATGGATAAGATTTAAATAGAATGACCAACCAAAATTTTGATCGTAAAAATGGGCTTCACATAAGGCAATGTTATCGATAAATGAAAAGAGAGGTCGAATCTTCGTAAAGATAGTAAATAAAATCCCTTTTTAAAAATTTACATTATTTATACGGAAATAAAATACTGTATTAACAATGTAGTTATATGATTAAGTTGTAATAAAATATATTGAGGTTGAAGGAGACGGGATGAAATGAAGAAGAGGAAGATATTTGTTCCATTATTAAGTGCGGCTATATTATATTCATCTGCTACACTAGCTACGAATGTGCTCGCTAAACCACCTAAGCCTGAATCACCAGTAAAATCTGTAGAATTTGTTGGAATGGCTGTTCCGAGTACGGAAGAGGAACGTTCAAAAATGTATGGCGATGCTTCAATGGTAGTAACATTTAATGATGGATCCGAAAAAACAGTACCCTTGGAATATAAATCTTTAGCTCGTCCTGGTGAGGTTATAAATGGGAAAGTAGTCGGTGCATCTTATGATGTGAACGGCGATGTAATTAAAGATAAAAATGGAAACCCCATTTTCTCCACTTCACCTGACATGAATACATTGCTTAGTGTGAACGGAAAGAGTGGCAAATTATATTTAGTTAATCATTTTGAAGGTATGCCAAAAAATGAAATTGGTAACATGCCGAAAGCGATGTATGTAAATACTGTGGAACAAGATAAGAAAACAGGTGAATTAAAAATAACAGATATCGAGCCTATTGATTTTTCAGCAGATGGTGGTATTTGGACACCGTGCGCGGGGGTGTTATCACCTTGGAATACACACTTAGGAAGTGAAGAATATGAACCGGATGCACGGGCTCATGAAAAAAATCCAGAGGAATCTCCGGTTACACAATTTTCCCGAAATTATTATCAAGACCTTTCAGTAATTGGAAATCCGTATCTATATGGGTATACAACTGAAGTAACTGTTCATCCGAATGGTAAAGCGAAAGCTGTCAAACATTATAGTATGGGACGTCTATCATTCGAAAATGTAACCGTTGCTCCTGATAACCGCACAGTATATTACGGAGATGACGGTGGCTATACGATGTCCTTTATGTATATAGCGGATCAAGCCAATGATTTAACTGCAGGTACGTTATATGCGGCAAAATGGAACCAAACGAGTGATAAACATGGTGGGTCAGCCGATATGGAATGGATTAAATTAGGACGTGCTACAGACGAAGAAATAAAAGAATTAGCCCAAACCTTAACGTTCAGTGACATTTTTGAAACGACAAACGATGCCGAATATGGTGAAGAAAATGGGTTTACAAGAATAAAAACAGCCAAAAAAGATGAATGGTTAAAAGTAAAACCTGGTATGGAAAAAGCAGCAGCATTCTTAGAATCACGCAGATATGGTGCGATTCTAGGGGCTACATCAGAATTTAATAAAATGGAAACTGTCACATTCAACAAAGCAGATCATAAGGTCTATATGGCGATGTCAAATATTAGTGGTGGCATGTTAAAAAATCCAAACGATCCTGTAGATGATATTCAGTTACCTAAACTACGCGCTGGTGCTATTTATGAAATGAACTTGGCAAAAGGACAAAGTGATCGTGATGGTCACCCGATAGATAGTAATTATGTAGCAACAGATATGTCTGCTATGTTGCTTGGTGAAGATCTTGCTATTCCAGATAAGGATGGAAACACGGCTCATCTTGACAAAATTGCGAATCCAGACAATATCGTTTTCTCTGAAAAATTAAGAACATTATTTATCGCTGAAGATACAAATATGCATAACAATAACGTTGGATGGGCTTATCATGTGGATACAAAGAAACTAAGCCGTATTATTTCTGCACCTGATGGAGGTGAAGTAACTGGTCTCCAAGCGATTGATGATTTAAATGGCCATTCCTATCTAATGGTTGGCTCGCAAAATCCAGGTAACATCGGTTATATAGATTTGTCTTCTCTAAACAAAAAGTAAACAATAATTGATAAGACCGTTGGGATTTAATTAACGGTCTTTTTTGTCTCATGAAGCCATGTAGGCACACGAAACATTTCTCTAGAGACAAAACAGTAGATTGCAAGCTTGCACAGACTTCATTTTTAATGATTAATTTTGGAAAAAAGTATTCTGATCTTGAACATAGAGCTGAGCATGATGAATGATCCAATCTAGTAGGGATACAGAAAGTTCGTGTTCCTAAGGACGGAAATTTGCAGGGAAACTTCTTTCAAATGATCACGGCTGCCCTCACATTTGTTTTCTTAAGTGGGCTACCGTATTTGCAAATAAAAACTGAAGCACTAGACATAGAGAAAAAGCCAGAGCCGGCAATATTGGTTCTGACTTTTTTCAATCTTGAAGTAAAATAATAGCGTTCGATATTTTCACAAGCAGATCCTACTTTTAGATTCAAACGTCTTATAGCATAACATCTCCTACATTTGGGCTTAACGTTTGTCCGGTATAGGCATTGCCATCCGGATCGGAAGCAAGTAACACTACAGTCGGAATAATTTCGTCCACCTGTCCAAAGCGTTGTAATGGAAGTTCTGCTAACTTTTCTTTTCTCCAATCAGCGTCAAAGTCAGCTAGCATAGGTGTTTCTGTTGGACCTGGTGCTACACAATTAGCCGTAATGCTATGTGCGCCTAATTCTAATGCAATTGATTTGGTAAACCCGATGACTCCTGCTTTGGATGCTGAGTAATGACTGACTTCTACACCACCCTTTTGCCCTAAATTAGATGAGAAGTTTATAATTCTTCCCGTTTTTTGGGAAATCATATGCGGTACAGCATACTTCGTTGTTAAAAAGACACTTTTTAAATTTACATCCATCATTGTATCCCATGCTTCCTCATCTAAATCCTGTACAGGACCCTGACCGCTTATTCCAGCAACATTTGCCAAAATATCAATTCGATCAAATGTATGAACGGTCTGGTCAACTAATGATTTTGCAGTATCGCTTTTTGATAAATCTCCCTCCATTGCTATGGCTTGAACGCCATAACTCTCTAGTTCTTTTAAAAGTTCGTCTATTTCTTTTTGTTCTATTCCAAAATAATTTAAGGAAAGATGAGCGCCTTCCTTTGCAAAGGCAAGTGCAACCGACTTTCCTATTCCTTGACCTGCTCCGGTTACAATCGCAACTTTATTTTTTAATTTCATCTGAATCCCTCCACTTTTATTTTTCCCTAAATCCGTCTTCTTAAACTTTACAACTTTTTCATTGGATAGAAGGGAGGGAACAGAGTCTTCTCAGAAGATGATTACAAACGTTATACTTTTTACTTGAAGGAGAGATAAGAGGTGAATACCAAAATGATATCTCTAAATTATCAAAAGTAACGGAAAATAAAGAAAAAGAGTTTTGGGATCTTATGATAAGAAAGTATATAAGGAAATATATATCAAGAATCCATGGTGGAGATGAAACGCTACAAAGGAAAGCAAATGCAGAAGCATTTAAATAGATTCGATTATCAATTTTTTGATGCTATAAGAGATGTTGAAACTCAACTAATTACAGGAAGAAGTTAACTATGAACGTTTTAATGCTATTAGAAGAATAAAACTCAACTAGTACAGTAGATAATGGAAACCAACCAAAAAATGGTTCCAATCATCAAAAATCAATTGGAACCATTTAAGATTATTTTTGGCTATAGTTATGTCCTAGCCTCTTCCTTCACATATTTATTGAATAATGAGTGAAACATCTTGATTTAAACTCATCAAGACAGGTGACTGTGTAATCGACATTTTAGCAATCTTTTCAATTGCTGTAGCATCAGCTGAAGATTCAACAGATAAAACGATCTCTGGTTCAATCATACCAGGATTACCGTCACTTAAACCTAAAAACGGCTTTTGATCGAATTTTCCTGTAACTTGAATTTTTACTTTAGTGAGTGAGATTTTATTCGAGTAGGCGTTCTTATGCAAAGTCGTTGCATAACAATTTGCAGCAGATACTACCAACATTTCAATCGCCGTCATTTTCCCTTCAGGCATTTCGGGCATTTCTTCAATTTTGATTTCATTCAAATTTTCTATTTTAGATGCGACAGGTTCACCACCAACAAACTCAAATGTTCCACGCCATACACTTATAGCTAATGAATCATCAGCTTGAATGTGCTTCGCCATTTCTTGAAACATTTCCATTTTATTCATCAATATACCTCCTCGTATACACACCCCATTATACCCATAGGTGTATAGAAAGACACGTAATCAGTTTGTTCCTGCAAAATTTCTATACTTTAAGAATCAAATTCATAATTGGGCTTTTGAAAACAAATACATGCACAATTTTTGAATCATTTTTTTAAAAGTTTTGAAAGTGTTGCGTTATGAACTCGCAGTTGACATAAGGGATCTGTGAGTCCTCGAATTCACACTAGTTTCATTCTGGGGGTCGCACTATATTAATCATAGGTTATTCGTTGGAATACCTCAAAGCGTATGCTGTCGGATGAATTTTTTATCTGCGATGCAGGCGAAGCATGTTTGCCGTACTTTAAAATGCCTGTCAATTACGTACACGATCAAGTATAACTACTACTGTAGACAGATATGGCGAAAATGATAAAAAATTAGAAGATGTTTAATGATATTCTTTAAGTGCACCATTTTTTGAAGGTGTACTTTTTACTACGATTCAGTAATGTATTTAATCGTTTGATGCCAATGCGGGAAAAGAATCCCCTGAAAGGAACATTCTCAGTTAGACAATAAAATCAAAAACGCTTAACCCTTTACAGGTCAAGCGTTTAGGCTAGTGATTCCGATTGGGCTCGAACCAACGACCTCCACCCTGTCAAGGTGGCGCTCTCCCAGCTGAGCTACGGAATCGTATGTATTGGATTTGGACGACAATTAATACTATACATCGTTTTTTATATTCTGTCAAGGTTTTTTTAAAAAAAGTTAAAACA
This sequence comes from Bacillota bacterium, assembly GCA_036377675.1. GTDB lineage: Bacteria > Bacillota > Bacilli > Bacillales > Amphibacillaceae > DASUXY01. The sequence continues at coordinate 34,397 of DASUXY010000038.1, forward strand.
TATACATCGTGAACAGAATCAATGAAAACATTTATGCGTTTGTTACCAAAACGGATGAATCGAGGGAAGTTCCATGTTCATCCGTAAATTATCCAATAAATATACTAACAGAAAAAAGAGGGGGAATTCAACTCATACATAAATGCATTTTATAGATTACAAACGACAATTGTATAAATCCGTTGCACGGAAGGTAATAAAGTCACTACTTAAATAATTAATCCTATCATAATATAAACGAAATGTAAGATCGATCGTTCTTTTAAAATAGCCACTTGATAAGATCCAAATGATTAAAGCAAACTCAATATACAGAGAAAAAGACTATGCCCAATATTTATCTTTATATACATTAAAAGTTTCACCCATCTTCCAATTTAATTCCATCTAAGTTACATTAATAGAGTAGGAGAAAGGTGGATGTACATGAAGCACGTATACGGACATACAGTTGATGATCAAACGCGTTGTATACATTATCATACAAAAAAAGATATTGTTGCAATTAAGTTTAAATGTTGTTATAAATATTATCCATGTTATATATGTCATCAAGATTGTGAAATTCATAATATCGTAGCATGGGAAAAAGAGGAATTTGATCAATTGGCAATTTTGTGTGGGGTGTGTAAAACAGAGCATACGATTCGTCAGTACTTACAAACGAATAATTGTGTACATTGTAACTCCAGTTTTAATGAAAGGTGTAAAAAACACTTTCATCTTTATTTCGACTATGAAGAAGATTGTCATATATAATATATAAACAAATCATAAACATTAGAAATGTATATAAAAGTTACGAAGCGATTGCCACGAAAGCAGTCGCTTTTTTCGATTGTAGTGACAAAGGGAGTTGCCGTTTCTAAAAAATTAAATTTTATCATAGCTTATGAATAAGGAGGTGGACATACTATGTTTGAAGTATATGATGTTGCACTTATTCCGTTAATTGTCGGTCTCGTCGAGTTATTGAAGGGGATTGGACTCTCTAAACGGTGGTCCCCTTTCGTCTCCATCATGTTTGGTTTGGTTGCAGGTACGTTATATGTTTACCCCAAGGATTTAAAAGGAGGAATTATTGTCGGGTTAATGTTAGGCATGTCAGCGAGTGGATTGTACTCTGGGACGAAAAACACAATTGAAAAATGTGATGAGACATAATTGTACGTTAGGGTTGTTAAGGATGAGCGCTTTATACTTGAGATTTGTTAAAAGTGGAATAATAGTACTGTCCCTTTCCCCTATTGCCTAGAATTAATATGAAATTGTTTTAGGCAATAGGTGGCCGCAAAAGAAGTGCAAAATACAATTTTAATAAGTAGATGTAGCTTTTTGAAAGTACAATTTCTAAAGTGAATATAATGGATTGAATAAATAGTAAAATGATTAAATGAGTGTATTTTATAAAATGTTGCAATATTTACAAAATGATGTATGATTTGTTGTGAACATTTATTATCTTTGTGGAGGAAGGTATGTAAATGAAAAAAAGGATGACGATGCTAGTAGGCTGTTTGCTGATTCTTTTTGTTTCCGGGGGTTGTTCTAATAAGGAAGAAGAAGTATATTTTGGAACAATTGAAGGAAAGAAGCAAACGATCTATAGTCAACTGGAAGGTGAGGTTGATTCGATTGAAACGGAAGAACAACAAGAGATAAAGGCAAACGACCTTCTATGTTCCTTAAAAGATGATTATTATGAGTTACAACGTAAGGAAGCGGAAGCAGCACTCTCAAATGTCGAGGTGAAAAAGAAGGAAGCGGAAGAACAAGGTGCTACCGACAATCAGTTAAAAATGATTGAAGGGGAATTAAATCAGGCCAATGCTCTACTTGAACAAGTTGAATATACAAAGTCCCAAACGAAAATTAACGCTCCTAAAAGTGGAATTGTTTCTGAATGGCTTGTAAGTGAAGGAGATTTTGTAATTGTTGGTACACCACTTGTCAATATCCTTACAGACGAACCTTATGAATTGACGATTTTTGTTCCTCAAAAAAAATTGTCTGATTTTTCATTGAATCAAAGTGTTACGATCACTTCAGTTGCTCATTCTGACAAATCATTCGAAGGATTTGTGAAACAAATTGCAGATGAAGCGGTATTTAGTCCTCAAAACAATGAAACATTAGATGATCAGGCAGAAAAGGTTTTTCCCATTCAAATTCGTGTTGAGGATAACAATCAGTTAAAACCTGGGATGGACGTATCTGTTGAACTTTAAGATTATAACCGTTTAGGGAGGGGATATATAAGTGAGTCAAGCGATTAATTGTCATCAGCTTAAGAAAACATTTGGATCTATCGTTGCTGTAAATGAGATTAGCTTGTCGATTAAAAAAGGGATTATCTATGGGCTTTTAGGACCGAATGGCTCGGGTAAATCAACGCTTATTCATATGCTATGTGGTGTGCTCCCTCCGACAGCTGGAGCTGGGAAAGTACTTGGATTTGATATCCAATCCGAACCTGAGCAAATTAAACAGCGTATCGGTTATATGTCACAAAAGTTTAGTCTCTATCTCGAGCTATCTGTACTTGAAAATTTGCAGTTTTACGGAGGGGTCTACGGAATTAAAAAGGAAGAACTAAAACAAAGAATGGACGATTTAATTGAATTAACTAACCTAGAAGGCTATCGTCATCAAAAAGCAGGAACTTTATCGGGAGGATGGAAACAGCGACTGGCGCTTTGCTGTGCCTTAATACATAAACCAGACTTGTTGATTTTAGATGAGCCTACTGCTGGAGTGGATCCTCTTTCCCGAAAGATTTTTTGGGATATTATTCAGATGCAAAAAAAGAAAAATATAACAGTATTAGTAACAACTCATTATATGGATGAGGCGCTCATATGTGATGAAATTGGCTTCATTTACTCTGGAAATTTACTTGCAAGTGGCGATGCAAATGTAATTATGAATCATCATCATGTGAGCACATTAGATGAACTGTTTATTAAGCTTGTCCAACAAGAGGAACAAAATCATTCCTATGGGAGATGTGTGCGAAGTGAGTAGAAGCATTCAAAAGTACAGCTTTGTACGCTTTCATGCCATTGT
>DASUXY010000039.1:0-14654 GCA_036377675.1 Bacillota bacterium
GATGGTATACAAGTTAACGAAAGATGCAACACCAGAGCAAATGAAGGAGGCCGGTTTAGGTAGTCATTATGCCGATCATGATAAAGCATTATTTTATCATAATGCGGCAGGAGCGCCATGGACAGCAACGTACATTCAAGCTAAGGGTGACCCAATCGCAGATTTATATGAAGATATCGCTGCTGAAGAAAAAGCACGAGCTACTTATCAATGGCTTATTAACATGTCCGATGATCCCGAGATAAACGATAGTCTGAAATTTTTAAGAGAAAGAGAAATCGTTCATTCGTTACGATTTCAGGAAGCTGTAGAAATATTAAAAGAAGAGAAAAACAAACAAGTGTATTTTTAGCAGAACGATTTCCATTTTATAAAATGAGTTCACAAAAGAGACCTTCAACTTCCAAAGTCAATTGTTTAATGAAACATAGATATGTACCAATGTTTCATGTTGACGGGCAGTTATTCTTTCAACATTTTTTCACGTTGAAAAGAAATTACTGTCCGTTCATTTGCGATACATAGAGCGCACCTATAACAATAATAATCAACAAAATTATAACAAATGTAAATCGTATAAAAGGCATTTTCCACGTTAAACGAAACCTTGTTTTATTCCTACCATGTATTTCTTTACGAGGTGGCAAATGTAAAACATCAATCTTTACCCTCTCATAAAGGTCGTTTTCGTGATGTTTTGTTTCGTTACCTATTTCCTTCATTAACTGTCGTAGCACATGGGCCTGATCTAGTTCTTCAGCGCTTTTCTTTTCCAATTGTTCAGCACCTCACTTTTTAAAATAGATGATCAATCCTAACAAAACATCAATCGTAAAATGAGAAGTAATCGTCACAAGTAAATTCCCAGTAACTTCAAAAATGTATCCTATTAAAAAACTAACAAAAAGTACGGAAATTAACAAGAGCGGTTTTTTTAAATATCGGATGTGGACAAGCGCAAACAACGTACTCGCAAACACATAGCCGAACACAGTTTGAATTACCCCTCGGAACAAAAATTCTTCAGAAATTGCAATGAGCAATGTTACGCCGATAATTTCTGGAATGGATAAACTTGTAAATATTCTTTCGTTAATACCTCCATCATCATAAAACCGTTTAGGAATTGTTTTCATGATCATTAAATCGATACTAACTACCAATAATCCTGAAAAAATCCCGTAATAAACGATTTCACGCCACTGCCAATTAAAATACAATTGCCAATCCGTTAGATTGTCAAATAAAAAAACACTTAAAACGAATGCGATCGATATAAATAAGAGTTGAGAGAATACAAGTGATTTTTTTACCTCTTGATCTGACATTTGTTTAATGATTTCACTTTGATTCATGTAAATCCCCAATCAAAAGTAATTTTTTTAGTTTATCTTCCCAATGATTTTCGGAATAATATGTTGTTGAATGGTGAACGATCGTTTCTGGAGGTTTCCATGCCTGTAATGAAAATCCACAGTTACTACAACATTGGTCCGCAGGTTCTGTATAAGATGATTGAAAATGTTTATATAAATGTTTGCGTAAACAGTCCTTCTCATGAATCCAGGCCATCATGTCTGTTAATTTTTCTTTTTTATGTTGCAACCGCTGTTGTTGAAACTGCTTAATATGTTGAAACGCTTGCTGCCAGTTTTCCTCATCGTATAAGACGACGTTTTCATCGACCATACCATGTTTCGCAAATTGATGATATAAAAATCGCCATTGCACTGTGCTTACTTGAAAAAGTGTTGCTAAACTTTCCTCATCAGCAGGGAGTTCTTCTTTACGACGCGCAAAATCGTTTAACATTCGAAAGGTGAAGATAAGTTCTTCCTCTGATGGGAGCTCATTTTCAATAATATGTTTCGGCAAACATTCATCATTTTTTTCGTACAACAATATACTCACACTAGCCTGGCCATCTCTTCCAGCCCTTCCAACTTCTTGAATGTAAGACTCAAGTTGGGAAGGCATGTGGTAATGAATGATTAAACGAATATTATTTTTATCAATTCCCATACCGAAAGCACTTGTACAACAAATAATGTCTAATTGATCATTCATAAACTGTTGCTGAATCGAGATTCGATCGACGGAATCCATTCCCCCGTGATAAAAAGCGATGCGACGATTCGATAGCCTTTGTGAAAGTTCGAAAGAAAAATCTTCTGTTAACTGTCGGCTGGAAAAGTAAATTAATGTAGGCACTCGATAATGTGAAACAAAGTTTACAATCACATCTATTTTTTCTTTTTCATCGTTTACTTTTTTTACTGAAAAAGCAATGTTTGGACGATCGATTGGATAAATGTGTCGCACCATATGGGGCACGTTAAGCGCTTTAATAATATCTGCTTGGATCGTACGTGTTGCCGTAGCACTTAAAGCTAACACAGTCGGATGATGGAATCGTTCAATCAACGGAGAAAGCTTTAAATAATCAGGCCGAAATTCATGTCCCCATTGAGAAATGCAATGTGCTTCATCCACGACAAATAAGCTGATCTCGATTTGATCTAAATAACGAAGAAAAACTTGGTTTTGCAACAGTTCCGGTGAAGCATAGACAAGTTTATAATGAGCGAGCTGTTGATAAATCTTTTTCTTTTCTACAGGACTTACAAAACTGTTTAAAGCGACAACTGATTTGAAACCATTCGCTTTTAACTGTTTGACTTGGTCAATCATCAATGCAATGAGCGGAGAGACGACAATCGTTGTGCCTCGTAACAGCATCGCTGGTAATTGATAACAGATTGATTTACCGGATCCAGTCGGTAAAACGCCTAATACATCCTTTCCTTTCATCACATCATTGATAATTTCTTTTTGTCCCATTCGAAAAGAAGGATAGCCAAAATACGATTGTAAATAATCTTCCAATTGACTCTCATCTCTCATCATCATATTCACCTTGCATTCTGTCCATTTGAGCGAGTACGAGACGAATTTGAAAATAAGTAATCTCTTCAGAAACTGCACGTTTTATTTCTTTTAATTGTGACGTTTTTGCTTCTTGTGTAGCCTGGACAATCTCCCGTTGATCATCTTGATCGACATAATCTTCGACGGGAAAAGTTGAATCGAATAAGGAAATTTCCACAAAATGATCACAGATTGTATTTTTCTTCAATTGTCTAATCTGCGAAATTTGTTCAATCGTATAACCTTTTTTAAAAAGTTTATATGTCGTTTCCGCAGTTTTCGTAATAAAATGATTCATCGGCAAATCACGAATTAAATGTGGTAAAATTTTCAGCCGACGATTACGTTCATGAGCCGTTTGTAACACTTTGTGTGTGATGGCGACTGTCAACAATTGAACATCTTCTCTCGTTACGTGATATTTTCTTGCAAGTTGCTCCGTACTAAGACCGTACTGCTTATACCCAGTAAAACAGTCGATAAAAAACTCAGCTTCACGGTTTTTTAACTGAGAGAGTATTGCATGTAAATCATCATAGAGATATTGTAACATCCACTGAGCGTCGATGTTTTTATAATATATATAAAATGATTTCACCCAGGAAGTAATGTGTAAATCATCAATTATCGGTATGAATGACAGATGATTCATTGAACTATTCGTATAGGTTTGAATGAGTAAGCGAATTCGATCGAAAAAAATCGAAGCGATATGATGATAGTGAAACCCATGAAAGTAATGAAACGGAAATGTCTCAAGGAGTTGACGTAAATATCCCTCACCTTGGCCACTAACGATCAATCCCGCATCGTTTGTCGATTGTTGTAATAACCCCTCTCGCTTTAATTGAGTCACTCTTTGATCGAAAACATTCCTTCCCAACGACCGATTCGTCCCATAATAATGTTCAAGATGAAAGATTCGTGCATCATGAACGGTTTGAATCGATCTCTTTCCTCGTAAAATGTAATATACAGCCGATACACTACGAGCTGCTTTAATGTTACGGACACACTGTAAAATAAGTCCATTTAAAAACAACATTCGCTCCCCCCTCATAATCATTTCCTTACTCACATCACTGTATAAGAATTGAAATCAACTATCGTGAGGTTTACAATGGAGACGATAGATGCGACAGCCTAAGACGTTTACGAAGATAAATATGCAAGTTCGTAAGGAGGAGATTTCTTGCTCAAAAAATATACACGAGTAGATCAAGAAACATGTATTGCTTGCGGAGCATGTGGTATAAATGCACCTCTCGTATTCAATTATAACGAGGAAGGCATTGCCTACGTTATGCTCGATCAAAATTTAGGAACAACTGAAATTCCAGAACAATTCGAAGAAGATGTATTAGCAGCGTATTTAGACTGTCCAAGCGAGTCTATTAAAATATCGGATAACCCTTTTAAGAGTCGAATACAAGTTAAAAAAGATAAATCTTTTTATTTATAAATCCATTGAAATTGTATGTTTAGTATACCACTTAGCAACCCCGACACCAAGAACAAATACCCACTGTCAATCAGTCGGTATTTTGAATAGAAAATCGATTCTTTGCATATTTTCGCAAAAAATAGGAGATTATTGGATAAAGTAGAATTATAAAGATTGCATTACCGATCGCATGATATGTGTCAAATGGTAATCCAGCTAAATAATATGGAAGAAATTTTCCAGCCACTTGATAATTCGTTAACGAGATGACAAACCCATAAAAATATCCACTAACAATAGACAATAAAACGATACGATATAAAGGTATTTTTTGTGAATACTTCCCGATAATTCCGCTTATGAATCCAATCAACGCCCATGAAATAACTTGCCAAATCGTCCAAATCCCCATACCTAAAATCATATTGGATAAAAAGGTTGTTACTAAAGAGAGAATGATAGCAGCAAGAGGGCCTAAGATGATTCCGCTAATGATAATAATCGACGTAACGGGTTGTACGTTCGGTAAAAAGCTAAAGACTGCTCGACCTACGACAGCAAGTGCTGCCAGAAACGCGAGCAATGTTAATTTATATGTGTTCACACCTTTCATTCCCATGCTTGTAAATCGAAGGTTACTTCATCACCAGGACTCAATTCGAATTCATTCGCCCCAACTGAAGCTATTTCACCATTTACAAAGTACATCCACGCTTTTTCTTCCCCTTCTTCAGGTGCTACCCCTTCAATAGATGTAATGAAACCATCTTCTTCTTCAATTTCAAAATGTTCTTTTAAAACATCCATTAAAACAGCGTCTTCTTCGATCGGAACTTCTTGCTCGATAATCATTTTTTCTCCTTCATCTTTAGAAACCGTAATGACAACTGTTTCTTCTTTTTCTAATGTATCTTCATTTTCTGTTTGTTCGATCCGACTATTCGTTGTCTCCTGTGACTCATCTTGATCTGCAACACACCCCGTAACTAATCCAACCATTAAAATCATCATAAAAAAACGAAGCAACCATTTGTTCATATTTTTCCCTTCCTTTATTTTCATTTATGTACGAACGGAAAAAGCATCCCTTTGCTCAGTCAGCTTTGAAGAAGACTCAACAAAGCTGTTCGCTTCGTCCGTTCGCTTATACTGCTTATCGTAGCATAATTGAAATAACGTACACAAGATGCGATATTTATTTTTGCGGAATTGTAAAATTAAAGGTCGTTCCTTTATTAAGCTTACTTTTTACCGTTATTGTTCCTTGATGTGCATCAACAATATTTTTGGCAATCGCCAGTCCTAAACCTGTCCCTTTTTGTTCGGTATTGCGAACCCTTGATTTATCTGCTTTATAAAATCGTTCGAAGACAAATGGTAAATCTTCTTCAGGAATACCACTTCCACTATCTTTAATAGCGACATGAAAACATTCATCATTATTTTTTACATCGATGTGAACATAACCGCCTTCATCCGTATGCCTAATAGCGTTATCGATTAAGTTCGTAAACACTTGTTCCATTTTATCAGGATCTAACTGTACGATCGGCTTTTCAAGTTGTTGACTGAGCTCAAGTTTGATGCGGTTATCGTCAGCAACCCCTTTAAATTTACGTAAAATCCGCTCAATATAACCTTCAACTTGTACAGGTTCTATATGCAATTGAATGTGACCAGCTTCCATACGAGCTAAGTCTAATAAATCATTGACGAGTCTGCTTAAACGTAATGATTCCTCATAAATAATTTGCGCTAACTCATTTTTCTCTTCTTTAGACTCTGCAATATCATCTACGATTGCTTCACTATATCCTTGGAGCATCGAAATTGGGGTACGTAATTCATGAGATACATTGGCGATAAAATCTTTTCTTAACTTGTCCAAACGTCGCTCTTCTGTCATATCCCGAATGACAGCTACAGCTCCTCTAACATACGATTGATCATATAACGGCGTCATGAGCATCACCCAACTGCGACCTTGTAAACTTATTTCTTCTAAAACTTCTTTTTCACCGTGAATAACTTCTTGTAAAATTTCGTTTAATTCTGTTGGCAATTGTTTATTATTTTCCGAAACAGGAAGATTATATTCGAAATACCAATCATCCATAAAACGCTCTGCCGGTGGATTCATAATGATAATTTCACCTGTTCGATTAAGAGTGACGACTCCATCTGCCATCGAACTGAGAATACTAGATAATTGTTCCTTTTCTTGTCGTAGAGCATTGATGTGGAACTTCAATTGTCGTCCCATCCGATTAAAGGCCAACGCTAATTCTCCGATTTCGTCATGTGTTAAAATCGGAACTTTCGTATTAAATTCTCCCCGTGTTAAATCAAAAGCAGCTTCCCGCATTTTTATAAGCGGAGAAGTAATTCTTGTCGACAAGAAAAAGGCGAAAATAGTCGTTAAGATAATCGCTATTCCTGCGGCTAGCAAAATAATATTCGTCGTTTCTGCTTTCGTTTCGTTTACGACGGCTAACGATTGGAAGACAAAAACAGCTCCCTTATTTTGCTTCACAGGTGTTCCTACGACCATTGCTTCCATTTCACTGTCCGGCATTCTAATCTGTTTCTTCATAATTTTTTTGTTGATTAAAACGTCATCACCTTCACGTCGTAACCATTCTTCATCTAGATTAGCAAGGGCTTTCTCATCACTATCAGACATCCATACCGTATCATCTTCAAACAAGATGAGCACCCTACTTGCCGGGTCTTTCACGCGCTGAGTTGTGTCAACAATCAATGAACGATCGTCATACCGTTCAACCATCACCGAAACTTTCGTTGCCGTTTGTAAAAGGTCTTTTTCCGCTTCCTGAATATGAAAACTCTCAAAAAACTCCAATAACAAAATAGTTAATACGAACAATACAAAAGAAACTAGCAATAAGATCGTTACTGCTAGTTTTCCTACGACACTTCGCCAAAACATTAGTCTTCATCTACCTCAAATTTATAACCGACACCCCACACGGTGACAATCATTTTTGAGGCCTCCTTGGAAGCGTTATTCAACTTTTCACGCAAACGTTTCACGTGCGTATCTACGGTGCGCAAATCTCCAAAAAACTCATATTGCCATACTTCTTTTAACAATTCTTCTCGTGTAAAGACCTTATCAGGAGTTTTAGCTAAGAAACATAATAACTCATACTCTTTCGGTGTAAGATTTACTTCTTGATCATCAGCTGTTACCCGGTGTGCATCATGATCAATCGTCAGATGAGGAAATACGAGAACGTTTTTCGTTCGTGCATTCGCTTCACTATAGTTCGTAGCAGTAGCTCTTCTCAGTAAAGCTTTCACACGTAAAACAACTTCTCTCGGGCTAAAAGGCTTAACGATATAGTCATCTGTCCCGACTTCAAATCCTTGTACCCGATTCGATTCTTCTCCTTTTGCTGTTAGCATAATAACAGGAGTATTTTTTTCTTTTCGCAAATGTTGACAAACTTCAATTCCATCCATCTCTGGCATCATTAAATCGAGTAAAATAAGATCATAGTCATTATCAAGAGCAAGATTTAAAGCATCTTTTCCATTGGCGGCTTCTTCCACTACATAATTTTCACGTTCTAAATACATCCGTAGTAGACGACGAATCCGTTCTTCATCATCGACTACTAATATTTTAACTTCTTCTTCCACTTTACAAAACCCCCTTTAAAAAAGCATCTACTTTCAATTATAGATGAATGTTGTAAAAAAGTATAAGAAAACCGTGGCATTTCGATATTATTTGCCACGATTCTCTTAAATTATTCGTTATGCAGCATATGAGTGTAAGCCAGCGAGAAGCAAGTTAACAGCAATTAAGTTAAACAAAATAATCGCAAATCCACCAATCGCTAACCACGCTGATTTCTCTCCATGCCAGCCTCGAGATAATCGTAAATGTAAAAATGCTGCATAGAAAAACCATGTGATCAATGCCCACACTTCTTTTGGATCCCAGCCCCAGAAGCGGTCCCACGCAATTTGCGCCCAAATAGCAGCGAAGATGAGTCCTCCTAAAGTGAACACTGGAAAACCGATAGCTACGGAACGATACGTAATTTCATCTAATAAATCAGGATTAGCATTTTTTACTAATGGTTGCAGCGCTGCACCGACTCGTTTTCTGAAAACAAGGCGTAACACGATATATAAAATCGTACCTGTAAGGAAAGACCAAATTAATGTATTTAATTTTTTACCAGCATCTTTACCTTTCATCCAACCAGGTGTTTCAAATAATGGTTCCATACGGTCTTTTGTTAATAGATTTCCATCTTTCGGACCAGCAATTGCTGGTAAGTGGTATTGTGTCGTAACGATTTCATCTTGAATATTTGGATATTCAAATTTTGCCTCATAATCCAGAGCGTTAAATGTTACCGTAATAATGACAAATCCGAGAAACACAACTAATGTATAAAGAATGATTTCTAACCATGTTGTTCGTGCACTGCGAACGGATTGATCGACTTGTCGTACTAAATAAATTAACCCCGTTACAAAACTGATGGCAAGAATTCCTTGTCCTAATGAAACGGTAATAACATGGATATATAACCAGTGACTCTTTAATGAAGCGACTAATGGTGATAGTTCGCTCGGATACATACTCGCATAAGCAATGATTAACATCGCGATTGGAAGTGCAAATAAACCGAGCACACCTACCCTATAAATGAAGTAGATAATAATGAAACCGAGAACGAGGGCCATGCCTAAAAATGTCGTAAACTCAAACATATTTGAAACGGGCGCATGCCCACCTGCAATCCATCTCGTAATAAAATACGTCAGTTGTGCTAAAAAACCGAGAATTGTAATCGTAATCCCAATTTTTCCAGCAACATCTTTTTTACTTTTATTTGTTCGCTTATCTCTAATCGTCGCCCCGAAGAAAAATGTGGCGATTAAATATAATATAAATGACGCATAAAGCATCGTACTACTTATATTAATTAAGCTCATCTAAATCCTCCTCTAAACAATCTACTCATGTAATTTTTGCTGGTCGACTACCATATTAATTGTTGTACCAGCAATTGCTTTTTTAATATCTTTTTGGATACCGAACCAGTTCTTATTCGTATGCGCAGCTAATAAAATACCTTCTTCTTTCGGATGGATCCATACTCTTCGATGTTGCCAATACATTCCTTGGATGACACCGATCATAAAAATAACAGCTCCAATGATAAAGAATGGTAACGTATAGTCGCGTCTGACTGTTAAACCACTAACATCTCGCGTATCGAATCCATCGATACTAATTTTATAGTTATTTTCCCCTGTCGGATCGATATTTCGTCCAATACCTATAAAGCTAATTTCACTAGCTTCGCTGTCTGGAGGATAGACTGCAAATACAAATGCAGGGTTTTTCGGATATTTTGATTCAGACCGCGGCTCCCCATCTTCTAAGACGTAATCTGGATAATAGTGTTCAATTTCAACACGGAAACCATTGTCTAATTCATAGGATGACTGTGGATCTAATAGCTCATCAACTGTAAATTTTGCTAACGGTTTTTTTTGTTCATCGTCTATATCATGAATAATAAATGACATCTCACTAAACTCATTGAGTTGATAACCAGCTTGATATAATGCGTAGCCATCAAACTTTAATGGTTTATTCATCCGTATGTCTTCTTCTTTAACTTTTGTTAATTTTGGTTCTGCTCCAGTAACTTCTGATTCTTCAGCTTTATATACGATGACGTCTGTTTGATAATTGCTTACAACTTCGCCTTGCTTTTCGATCGCTTCTTTAAAACGTTCGTCATTCTCATCATGTGTCTCTAAAGTGAATTTTTTGTTTTTAACATAGTATTCCCCATCCGTTCCAGGAATTACCGTTTGCTCCCCTTCTCTTACCCATACATATTCATCGAGGAAAAATAAAGGGGTTTGCCGTAAAATTGCAGCTAACAAAATAATGATGAGACCGATATGGTTAACGTACGGCCCCCATCTAGAAAACCGTCCTTTTTCAGCAACGATATGTCCATCTTCTTCTCTAATTTTATAGCCTTGTTTTTGCAAACTATCCTTTACACTGTTCACTTCATCTGTTGACACAGCTTCTGTTTTACTAAATAAACGCTGTCTCGTTACAAATGTTTCATGTCGTTTTGGACGTTGCATTTTCAACGCCTTATACAACGGCACGACACGGTCAAGACTACAGATGACTAAAGATACGCCGATGAGTGCAATTAAGAGCAAATACCACCAAGAACTATATAAATTATGAAAGCCTAATTCGTAGTAGATCTTTCCTAAAATACCATAACGGTCCTCATAAAAAATAGCCGGATCACGTGATACGGCATCGGCCGGTATGTATATTTCTTGAGGAAAAATAGTTCCAATCGCAGAAGCAATTAATGCTAAAACGATTAACCAAATTCCGACTTTTACTGATGAAAAGAAACTCCAAATTTTATCTATAATTGTTTTGTTATATGTTAAAGACCTACGAGCACTTCCATCGTAACGCATGTTAAGTAATTTTCTTTTATCATTTCCGTCGATATGTTGGTTTTTCTCAATGGGTTTCCCACATGCTTCACAAAGAACGGTGCCCTCAGGGTTCACATGTCCGCATTCACATTTTATTTTATCCATCGATATCCCTCACAATAATCGCAGACTCCTTTATTATTCTGGTAAAACTTGCTGAAAATAGCTTTCCAATCGTTCTAAAGTAAGTGCACCTTCCACAATTTCTACAATCTCTCCCTCAGGATTAATAAAAAATGTACTCGGTATCGGCCCTACTTTATACAAGTCGCTAACTTGACCTTTACTATCATGCATAACAGGAAATGTCAAATCATATTTATCTATAAACCGGTCAATGACAAGTTGGCCACCATCTAAACTAACGGCTACTATTTCAATGCCTTGATTATGGTATTCCGGATATAGTTTTTGCATATATGGCATTTCTGCTTCACATGGTTCACAATAAGTCGCCCAAAAGTTTAGCATAACTCCCTTTCCTTCTAAGTCACTCAGCTGAATAGATTCAAGCTCGTTATTTTCATTTATTTGTTCTAACTTAAAATCAGGAGCTTGATCACCAACTTTGTAGATCGTTTTATCTTTTTGGGAGTTTGATACTAATGCAAACACTACCGCACCTACCAATACTGCCAAGATGATTGAACGGAAAATAAAGCGATTTCTTTTTTTCTTGCTTTTTTTTGCTTTTCTCTTTTCCAAGCTCACGATTATCACTCCCACGCTCCATTATACCACTTAACCATAGTGTAAAATATGTCTATTATTTAACAATTCTTCTTTGTTAAATTCCACATCTGTTTAACTTCCTTCGGTGTAAGTGCTCGATATTGTCCAGGTTGAAGACCTTTTAATGTTAACAACCCATATCGCTCACGCTTTAATTTGATTACTGGATACCCTAAAGCATCCAGCATTCGACGAATATGCCTATTTTTTCCTTCTCTTAACGTAATTTCTAAAAGCATCGTTTGATCTTTTTTGTTCACAGACTTAACTTTATACTGAACAGCTTTTAATAAATCATTTTTGTCTTTAATGCCCTTTCGTAGCTTTTCAAGTTCAGGCTTGCTTGGGATTCCTTTTATTTTTGTGATGTAAACTTTATGAACACCATATCTCGGATGCATTAATCGATTGGCAAACTCACCGTCATTTGTTAATAAAATAAGTCCTGACGTATTGTAATCGAGTCGACCGATGGGAAAAATACGTTCGTCAACAGTCGGGAGATAATCAGTAATAACTTTCCTATTTTTGTCATCTTTTAAACTTGAAATGACACCTCGTGGTTTATTCAATATAAAATAAACAGGTTGTTCTTTTTCTAAGAGGACTCCGTCTACTTCTATTTGATCCTTTGGCGACACTTTTGTCCCTAACTTTGTAACACGTTTTCCATTTACTTTTACGTGGCCACTTTCGATGAGTCGTTCAGCTTTGCGCCTGGAAGTGATACCACTTTGAGCAATTACTTTTTGTAACCTTTGTAACTTTTTTGACATATAATCACCATTTATTTCGTGTAATATTATGCTGTTGAAAGATTCAATCTGACTAAACATGTTATTTGTTCATGGACATGTTCTTGCGATTGAATGTTACGTAAAAATGATTGTTACAATTAGAATCGATGCTAGTATACCAATTAAATCTGCTAACAGTCCAACTTTTACTGCGTATCTTGTTTTTTTAATACCGACAGCCCCAAAGTAAACCGTTATAATATAAAGGGTTGTATCTGTACTCCCTTGCATCGTTGATGCTAATCGACCGATGAATGAATCTGGACCATATGTACTGATCAGTTCTGTTGTCATCCCAAGCGCTGCAGTCCCAGAAATCGGCCGAACGAGAGCAAGAGGAATAATTTCTGAAGGAATACCGATCGCGGATAAAAAGGGTGAAATGAGTAAGACAAAGGCCTCTAAAGCGCCTGAACTTCTTAAAATTGAAATCGAAACAATCATTCCGACTAAAAAAGGGAGCAATGAAAAGGCCATATGAACACCTTCTTTACCCCCTTCAACAAATACTTCATATGTCGGTATTTTTTTCCACGTAGCTGTCAAAAGGACGACGAATAGAAAAAGTGGAATCATCCATGTACTTATAGTCGTTATGACTTGCATCGTTTATCTCCTCCATACACTTTTATAATAATAGAAACGATCGATTAACAGTGCACTTACTGTCGACGTAATCGTCGCGATAATCGTTGTTCCTACAATTTCAGTTGGTGAAAGAGAGTTGTACTGCATACGAATAGCGATAACAGTTGTTGGGATTATTGTTAAACCTGATGTGTTCAACGCCAAAAAAGTAATCATCGATCGTGATGCCTCTTGTGAGCCACTTAATTCTTTCATTTGTTGCATGGCCTTTAAACCCATAGGTGTTGCAGCATTACCGAGACCGAATATGTTAGCTGTAATGTTTGAAAGAATATATCCGATCGCTGGGTGGTCTTTAGGGAGATCAGGAAAAATTTTAATGACAATCGGTTTAAACAATTTAGCGAGTAGTTGGAGAATTCCAGCTTCCTCTGCTACTTTCATAATTCCGAGCCAAAACACTAGAACACTTATTAAGCCAATCGATAAAGTAACCGCATCATTAGCACTTTCAAAAATAGCTTTATTCACTTCGTCCATCGTTCCATTAAAGATTGCATAGACGATGCCAATCATCGCCATACTCGCCCAAATGATATTTACCATTTTAATTCAACCCTATCATTTTTTTATAAACTAAAATAAGTTGCGACGTAAAACTTGATTCTGTGTGAACAGGGGCATTTGCCACTATACTCTGTTGAAGAGTATGTGCGGTTTTGTTTTTAAAGCCCCATTCATATAGGTGGATGTGATCGTTCCAATCGTCTGCAGCATTTAAAGTAACGACGATTAAATCTTGATTATTTTTCCGAGCCGACGTCACTAACGTTCTTCCGGAAACTCTCGTAAAACCTGTTTTACCTCCTGTGCAATGATCATAGTACGTCGTTAACAATTTATTTTTGTTGTACCATGGATACGATCTTTCTTTTGATTGATAAGAAACGGTTTGTGAAATATGTTTAAATTGATCGTTTTTCATTGCATATTGCATGAGCAAGGCCATATCGTATGCTGTTGAATAATGTTCTTCTTCATGAAGTCCATGAGGATTTGTAAAATTTGTGTTTGTCATTCCAATCCAAGCTGCTTTTTCATTCATTAGGTGAACGAATCCTTCAACACTACCCCCGATATGTTCACCTAGCACAACTGCCGCATCATTACCCGACCGAAGCATGAGTCCATATACTAAGTCCTCTACACTCATTGTTTCACCTTGTTCTAAATAAATGGAAGATCCACCTGTATAAATAGCACGTCGACTTGTCGTAGCTATTTCATCAAATAACCCTGATTCAATTGCAATGATCGCAGTCATGATTTTTGTAATACTAGCAATCGGCACTTTTTCATGCGCTTTCTTTTCAAAAAGCACTTCACCTGATGTTGGATCCATTACAACTGCATGATGTGCCGAAACCTGTCCATTAAATGCGTCGACCGGTTCTATCTTTAAAAAAATAAAGCAAATCAAAAAACAACTAGCTGCAAGAAATGTAAAATATCTCATCAGCTTTCCTCCCGCGAAACGTATGTCCATACATTTTATGCTTGTTCATGAACGATATGATAAAAAAATGTTTATCTTCAACTAACTCAATCCTCGTTTGTACATCCATAAA
>DASUXY010000040.1:0-107397 GCA_036377675.1 Bacillota bacterium
GACCAACAAGAATAACACACCAGGATAATCTTCGAGATTACTTTGGTGTGTTTTTTTATAATATAAAATCCTAACATTGGAATATAGTTAATGAATTTAATGTCCATTATTCAAAATGAAACGACGGTTAAAAACAGTTAAATGAAAAAGGCTGAAATTTTTCTAAAGAATGCCAAAAATGAAATCATCACCAGGAATGACTTTATTAGTTTAGTATAATAAAAACAAAATGATATTGACATTGTTTAGGTGGGGGATATTATGTCTTATACTAAAACAGCATTAGAAGATTGGATTACACTTAGATATGTCAAACACCATATAAGAACACCTCAAGATATTGATATTACATGCATAGCAAGACATTACGGCATATATATTCATCGTAAGCCAATGCCTGCTCGCTATGATATATTCGGCTTAATAATCCTTTTAATCGACTCACAATTGATTCGCAAAGGGTATACATTTCAAATGCTATGCAAAAGTTAGGTGTTAAGGGGCGTTCACAAGCTGTAGTAGAACTCCTTCGTATGGGGGAATTGAAACTATAGACGAGAGTGAAAACTTCTTACGAGAAGTTAGGCATCGTTGTTTCGTACAACTCATCTATCGGTCACTTGTGAAAACCGACTTTTCAATTGAAGAGAAGTCGGTTTTACTCCTTTTATTTGTCAATTTTAAGTTGATTCATGTTGTAACAGTTTCCTTTTCATCGATTGTGGTAAAGGAATTGGTTTTCCACTCTTTGGTTCTATGAAAACTAATCTGCCTCGGCCGGTAAAACAAATTTCTTCGCGTTCGTTCACTGCCATATAATGGAGATCAAATGATGTCGTTCCTACGTCCGCTGCTTTTACGAACACACTTATTTGTTCATCAAAAAATACTTGTGTCAAATAATCGCATTGTAAATCTGCTACAATAGGAATTCCTGATTCGTAATCATTACCGAACAGACCCATTGATTTCAAAAATTCAATCCGAGCTTCTTCAAAATAAATAAACGTCGAAACGTTGTTCATATGACCGAACAAATCTGTCTCAGAAAACCGAATACGAACACGGGTAGAAAACGAAAAGCTTGAACGCCACTGATCAAAATCTTTAATATATGAGATTTCTTTCACGTTGCTCTTCCTCCTCACAGTTATTTCATAATTACACATGCTGAAAATTCAAATAACTTAACCGGAAAGTTAACCCTTACCACATTTAAGGTAAGGGTTAACTGATTTGAACGGACATTAGTTTGCTTGGTCGCTTCCGAAAAAATTCTTGAATGCTTGCAATGCTGTTTGCCGGTTCATTGAAGCTATTGATGTCGTCAATGGAATACCTTTCGGGCAAACTTGAACACAGTTTTGTGAGTTACCACAACCTGTTACTCCACCATCTTCCATAAGAGCTTCTAGACGTTCACTCTTATTCATGGCTCCTGTTGGGTGATTGTTGTATAACCGTGGCAATGATAATAACGCCGGTCCTATAAAGTTAGATTTTTCATTAACGTTTGGACAAGCTTCTAAACAGACACCACATGTCATACACTTCGACAACTCATATGCCCATTGACGGTTTTTCTCAGCCATTCGTGGACCTGGTCCGAGATCATGTGTACCATCTATAGGGATCCATGCTTTAATACGTTTTAAATCATCAAACATACGTTCACGATCGATAATTAAGTCACGAACAACCGGAAACGTAGACATCGGTTCGATATGAATCGGATGTTCCAGCTCATCGACTAAGGTAGCACAAGATTGTCTAGCTGTGCCATTAATCACCATGGAACAAGCTCCACAAACTTCCTCCAGACAGTTACTATCCCATTGAACAGGACTTGTTTTTTCTCCTTGAGCATTGACAGGATTTTTTTGGATTTCCATTAATCCAGAAATAATATTCATATTTCTTCGATAAGGAATATTAAACGTTTCTTTATAAGGAGTACTATCTGGGCCATCTTGTCTTGTAATAATAAACGTCACCGTTTTCTGTTCGGCCATTATTACTTACTCCCTTCGCTTGTTTTCGTATAGTCACGTTTACGTGGCTTAATTAATGATACATCCACATCCTCATACGTAAATTCTGGAGCATTCGTCTCCTCATTGAATGTAGCGATTGTTGTCTTTAGCCATTCATCATCATTACGGTCTGGGAATTCTGGCTTATAATGTGCTCCCCTACTTTCATCACGATGATAAGCCCCCATTGTAATAACTCGAGCTAAATGCAACATATTTTTAAGCTGTCGCGTAAACATAACACCTTGGTTACTCCAACGTGAAGTATCATTAATACTTATATTTTCCCAGCGTTTTAATAGCTCTTGAATTTTCTTATCTGTTTCTAATAATTTGTCATTATGACGAACAACTGTAACGTTATCGGTCATCCACTCACCGAGTTCTTTATGGATTTGATAAGCATTTTCGCCACCATCCATTTTCATAAGCTCTTCAAATTTTTCACGTTCTTCATTTTCTCGATCTTCAAAGAGCTTTGAAGGAAGATCTTCAACATGTTTATCAAGTCCATCAATATACTCGATCGCTTTTGGACCAGCAACCATTCCACCATAAATAGCTGACAACAATGAGTTCGCACCTAGACGGTTTGCACCGTGCTGTGAGTATTCACACTCTCCAGCAGCAAAGATACCAGGAATATTTGTCATCTGGTCATAGTCAACCCATAGTCCACCCATGGAATAGTGAACGGCTGGGAATATTTTCATCGGTACTTTTCGTGGGTCTTCCCCGACGAATTTCTCATAAATTTCAATAATTCCTCCAAGTTTAACATCAAGTTCATCTGGATCTTTATGTGACAAATCAAGGTAAACCATATTTTCGCCATTAATACCGAGCTTCTGGTTTACACAGACATCAAAGATTTCACGTGTTGCAATATCCCGTGGTACGAGGTTTCCATACGCTGGATATTTTTCCTCCAAGAAGTACCAAGGCTCTCCGTCTTTGTATGTCCAAACTCGTCCACCTTCACCACGTGCAGACTCACTCATCAATCGTAACTTGTCATCACCCGGAATTGCTGTTGGGTGAATTTGAATAAATTCACCATTGGCATATCTTGCACCTTGTTGGTATAAAATACTTGCCGCTGATCCTGTGTTGATGACAGAGTTTGTTGATTTACCAAAGATAATCCCCGGACCACCTGTTGCGATAATTGTTGCATCAGACGGGAAAGATTTGATTTCATGAGATTGAAGGTTTTGAGCAACAATTCCTCTACCCGTACCTTCATCATCGATGATTGCACCGATGAATTCCCAGTTTTCATACTTTGTTACGAGACCTTGTACTTCAAATCGACGAACTTGCTCGTCCAATGCATAGAGCAATTGTTGCCCGGTCGTTGCACCTGCATATGCCGTACGATGATGTTGTGTACCACCGAAACGTCTAAAATCAAGCAATCCTTCTGGTGTACGGTTAAACATGACCCCCATACGATCCAGCAAGTTAATAATTCCTGGTGCCGCTTCACACATCGCTTTTACAGGTGGTTGGTTAGCTAAAAAGTCTCCACCGTAAACGGTGTCATCAAAGTGGATCCAAGGAGAGTCCCCTTCACCTTTCGTATTTACTGCTCCATTAATTCCACCTTGGGCGCACACTGAGTGAGAGCGTTTTACAGGAACAATAGAAAATAAATCAACATTTACACCAGCTTCTGCAGCTTTAATTGTTGCCATCAGTCCAGCAAGACCTCCACCAACAACAGCTACTTTACGTTTACTCATTAGTAAAAACTTCACTCCTTTTTCATTAAACGGCGCTCTAAACGATTTACTTTAAAAAGCATTTCAGCATGCCTAATTTACATCCATCAATTATACGCCAAAAGCAAACTGGATAAGGGTTCTTACACCCATATAGCTAACAGCTAAAAACACGAGCATTGTGACGTATGTAATAACTTTTTGTGATCGTGGAGATTGTGCAAAACCCCATGATACCAAAAAGCCCCACAATCCATTAGAAAAGTGGAATGTCGTTGAAAGTACTCCAACAAGGTAAAATACAAACATGAATGGACTAGACAGAATGCCCTCCATCAAGCTGTAGTTTACTTCTACATTCCCAAGTCCAACTTGTACACGTGTTTCCCAAACATGCCAAGCAATAAAAATCAGTGTAATAACACCCGTAATTCGCTGTAAATAAAACAACCAATTACGTGCATAAGAATATTTCCCTACATTGTTACGAGCATCCAAAACAATGTAAACCCCTAGCACTGCGTGAAAAAGAATCGGCAAGTAAATAATAAAAATCTCCAATAAAATCCCAAATGGTAATGCTCCCATAAAACCTGCCGCTTTATTAAAGCTTTCTTCTCCATACACAGCAAAATGATTCACGAACAAGTGTTGAACCAAAAAAACTCCGATTGGAATGACTCCTAATAGTGAGTGCAATCTTTTGTAAAAAAACTCACGATGTTCCACCGTTTGTTACCCCCCTTAGTTAGTTTTGGTGTTTTTTAATACGTGTGGCATGTCATTTCGACAGTAAGGCATATTTTTCTCCTTACTAGTTGTCAATGTACAATTTGTGACATGTTTATTGTACTGCTATCTGTGTAAAGCGTCAAGCAAAGGCTACGGTAAATGATTAGCATACGTAAAAAAATGAAATAGATGTAACACAATGGTATAATTAGAGCACATTATTCGATCTAATATATCTTTTTAAAGGCTTTTATATGACGATTTTACTCGAAAGGATGACAGATGTTGAAAAAACAAGAGCCATACTCTTTATCTTTGCTTGAAAATTTACATACACCTGGTGCTGGCTATGACATTTTGCGCTACATCAGTCTTCCAGATTTACTTGGCCAGGAGTCATCGACGATTTTATATTTTATGGGGAAAAACCTCGCCAGAAAATTTCAGTTTGATTCATTAGAAGATATTTATTTCTTTTTTGATTACATCGGCTGGGGAAAACTTGAGCTCGTTAAAGAGAAAAGGAAAGACTTTATCTTCCACTTACTTTCCGATTCTGTCGTACATCGACTAAAAGCCCCTTTTGAGGCAGAGTTTCGCTTAGAGGCTGGATTTTTAGCTGAAGCTGTCCAACAAATAACAGAGAAAGAGTGCGAATGTATAGAAGATATTAATCATCGCATTCACCAAATTCGCTTTAAAGTTATTGACGTTCAATAGTCTTTCATTCGAACACCAAATGTGAATTATAAAACATTACAAGGAATAGAATAAGGGTGCGGTTCACTTTTAGTTCCCGCACCCTTACGAATTTTCATTTAATTGTTTAATGATTTCCCGAGCTGTATTCGCAGGAATTCCTAATCGAGTAATATCTTCCTCAGAAGCTTCTCTAATTTCATCGATCGATTTAAAATGACGCAATAACAATGTTCGACGTTTTTCTCCAACTCCTGGAATTTTGTCTAATTTAGACTGAAATGCACTTTTCCCTCGTAATTGTCGGTGAAACGTAATGGCAAATCGATGTACTTCATCTTGGATGCGCTGCACTAAATAAAATTCTTTCGATCTTCGGGACAATGGAATTATTACAGGAGGATTTCCATACAATAATTCACTCGTTTGATGTCGGTCATCTTTAACGAGCCCACATAGTGGAATATCTAAGCTTAGCTCATTCTCTAACACATCTAAAGCAGCGCTCATTTGTCCTTTTCCACCATCGACAATAATTAAATCGGGTAAAGGTAATTGTTCCTTTAACACCCGTGTATAGCGCCTCCGAATGACTTCTCGCATCGTCTCATAGTCATCTGGGCCGGTGACACTACGAATTTTATATTTTCGATATTCTTTTTTGTCAGGTCGACCATCAATAAAGACAACCATCGCCGAAACAGGGTCTGTCCCTTGAATATTCGAGTTATCAAACGCTTCAATTCGGTGGGGAGTTTCAATGTTCAATGCTTCACCAAGCTTTTCGACTGCTACGATGGTCCGCTCTTCATCACGCTCAAGTAGCGAAAATTTTTCTTGAAGGGATATTTTGGCATTTTTTTCTGCTAATTCGACTAATTTCCTTTTTTGGCCACGAAATGGGGTATGCACTTTGATCTTTAATAATTCAGTCAACAGTTCAAATTTCGTTCCAATCGGAACAAAAATTTCCTGTGGCTTTAAATGCTGCTCGTGTAAATAAAATCGCCCGATGAAACTTATGAATGTATCTTCAGGATCAGAGTAGTAAGGAAAAATAGCGACATCTCTTTCGATTAACTTGCCTTGGCGTATGAAGAAAACTTGGACACACATCCACCCTCTATCATAGCTGTATGCAAATACATCCCGATCCACTCGGTCATTGAGGATTATTTTCTGTTGTTCCATGACGACTTGAATGTGCTGAATTTGATCTCGTAACTCTTTAGCCCTTTCAAAGTTTAATTGTTCACTCGCTTCATACATTTTTTCTGTTAACTTTTGTTTGATTTCTGTGTGACCACCCTGTAAGAATGACGTAATATTTTGAATGATTGTTTGATAGTCTTCATTTTGTGGTGGTTCATCACTACATGCTAAACATTGACCCATATGATAATACAAACAATACCGTCCAGGTGGGTTATTACATTTCCTTAACGGATATAACTTATCCAGTAACCGTTTCGTCTCTTTAGCAGCTTTGACATCCGGATACGGACCGAAATATTTACCTTTATCATTTTTCACTTGCCTCGTAATGAGCAGTCTCGGATGTCGCTCTGAAGTGATTTTTAAATACGGATAAGACTTGTCGTCCTTCAACATGATGTTATATTTTGGGTCGTATTGCTTAATCAAATTCATTTCGAGAATTAACGCTTCGAGCTCTGAAGATGTAACGATATACTCAAAATCAGCAATTTCTTGCACGAGCCGCTGCGTCTTTTTATCATGGGCCCCAGTGAAATAGGAGCGGACTCTATTTTTTAACTGCTTTGATTTACCTACATAGATGACAGTGCCATATTTATCTTTCATTAGATAACAACCGGGTTGTGTAGGGACTACGGCTACTTTTTCTTTGATTAAATATTTACTCAAACGATTCATTCCTTTAAATTCCATTCGTTCGCATGTAAAGAAAAGTTATCTCTTTCATAATAAATGTTTAGATCGTTAAATCAAAGATAATCCCTTGCCACATTTTATGCAACAAGGGATCTCATTCGTTTCATTCATATAATATGTGTTATGCATGTTTGTTGATCAAATCAGCGAGAGCTTCTTTCGGTTGGAAGCCTACAACTTGATCTACGACATTTCCATCTTTAAACAACAGTAGTGTCGGGATACTCATAACACCGAATTTACCCGCTGTTTCTTGGTTTTCGTCTACATCAAGCTTAACGATTTTTACTTTATCTCCCATTTCTCCGTCAAGTTCTTCTAAAACAGGAGCAATCATTTTACATGGGCCACACCATGGTGCCCAGAAGTCTGCTAACACTAAACCTTCTGAAGTTTCCTCTGTAAAATTTTGATCTGTTACATTTAAAATTGCCATAACATGTATCCTCCTTAATCAATTTTGACTCTGATGTGAGTATATCACTTATAGTATTTTCTTCCTAACAGTTTGCTCGTTGCCCTTCAGTCGAGTCAAAAAAGGTCTAATCACTGCTGATTAGACCTTTTTCTTCTCGTTTACATTATGCTTCAACCTTAAGTTTTTTGATTTCATCGATTAAAAGGGGCATAACTTCAAATAGATCTCCAACAATACCGTAATCGGCTACATTGAAAATGTTCGCTTCTGGATCTTTGTTAATAGCAACGATTACTTTTGAGTTAGACATACCAGCTAAATGTTGGATAGCACCAGAAATACCGACAGCAATATAAAGGTCTGGTGTAATGACTTTACCTGTTTGACCAATTTGCAATGAATAATCGCAATATTCAGCGTCACACGCCCCTCGAGAGGCACCGACTGCTCCTCCTAAAAGGTCAGCTAATTCATAGAGGGAATCAAACCCTTCTTTACTTTTGACACCACGGCCACCTGCAATAACGACGCTTGCTTCGGACATATCTACCCCATCAGAAGCTTTGCGTATAACATCTTTAATAATTGTCCGTAAATCGGTGATGTCGACATCTTTCGGCTGAATCTCTCCCGTTCTTGATTCATCACGTTCTAATGCAGGGATGTTATTCGGGCGAATCGTTGCAAAAACAATTCCACTCGAAATCTTTTTCTTTTCAAAAGCCTTTCCAGAATAAATCGGTCTTGTAAAAATAACTTCGTCTCCGTCACATTCAATATCAATTGCATCGGAAACTAATCCTGTTTCGAGTCTGCTCGCTATCTTCGGTGTTAAATCTTTACCAATTGCTGTATGTCCCATAACGATTCCAGTAGGTGATTCTTCTTCTATGACAGCCATAACGGCCTGTCCATATCCTTCTGATGTATATGTTTCTAATTTGTCATGTTGAATGGTCACTACTCGATCGGCACCATAGTAAATCATCTCTTGTGCTTGAGCTTCCAAATCATCATGACCACACAATACCCCGACAATTTCTCCATCTGGATTAATTTTTTTCGCTGCTGCAGTTGCTTCAAAGGTGACATGACGTAATGCTCCGTCTCTTGCTTCCCCAATTACTAATGTTTTGTTACTCATGACGTTTCTCCTTTCCAGCTTAAAGATTAAAGTACTTTTGCTTCGTTTTTAAGTAATGATACGAGTTCTTTTACTTGATCTTCAATCTCGCCTTCCAAAATTCTTCCAGCTTCTTTTTCAGGCGGGAGGAACATATCAATCGTTTCCGTTTTCGGTTCTAATTCATCTTCATCTAAATCGAGATCATCGATTTCTAACTCTTCTAGAGGCTTTTTCTTTGCCTTCATAATCCCTGGTAGTGAAGGATAGCGTGGTTCATTCAAACCTTGCTGACACGTTACTAATAACGGCAACGTCGTTTCAACTTTCTCAACGTCCCCTTCTACGTCTTTATCGATATTGACAGTTTCTCCATCGATTTCTAAGTTTGTAATCGTTGTCACAAATGGGATATCTAAACGCTCGGCTAGTCTTGGACCAACTTGTCCACTCGCTTCATCAATAGCTACATTACCTGCTAAAATTAAATCTGGTTCTTTATCTTCAAAGAAAGCTTCTAAAATTTTTGTCGTTGTAAACTGATCGCCTTCTTCTAAATCATCTTCTGTATTAATTAAAACGGCTTGATCCGCCCCCATAGCTAGAGCTGTGCGCAATTGCTTCTCGGAATCCTCATCGCCTACGGTTAGGACAGTTACTTCACCACCATGCTCATCACGCTGTTTAATCGCTTCTTCAACAGCATATTCGTCATAAGGGTTGATGATAAACTCTGCACTATCATCTTCGATTTCACCATCTGAGATAACAATTTTTTCTTCTGTATCAAATGTCTTTTTTAGTAATACATAGATATCCATCGATTTTCCTCCTTTAAGTATGTTTAAGTATGTTTAAATATGTTTAAGTATGTGATCGATTTATTTGTCTTGGAAGTTTGGCTTACGCTTTTCAATAAATGCTTGCACGCCTTCTCTCGCATCAGCTGTTCCGAATACTTCTCCGAAAGCTTGTGCTTCTTTCTCAACACCTTTAGAAAACTGATTGGCTTGTGCATAAGGAATGAGTTGCATTATTTTTTGAATCGTCGGTTTGCTCTTTTCAGCAAATTGATTTGCTAGTTTCATAGTTTCATCGAAAATGTCATCTTCTGAAAATACGTGATTCGCTAAACCGAGTTCATAAGCTTGCTCACCACTAATCGGTGTACCGCTTAAAATCATCTCATATGCTTTTGCGCGTCCGACATAACGTGGTAAACGCTGTGTGCCGGCAAATCCTGGAATAATTCCTAAATTTAATTCTGGCAAACCTAATTTCGCTTCTTTCGTTACGGTTCGAATATGGCAAGCCATCGCCAATTCTAAACCTCCTCCTAAAGCAGCTCCATGGATTGCCGCAATAATAGGAACTGAAAAATGTTCGATGCGGTCAAAAACTTGTTGGCCTTTTTCAGATAATGATTGATAATCAGAAGCATTTTGCAGAGAAGTAAACTCCTTGATGTCTGCTCCAGCAGAAAAAAACCTTCCGTCTCCTTTCAAAACAATAGCCTTTACCGTTTGCTCTTGCTCTAGTTCATCAAGCTTTTGATCTAAGTCCTTAATAAGTGCAGTAGATAATGCATTTGCAGGTGGACTTTTAATCGTTAAAATCGCTATATTTTTATTTAATTCGACAGTTAAAGTTTCCAAAGTAACCCTCCTCTTTTCTTTATAATACCAAATTTCAGTCATTATCACACCTACCATTATACATATTCCGCTTTATAAAATAAATGTTTTTTGTAAAATCATGTCGTTTAAGCGGAGATTCCATGTGTGATTAAAGCATGTATATCAACGGATTGAGCCACTAAATCATATGACTCATCTTGAATGACCCAATTCGTAACTGTTTCGTCTAAAGTTCCAAAAATCATTTGGCGAACGAGTGGAATGTTTAAGTCTTTTCTAAATAATTGTTGTTCTATTCCTTCTTCAATGATGGAATCAATGACTGAAACGTAAGGTATTAAAACGTTATTGATTTTTCGGCGTAAATCTTTTTTCGTTTGCCGTAATTCTAATTGAGTTACAATTGCTAAATAACGATCGCTTGCCAGTTGCCGTAAATGCATATCAACCAAGGTGAATAACTTCTCATCAGCTGTTTGTTTTGTCTCAATCGCATCAGCTATTTGATCAATAAACTGTCCCATTTTCTCTTTAAAAACAGACACGAGTATATCTTCTTTATTTTCAAAATAAAGGTAAATCGTACCGTCGGCTACTCCAGCTTCTTTAGCTATTTTTGCAACTTGTGATGCATGATAACCGTTTTCGGCAATAACTCGTACTGCTGCTTCAATAATTCGCTTGTATTTCGGTTTGTTTCTCCTCATAATAATCTCCTTCAAAAACACCTTGGTAAAATGAATGAATAATCATTCATGTTAGATTATATCGATTTATGTTGGATTTGTCAATAACTCGTCCTATTAAAGATGAAAAAAGTGCCTTTCGCAAACGAGGCGAAGAGCAGCGCTTTTTCGTTATACCATTCGAGAGCGCCTAACTAACAAGCTCTAGCCATCATTAGATGTCTCTTCAGCAATCAATTGTCTGCGCAAAATCTTTCCGACTGCTGTTTTTGGCAATTGTTTACGAAACTCATAAATACGAGGGATTTTATAGGCGGCTAAATGGTCCCTGCAAAATGCTTTAATCTCTTCTTCATCAAGTGTATACCCTTCTTTCGGTACGATGTAAGCCTTTACATTTTCGCCGCGATATGCATCAGGAACCCCTGCGACGACGACCTCTTGAATACCTTCATATTCATATAATACCTCTTCTACATCTCTTGGATAAATATTGTAACCACCGGCAATAATCATATCTTTCTTCCGATCGACAACATAAAAGTATCCGTCTTCATCCATGTAACCTAAATCACCTGTTAATAACCAACCGTCTTTTAGGACGTTATTCGTTTCTTCTTCACTATTCCAATAGCCTTTCATCACTTGAGGCCCTTTAATGGCGATTTCACCCACTTCACCAATTTCTGCTTCTTCCCACGTGCCTATTTTTAAAACTTTTGAATCTGTGTCTGGCCACGGAACGCCAATACTTCCGTTCATTCGTTTACCCCAAACAAAATTAGCATGTGTAACCGGGGACGTCTCTGTCAAACCATATCCTTCTACTAAGCGACCACCAGTGATCTTTTCAAATTGCTCTTGAACTTCAACCGGTAAGGAAGCTGATCCACTAATACATGCTTCAATCGAAGATAAATCGTAATTTTCTATGTGCGGATGATTGATCAGTCCTACATAAATCGTCGGTGCACCCGGAAATAATGTTGGTTTTTGCTTTTCAATTGTTTTTAAAACTTCGGTTGCATCAAACTTCGGTAACAAAATCATTTTTGCTGCTAGCATAATGGATAAGTTCATGACGGTCGTCATTCCATATACGTGGAAAAAAGGGAGTACGCTGAGGACTGCTTCCTTTCCTTTTTCTGTTTTATATATCCAAGCATCACACATTTGGACGTTAGCAACTAAATTATAGTGTGTTAGCATAACGCCTTTCGGATGACCTGTCGTTCCACCTGTATATTGTAATAATGCCAAATCTTCTGTCGGTTGAATATGAACTTCTTGATATGTCGGCTCTGTTTCTTTCATAATCCTTTTCCACAGATGGACTTCCTCACTCGGCTCGATTGTGACGACTATTTGATGTTCTTTCTTTTGGATAAATGGATACATTAAGTTTTTCGGAAAAGGTAAATAATCTTTAATACTCGTTACAATCGTATGTTTAAGTGACGTGTGGTGACGTACATTCATAATTCGGGGTGCTAAAAGATCAAGGGAAATAATAAATTTCGCACCAGAGTCTTCCAGTTGATATTGTAACTCACGTTCTTTATATAAAGGATTCGTTTGGACAACGATTCCTCCAGCTATCAATGCCCCGTAATAAGAAATGACTGCTTGTGGAGTATTCGGAAGCATAATCGCTACACGATCGCCTTTTTCAAGCCCTAACGCTTGTAAATAATGAGCTAACTTCTTTGACTCGGTATAAACTTCACCAAATGAAAGTTCTTTTCCCATAAAATAAAGTGCTTTCTTTTCTCTGTAAATCGTAGCGGCTTCTTCTAAAAATACGTGTAACGGTTTTTCATCATACGCAATCGTTGTTGGAATTTCATCTGGATAGTGCTTCAACCATATTTTTCCACTTTCCACTATTCATTCCCCCTTTACTTTATTCTATCATGTATTATACATTTTCATTAGCAGTT
This sequence comes from Bacillota bacterium, assembly GCA_036377675.1. Lineage (GTDB taxonomy): Bacteria > Bacillota > Bacilli > Bacillales > Amphibacillaceae > DASUXY01. Next base: position 12,907 of record DASUXY010000040.1, read on the forward strand.
TTCAAAATTTTTATCAATCTTTGATAAAAATAGACGATGGTTATCATAGTCAAAAACTCAGTAAGCGAATGCTCACTGAGTTAAAACATATAAAATATGCCAAACACAATAAATACAAGTGCTACTACTAGCAATATTTTAGCCAATGTTTCTAAAACCACTTTGCTTCGCTCCCTTATGTGATGTTTGCACCGATCACAAATGATAAACCGATTGAAATGACCATTGAAATAAAACCGACCGCCTTATTTCCATTACCAATTTCATCGTCAATTTTAATATTCGGTGTTAGAAATTCAAAAATGAAATACCCGAGCAATAACAATATAAAGCCATACACTCCCCAACCGATACTTTGTAACAACGTATCATTATGTTCAATAGAATAGCGAAAAATAGTGGCGATCCCAAAAAGCTTTCCCCCAGTTGCCATCGCGACAGCTATATTACCATTTTTAATCTCGACCCAATTTTTGTATGAGGTAACGAGCTCGAATATCGCTAAAAATACAACTGAACATAAAACGACAACACTATATCGCGCCGCTGTTTCAATCATGATATGATCCCAAAAACCATTCATGAAAAACTTCCTTTCCCCATTCACTGGATCGATTACGTATATCAAAATTGTAAAACAGTAACTCCACTTCCGCCTTCGCCCATCTTTCCAGCTCGATAAGAAGAAATATTCGGATGGTTTTTAGCAAAATTTTGCACGCCCTTACGTAATGCGCCCGTACCTTTACCATGAATAATCGTTACCTGTTCATATCCTGCGAGCATGACATCGTCAATATATTTTTCCAATTTTGACAAGGCATCTTCAAACCTTTCTCCGCGTAAATCTAACTCTGTCTTCACATGTTGATTTGAACCTTTAACCATTGATACCGGTTTGTCAACCACCTTCTGCTTACGTGTTTCTAATTGAAGATCTTTCCGTTTTACATTCACTCGCATCATACCGACTTGAACCATGTATTCATCATCGTTTATTTTTTCTAAAACGACTCCTGACTGATTGATTGTCAACAGTTTCACATCATCACCAGGCGTTAGTTCGGACGTATCCGTAGACGTGTGTTCTTCTGCTTCCTCTCGTAATAACTCGGGTTGAGCTTTTTCAAGTTGTTTCTTCGCTTCAATCCATTCGTGCTCTTTTAAGGGAGCATTCGTTTTCATCTTACGGATGTCACTGACAATCGATTCTGCTTCTTCTCGTGCTTGATCTAAAGCACGCGCCGCTTTTTCTTCAGCTTGTTTATACAATGCGTCTTGTTTTCTTTGCAAGTTTTTCCAGTTTGTTTGTAGATCATCGTACAGGCGTTCACTTTCTTGAAGAACGTTATATGCTTCTTCATAAGCCTTTTCCGCTTTAACTTGAGAATCTTCTAAGGAAGCAATCATCTGTTCAACATTTTTAGAATCGACACCGACATAACTTTTTGCTCGCTCAATAATCTTCTCTTGTAATCCGAGACGCTTTGAGATTTCAAACGCATTACTTCTGCCAGGAACACCGATCAATAATCGATACGTCGGTTTCAATGTTTCCACATCAAATTCCACAGAAGCATTCATCACTTGATCTCTGTTATACCCATACGCTTTTAGTTCAGGATAATGAGTCGTAGCGATCACCCGTGCTCCTTTAGAAACCACCTCATCTAAAATAGCGATCGCAAGTGCCGCTCCTTCTTGTGGATCAGTTCCTGCTCCAAGTTCATCAAATAAGACAAGAGACTGTTCACTAACGTGTGCCATAATATCAACAATATTGGTCATATGAGAAGAGAACGTACTTAAACTTTGCTCAATGGACTGTTCATCACCAATATCCGCAAATACATCACTAAATACCGCCATTTCACATCCGTCTAAAGCCGGGATTTGCAAGCCTGACTGCGCCATGATTGTACAAAGACCGACCATTTTCAACGTAACTGTTTTTCCGCCTGTATTCGGTCCAGTAATCACGATTGCCGTATAGTCTTGACCAATTTCAATATCATTTGCTACTACTTCAGCCATTGGTATTAACGGATGTCGCGCTTGCTTCATTTTAATATATCCTCGATTATTCATCGCCGGTTTAGCCGCTTTCATCACTTGAGCTAGTTTGGCACGTGCATATATAAAGTCTATTTGTCCAAGAGCCTCCACATTCGCAGTTAAAAAAGGGGCTACATGTGCAATCTGCTCGCTTAAGTTTTGTAAAATACGATCGATTTCTTTTGTTTCTTGAATGGTCGCCTCTTGCAATTTATTATTTAAATCAACGACCGCTTTTGGTTCCATAAATAATGTTTGACCAGAAGCTGATTGATCGTGAACGATACCTCCAATTACTCCTTTTGATTCCTGTTTCACCGGTAAAACGTATCGATTGTTGCGAATCGTAACAATCGCTTCAGATAAATGGTTCCTTTTCGTTTTCGTATATTCGTCTAATTTTTCTCGTATTCTTTTCTCAAACGTTCGGATGGAGGAGCGAATTCCGTGCAATTTCGGTGAGGCACTGTCTACTACATCGCCGTATTCATCGATACAACTTTTAATATGTTTTTCTAAATCTTTTAAAGGGGAAATATTTTCTGCAAGGCTTTGTAATAACGGAAGATGGAGCTCGAAATTTTCCATAAACTTTTTTACTTGTCGGCCCCCGTATATAGTGTTCGCTACTTCTATACATTCTGTCGTAGATAAAACACCACCGATCGTACTTCGCTTAATGCTCGATCGAATGTCAGTAATTCCCCCCAATGGAATCGCCTTGTTCAACCGTAAAATAGATGCTGCTTCATCCGTTTCATTTTGCAGTTGAATAACCTTATCTAACTCCGTGTGCGGACGAATAGATGTAGATAAATCTTTTCCTAATGTCGTTTCCGCTTGATGTTCCAATTGTTCAATTACTTTATTAAATTCGAGTACACGAAGAGTCCGTTCATTCATGTTTGCTAACTCCTTCTATATATAACACAATCACTGTCTATTTATTACGATTCAAGTAACGGATCAATTTTTCCAATGACCATGTATTCATTACTGTTTCTTTCTGAATCCATCCTTTACGGGCAACGCCGACACCATATTCCATATAATTTAACATCTTTTCGCTATGAGCATCGGTATTGATCGCAATCGGAATCTCTTGTTCTTGTACTTTTTGAACCCATTCTGCCGATAAATCGAATCGATTTGGGTTTGCATTTAGTTCAAGAGCTGTATTCGTTTCCTTCGCACGCTCTAGAAGCTTTTCCAAATTGACTGGATAGCCTTTTCGTCGACCGATGAGTCTTCCCGTCGGATGAGCAATTAGAGAGACGTATGGATTTTCTAAAGCATTGTACAATCTAGTCATAATTTGTTCTTCTGTTTGATTAAAACTAGAATGAATAGCCGCGATTACAAAGTCCATTTTTTTCAAAAATTCATTTGAATAGTCGAGTTTTCCATCAGGTAAAATATCCATTTCAACGCCTGCAAAAATGTGTATATCTTCATACTTTTCCTTTAATCGCTCAATTTCTTCGCGTTGCTGTAACAATCGTTGTTCACTTAGACCATTGGCGACCCTTAAAAACTTAGAGTGATCGGTAATCGCTATATAACGATACCCTCTTTTACGGGCAGCAAGAACCATTTCTTCAATGGACTGTGCACCGTCACTCCACGTCGTATGCATATGCAAGTCACCTTGGATATGTTGCCGCTGAATGAGCTCAACATCATTTTCATAATACGCTTCAACCTCGCCTGTACCTTCTCTAACTTCAGGCGGAATATAATGCAAGCCAAAATGATTGAAAAAATCTTTTTCATGTGCAAATGTGATCACTTCATCAGTAGCTTCGATTTCAACACCGTATTCATTAATTTTTTCTCCTCGAGATTTTGCAAGTTGTCGCATTTTAACATTATGCTCTTTAGAGCCGGTAAAATGGTGAAGAGTTGTCGAAAATTGTTGATCTTGAACAAGCCTAAAGTCAACATTTACATCATAAACATCTTCAAGTGTAATAGAAACTTTTGTCGTTCCTTTCGAGTGCACCTCTTTGATGTCGTCCATCTTCAACAGTGATTCACGTACCTTTTCAGGTTCATTTGTAGCGATGATAAAGTCAAGGTCACCAACTGTTTCACACATTCTTCGTAAACTACCTGCTCTTGAATGTTTATTCACTTCTTTTATATCTTCTAAATAGTTGTCGATTTTTTCCGCAATAGGGAGCATAGAGGCGATAGGAAATCTTCTCGGTTGCTCACCGAATTGTATGAGAGCGGTCAATATATTTTGAACTGATTTTTTTCCAAATCCCGGAAGCTTCTCCACTTGTCCACTTTCGAGGGCACTTTTTAACGATTGTCCATCTGTTACATGTAGCTCTTGATAAAGCTTTGCTAATTTTTTGCCGCCTAATCCCGGTACTTGAAGTAACGGAATCAACCCTTTAGGAACTTCTTCTTGCAACTCGGTTAACATTTCAGATGTGCCTGTATTTATATATTCAACAATGAGGGCATTCGTTCCTTTTCCAATTCCTTTAATTGTCATAAAATCGTCTATTTCCGTAAGCGATCGTTGATCTCTCTCTAATGCTTGTGCCGCTCGGCGATAAGCAGAGATTCTAAATGGATTTTCACCTTTCAGCTCTAAATAAATCGCAATTGTTTCCAGTAATTTAACGACATCTTTCTTATTAACTGCCAAAATATGTCACCCTACTTCATCCATTGTAATAATATTTTAAATCCGTCTTGCTTAACGGCGTTGTTTTATAAAATTTTAAATAAAAAAGTTCTTGCGAAAAAAGACCCATTCATTTTTGATTAGGTATCTTTATTGTACTAGAGAGACAATCATAATCCCTAATGTTTTGAATCGGTCTTCACACCATTTATGTTACCATATGTTAAAAATGCTATTCTGTCATCCATAAAGATAGTAGTTTGGACGAAAAATACGGTGTATGTTCCAACATAAAAAAGGCAAGCGATGAATGATTTAACCATGTTTGGACCGTTTGAACCGGAGTCAAAGCTAAAATATATAAAACGATAAATAAAATGACATATACCTCTAAAAATCCTAAAATCGCACCTCCGATTTTATTCACTGAACGTAAAATCGGAATTGATGCGATGAAATCAAGCATCGTCGCTACGATTTGCAAAATTATTTTTGTGGCAAAGAAAATAATTGCAAAACTAACCGCATGATAAAATGCATGTTCAAGGGGCATTTCCGACAAAAAATCTGCCCATAAATGATCATTTGTCAGTTCTGGGTACGGAATCCAAAGGGATAGTTTGCTCGCGAGGGGCTTATAATACAAAATAGCTACGATAAAAGCAGTGATTAAGCCGACCAAATGAAAGACTTGTAAAATAAATCCTCTTTTTAATCCGATGAGCAATCCGAGTAACAACAAAATGAATATAATGAAATCTAGCATCCTATTATCCTCTTTCTCTTTTTATTGACCCAAGCAATGTAGCATAGTCCTCTTTTAACTTTACATATTCGTTCATTGTATTGACCGCCGTCAAGACGGCAAGACTTGACGTATCCATGTTTGGATTCTTTTTATAAAGTTCTTTCATTTTCTGGTCGACAAGGCTAGCGACGAGTCGGATGTGACTAGCCGATTCATCACCAACAATTGTATACGATTTATTATAAATATCGACTGTGATTCGTGCTTTTCCTTCCTGGGTCACCATAGACCCCTCCTATGTATCTAGTTCGAACATTTATATACTACCATCGAAAAAAGACCTAAATAAAATTGACAGTAGTTCGATTACATTTTACCATGAAGAACATGTTTAGGAAACTGTTCGTTTTCGATGAGATTATTTCATTATCCTTCCATTTTTGCTATAGTTTATATACATAAATGACAGGAGAGATTAGATGTCACAATTAGTTTATGAGTTTTCACCAAATATGATTCAAAAAATGCAACATTATTATAAAAATTCGTTAGTCAATCAACCTCAAGGTGCTGTTTTTCGGGCAAAGACTCGTGATGCAGTCATCACTGCTTATCGTTCCGGAAAAGTATTGTTTCAAGGATCCGCCCCTGCAATGGAAGCGAATAAATGGGTAGCTCAACGGATTGATGAACAGAACGAGCAAACGACTTCCCAAACACAAGCATCACCTTATATGCCACCATCTACATTATTTTCTGCTTCACACCTCGGCTCTGATGAAGCAGGGACAGGGGATTATTTTGGCCCGATGACTGTCGCGAGTACGTACGTTTGTGCTGAGCATATACAATTATTAAAACAAATTGGCGTAAAAGATTCAAAAGCCTTTACGGATGAAACAATTTTGCGCTTGTCAAAGGAGATCATTGCTCTAAACATCCCCTACTCCTTACTCATTTTACCGAACGAAAAATACAATTCGTTGCAACAAAAAGGGTGGTCGCAAGGAAAAATGAAAACATTGCTCCATCACTATGTCAACAAAAATGTATTAAAAAAAATCGGCAATCAACCGTATCAAGGAATTGTTATCGACCAATTTTGTCAACCAAATGTCTTTAAACGACACCTCGCATCTGAACAAGAGACGATGCTTGACAACACATATTTCATAACGAAAGCCGAACAGTATTCAATTGCTGTAGCAGCTGCTTCTATTTTAGCACGAGCAAGTTTTTTGGAAAAAATGAATGAATTGTCACTTCAGATCGGAATCCAGTTACCGAAAGGAGCTTCTCAAAAGGTCGATCAAACGATTGCCACGATTATGAAAAAACATGGAGAACGAGCGCTATACTCCGTGGCAAAAGTCCATTTTGCCAACAGTAAAAAGGCTAAAAAGTATTTATAAACACCATTTCTAGCTATATCTTACCTTTACTAAAAGCGAAGAGGCTTCCTTTATCATTACTAAAGGGAGCCTCTATTTAAATCTGCTAAATTATGAACGAACGTGAGCATCGAATTGATCGCTTACCTGTTGCACAATTTTTTGAAACACTTCATCAACCTCATCATCTTTTAACGTCTTTTCTCGGTCTTGAAAAATTAAGTTGTACGCAATCGATTTCTTTTCTTCTGGCAAACGATTGCCTTCATAAACGTCGAATACGTGTACGTGCTTAATTAATGGAGCTCCACTTTTTTCAATAACCGATTGTACCTGTCCAGCTTCTACATCTTTATTCAATACAAACGCTACGTCTCTTTGCATCGAAGGATACTTAGAAATTTTTTCGTAAGTTGGGATTTTTTCATACTGTTTAAATACTGTCTCTAAATTAATATCAAAGACATACGTTTCTGTTATACCCATCTTGTCTTCTAATTGTGGATGTACTTGTCCGAGAAAACCGAGCGTTTCCCCCTTGTATAAAATGGTTGCACAGCGACCTGGATGCATATGTGTTAAAGACGTTTGGGTGAACTCTATATCTAATTGCAGCCATCTAAACAGCCCTTCAACAATCCCTTTGACGACATAAAAATCTACCTGTTTTTGCTCCTGTTGCCATTCGTGATCGACCCACTTACCTGTTAACGCTCCAGAAACACGTAGCCATTCATCGGGTTGCTTCGTCAATTGTTGCTCTGTATTAACAAAAATCGTCCCCATTTCATAGTAAAAAAGATTCGATTGATTTCTTGCTTGATTAAAACGTAATGTTTTTAAAAGTTCAGGGAGTAAACTAAGTCGCAAATAATGATGATCTTCACTGATTGGCGTCGCTATGTGAACAGGTTTTGGTTGCATCTTTTCAATTTCGGGACTGATGAATATGTCGATTGATGGTTTATTCGTTAAGGAATATGTAACAGTTTCCATCAACCCTGCCCCTTGTAAATACCGCCTAATTTCACGTTTAAGACGTTGTTTTTCAGTAAGACTACCAGCTTGGGAAGCTCCTACAGGTAACGTGTACGGTAAATGATCGTAACCATATATTCGAGCAACTTCTTCAAGCATATCTTCAAAAATTGAAATATCACCCCGTCGCGTTGGGATCGATACACGAAATTGATCATCGTCTCGTTCATATGAAAACCGTAATCTTTGTAAGATTTCACCGATTTCATCGGAAGTAATGTCTGTTCCTAATCGGTTATTGATAGCTGACGTATTTACATCGACTACTTTTTCTGAACGATCTAATTGATCAAATGATTCGACTCCTGATAAGACGTTACCACTAGCATGCTTTTGAAGTAACTGGCAAGCACGAAGACCAGCACGCTCCACTCGATTTGGATCGACTCCTTTTTCAAAACGAATACTCGCTTCACTCCGAAGTCCGGTCCGTTGAGCCGTTTTTCGAACTGATTGTGGGTCGAAATAAGCTGCTTCGAGTAAAATGGTCGTCGTTCCGTCATGAACCTCTGTATTAGCACCACCCATTACACCTGCTAACGCAATCGGCTCTTTTCCGTTTGTAATAACGAGATCATCTTCTTGTAACACTCTCTCTTCGTCGTCTAATGTTACCATTTTTTCATTTGCCTTTGCACGTCGAACAACGATTTCGTTCGTTCCGATGCGATCGTAATCAAAAGCATGTAACGGCTGACCATATTCAAGTAAAACGTAGTTCGTAATATCTACAACATTGTTAATAGGGCGTACGCCTGAAGCTAACAAATAATTTTGCATCCATAATGGAGATGGTTTCACCTGAACATCTTTTATCAGGAAAGCGCCATAGTACGGGGTTAAATCCGGATCTTCTACCTTTACACGAATATATTGATTGACCTGTTCATCAATAGGAGTTACTGTTTCATCTGGCAAATGAATCGGCTGATCCAAGATTGCTGCGACTTCATAAGCAACACCGAGCATACTAAGAGCATCTCCACGATTTGGTGTCAAATCGAATTCTAAGACAGCATCATTTAAGTTCAATAACGGCTCAACACGTTCACCGACTTGGACGTCTTCGGGAAATACGTAAATTCCATCGGCATATTCCTTTGGTATATATTTCTCATCAACACCGAGTTCTTGTAAGGAACAAATCATCCCGTTGGACTCAATGCCACGTAATTTCACTTTTTTAATTTTAAAATCTCCTGGGAGAACAGCACCCGGCTTAGCGACGACAACTTTTTGTCCTTGTTCTACATTAGGAGCACCACAAATGATCTGTAACGACTGTTCGTCTCCAACGTCGACTTGACAAAGGCTTAGTTTATCAGCATTGGGATGTTGTTCGCACGATTGAACATAACCAATGACGACATCGTTACAATCAGCCCCGATATATTCAATTCCATCTACTTCAATTCCTGATTTTGTAATTTTTTCAGCTAATTCTTCTACATCGAGATGAGCGATATCTACATAATTATTTAACCAATTTAAAGATACGAGCAATGGTATCTTCCTCCTTTTTATACATGGTGATATTGTTTCAAAAAGCGACGATCGTTCGTATAAAATAATCGAATATCATCGACTCCATACTTCAACATAGCAATTCGGTCGATTCCCATACCAAAAGCAAATCCTGTGTAGACCTCCGGATCATAGCCGGCCATCGATAACACATTTGGATGGACCATTCCGCCTCCTAATATTTCAATCCAGCCTGTTTTTTTACAGACGGAGCAACCTTGCCCACTACACACTTTACAAGAGATGTCCATTTCAACTGATGGTTCTGTAAATGGGAAAAAGCTAGGACGTAAACGAATTTCCCGGTCTTCACCAAACATCTTTTTCGCAAAAACATTTAATATACCTTTTAAATCACTCATTTTCACATCCCGATCAACAAACAATCCTTCAATTTGTGTGAATTGATGAGAGTGTGTTGCATCATCCGAATCACGACGATACACAACTCCAGGACAAATCATTTTCACAGGTTGTTCCCCTCCATATTCACGCATCGTTCGTGCTTGAACAGGGGATGTATGCGTTCTTAGTAGCAGTTCGTTTGTAATGTAAAATGTATCTTGCATATCCCGAGCAGGATGATTTTTTGGCAAATTGAGTGCTTCAAAATTGTAATAATCGATTTCTACTTGCGGACCCTCTTTTACTTCAAAGCCCATGCCGATAAATAAATCTTCAATTTCTTCGATGATCGATGTTAATAAATGAGGTCCTCCGACTTGGACAGGACGGCCCGGTAACGTTACATCAATCGTTTCTTGAGCCAGTCTCTTTTCAAGAGCTTTCTTTTTCAACATGTCATTTTTTTCTTCCAACGCTTGGGTAATCTTTTGTCTAACATCATTTGCGAGTTGACCGATGATTGGTCGTTCTTCTTTGGAAAGCTTACCCATCCCTCGCAAAACACGCGTTAAAGACCCTTTTTTTCCGAGGTACGTTACACGTAGCTCTTGAAGTTCTTTGTCGTGATTAACTTCATGAATTTTTTCAAGCGCTTCTTTGCGAATCGCCTCTAATTGATTCTTCATTCAAAACCCTCCAAAAATTTATTTTTTTCCATAATAAAAAAGCCCCTCCCTATACAGGGACGAGGCTCTAGTCGCGGTACCACCCTAATTGACATCTGTTTAAGATGTCCAACTTATGAGGAATAACGGAAATCAATTCCGGAACACCTTTACTTGAATCTCTCAAGGTCCGAGTGTCAGCTCCAGAGTGAATCGTAACAATGTTGGCGATAGAAATGCTTTCAGTCTATGGCACTTCCTCCCTGAACCGCCCCTATCCTATTGTCATATTGCTCTTTCAACGCTTTTCACATACAGTTTTTCATAAAGTTTCATGTAATAATTCATTATAAATACATCCAAAAAATATTGCAACTTTTTATGTTTGTTTTATGTAATACATTAAGATTCCTGCAGCTATACTAACATTTAACGATTCAGCTTGTCCATATATAGGTATTTTCACAATCGTATCGGCTCGTTTCAAATGCTGTTTTGAAATCCCGTTCGCTTCATTCCCTACAATGAGTGCTGTCCGTTCACTCGGTTGGACATCTACATACGGTTGACTATTTGTTAAGGCACTCGCCCATATGTTAAAACCGCATTCCTTTAGTTCGGTCATTTTTTCACATAGAGAAGCAGAGAAAATCGGTACGTGAAATAACGATCCTTGAGTCGCACGAATCACCTTGTCATTATACAAGTCCACCGTACCTTCACCTAAAATAATTGCCTCAAAACCTGCGGCATCCGCTGTTCGAATGATCGTCCCTAAATTTCCCGGATCTTGAATCGCATCGACTAATAACACGAGATTTCCGACCTCTACGCAGGGAGGCTTCATCTTTAATACAGCCGCTATTCCTTGTGGTGTTTTTGTTTTTGAAATGTGTTTAAAAACCTGCTCACTAACGTAAGTAGTAGGTACATGCTCTATAATCGGCGGTACGTGTACATGATCGACAACGATCAATTCAACGAATTCCCAATCGCTCTTATATGCTTCTTCGACGAGGTGAAAGCCCTCAACTAGAAATATCCCACGACGTGTACGTTCTTTTTTTGTGTGTAATTTTCTCCATGTTTTTACTTTTTCATTTTGCACAGAAGTAATCATGACATTCCGTCCTATTCATCGACTTTTTACTATTTAATTCTATCTTCCATCATACATATTTTACCCGGTAGTGGTCAAACTATCATCACAATTTCTTTTCTGTCAAAATTACGTTAACAGATTATTTTCGTTGGTACGGAGGGAGGTTTTGATTTTTTTGAACTTGAATTTACGGAAAGCGATTATATCGAACATCTCAGATAATGACCGGGAGCAATTAGAAGCAACGATTATCGATGCTATTCAAAATGGCGAGGAAAAACTGCTACCAGGTTTAGGCGTTCTTTTTGAATTAATTTGGAAGCAATCTGCTGAAGATCAAAAGCAAGAAATGATTGAATCGTTAGAGGCAGGTGTCAAGCATTCATCGGATGCCTATGGGATCACCTAGTGAGTGTTTGAGGAGTGGGAGGTTTATTCCACTCCTCATTTTTTTATGAGACAAGTATAGGAAATATATTGATCTTGTTTATTTTTTGTAAATATAATGTAAAATTCAACAAAATGATTCGTTAGACCTATATGCCATTCATTAAACATAAGTCTTTAGAAAAATATCATCTGAATGACCTGTTTTTTATAGATTTAACAGGTATGAAGTACTATTTATCCACCATTGAGTAGTCTTTATCTTGCTAAAACTCCTAGTTTCTACATCATTAGACAAGTTGCCTATTGACGGGAATTTTCCTAAATGATATAACATTAATTCATATGCGATAATATAATCGTTATATACATATAGGGAGCTTTTAGGTGAAGAGAGGAGTTTCATTATGAATCGGACAAATCATGAATCAAAAACTGGGCGAAAAATGTCCAAACAATGGCTATCGATCGTTAGTCGCTTAGTGGATATCATTCGTTGTCGACACCCAAAATAAAAACACTCCAGTGGTAAATAAATACTGCTGGAGTGTTTTTTCATTTAAGCTAAGCGAATATCATTCAACTGGTCATTATCTAGTTTTTTTATCGTTTCTACGATGAGTTGAACAGCATTTTCAAAGTCATCGCGATGCAAAATTGCCGCATGTGAATGAATATAACGAGTGGCGATTGTAATGGACAGTGAAGGTACACCATTTGCAGTTAAATGAATAGAACCTGAATCTGTACCGCCTCCTGCCATTGATGCAAATTGATAAGGAATCCCTTTTTCTTCAGCTGTTTCAATGACTAATTCACGTAAGCCCTTATGTGAAACCATTGAAGCATCATAGAGAATAATTTGTGGTCCTTTACCGAGTTCACTATCTGCATCTTTATCAGGAATCCCCGGTGTATCACCTGCAACCCCGACATCGACGGCAAAACCAATATCAGGTTTGATCGCGTGTGCCGCAGTCTTAGCACCGCGTAAGCCAACTTCTTCTTGGACGGTTCCAACACCATAAACGACGTTTGGATGATCGTCGTCTTGCAATTGTTTTAAAACTTGAATAGCAATGGCGCACCCGATCCGATTATCCCACGCTTTGGCAAGGAGCATTTTTTCATTTTTCATCGGTGTAAATTCGAAGTATGGAACAATCGAGTCCCCTGGTTTAACACCGAATTCAAGTGCTTCTTCTTTACTTGTCGCTCCAATATCGATAAACATATCTTTAATTTTAACAGGTTTTTTTCGAGCTTCGGGAGATAAAATGTGCGGTGGTTTTGAACCGATCACTCCTGTTACATCTCCTTTACTCGTCATAATCGTCACCCGTTGAGCGAGCATAACTTGACTCCACCAGCCCCCGATCGTTTGAAAATAAACAAATCCATTTTTATCAATTCGCGTCACCATAAAACCGACTTCATCTAAGTGCCCGGCGACCATTATTTTTGGCCCATCATCGTTACCAGATTTTTTAGCAATTAAACTTCCTAAATTATCTGTATACACTTCATCAGCATATGGTTTTATATAAGACTCCATTACATCTCTTGCTTCTCTTTCATGACCTGAAATTCCTTTGGCATCTGTTAAATCCTTAAGCATCGTTAATGTTTCATCCATTTTCACCATACATTCATCGTCCTCCTTAAGTAAACCGTTCTTTTTAATCATACATTGTGTACGTATAAATGGCCAATTGATTCGCCTACATGAAAGTGTGTGTTAATACCCGTCGTACTGGCGTTGATAATTCATTTCATTTTTTTTCATATACGCTTGTTGAAGCTCTTTTTCATCAATTCCGAGCAAATGACCAAGCGTTAAGTAGTCATTAAATAACCTTTCATAGTTTTGTTGATTAGGATCATTTTTATACTCGATAGCGGATGCGAACACGCGATTAAATTGTTCCGTTTCGGTTCGGTCCTCATAATGACGTTTCATCTCATGATCAGTAATCCCTTTTTCGAGACCGAGTGACAAAATAAAATGAATGCCATCTACATATTCTTCCAAGATCGCTGCTCGCTCACTTCTCGGCTTCGTACTCCAAAATTTAAAGCATCGTGTTTCATTCGCAAGTTCACCTATTTCTACGAGTAGCGCTAACAATCGTTTTTGAAAAAGATCGGCTTGTTCAAGATTGTGATTTCGTATGATGTATGTATCTAATTGCTTTTGCATGGAAAATAATTGTGACCAATCCAATAATCCGATACCTCTTTTCCGTATTTTATTCAATTGTAACATGTTTTCTTAAAAATAATGAAACCTCCATTGAGTCTTCATCGTATCATATAGTAACTCAATGTAAGGAGACAATGAATATGATTGTCATTTTATTTCGCATGCTCCTCTTTATTTCATTAGCTATTCTTTTGTTTACAGTTATTCAATACTTTCGAAATCCACAAACGCATTTAAAAATGGCTAAACAATCCAATGAATTTTACTTTTTAGACGAGCCTAACAACCGTGTTAAAAATATCCAATTTGTTTATAAAGGGTGTTTATTCGAAGGTGAGAAATATGTAGGTACGACAGAAGATGCGTTTGAGGTTGTCGATATTCATGTTATCGTGAAAGACCCGATTGAACTTGAAGGGTTCACTCGAAACGATTTATATTTTTTAGAGGAACAGTTACTCATTCGCTATCCGTATGCTACTATCCAATGGAAACATCCAATCGATCAACTGTTACTTACAAAAAATGAATAGGCGACCATTGATAAAATCTTAACTCGTCTAAAAAAAATCTTGCCACTTCATAATCATTTTTTTCTGGCGGAACATATAAATAAAGACGAACAAAATCGTTACAAATAACAGGACAGACATCGGAGATAAACTTGTTAAATGTTGTCCAATGGATGTGTAGACTACAGCCAATGGTATATTCGACAATAAGGACACCTTCGTATAATCTTTAAAATCATGCGATATCTCGATTAAATATAAAGACAATAGATGAAAATGGATAAAAGGAATGAGACGCAGTAGAGCAATTTGAGAAGCTGTTAAGGTAGTATGTTTTCCAGCCCATTTTTCGCGAAGGCGGACAAAACTAGTTAATGATTTTGGCATCCAGCGAATCATTCCGTAAAAAAAAATGCTTGACAACGTAATTCCAATAATTGAGTATACTGTTCCCGCGACTGTTCCAAAAATAATCCCTCCTGAAATACAAATGACAACGACTGGCAAAAATAATAATGGTCTTATTAAATGAAAGCTAATAAAAACAATTGGAGCCAATAGCCCGCCCGTTTCAACGAATGCCAGCAAATATGTTCCAATCTGCTCCATGACACTCCTCCTCGTATCAACCTTAATGAGCGAGTGAAAAGCAACGATGACAATCACCGTATTTTCCATCATGAACATGTATATGACAATAGACGAGTGTTTATGACACCAATTGTCTAGCAAATGCCCTATCTTTTCCATTAAAAAAGAGACCAAGTATGCCCGTTGAAAATCAGAAAATGTATTCCATCCTATTTTCAACAAGGCAAGCTTGGTCTCTTCCTGTTAGATTATTGAAGCGCTTCTTTTGCTTGGTTTGCTAACTCAGTAAATGCTTTTTCATCATTTACAGCGAGGTCAGCCAACATCTTACGGTTCACTTGAATTCCAGCAAGCTTCAAGCCATGCATTAATTTATTATATGAAAGGTCATTCATACGTGCAGCTGCATTAATACGCGTAATCCACAATTTACGGAAGTTGCGTCGTTTCTGACGGCGATCTCGGTATGCATATTGACCCGATTTCATAACTTGTTGTTTTGCTGTCTTAAATAATGTTCGTTTTGAACCATAATAACCTTTAGCTAATTTAAGAACACGTTTTCTACGTTTACGTGTAACTGTACCACCTTTAACACGTGCCATTGTAATCCCCTCCTATTACATTCCACTTATGGAATCATGTTTTTAATACGTTTGAAATCTCCTTTGGAAACCATTGCTGGTTTACGCAGTTTACGCTTTTGCTTTTGGCTCTTATTCGCAAACAAGTGACTTGTATATCCATGGCGACGCTTTAGCTTACCTTTAGCCGTTCTTTTGAAACGTTTTTGTGAACCTTTATGTGTTTTCATTTTAGCCATTATATTTCCTCCTTTTCGATTCTTATGACGGTATTCTTACTTTTCACCCGACGGAGCAAGCATCATGTACATATTGCGACCTTCCATCCTTGGTTTTGATTCAATGACCGCTAGATCTTTTGACTCTTCAGCTAAACGGTCAAGAACTTCCCTACCGAGCTCTTTATGGGTAATGGCGCGCCCTCGAAAGCGAACAGACGCTTTTACTTTATCGCCTTTTTTGAGAAATCTTCTCGTGTTTTTTAGTTTTGTATTAAAATCATGTTCTCCAATTGCAGGAGTAAAGCGAACTTCCTTAACATTAATCACTCGTTGTTTTTTTCGTGCTTCTTTCTCCTTTTTCTGTTGTTCGTATCGATATTTACCATAGTCCATAATACGGCATACTGGTGGTTTCGCATTCGGTGCAACTAAAACGAGATCTAAATTTCGTACTTTGGCAATTTCCAAAGCCTCTGAACGCTTCTTCACCCCAAGCTGGTCACCATTTGAATCGATCAAACGTACTTCACGAGCACGGATTTTCTCATTAACATTCATTTCCTTGCTAATCTCCAGCCACCTCCAAATAATTTTTTCTGTTATTGATTTTTACCCGACAAGCATACATCATGGAATAAGCCTATTATCCTTAGCTAAACTGACGAGCCAAATGGATAACAATGGTACATCATCATTGCTCTGTAGTGCCCACTAAATGTAAAAACATGCATTAAAAAAGTGCAGGCACACGTATTGCACCCACACGTTTCAACTGTCTCTATTAAAAGATGTTTTGAAACCAGTCAACTGCACCATTGCGTTGATCAGGTGAGAAGCGGGTGCTTCTACTTGTCTATGGATCATGAAATTCACTAACTACTATAGCGTAGCATGAACACTTATTTTTGTCAACAGCTCGTTTCTAATATCGATGTGGAACTTATGAACTACACATTTAGTGTACCATATGAGCGAGTTATTTGAAAAGTCACCTCATGAAGATATAGTCTTCATGAGTGACAAATAAGGCGTGCTATTTTGTTCGAATCGTTTTTTGTTCAATTTCATTTTTAAGTATCGTTACGAATTCGTCATTGCTCATCGTTTCCGATTTTTTCTCTCCATATCTTCTAACATTGACAGCATTCGCTTCTATTTCTTGATCCCCGACGACGACTGAAAAAGGAATTTTTTTCGTCTGTGCTTCGCGAATTTTATAGCCAATTTTTTCATCACGCTCATCCACTTCAACACGGATTCCTTCTTTTCTTAAATCGTCTTGCACATGCTTTGCGTAATCAAGATGTGCTTGTAACGAAACGGGAATGACTTGTACTTGAACCGGAGCTAACCAAACTGGGAAGGCTCCTTTGTATTCTTCGAGTAAAAAGGCAACGAATCGCTCCATCGTTCCGACCACACCACGATGAATGACAACTGGCCGGTGTTCCTTACCATCTTCTCCGACATAGGTTAAGTCAAAACGCTCTGGTAAGTGAAAGTCTAACTGGACGGTTGATAATGTTTCATCTTTTCCTAAAGCGGTCTTCACTTGTACATCTAATTTCGGCCCGTAAAAAGCAGCTTCGCCTGTTGCTTCAACAAAATCCAGTTGAAGATCTTCCAATGTTTCTTTCAATAAGGATTCCGCTTCTTCCCACATTTTGTCATTGTCTACATACTTCTCCTTATCCTCGGGATCTCGATAAGATAATCGAAAGTAATAGTCTTTAATTCCAAAGTCTTTATATACTTTTTGAATCAATTCGATGACACGGATAAACTCATCTTTCATTTGGTCGGGACGAGCAAAAATGTGGGCATCATTTAAAGTCATTCCACGTACACGTTGCAAGCCTGCTAATGCTCCAGACATTTCATACCGATGCATCATGCCAAGTTCGGCGATTCGAACAGGTAAGTTACGATAACTGTGTAACTGATTTTTATACACCATCATATGATGTGGACAGTTCATCGGTCGTAACACTAAATCTTCATTATCCATTTTCATCTCTGGAAACATATCTTCCTTGTAATGCTCTAAATGACCACTCGTCTTATATAAATCAACACTACCGAGTACGGGTGTATAGACGTGGTCATAGCCAAGTCGTTCTTCCAAATCAACAATGTACCGTTCAACTAAACGACGGACGGTGGCTCCTTTAGGCAACCAAAGAGGGAGACCTTGACCAACCTTTTGTGAAGTAGTAAAAATTTCCAATTCCTTTCCAAGTTTTCGGTGGTCGCGTTCTTTACGTTCTTCCAATATACGTAAGTGCGCATCAAGTTCTCCTTGTTTTTCAAAAGCGGTACCATAAATCCGTTGTAACTGTTTGTTTTTACTATCTCCGCGCCAATATGCTCCGGAAACACTTAACAATTTAAACTTCTTAATCTTGCTCGTAAATGGGACGTGAACACCACGGCAAAGATCAAAAAACTCTCCTTGCTTATAGATAGTAATTTGCTCATCCGCTGGAATATCATCGATCAACTCCAATTTGAGATTGTCACCGATTTCGCGGAACATTTCTTTTGCTTCTTCTCGAGAAACTTCAATGCGCTCAATTTCAAGATTTTCATCGATAATACGTTGCATTTCTTTTTCAATGGTTGCTAAGTCCTCTGGAGTGAGTGAATGTTCCATATCAATATCATAGTAAAACCCTTCTTCAATGACGGGCCCGACCCCAAACTTGGCATCTTTATATAAACGTTTAATCGCCTGAGCCATTAAATGGGCTGTGGAATGACGCATAATGTCGATTCCTTCTTTATGTTTATACGTAAGGATCTCGATTGTTCCACCACTCATTAATGGATGGCGTAAATCAACGAGTGCATCATCCAATTTAATCGCTAATGCCTGTTTTTTTAAGCCCGGTGAAATCGAAGTTGCAATCTCTTCACCTGTTGTTCCTTCTGGAAACTGTTTCCGATTTCCATCTGGAAAAATAATTGTTATGTCAGCCACTTTAACCACTCCTCATTATGTTGTAACTATTTTTTGTTAAAAGAATTGTGCGCAGATCATTTTCTACTACTCATTAAATTGTAAGATTTACAGTCATTATTGTTACACATCTACGAAAAAAAAAACGCCCCTCCCTCTCTGCTTATGCAGAGGGACGAGCGATTGTTTCGTGGTTCCACCCTCATTTTCCGAAAACATGTCGTTTCACCTATATAAATAGACGTATTTCGGAATCTCATATCTTTAACGCAGATGTGCGCTACGACTTACTTTTTCTTCAGTAGTAGAGTTCAAAGGGGGTAATTACTTAGTTGGTAGAGGAAGTTTTCAGCCTTTGACTTCCCTCTCTTATCTACGCAAACGCTAAATAATCGTGTCCTTATCATTACTGATTTTAAGATGAAATTGTATACGTCAGATTATAACTCGAATATGTTATAAAATCAACTCGTTTCGTTTAATTATTCAAGGAATATGTGTATGGAAAGTTTTTATACGGTTCAAAATCAACTTTTTCCTGAAAAACATTAATAACTGTTAATGTTTTCGGTTCGGACGGATGATCACCATAAATTTTTATTTTTTCGGGAGCCATCGCAATTAAAGGAGCTAAATTAAATTCTTCTCCGTCGAGACCAACAATATAAAGCGGTTCTTTTTGCATAATCATCCGTAATTCCCTCTCATTTAACTGATGGCCATCTGATGTAAAAAATGAAAAGTTTTCCCCTTGTAGAATATGAATGACTTCGTAGGTTGCTTCTTTTCGAGAAATGTATTCCCGTAGCATATTAATAAAAGATTGATGTTCTTCTTCTCTTTTAAATTCATCAATAGCTAAACCAACGTAATGGATTAATTGATCTTTAAAGACGTTTAATCGAAAGTTGACAATTGAATCAAAATGAATCACTGTCGTACTCCTTACATGGGCCATAAATAAGGAGATTAATAATTTCAGCGGTTCCTTCTTACTTCTTCGTATTTGAACTTGCTGATCATCTTCTCCGGAAATAATCCAATGTGTTAAATCTAAAATACGTTCAATTTCTTCTCTATTCGTATAATAATATGTTCCTTTAACCACCCCTTTAATCATCTTTGTTAGTCGATGTTCGATAAAGACATCGACCATTGCCTTAGCAATCGCTTCATACATGTCGTTATTCGGTATTGAATCGTTAAATTGTAGATGATTTCCCCATTTCGTATCGGTCTTCCAGCTCAGTTCAAGATGTTGTTGATAACGAAATAAATAATCACAAAACCGAATAACTTCCTCATTCGATTCAAAATACACTTCAAGCAATCAACATCACCCTCATCCAAAACGAGACTGTTACATTATATGGACAACAATCAAAAAAAATGTATGTGCAACAAAATCGTTTAGGATGAGTCGACTATTAAAAGGATGTAAAACAACAAACGTTACACGTTTAACAACTTTTTATAATTATTTCCGTCGATTGTAACCGTCGACGAATACTTCCTGACTCACTTGCTTAATCCGTTCAATAATTCGGCCAGCTTTCACTCTTTCAATACCATCTCGTGTAGTCGAAAGGAGATTTTCCAACTGGTCTAAACTGTAATTTGAAGTAAAGAAAACAGGAAGTCTTTCCATCATTCGGTACTGTAAAATCGATCCAAGAATCTCATCACGAAACCAAGCTGACTGCATTTCAGCACCGATATCGTCTAACATAAGTACATCCGTCCGCTTAAATAAATTAATTTTTTCATCAACAGAATCATCACGCAATGATGATTTAATTTCCCGGACAAATTCTGGCATATAGATGAGCATAGATGATATATTAAATGCTTTTAACGCATTCGCAATCGCCCCTAAAAAATACGTTTTTCCGACTCCAAAAGGCCCGAAGAAATAAATTCCTTTTTTTGGGGGAATACCATCTTTAACTTGTTGTAAAAACGTATTCATTGCTTTAATCGCTGGACCCCGTTGTTGATCTGTATCAATATCACTAATCGTTGCTTGTAATATTTCTTTCGGCATATATACACTTTGAATTAATTTTTGTTGTTTCTGTGATTTTTCATACATTCGTCGGGTATGACATTTTTCATACGATAGATGAATGTCCCCTTGATGGACATGTAAGATGGGAGAATACCCTTTGAGCATATTCGGACACGATCCCAAGTTTTTACACTTAGTACATTGCTTCGATTGTGTTTTATATTCATACAGTTTCATTAAGTTTTTATCGATGGTGCGTTCAGTCAGCTGGGGATGAAGGGACAAAAATTGTTTGATATCAGAATCATTTAACACTTCACGTTTCATTTTTTCGTAATTCTCTTTAAAACGATCATTTGTTTTCATCCATTTTTTTAAAGTAGATTGAACCGGTTTCATATACTCACCCTTGGAAATGTTTATTTTTATCGCTAGCATACTTATTAATAAAAGCTTTCATTTCCTCTTTTTCCTTTTCGATATTAACTGCTTGTTTATTTTGTAATACACTCGTTTTTTGCTCTTTTTTACGTTCTTTAAACCATTCAGGAACGATATCAACAGATCGTTGTCGATGATTACGTTTAAAATTACGATTCGTTCGGTTAGCAGCAACTTTACGATAACGATTTTTCTCATTTTTAGCAAATTCCATCGCTTCTTTTGCTGTCTTTAGCTTTGCACGCGACCAGTGACTCGCTATTTTTTCTAAGTATGGTTTCGATAATTTCATATTCGATTGTAATAACACGTAGTGAATGAGTACGTTCATGACTGGAACAGGTAACCCTTGAGAAGTCATTACTTCTCGAATCGCTTTCATATCTTGTTCTGAAGCTTGATTACCACTGGATAGATCAGCTAACAATTGTTGTGGAGAAATTGTTTCCAGCTCATGAATCAATTGTTCCTCTTTTGTTCTCGGTTGTTCGACTTTCGTTTGCTCTACTTTTGATTCATTTTTTGTCATTAATTGAATCGGTTGTTGGTACTTTGCTTTAAACAAATCATGACACGCTTCTTTAAACTCCTCAATGCTCAGTACATGTTCTTCGGTCAATGCCCAGAGGAGTGCCTTTTCAATCTCATAAAATGTTAATTCGTACAATACTTTCATCTGTTTAATAATGCGTTTATTACTTTTCGTCAATACTTTTTTAGCTGGAATCATCTGTTTCTTTAACATTTGTTCCAACCACCCAAAGTCAATGGTCTCTAGGACAGGCCCTCGTTCATCCGGCATTTTATTTATCGTTTGTACATGTTCCATCGAGGGGTGAACGGTTTGAAATACTTCATTAAATGAAGTTGTTATTTGTTGATAGTCTTCTTTCTGTTGATCGATGTCAGTAGTAAAATGAGATTTTAAATGATTGTATTTCAATTCACCAATGTGATGGTAGAGAAGTTGTGAAAGCATGGCATCTTGAAAAAAACGATTCGGTGAAAAAGGGCTGATTAATTCATATAGATAGCTTTTTGTCGGTTCGGTTTTTTCATAGGTTTTCAATAATCCAATGCCCTCCAATTTCAACCGCGCTTGATAAAGATCATCTAATGGTAAATTTAAATAGTTCATCAACGTATGATGGGTTTGTAAACTTTCACCTTGTAAGTCAATCTCATGAAGCAACGTTTGATAGAGAGCCATTGCATGAATGCCGATTAAAGGTTGATATAAGTGTGTTAACGACTTCGCATAATCGATTGGTAAACTTCCACAAAGCGAGACATAATATCCATCGACCGGTAAAATCTTCCCGATATGTTGCATGTGCACATCCCTTTCTGTGTAATCTTCACAATCTATCACATCATCGTTCCTATAAACAAAAAGAGCCGTGATTTGTTGGCTCATCAGGAATCTTTATCGTGGTCATCGGTTTCAATTAATTCTTTTAATTCTTGCATAAAAACACTTAAATCTTTAAACTGGCGATAGACTGATGCAAATCGTACATAAGCAACTTCATCGATATGTGAAAGTCGCTTCATGACTAGTTCACCTATATCTTTACTTTTGATTTCTGATACACCTGTATTTCGAATTTCACGCTCAACCTCAATGGCAAGGTTTTCTATCGTTTCAATAGATACAGGGCGCTTTTCACAAGCTTTGATTAATCCTCGAATCAGTTTCTTTCGACTGTACTCTTGGCGAGCACCATCTTTTTTAACAACAATTAATGGTATTTCTTCGATACGCTCAAACGTCGTAAATCGGAACCCACACCGTTCACATTCTCTTCGCCTACGAATGGAACGTCCGTCTTCGATAGGTCGTGAGTCCAAAACTCTCGTACTCTTATATTGGCAATTTGAACATTTCATGTTGTTTAACCCCAATTTCTTTATCCTTTTCCATATATGGATGACTCATAATAATCGTCCATATTATCACGAAATATTTTTAAAATCAACTTCATATCGCTCTACCATTAAATAGAAATAAATACAGTTTAAATCTCTTTATATTTTAACATGTTTTTTAAAATTCGACTAATAAAGTGAGATTTCACTCCGTTATATAGGAAATTTTCCCTATATTGATTGTTTAACAGAGCAAGTTCATAAAATAGTCTTGTTAGCCTCTATTCATTTTTTACCTACTTCAGAAACTTACTTCTCTATCGTCTTAAAAACAAACAGGATTGAACGTTCAAGTGTGTATGAATGTTCAATCCTGTTTGTCTTTATCTTTAATTTATTGATGATGACTCATTTTATAATTGTTTACCTACATATTTTGTTAAGTCTACAACGCGTGCTGAATAACCCCATTCATTATCATACCAAGCGAGTACTTTAATCTTATGATCATCCATCACCATCGTTGAGAGTCCATCAATAATCGCTGAATTTTCTGTTGTTGTAAAATCAATCGAAACGAGAGGTTCGTTACTATATTGGATAATCCCTTTCATGTCGCTAGCTTCCGCATTTTTAAATGTGTCATTGACTTCATCTACGGTAACCGCTTTTTCAACATCAACGACTAAATCGACTAATGAAACGTTCGGAGTTGGTACCCGAAGTGCCATACCGTGTAGTTTTCCTTCAAGATGAGGAAGAACGATTCCAAGTGCTTTAGCTGCTCCTGTTGATGTTGGTATAATCGACTGTGTACATCCACGAGCTCTACGTAAATCTTTATGTGGATTATCCAAGTTCTTTTGATCATTCGTAAACGCGTGAACAGTCGTCATCAATCCATTTTTAATTGTAAACTGCTCATCAAGCACTTTTACGACAGGTGCTAAGCAGTTTGTCGTACATGAAGCATTTGAGATAACATCGTCACTGTCTGGAACGTATGTTTCCTCATTTACACCCATGACAATCGTTCGATCTACATCTTTACCTGGGGCCGTAATAACGACTTTTTTCGCACCTGCTTGGAGGTGTAATCCAGCACCTTCTTTTGTTCGAAAAGCGCCTGTTGCTTCAATAACAATATCAATGTTGTTTTCTTTCCACGGTAACTTTTCAGGTTCACGGGAAGCGAACAACAATACTTTTTTACCATCGACTTCAAGTCCATCAGAAAGCGCTTTTACATCACCTTCGAAAGTCCCATGAACACTATCATATTTGACAAGATGTGCAAGTGTTTCTGGAGGATAACTTGCATTGATTGCTACAACCTCTAACTGATCATCATTTATCGCTTGACGAAAGACCATTCGTCCAATTCTTCCAAATCCATTAATGGCAATTCGGGTTTTACTCATTTGTCGTCCTCCTATATGTGCTATACTTATGAACTTTATAACCATTAATAGTATAGCATAATAAAGTATAAAATGTACTTTTATTTTAGAGTTCATCGTTTCGTAAAATACATAATAACACCTTCTCGCTTTAACATGCCAACTTACCTATACAGAGAAGATGATTTTAATGACTCTGTACATGGAGATCATGGATATCCCTTAGAGCACGTTCCATTGTTTTAAGAGTGCTTGTAATTGTTGATACGACTCATATTTAGTTCCATTGTTATCGATAACTGCATCTGCCAATTTAGCTTTTTCGCGGATGGACATCTGTGCATCAATCCGCTTTTGAGCTTCTTCTTCTGTATATTCATCACGATCCATCAGGCGCTCTAACTGAACGGAAGGATCGACATAAACGACAATTGTCCGATCGACATAATGCGTTAAATTACTTTCATACAGCAGAGGAATATCAAGTACGACACATCGTTCACCTCGTTCAACAAAACGATCGCGTCGCTCTAACATTTTTTTTCTAATAGCTGGATGGACTATACCGTTTAATATTTTGCGTTGTTCGTCATCTGAAAAAACAATTTCCCCAAGTTTTTTACGATCGAGGGTTAAATCTTTACGTAAAATGTCTTTTCCAAAATGATGAACAATTTCTTCATAAGCTCTTTCACCAGGTTCAACGACTTCTCTTGCTATTTTATCGGCATCGATAACTGGGATCTTTAAATCATCGAACATTAAAGATACGGTGCTCTTTCCACTTGCAATGCTACCGGTCAATCCAATAATTAATGTCATCTCCGAGTCCTCCCTATCTTTGGCAAATTGTGCATAAGTGTGTTCCTCGTCCACCCACTTTAATCTTTACAATTGGACGACTACACGTTTGACATGGTTCATTTTCTTTTCCATAAACAAATAGGTCTTGCTGGAACATTCCCATATCACCTTGTCCATTTACGTAAGAGCGAATCGTCGTACCACCTTTTTCTACTGCGGAACGTAATGTTTTTGTCGCTTGTTCCTGAATTAATTTTACTTCTTGAGGGGTTAACTCGTTTGCTCGTTTAAGTGGATGGATATTTGCTTTAAATAGTGTTTCATCAACATAAATATTTCCTAACCCCGAAACGATTGATTGATCAAGTAATGCTGTTTTTATCGCCCGACTGGTCCGCTGCAGCTTTTCACTAAAATACGTATACGTAAACGTTTCTTCGAAAGGGTCTGGTCCAAGTTGGTTTAGCGGTTTTTGTATTTGTTCCTCGCCTTTTTTAAAAAGATGCATCGTTCCAAATTTACGAACATCATTGTAGCGAAGCTCTTCTCCATTCGTAAATGAGAAGATAATATGTGTATGTTTTTTTATTGGTTCTTGTTGTGGGTGGACACTGTATTTCCCTTCCATTCTTAAATGAGAAACGAGTGTGTAATCATCCAGTTCAAATAATAAAAATTTCCCTTTCCGTCCAATATCGTGAATCGTTTGTCCAACTAACAAATGTTTAAATCGCTCCGTATCATTTGGTACCTTTACGATATTAGGCCAATGTACGTGGACATATTCGATGGACTGATTCACAACAAATCGCTTTAACGTTTTTCGAATCGTTTCTACCTCTGGTAATTCCGGCATCCTTCTCCCCCTTATGTTGCATCATACCAAGTAGATCCGTACGTATAATCAACCTTTAGTGGAACATTCAACGTAACCGTCTGCTGCATAATGTCGACGACAATCTGTTTCAATTGTTCCAACTCTTGCTGTGGTGCTTCTAAAATAATTTCGTCATGTACTTGGAGCAGCATGCGCGCCTGAAAGTGCTCGCTTTTGATTTTTTCATGTACTTCAATCATAGCCTTTTTAATAATGTCAGCTGCACTTCCTTGGATTGGAGTGTTAATGGCTGTCCGTTCCGCAAAACTACGTCGATTGAAGTTGCTACTCGTAATTTCCGGTAAATATCTTCGACGATTCATCAATGTCGTTACATAGCCTTTATGCTTTGCTTCTTGAACAATTTCATCCATATATTTTCGTACCCCTGGATAACTAGCGAAATACCGTTCGATAAACTGCTTCGCTTCTTTACGAGTTATACCGAGGTTTTGAGAAAGGCCATAATCACTGATTCCATAGACAATGCCGAAGTTGACTGTTTTTGCTTGTCTACGCATACTTGGACTTACTTCATCTTGATTCACGTGAAAAACGTCCATCGCGGTCTGTGTATGAATATCCATGTCATTGTTAAAGGCGTTAATCAGACGTTCATCGTTAGAAATGTGAGCGAGTACACGTAGCTCAATTTGTGAATAGTCCGCGGCAAATAAGATCCAGTCGTCTTTTTCAGGTATAAAGGCTTGGCGAATTTTTCGCCCTTCTTCTAAACGGATCGGGATATTTTGTAAATTTGGATCCGTAGAACTTAATCTTCCCGTTTGTGTCAAAGCTTGATTAAACTGCGTATGAATTTTTCCTGTTTTTTCATTAACAACTTTTAGAAGACCTTCAATATACGTTGATTGCAACTTTTTCAGTTGACGATACAGTAAAATCTTTGGAATAATTTCATGTTGATCTTGGATTTTTTCTAAGACGTCTGCTGCAGTCGAATATCCTGTTTTCGTTTTCCGAATGACAGGTAGTTTCAGCTTTTCAAATAAAATAGGTCCCAATTGTTTTGGAGAGTTTAAGTTAAATGTTTCTCCGGCTAATTGATACACATCTTCTTCAATTTCATCTAATCTCTTCTTTAATTGTGTACCCATGTTTTTTAAATGGTCTATGTTCACTTTAATTCCTGTGAACTCCATCTCGCCTAAAATTAAAGCAAGAGGCATTTCTAATTCTTTTAAGAGCTTGTACTGTTCATTTTCATGTAAAAGCTTTGTAATTTCCGGTTCCATCTCGGCTAAGAGAGTTGTTTTACGAACGACGTGCTCCGCTAGTACGGATTGCTCAGGAGTTTTTAATTTAGCACCCTTTCCATACACTTCTTCGTCAAATAACACGTCTTTTTTATTCAGGCGATGGGCAATATCAGGTATGCTATGATAGGTCTCACCAGGATTAAGTAAATAGGAGGCTAATAACATGTCAAATGTAATTCCCTGTATGTGAATCCCTCTTTTAAGTAAAGATACAAATGTTTTTTTCGTATCAAAAAGGACTTTCTTTTGCTGCGGATCTTCTGCCCATTTTTTGAAGGTTTCGGATGTAAGAGCCTTCTCTTTCGGTAAAAAATACGCTTTTTGTTCATTGACGATTCCAATTCCTTCAATCGGTGCATCATGGTAATCGTCCGTAATCATTTCTATGAACAATGCTTCATGTCCCGTAAAGATTTGTGGTGTAACTTCGTCGACGATTGAATAGTCAATCGTCCGTAGCTCTTTATGAGTGGATACACCTTCTCCTTCACCTTCCAGCCGATCGAGTAATGATTTAAAGCCTAACTCTTTAAAGAGATTATAAACTTGGTCTGTTTGAAATCCACTATATTTTAATTGGTCTAGGCTAATTTCAACCGGTGACTGACGATTAATCGTTACGAGTTCTTTACTCATAAAGGCATCATCTTTATATTTTTTTAAATTTTCCTTTAATCGTTTACCGCTAATTTCATCGACATGCTCGTATACATCCTCAAGGGATTGATACTGTTTAAGTAATTTTTGGGCTGTTTTTTCTCCTACTCCCGGAACCCCAGGAATATTATCGGATGAATCACCCATTAAAGCCTTAAAATCAATGACTTGATCGGAGCTAATGCCTAACTTTTCTTTGAGGGTGTCCGGGGTGTAAGCTTCAACTTCACTTACTCCTTTTTTTGTAACATAAACGGTTACTTGATCGGTCACCAGTTGAAGCAAGTCTTTGTCACCAGAAATAACCGTCACATCCCAGTTTTGTTCATTTCCTTGCTTGGCAAGCGTTCCAATAATATCGTCACCTTCATATTGATCTAATTCGTAATGGGGGATGCCAAAAGCATCCAACAGCTCTTTAGCGATGGGAAACTGCTCAGATAGCTCTGGGGGGGTTTTTTGACGACCACCTTTATAATCCTTATACGTCTTATGACGAAACGTTGTTTTACCTGCATCAAAGGCTACGAGAATGTGGGTCGGTTTTTCTTCTTCTAAAATACGTAAGAGGATATTCGTAAACCCATAAACAGCATTCGTATATACACCTTTATCGTTATTCAGTAAAGGTAGTGCAAAAAACGCACGGTAAATAATACTATTTCCATCAATTAACACTAACTTTTTCGACATTAAAAAAGCCTCCTCGGTCACTACTATTAGCTATTCTATCATTATTCGTCAGGAAGATAAAAAAAATGAGTATCCTTTTGCAAACCGTTGTTGAATTCGCTTTTTTGTTGAACGATTATTCGATTCATTTCAATCTTATGGAATCTTTACATAAAAATAAACCACCGACTGTAAAAAAAAGGTGGTTTATTAAACGGTAAATTTTCACATCAGTATATTAAATGATCTGTTATCAAAGTGAGGTCTGCGTCAGAATGTACGATCCTCTCTTTACGGCGTAGCTTACGGTTCCTCTTTTTCGTGCTCTTTTGGTAAATAAACTGTAAATGTTGAACCTTTGTTCAATTCGCTGTCTACCGTAACTTTACCATTATGGACCTCAACGATATGTTTTACAATTGCTAAACCTAAGCCTGTTCCTCCCGTATTTCGACTTCTCGCTTGATCGACGCGATAAAACCTTTCAAACAATCGAGGTATATCTTCTTTATCAATACCTATACCTGTATCCGTAATTTTAAAACGTATATACTCTTTTTCAGCTCCGATTTCAAGATTTACTTCTCCTTCACTCGGTGTATAATTCACAGCATTTGTCAACAGATTTAATAAGATTTGCTTGAGCATCTCCTCATCTGCCTGCAATGAAAGATCTTCAGATTGTAAATCAATCGTAAACGCTATTCCTTTTTGTTTTGCTTGATGTTCAATGATTGGCGAAATATCGTGTAAAATTAACGAAACGTCGATATGCGTAAACGATACATAAGGATTTTCTCGTTCTAATTTTGATAACGTTAATAAATCTGACACGATGACTTCAACACGCTTGCTTTCTTCAAAAATGATATGTAAAAATTGTTTCGTTTGCTCTTCATCTAAATTACCTTCAAGCAAAGTTTCAGCAAAGCCGCTTATCGAGGTAATCGGCGTTTTCAATTCATGGGAGACATTCGCAACAAAATCTTTACGCATAATTTCTAATTTTTTCAGCTCGGTAATATCATAAAGGACGAGCACTGCACCATTCAACATGTTGCGTTCATTAAAAATCGGTGCCCCAACAACTTCAATATGCCGCTCATTCATCGAGCTTTTACGCGTAAAATAATCCTTTACGTTCTTTTCATATAAAAATGTTTCTTGAACGGTATGATGTATTCGTTCATTATCGATGACTTCATAATATAAATGGCCGATATAATCACTTTTCGTCTTTCCAAACATATGTAAAAATTTACGGTTTACTAAATGAATATAGCCTTTTTCATCGATTAAAACCAAACCACTTTCAGAATTGTGAATGACTGTTAACAATTGCTTTGCTTTAATATCTTCTTGAATCGAAAGTTCACTTAAATTACGAGCTAACATATTAATTTTGTAACTTAAATCTGCCATCATTCCCTGCGCTGGATCATGAACTCTCGTACGATAATTACCTTGCACGAGTTTATCTACGGCTTCTGATGCTTTTTTTATCGGTTTCATATACCGATCGTATATATGCAGTATTATTACCGTTAAAATGATAAATTCAATGCCTTTAATCGCAATTAAAATGATAACATGGTTCGTTAGTTTGCTTTGAATCGCCCCGGTAATAAATATGAAGAGTAAAATCCCAATCATATAGGAGATGAGTGGTTTGGTAAATAATGAACGCATTACTGTTTAACATCCTCCATTTTATAACCAAGGCCACGAACTGTTTTAATATAGACTGGTTTTTGCGAAGGGGGCTCGATTTTATCGCGCAAATGACTAATATGGACATCAACAATTCGACTATCGCCAACAAAGTCATAGTTCCAAACAGCCTTCAATAACTGATCTCTCGATAATACATGCCCTTTATGGTGAGCTAAATATACTAAAAGTTCAAACTCTTTACGGGTGAACGTTAAAACTTCACCATTTAATTCAGCTTCATGTTTTTCAGGATAAATAATTAAGTCACCAATCTGTATTCTGGAACTATAATTTTCCTTAGAAATATATACTCGTCTTAAAATGGCCTTTATTCGGGCAATGACTTCCTTTGGGCTAAAAGGTTTCGTTAAATAATCATCGGCTCCCCACTCAAGACCTTGTAGTTTAATCGTCTCTTCATCTCTTGCTGTTAACATTAAAATCGGAGTTGTCACGTCTGTTTCTCGTAAATGTTTACACACTTGTAACCCATCTACACCCGGAAGCATTAAATCGAGTATCATTAAATCATAATCGTTTTGCTCGGCTTTTCTAATTGCTTCTTTACCATCGTATGCGATATCCACCGTGTATCCTGCCCGTTCGACATGAAAAGTTAATAATGTAACAATAGACACTTCATCATCTACAATAAGAATCTTCTGTTTCATCGGCTACACTCTTTCCTTTCTATCCACTCTATATTTATCTTACATTGAATGTGGTCTTGTGTGAATACATTCAAGCAATTGTAAATGATATTTTACAAATGAGGCGATTTATAATAAAAAAAGCTTCTTACTACAACAAAAGTGTAATAAGAAGCTGTAATTCTTCATTATTTTAGGACGTCTAAAACGCTTTTTACAGAATTAGCTGATTTATCTAGGGCGGCTTTTTCTTCATCGGTCAAGTCTAATTCGATGACTTTTTCAATTCCGTTTCCGCCTAAGACAGTTGGAACACCAAGGTAAATATCAGAATATCCGTACTCACCTTCTAAATAAGCAATCGATGGAAGTATACGCCGCTGATCTTTAAGAATCGCTTCTGCCATTACCGTTAAGGATGCTGCAGGCGCAAAGTAAGCACTACCATTTCCTAATAAGTTGACGATTTCTCCGCCACCTTTTCTCGTCCGTTCAACGATTGCATCAAGACGTTCTTTAGAAATTAATTTTTCTAATGGGATACCACCAGCATATGAATAACGAATCAATGGAACCATGTCATCTCCGTGACCACCGAGGACAAATCCAGTAACATCTTTTACGGAAAGATTCAATTCTTCGGCTACGAAAGTTCTAAAACGAGCCGTATCAAGAACACCGGACTGACCAATTACACGTTCTTTAGGAAAGCCAGACTCTTTATACACTGTATATGTCATCGCATCAACTGGGTTTGTTAGTACAATGATATAACTGTTCGGTGAATACTTCACAATTTCTTTCGTAACAGCTTTCATAATGTTTGCGTTCGTGTTTACAAGATCATCACGACTCATCCCTGGTTTACGTGCAATACCCGCAGTGATAATAACGAGGTCAGAGTCTTTTGTATCCGCATAGTCTGCAGTACCGATGATATTAGCATCAAACCCTTGAACAGGACTTGCTTCTAACATGTCTAATGCTTTTCCTTTCGTCGGATTTTCCATATCTGGAATATCGACGAGAACGACGTCACCGAGTTCTTTTTGAGCGACCATTAAGGCAGTGGTTGCTCCGGTAAATCCGGAGCCAATCACTGAAATTTTCTTTCGGTTGATTGCCAAGGATAGTTCCCCCTCTTACGTTTTAGTCCATTATATTAACCCATGTTTTTAATAAGCTCATCTCCAAACTCAGAACACTTCACTTCTTTTGCACCTTCCATTAAGCGGGCGAAGTCATATGTTACTACTTTGGATGAAATCGTTTTGTTCATTGATTCAGTAATTAAGTCTGCTGCTTTTCTCCAGCCCATATATTCAAGCATTAACACACCAGAAAGGATGACAGAAGAAGGATTCACTTTATCTAATCCAGCGTATTTTGGAGCAGTACCATGTGTAGCTTCAAAGATAGCATTACCTGTAACATAGTTAATATTCGCTCCTGGAGCAATTCCAATACCACCAACTTGAGCCGCTAAAGCATCGGAGATGTAGTCACCATTTAAGTTCATTGTTGCAACAACACCGTGCTCTTTAGGGCGTGTTAAAATTTGCTGAAGGAAAATATCAGCAATGGCATCTTTAACGATAATTTTTCCAGCTTTTTCAGCTTCGTCTTGAGCTTTATTTGCTGCTTCTTTACCTTCTTTTTCAACGATGCGATCATATTCGTCCCATGTGAATACTTTGTCGCCAAACTCTTCTTCAGCTACTTCATATCCCCATTTTTTGAAAGCACCTTCTGTAAACTTCATAATGTTACCTTTATGAACTAATGTTACGTACTTGTAGCCTTCTTCAATTGCATATTCGATTGCTGCACGTACGAGACGCTTCGTACCTTCTTCAGAAACGGGCTTAATTCCAATACCTGATGATTCAGGGAAACGGATATTTTCTACACCCATTTCATTTTGTAAAAAGTCAATTACTTTTTTAACTTCAGGTGTTCCTTCTTCCCACTCAATTCCAGCATAAATGTCTTCTGTGTTTTCGCGGAAAATGACCATGTTCACGTCTTCTGGTCGCTTAACCGGTGATGGTACACCATCAAAATAACGTACAGGACGTAAACAGTTGTATAGGTCAAGTTCTTGACGTAATGCAACGTTTAGTGAGCGAAAGCCACCACCGATTGGTGTCGTCAATGGCCCTTTAATAGCAACCTTATATTTATCAATCATATCAAGGGTTTCTTGTGGTAACCACTCACCTGTCTTGTTGTATGCTTTTTCACCAGCATAAACTTCTTTCCATACTATTTTTTTCTTACCGTTGTAAGCTTTTTCTACTGCAGCGTCTAACACGCGACTAGCTGCTGCCCAAATGTCTGGACCGGTTCCGTCACCTTCAATGAATGGAATAATTGGTTGATCTGGTACGTTCACTTTCCCATTTTCGATTGTGATTTTTTCACCTTGAGTCATGACAAATCCTCCTAAGTATTCATAATCCATTTACATTCTAACACATTATATTTTTTTATGCTCATAAATGCTTACAAGCAAAAAAGGCTTTTTTTTCAGAAAAATTGGTTTAAAATATTTTCCGTTCTATTCCTGCAAAAGTGAAGATTTTATTTATGTAACTACAAAAAAATAGCCGGAATTTCCGGCTATTTTGTTATGCTCGATCTTCAATGGCAACATATTCTTGTGTTTTCGGACCAGTATACTCTGCACGTGGACGAATCAAGCGGTTATTTTCATATTGTTCAAGTATGTGTGCAATCCAACCAGAGACTCGGCTAACTGCAAAAATCGGTGTAAATAAGTCATGGTCAATACCGAGACTATGGTAAACCGAAGCAGAATAAAAATCTACGTTTGCAGGTAATCCTTTTTCTTTTTTAATGTATTCTTCAATCTTCACCGACATGTTATACCATTTTTCTTGCCCAGATCGCTTTGTTAACTCTTTAGACATTTTTTTCAAATGTTTTGCACGTGGGTCACCTGAACGATATACGCGGTGTCCCATACCCATAATTTTTTCTTTATTATCAAGGGCTTTTTGAACATACGGGATAGCATTTTCTTCTTCGCCAATCTCCATCAACATTTTCATAACTTGTTCGTTTGCTCCACCGTGTAATGGACCTTTCAAAGCGCCAATAGCTGCCGTTATTCCAGAGTACATATCGGATAAGGTAGCTACACATACACGTGCTGTAAATGTTGATGCATTCAGTTCGTGGTCAGCATGGAGAATGAGCGCTTTATCAATCGCTTCTACTTCGATATCAGCTGCTTCTTTACCATTCAACATATACAAAAAGTTTTCAGCAAACGATAAATTTTTCTTCGGTTTTACAGGCTCTAGTCCTTTACGAAGTCTTGCAAAAGAAGTTACAACTGTTGCCATCCGTGCTTGGAGACGAATAGCTTTTCGTTTATTTGCTTCTTTTTCCATAACATCTGCTTCTTCGTCATACAAACCTAATATAGAAACAGCACTTCTCAATGCCGCCATAGGATGGACTGTCGATAAATCGTATGAACGTAAATGTTCGATAACACCTTCAGGAAGTTCCATGTTATTTGCTAACTCTTGTTTTAACTGATCCAATTCAGATTGGGTTGGCATCTTCTGATTCCACAATAAATAGATTACTTCTTCGAAAGTTGATTGTTCAGCTAAGTCATCAATTCGATACCCTACATATGTCAATTGGTCGTCAATAATTGAACTAATTGCCGACTGAGTTGCTACAACCCCTTCGAGCCCTTTTGTTGCTGTCATAACATACCCTCTCCTTTTTTTGTTTTCCTTAATGTACTGTCATAAAAATATACTATATTTTGACAATATTACTTTAGTAACATTGCCACCCCATGAATAATTATAAAGGATTCTGTTCATAAAGTGAATGAAAACAGTTTATGACCTATATAAAGCTTTTATAATTAACCGTTTTCAAAGAAGGTAAATCGTTAAGGATCCCTTTCATTTACATATGATTTGCTACATTGAACTTTTTAATTAAAGTCTATTTTCATCCATCAAATCATATGTAAAACTATACGAGCTTTAATGAGATGGCTCAGCCCAACACGTAACCTTTTTCTTAGGATTTTTAAAAATGGAGTTGTTACCATGTACAAGCCTTTATTATTAAAAATTTTAAAAATAATCATTTTAATTAGTACAATCATTTGCCTCTATTATGTGGTTACTTCAGCCATCTTATATATTTATCCTTTTATCTGTGCAGTAATATTGTCTCTCTTTATTAATCCAATAGTAACATTTTTACACGAAAAAGTAAAAATTCCTCGCTTTTTGGCGACAATTATAACTTTGATGTTCATCTTCCTTTTCATCGTTGGAATCGTTTTTTTAATCATTGCAGAAGTCTTGCAAGGAACGGCTTATTTAGCGGAACAAATTCCTCATCACTTCGTCCACTTAATGGCGGCCATCGATCTTTTATTCGTCGAAAAAATATCGCCACTGTTCGACAAACTGGCGACGTTGTTTAACACATTAGACCCAGCCCAACAGCGGAAGATTTTGGAGGAATTGGAAACATTCATCGAGTTTATAGCTACTTCAGGAGCCTCACTGTTGAAAAATTTCTTTTTAAAAATACCTTCTTTTTTATCAGTTATACCGCATTCGATGACGATTATCTTTTTTATGCTGTTAGCAACAGTATTCATAACAAAGGATTGGTATTCACTTCAGGAAATATGTAATACGTATGTACCGGCCTCTATCCGTCGGTATGGAACTGAATTATCCATCCATTTTAAAGACGCTATCTTAGGGTACATGAAGGGACAACTTCTCCTCATTTGTATTTCATCGATTATTATTCTTATCGGATTGTGGATAATGAACATTAAACATGCTTTAACCATCGTTCTTTTTGCTGCGATCATCGATGCTTTACCGCTCGTAGGGACAGGTATTATTTTTATACCGTGGATTGTTTATTTATTTTTAACAGGCCATTTTCCAATGACGATCCACTTATCAGTTTTGTTTATGATCGTAACAATCGTCCGCCAACTTATCGAACCAAAAGTATTATCCTCTAGCATCGGCGTCAATCCTCTTTTAAGCCTTGTCGTTTTATACGTAAGCTTTCAATTGTGGGGAATTACAGGGGTGTTCTTAGCACCAGTCATCCTCGTCTTATTATACGTCTGCCATGAAGCTAAAATGTTTCACCGTTTGTGGGCCTTTATTAACGAACAATGATTCCAAATAGCTTCAGACGTTTACCATCGGCGAAAAACAATCGTATGTTTATCAAGCATATTTTTAAGCAACCGTTGTAAATATTTCATTAGAAAACGTCGCGTCCCTGGTAAAACTAAAATGAAGCCAGCGAGGTCGGTTATAAATCCTGGTGTAAATAAAAGGACACCACCGATAAAAATACAAATACCGTTCAAAATATGTTTCGTCGGTACTTTACCATTATACATATCTTGTTTTGCCCGATACCACGTCGTTACTCCTTCGTGTTTCGCAATGGCTACTCCGATCATTCCTGTAAGGATAATGAGGGCAACGACCCACCACGGGCCGATTTTTCCACCAACCCAAACGATTAAACCTATTTCTAATGCAGGAACGATGAGAAATGCAAGTAATAGCCAGCGTAAGCGCATATTATTTCACCCTTTCGAAAGAAGCATTTTCATCATTGTTAATTATACATTTTCAACGGAGGAATCCGGAGAAGTAGATCTTTAACAAAAGAAGGGATATCCCTTCTTTTGTTTTAAAGGACATTTGCATGTCCCTCATATATATCCCCTTTAGAAGCATCAATCGTTATGTCTTTATTTTCTTCTATAAGTTCAAAAGCGTCTTTTACACCGACAATAACCGGGATACCGAGACTTAGACCTACGACAGCTGCGTGTGATGTTAAGCCACCCTCAACGGTAATGATTCCACCCGCCTTTTCAATCGCTGGCATCATTTCTCGATCTGTTCCGTAAGTTACGATAATATCATTTTCAGTTATTTTTTCATTTGCTTCGCTGGCATCTTTACAATAAACTGCTCTTCCATACGTGCTCTTTCTTCCAATGCCTTGTCCTCGAGCAATTACGTTACCGATGATATGAACTTTCATCAAATTCGTTGTGCCACTTTCACCGACAGGAACACCTGCTGTAATAATTACTTTGCTCCCTCTGTCAAATAAACCAGTCTGTAAACCTTTTTCGACTGAAATATCGAGCATTTCATCAGTCGTTTGCGTTTTCAAACCTGTAGCATTTACAGGATAAACACCCCAGACGAGTGAAAGTTGGCGATTAACGATGTTTGAAAAAGTAACAGCGACAATTGGAACAGATGGACGGTATTTCGAAATCATACGTGCTGTATAACCGCTTTCTGTAGGTGTAATAATTGCACTCACTTTTAAATTCATAGCGGTGTGGGTGACTGATTGACTAATTGCCTCCGTCAAAGTCATATCAATTGAGCTGGACTGTTTTTTCAATATGAATTGATGGTCAAGTCCTGTTTCTGTTTTAGTTGCGATGCTGCTCATTGTTTGTACAGATTCGACTGGATAATCACCTGCAGCTGTTTCTCCAGATAACATGACAGCATCACTTCCGTCAATAATGGCATTTGCAACGTCAGAAGCTTCTGCACGGGTCGGGCGGGGGTTACGCTGCATCGAATCAAGCATTTGTGTTGCAGTAATAACCGGTTTACCTTCAATGTTACAAGCACGAATGAGTCGCTTTTGTACTAACGGAACATCCTCTGGTGGTATTTCAACTCCTAAATCACCACGAGCAACCATAATTCCGTCACTTACTTCTAAAATACTATGAATATTATCAACACCTTCTTGGTTTTCGATTTTCGAAATGATGTGAAGGTCCGTTGCGTTATGTTGTTCTAATAGCTCTCTTATTTCTAAAATATCTGTCGCGCGACGAACAAATGAAGCTGCGATGAAATCGACACCTTGTTCGATACCAAAGACGATATCCTCTGCGTCCTTTTTTGTAATTCCGGGTAAATTCACCCGAATATTTGGGACATTGACTCCTTTCTTATTCTTGATTACTCCAGAGTTTAAAGCTTTTGTTTTAACTTCTTGCTCGGAATGATCGATTTCAACTACTTTTAGTGCAATTAAACCATCGTCTACTAATATTTTTGAGCCAATCGAAAGGTCATCAATTAAACCGTCGTATGTAATCGAAAAACGCTCTGCAGTCCCTTCAACTTCCTTCATCGAAATCGACACAAAATCTCCTTGATGAATCGTCGCTTCTCCATCTTTAAACGTCCCCGTTCTTATTTCTGGTCCTTTTGTATCCAGTAATATAGCAACCGTTCGTCCTGTGTTTCTAGCTGCTTGTTTGATATTTTTTATCCGTTGACGATGTTCATCATAGCTCCCATGGGAAAAATTTAAACGTGCCACATTCATCCCTGCGTTCATTAAACGTTCTAACGTTTCAACCGAATCAGAAGCTGGTCCGATTGTACAAACTATTTTTGTTTTTCTCATGTATGGATCCTCCCTGCATTCGTTTTTTATAGTTGAATAGA
Organism: Bacillota bacterium; assembly: GCA_036377675.1. GTDB lineage: Bacteria > Bacillota > Bacilli > Bacillales > Amphibacillaceae > DASUXY01. The sequence goes on from DASUXY010000040.1 coordinate 51,791, forward strand.
TTTTTATATGTGCATATGTAATACATTTTATGAAGGGTAGCAGTTTTAAATCGACAGTTCTTTTGAGAGTTTATACATATTCAGATTGATCGAATGCTCTTTCAGCAAAATGCTATCAAGGTCGTGAATCGCTAATTTATTCGCTTGTAGACCGACCATCTTCCCCGTTTTACCGGCCAGAAGCAATTCGACCGCTTTCGCACCTAAGCGACTCGCTAACGTACGATCAACGGCTGTTGGTGAACCGCCACGCTGGATATGTCCTAATACGGTTACACGCGTTTCTAAATTCGTCGCATCTTGAATCTTTTGCCCGTACTCAATTCCTCTACCTACTCCTTCGGCTAAAATGATAATGCTATGCTTTTTCCCTCGCTTATGACCTCTTTTTAAACGTTTGATTACATCGGTAAATTCATCTTGATGTTCAGGAATTAAAATACTTTCTGCACCGCCAGCGAGGCCTGCCCATAATGCGATATCCCCAGCATCTCTTCCCATCACTTCAATTACGAAGGTACGCTCATGAGAAGTTGCGGTATCGCGAATTTTATCAATCGCTTGAATGACAGTGTTCAAAGCTGTGTCAAAGCCGATTGTAAAGTCTGTTCCACAAATATCATTATCTATTGTCGCTGGTACACCGATACAAGGAAATCCTTTTTCACTAAGACTTTTTGCTCCGTGAAAACTACCGTCACCACCGATAACGATCAAGCCAGCAATGCCGAATTTCTTTAATTGTGAGATGGCCTTCTCTTGCCCAGCATCTGTTTTAAAGGCATCGCATCGTGCCGAAAATAAAATCGTCCCGCCTCGATGGATAATGTCCCCTACAGAACCTAAAGCTAATTTATTAATATTTCCTTCCAGCAATCCTTGAAAACCATTTTTAACCCCGTAAATTTGTACACCTTCATAAATACTTTTTCGGGCAATTGCCCGAATCGCTGCATTCATTCCGGGGGCGTCGCCACCGCTCGTTAACACAGCTATTTTTTTCACGTTATTCACCTCTCGTCCATCGCCCAAACTTACATGGAGAAACATCCGTTTATTTTTTCTAATTCAATGTTCCTTTCAATCACTCACTCTTTATATTCAAACATAATCCCATTTAATCAAAATATCAAATGTAAACCTATAATTGATGTCCCTAGTCGACAGCCTAACAATCACTAAATGTTATCCTTTTCATAGATCACTAATCTGTTGTTCGACAAAAGTAAAAGGCTGTCCCAAAAGCTTAGCTTCGGTGACAACCTTCTCGATTAAACTTCTTTAAAATCGCCAATCTGTTTATATTTTTGCCATCTTCTTTCCAATAGTTGTGTTGTCGACAATTGCTGAAGCTCTTTTAAAGACTGCTCCAAGACGATGTCGATATTATCGGCTTGATAAGTTAAATCGTGATGAGCTCCGCCACGTGGCTCGGGAATAATTTTATCAATGACACCGAGCTTATGTAAGTCGTAGGAAGTAATCCTCAACGTTTCGGCTGCTTTCTTTGCCAAACCGGCATCTTTCCATAACAATGCAGCAGCACCTTCGGGAGAGATGACCGAATAGGTCGAGTTTTCCAGCATATGAATATGGTCACCAACGCCTAAAGCTAAAGCTCCACCACTCCCACCTTCTCCGATGACGATACAAACAATGGGTACTTGTAAACCGGCCATTTCCATTAAACTTGTCGCAATCGCTTCACTTTGCCCACGTTCTTCAGCCGCTTTGCCGGGATACGCTCCTTTTGTATCAATAAAGCAAATAATCGGCCGGTTAAATTTTTCGGCTTGTTTCATATGACGTAATGCTTTTCGATAACCTTCAGGATGTGGCATGCCGAAATTTCTTCTAACGTTTCCTTTCGTATCTTTTCCACGTTGATGACCGATAATCGTAACAGGCAACTCTTTGTAAAAAGCAATACCAGCTACAATCGCTTCGTCATCTCCGTAATAGCGATCACCGTGAAATTCTATAAAGTCGGTAAATATTTCCCCAATATAATCTAACGTAGTCGGTCTTTGTTGATGTCTAGCAAGTTGAACACGGTCCCATGGGGTTAAATTACTGTATATGTTTTCTTCTAAGTCTTCGAGCCTTTGTTCTAACGATTCGATTTCTTTTGATAAATCCACTCCACTATTTTTCGTGAACTTTTTAAGCTCAGTGATCTTGTCTTTTAATTCAATCATTGGCTTTTCAAATTGTAAAATTTGCCTCATGATGGTTTTTCACCCTTCGCATGAATTTTCAGGATGGTTACTAATAAATCTTTGAGATCATGTCGATGGACGACTTTATCCAATTGACCATGTTTCATTAAAAATTCAGCTGTTTGAAAATCATCTGGAAGCTTTTCGCGAATCGTTTGCTCAATAATTCGCCTCCCTGCAAAACCGATTAAAGCACCTGGCTCAGCAAGATTGTAATCACCTAATGAAGCGAAACTAGCTGAAACCCCTCCTGTCGTTGGATGGGTCATTACAGAGATCATCAATCCACCCGCTTCCGAAAACCTCTTAATAGCAACAGAAGTCTTCGTCATTTGCATTAAACTTAACACACCTTCTTGCATCCGCGCCCCACCAGAGGCTGTAAAAATAATGAACGGGAGGGATTCATCTTTTGCCCGTTCAATCGCTCGAGTAATTTTTTCTCCGACAACCGATCCCATACTACCCATACGAAAACGTGCATCCATTACAGCAAAACTTGTTGGTTGCCCAGCAATAAATCCTTTCCCAGTGACGACACCTTCGTTTAAACCGGTTTTTTGTTGGTCGTTTGCTAACTTCTCTTCATAATCTGGAAAATCGAGAGGATTATTAGATGTTAATTGTTCGTCCCATTCAACGAACGTATCTTCATCAAATAGACTATCAATACGTTCCCAAGCGTTTAACATATGGTGAAATCCACAATTCGGACAGACATTTAAATTTTTTTTCATTTCTTTTCGATAGTAAATTTTATAACAATTGTTACATTTTTTCATGATTCCTTCAGGGATATCTAATTTCGTCTCTTCATTGGGAATCGTTGCATACTTTCTTTTTCGATTCGCAAATAAATTTTTAAGCATGTAGTTCCCCCTTATCTTAGACAATTGTTCCGCGACTTTAACAGGTGAATATGTTACAACTTCACTTGTTGAGTCATTTCACGAAGAAAACATATCTCCATAATCATCATCACCCGAAATGAAGTTATTTAACCTCCATCCTTAAAAAAAATAGTGTACGCCTTGCATGGTCCTTAAAAACTGGGTGTTATAAACTGATCAAACCTCTCTGATTTCATCCAGATGACTAAACATCGTCATCGTTTTTTAACGATTAGGGCATTTCTCGTTTATATGTGTCAAATCTCGTGTTTTTTGAGCGATTTCTTCTGGATCTACTTGCAAACGTGCGACACCTGATTCCATCGCTGCTTTTGCTACACTTGCTGCAACTGATGGTGCAACCCGTGGATCAAATGGAGCGGGGATAACATAATCTTCATGTAACTCATCTTCTGTAATGAGTGAGGCAATTGCTTCAGCCGCTGCAATTTTCATTTTTTCGTTAATTCTTGTTGCACGGACGTCTAATGCGCCTCGAAAAATACCTGGAAATGCTAAAACGTTATTTACTTGATTCGGGAAGTCTGATCGTCCAGTTCCAATGATCCGTGCCCCACTTTGTTTCGCAAGATCTGGCATTATTTCTGGCTCCGGATTTGCCATAGCAAATAGAATGGGATCATCATTCATCTGTTTAATCATCTCTTTTGTTAATGCGCCCCCAACAGACACACCGATAAACACATCCGCACCGACGAGAACATCAGCTAATGAACCTTCTTCTTTATTCGAATTTGTTATCTTTGCTACTTGTTCCTTAATGGCGTTCATCCGGTAAGGGCGCCCTTCATAAATGGCACCCTTTGAATCGCACATAATGATATTGCGAACACCTAAACTGTGCAATAAACGAATAATCGCGATACCCGCGGCACCAGCACCATTCGCGACCACTTTAATATTAGAAAACGATTTTCCGACTAATTTTAATGCATTCATTAAACCAGCAACTGTAACAATAGCTGTACCGTGTTGATCATCATGAAAAATTGGAATGTTCATTTCCTTTTTTAAGCGTTCCTCAATAATAAAACAATTTGGAGATGCTATATCTTCCAAATTTACACCACCAAATGCCGGTTCAATTAATTTTACAGTTTCAACAATTTTTTCGACATCATTTGTATTTAGACAAATCGGGAATGAATCAACTCCAGCAAAGCTTTTAAAAAGAACTGACTTTCCTTCCATAACTGGTAAAGATGCCTCAGGACCAATATTTCCTAATCCTAAAACAGCTGAACCATCACTTACAACAGCTACCATGTTCCCCTTCATCGTATAATCATAAACGGTTTCTTTACGATCATAGATTTCCTTACATGGTTCAGCAACTCCTGGGGAGTATGCTAAACTCAATTCATTTGAGTTTTGAACAGAAACTTTCGAGTGTGTTGAAAGCTTCCCTTGATTAACCTTATGTATATGCAAGGCTTCATCTCGCAAACGTTTCACGTTTATATCACTCCTTTTTTTGCAATGATAGGCTTTGAGTCGATGATGATTGCGGTGAAATCTTCTTAGATGAATATAATTATCTGTAAATACCTAACATTCCAAAATTATTTCCGTATAAAATGTATTATAAACTACTGTTATTTTAGACGCTTTACAAGTGCTTAAATTACGTTAAAAAGGTGAATGATTATTCATTTTTCTAGTAAAGAAGTCTAAACATTGACTCCTTCATTATAACAAATGGCAATTTTGTGTAAAGAGTGAAATGAATAAACAATTATTTTACAACTACATTTTTCCTTCCAAAATAGTTATATAACGTTTGTAAACACACTTCATTAAGTTGAATTAAATAATCATCCGTAAGTCGATATGCCCGCTTGCTTTGCGGGTGATAGATGATAATTGGCATTTTCCCCGAGCATTCGCGAGTTAACTGTTTAATAAAATCCAACGCTTCCTCACTCGATTGTTTCGTTAATTTAATAAACAAGTGCTCCGTCGGTGCAAAATTTTCCGCATCAAACGGCTTCATTGCTCTTACTAATAATTGTTTGCGATCATTTCGATCCTCAACTTGACCTTGAAGCGTAACGACCATCTCCTCTTGCAACCATCGATTTATTTTTCGAAACAAATCCGGGAAAACAACGGCCTCGATTTCATTCGTTTCATCACTAAGAGTTACGAAAGCCATCCGGTCTCCACGTTTCGTTCGAATCGGTTTCACCGCTTGGATAATCGCTGTACTTTTTATTTTCATTCGTTCCTTTAGCTTCTGAATGTTTTGAATGGTTACAAATCCTTGTTTCCGTAATTGTTTACGGTATTGTTGCAACGGATGACTCGAAATATATGTCCCGAGCAATTCTTTTTCATCGGCTAGTTTTTTTACTTGACTAAAGTCTTCAATATCCACATAAGACATTTGTAAAGTAAGTTCATCTTGAAACAAACTTGCTTGACCGACAAATTCCTTGAACAACTCTCCACGTTCAATTGCTTGATCCAATGAGGCAAGTAAACTCGCACGATTGGAATACGTTTCATCAAACGCTCCTGCTAAGATCAGTTGTTCAATAACCTTTCGATTAACAACTTTTAGTGGTACGCGTAAACAAAAGTCAAACAAGTGTTTAAATGGGCCTTGTTTCCTTGCCTTTACAATTTCCTTCACAACTTGGTTACCGATGCCCTTAATAGCTAATAAACCCATCCGGATACCTTGTTGTTCGACTGTATATTTTCCAATACTTTTATTAATGGATGGTGGGGCGATGGTGACGTTTAATTCCTTCAGTTCCTTAATATATGTGCGTGATTTTTTTTGTTGATTTAAAACCGAACTTAGTAATTCTGCAAAAAAATATTTCGGATAATGTGTCTTTAAATACGCTAATTGATACGATATTTTACTATAAGCGACCGCATGGCTTTTAGGGAAGCCATAATTGGAAAACTTCATAATCCAGTGAAATAGTTCTTCGGCAACTTGTTGATCATATCCGTGTGTAAGGCACCCTTGAATAAATTTTTCTCTCTGTTTCGTAATCATCCGTTCGTTCTTTTTGCTAATCGCTCTTCTCAACAAATCCGCTTGGCCTAATGAATAGCCCGCAATTTTGTGAGCAATTTGCATGATCTGTTCTTGGTAAATAAGCACACCGTATGTCGATTTTAAAATCGGCTCTAAATCCGAATGAGGATAATCGACACGTTGACGCTTATGCTTGCGATCAATATACACTTGAATAAACTCCATCGGACCCGGGCGATAGAGAGCATTAACAGCAACAATATCTTCAAAAGCGGTTGGCTTTAGGCGAGCGAGCACTCGTTTCATACCGTTTGATTCCAATTGAAAAATTCCATTCGTCTTTCCTCGTTGCAACAATTGAAACGTTTGATCATCATGATGAGGAATTTTTTTTAATGTAATCTGTTTGTTCTCTCCTAAGCGAATGGAATGTACGATTCGCTCTAATAAAGTTAGATTGCGCAATCCGAGAAAATCGATTTTCAAAAGTCCTAATGCTTCTAACTCATCCATTGAATATTGGGTTAATCGCATCCCATTTGCTCCAATCGTAAGCGGAACATGTTGGATGAGCGGTTGTTCACTAATAATAACTCCAGCTGCGTGGGTCGATATATGCCTTGGTAATCCTTCCAATGTAACAGCTATCGAAAAAAACAACTGTAACGTTTTAGATTGGTTCATATATTCCTTTAATTCTTTTTCCGTTGCTACTATTTCTCTTAACGTTTGCCCCGATTGCACAGGAATATGCCGTAAAATAAAAGCAGCATCTCGCTCGTCCACATTACATGTTTTGATCATCTCTCGTACGACTGACCGAGCCGCAAAAGTACCAAATGTTATGATTTGAGCAACATGCTCACTTCCATATTTCTGACGAACGTATTCGATCACTTCATCTCGGCGGTGGTCCGAAAAATCGATATCGATATCAGGCATCGTAATCCGCTCTGGATTTAGAAATCGTTCAAATAATAAATCGTGCTTTATCGGGTCTACTTCCGTGATATTAAGCACATAGGCAACGACGGAACCTGCTGAAGAACCTCTCCCAGGCCCAACTAATATGTTATTCTCTTTTGCATACTTTACAAAGTCCCAAACGATTAAAAAGTAATCACTAAAGCCCATCGTTTGAATGATTTCGAGTTCATAGGCCAGTCGCTTCGTAATTTCCTCAGTAACGGTTTTATATGTTGCTTTTACTTGACGCCAGCAAAGTTTTTCTAAATACTCGTGAGCGGTCATATCTTTTGGAACGGGATATGTAGGTAGTTTCCGTTTTGTAAAATCCAATGAAACGTGACACTTTGCTGCGACTCTTTCCGTTTCCTGTAACACTTCTGGCCAAACCGCGCCAAATATCCGTTCCATTTCTATCTCTGTTCGTAAATGACGTTGCTTACGAGTTGGGTCCATTTTTTGTGGAGAACATTTTTTTCCGTCTTTCATCGCCTGTAAACAATCATAAGCTAGGTCATCGCCTGCATTGAGATAGCGCACATCATGAATAGCAACGACAGGTATTCGGTACGTTTCTTGAAAAGCTTGAACAGGTTTATGTAGTGTTCGTTCACTTTGCAGTCCATGATCGGCTATTCCTAAATAAAAATCGCCTCGTGCGAACATCTCTTCCCACTGTTTTACATGGTCATGAATTTGTTCATAAGATGCCTCATGAAATTGCTGTTTAAGCTTGCTTGTATGAACGGGTAAAATACAAATAAGATCTTTCGTATATTGTCTTAAATCCGTTTTTGCTAGCGATAATTGCTCATGTAAGTTAATGTGACTGCTTATCTTGATTAACTGTTGATAGCCTTTATTATTTTTAGCTAAAAGAATGACTTGCTCGGTCGTTTGCTCTTCATCGATGACGTGAATGCTCAGTCCGATAATCGGCTTTATGCCATATCGTTTGCACATTTTATAAAATGGAATGACTCCATATAAAACATTTTCATCCGTTAAAGCAATTGCTTCAAAGCCTAGTTCGAAAGCTTTTTTAACTAATTTTTCAATTGTGATCGTACTATCCATCAAGCTATATCCACTTCTGACTTGTAAATGTGTGAATGACATACGACCCCACCTTTAAATAGTCTGCATCTATTATATCGAATGAAACATTTCTATGCATGAAACACTATCTTGTTAATCATATGTTGTCCATCGGCACATATAATGATAAAAGTACAGCTCATGGGGAAGTGTATGCATATGCACGAACGATTTTTCACTTCTTTTATCCATTGTTACTTTATCGCATTCGGTGTAGTTATCGGAGGTGCGTTAATCGGAAGCATCGGTTCATTTGTAACAGGAGAAGCCCCCTTAACCGCAATGGGGCGAATTGCTAAAGGGTTGCGCATTTGGGCGATCGTAGCAGCTATTGGGGGAACATTTGATGCAATTGCTAGTTTAGAAAGGGGTTTTCTAGACGGATCCACCGTCGATCTCGTCAAACAATTGTTATTGATCCTTTCGGCAATGGGTGGAGTAAAAACAGCAATCATTTTAATTGAATGGATGATTCAGGAAGGTGTTTCATAATGCATGTGCCACCGTACTATAAAAAAAAGAGTTGGCAACGTTTAATGATCGGTGCCTTTTTTGGTGCGGTGATTGCCTATTGTCTATTTATGTTTATGTATGGAAAAATGTACGAACAGATGATAGAAGAAAACTTAGATTTACAAGTGGAACTGTCCGATCTGAAAAAGCATAATGAAGCCCTTTTAAAAGATAATGAAGATTTAGATGAACAATCAAAAAAACGAGTCACTATTAATTCGATAGAAACTGAATTGATCCATGCGAAAGAATTGCGACTCGATCCTTTAATTGTTCATCAATTAGAAGAATTAATAAAGGATGATATTGGCCATCTGATTGGACAAGATGTTGCAGTCATCAGTAAAAGTGATCGATTGTTAATTTCTACGCTTGAGAACAAAACATATAACATTGATGATTTTTCATATCGATTACATATAAAAAAACTAATCATTTCACAGCAATTAAAAATTACTGCCCACGTAAAACTTGGGGCTTGATGAATGATGATCTGCACCACGTATTCAATCGCTCTTTCTAATCTATCATTCGGCAATTGTTCACAAATATTTTTTTATAAAAAAACGTGCTAAGAAAACATAGCACGTTTTTCATCTTTTTATTCATCTGAGGAAAGATTGTTTGCACATACTTTTTCCAGATCATGAACTAAGTCATCGGCTGCTTTCCAACTTGTAATCGATGCTCCTGCAGCAAGGGGGTGGCCCCCACCGCCATATTTTGCAGCAATTGTATTAATGACCGGGCCTTTTGAACGAATTCTTACGCGAATCGCTTCTTCTTCTTCAACAAAGATCGCCCATGCCTTCACACCGATAATATCTCCAAATACACCGACAATTTGACCGGTTTCGAGTGGATCGACACCGTATGTTTGTAATATTTCTTTCGTCAACTTAACAGAACTAACCCCTGTCGATGTAAGGTTGAAGTTTTTTAAAATATAGCCTCTCAACCTGGCAACATTCTCTTTAATGCTATATAAATGTGCATACAACTGCGGCCGATCAAAGTGATAGTCAACGAGATCAGTTGCATATTGGAACGTTTTTTGTGTCGTACTCGGAAACAAAAATCTTCCCGTATCTCCGACGATACCTGCGTATAAAAGTCTGGCAGCTTCTGAATTCATCTGCAATCCTTCTTCTTTACCGTGCAGATAAAGTTCATAAATCATTTCGGAAGTAGAACTTGCTGTTGTATCGACCCATTGAATATCTCCGTATTCATCAACATTCGGATGATGATCTATTTTAATGAGTTGATCACCCGATGTATAGCGCTTATCATCAATCCGATCCGTATTTGCGGTGTCACAGACGATGACTAAGGCTTCCTCATAAACGGATTCATCAATCTCATCCATCCGAACTAAAAATGTGTAAGCTGGGTCTTCTTTTCCAACGATCCACACTTTTTTATTCGGAAACGATTGTTGTATAACCTCTTTTAATCCAGCTTGTGACCCGAGGGCATCTGGGTCTGGGCGGACATGCCGATGAATAATAATCGTATCGTATTGTTTAATCGCTTGAATAATTTGATCTAGTTTCATAAATTATACTCCCTTTGCTTACATAGCTTGTTTATTTTCATTGAATATCATTCACAACTTATCTTTCTGGAAAAATTCATCTATAAGAGATACAATATACGAGTAAGTTTACTACAAAAATGACTATAGGAGTAGAGTAAATGATTATTATTTTTCCGATTATTATCGTCATATCAATTGTTCTCTATATCTATTATAAAGTAGCTATCCTCCGAACGAAGGATCAATTGACACAAGCATATTTCAACGGGCGAGCGCGCACTTTCCTCGGTAGCTTTGTCCTCTTCTTTGGGATTAATCAATACATATTTTATGAAACAAAGTTTTCCCTATTCGTCGGCATCATTTTTGTAATTCTCGGTGGGTTACAAATGTATGATGGATTTAAGGAAGCGAAACATTACCAAAAAGAATGGCGTCGCCTCAATGGACCGTCAAGTAAACTGTGACTTTTATCGATCCATGACTTGGGCCATTAACAATCCTTTTCCTACTAATTTCTTTTTCGTGAACACTTCTACATCTATTTTCGCATAAATTCGCCCAGCTTCCAATAGACGTGGCTTAATAATGAGTTGGCTTTCAATAGGGACTGGTTCAATAAAATAAACGGTAATATTTTCAACAACAAGATCGCCTTTTTTAAGATGTTGCAAGAGACGACTACTTGCTTCTGTAATGATCGCTGTAAAAACTCCATTTGACAATGAACCTAACTGATTCGTCATTTGTGGAAGAACTTCAGTTGCATAAGTCGTTTCTTCTCCATCAATCGTCTCCATGTTGCTTGAGACGATATCGTCAATTGTATTTACAACTTGTGGATGACGTTGTATTTGTTGCAAAGCTTTCAAGACATCTTGTCGAGAAATAATTCCTTCAAATTTATTCGCCTCATTCACTACTGGAACGAGATCAATCCCTTCCCATACCATCATATGTGCCGCATAAGCTAACGATGTTTTTCCATGAACAACTAACGGATTTCGCGTCATAATTTTATCGATCGTCAAGCGGGGATCTTTTTCCAAAATATCCCTCGATGTTACCATACCGATAACGTCATGATTTTTCGATAATACGGGAAATCTTGTATGCTTTGAACGTTCTTCAAGTTCATACCAACGTTCAATCGAATCTTTCGGATGCAAATAATGGACGTCTTGAGAGGGAATAGCAATATCTTCAACTAACACAATTTCTTTTTTAATGAGCTGGTCATAAATCGCCCGATTGATCATCGCTGCAACTGTAAAGGTGTCGTAACTCGTCGATATGATTGGCAATTGCATTTTATCTGCTAACTGTTTAATGTGATCTTCGGTATCAAATCCTCCCGTAATTAATACAGATGCTCCTTCGTTCAATGCTAACTCATGAGCTTTCACTCTGTTTCCTACAATCAAGAGAGAATCGGGTTCTGTATAGCGCATCATGGCGTCTAGTTTCATCGCACCGATAACGAATTTACTGAGCGTTTTATGAAGACCTTCTCTCCCACCAAGGACTTGTCCATCTACAACATTAACTATTTCTGCATATGTCAATCGCTCGAAGTTTTCTTTCTTTTTCTGTTCAATCCGAATTGTTCCTACCCGCTCAATCGTACTGACTAACCCTTGATTTTCCGCTTCTTTAATCGCTCGGTAAGCTGTTCCTTCACTCACATCCATTGTTTTCGCTATTTGGCGAACGGAAATTTTTGTTCCGACTTCTAGTGTAGATATATGATGTAATATTTGTTCGTGCTTTGTTACCATTTTCATCCACCGTCTTTCAACTGTACTAGTATTAACTTCTTAATTATTATACAGTTGATTACCTATAAGCTCAATATTCGCGTCTTCTTATTTGTTCCTGTTCCATAACAGGGGGGGATACTATTTGTAATAGAGTGGCTAAGTTTGCCCCTACGACAAGCAAGAAAAAAAGAAGCCATACCCCCCAAAAAACTGTCTCTAATGAAGAAGTAGCCAACGGAATATATGGCCATGCGAAATAAAGAAAAAATGCTGCTAAAAGCAATCGTAATAGCGCGTACTGGCGCAAGCCGAACACCCCCTCATTTCGCTCCATTTTAAGCACCTTATGCTTAAGCATATGAAATAATTTATTTTTCAGAACGAACCTTTTGAAAGAGGAGATTCCAAACGTTCAAAGAATGCTATTTTCCAATCGAGCTGTAAAAAGATAAGTCAATGAATCCGAAAAATGAAAGATACCAAGGAATAATCCAGTCTCCATAAAAGTAGGCAATCATAGATGCTAACAAAATAAATGGTGCAAAAGGGATCGGTTGTCTCTGTTTAATTTGTCCAAAACCTAATAAGATTATGCCGATCAGCGCTCCTCCGAAACAAGCTAATAAAAATGTGAGCAATACTTTTTCCACCCCTAAAACAATCCCTAAAATTGCTAATAATTTCATATCGCCTGCTCCCATACCGCCGCGGCTCGCAAGAATAATGACGGCGACCAATACGAAACCGATCAACGCTCCGATTATTGTTGTCCACCATGGCGTCAGCGGATATACGAGGCGAACGATAATAAATAGTGGCAAAAAAAACAACAATATTTTATTCGGTATGAGCATATAATGTAGATCCGAAACGAAGATAATCATTGACATAGAAACAAAGAGGATCGCTATAAACAACTCCGCTTCCATTCCAATGACGACGTAGCTCATCAGAAACAAACACCCCGTCATGAGCTCACTAAACGGATAAATATACGATATCTTTTCATAACATCGACGGCATCTACCGCCTTGGATTAGAAATGAAATGAGTGGAATAAGTTCATACCATAATAATGTCCGCTCACAAGAAAAACAACAGGAGCGTCCACAGAAGAAAGATTTGTTTTTCGGTAAACGCAAGCCGATGACATTAAAGAATGAGCCAAACACGAGGCCGATTACAAAAAATAACGTCATTAAATAAATAGTCATTTATTTATGGCTCCTTTAAGAATGCATCATACTCAAAAGGAAAACGCTTTTAGATTTATTGACAACGGAGAGCTGTTAAAACGTTCGATGAGGGAATAAGAACGTTACAACAATTGTTGGATTAGGGAGGAAAACGTGAGCGGCGGGGCTCACGTTTTGATAGGTAAATGTGTTAGTGTTTATAGATTGATTTCATCGCCAACATTCATCGCTAAACCTTTACCGGTTCTAACTTTTTTAGCAAACGCTTCAGGATCTTGCTTGATGACTGGAAATGTGTTGTAATGTACAGGAACAACTGTTTCAGCATTAATCCAATCGGCTGCAATGAGTGCATCTTTAGGTCCCATCGTAAAGTTATCACCAATCGGGATAAACGCTATATCAATATCGTTCATCTCACCAATCATTTTTAAATCCGAAAATAGACTCGTATCACCGACATGATAAATTGTTTTTCCTTCAATCGTTAATAAGATTCCCCCAGGCATTCCTGTATAAATAAATGTTCCATCTTCTTCTTGAAAGGATGAACCATGAAATGCATGCGTAAATTTAACGCGCCCAAAATCGAAATCATATGCTCCACCGATATTCATCGGGTGAGTTTTTAATCCTTTGTTACCTAAATAGACAGCTAATTCATTGAGAGCTACGACAAGTGAGCCATTCCGTTTAGCAATCTGTTCGGTATCACCGACGTGATCGTTGTGACCATGTGTAAGTAAAATGACATCTGCTTCAACTGTATTTGGATCAAGATCGCATAATTCATTCCCTGTAATAAATGGGTCGATTAAGATTGTATGTTGATCTGTTTGTACCTTCACTACTGAATGTCCATGATACGATATCTTCACAATCAATCTCTCCTTTAAAATTAGTTGCACATATATATTCGACAAAATGATTGTAAAATCCTTCATTTTCCTCATTTTTTTAACCATTGAAATGCTTTCACATTATTTTTCTAAATTGTTTTTTATTTGCTCCAATTCCATATCAATCTGTGAATGTTCAAGTTTCTTCAAATCATCATCGAGGGTATAATGTAAGGAAATTCTTCACTCGTTTCCGCTTCTGCTTCATACGCTAACACTTTTTCTTCCATTCGTTCAAAACGACGCTTATAACTTTCTCCTCCGAGCGATGACATCGTTCGATTTAATTTTGTTTTCACTTGGGCAACTTCAGCTCGGGCTTTTAACGTATCTTTTTTCAGCTTCATTTGATTATATTCTTTTTTCATTTCAGAAAGTTTACGTTTCAATGATTCGGAATCTTTTCGTGCACGTTCCAAAGCTTCCTTTAATTGGGCTACTTGACTTTCATATTGTTTTTTATCAGAAATCGCCCGACAGGCTAACGGTTCTTCCCCCAATGCAACAGCCTTTTCTGCTTGCTTTTGTCGTTTTTCGACCATCATCTCGGCATCATTCGCTTTACGTTTTAACATTTTTTCATTTGCGATTTGCTTGGCAACAGCAGCCTCCACCTCTTGAAAATCAACGTCCATTTCACGCATAAATTGTTCGAGCATATTCACCGGATCTTCTGCTCGGTCTAACATCGCATTGATCTCAGAGCTAACAATTGTTTTCATCCGCTTGAAAAATGCAAACATGATTAAACATTCCTCCCTCTTTAGGATGTATGTCCCCACGAATGACTTTACTCTTATACGAATAATGTCCTAACACAGTTTCAAGGAGACTATATACCCGATTTACATTTATCGTACCCCATATGGATAACGGTTACTACGTTCACGGACAAATCATTACCTTTCAGGGAAGATAAATCATGTTCATCATGTTAATCTTTTATGTGGACAGCTATCATGCACATTACATCGGAATAAAGGTTTCAAATTGTTCCTTTTCTAAACATTCTCTCGCCTTTTTTCGATCCTTTTCTGATTGAAAGCTTAAACGTAATACGCCAAATACGTCTTCTCTCGCTTCAATGATGCGGATGTTCGTAATGCTAATCTGTTCTTCAGCTAAAATCGTCGTTACATGTGAAATGACACCCGGTCGGTCTAAAACATCTACATACAAATCATAAAAAGCTTTGATAGCGCCTTTCGCTCGAACAGGAAGCGAATCGCGAAATGTTTTCGCACCAGAGAAGTAATTATAAAGTTCCTCACTTTCTCCAGACATGATGAGTCGTTTAACGATCTTCATTTCTTCCATCCATTCGTCAATTAAGTCGACTAAATTTGAACGGTTTTTTTTGAAAATGTCACTCCACATGTTCGGACTACTTGAAGCAATTCGTGTTATATCGCGAAATCCACCAGCTGCCAAAAAACCTATTCGCGGATCTTTAAGAGCATGATTTTTCACTTGTCTAACAAGACTTGTTGCCACTAAATGAGGAAAGTGACTGATAACCCCTGTCAAACGATCATGCTCATCAGCTCCCATCGTTATAAACTTTGCTTTCGTTCCTCGCAACCAGTCTTTGAGCTCCAAAACACGCTCAGGATTCGCCTCCCGTGTAGGCGTTAAAATATAAAAAGCATTTTCAAATAGATGAGCTTTTGCACTTCCTACTCCCGTTTTATGCGAGCCAGCCATCGGATGGCCTCCAATAAATGTCACACCTTTGTCGTGTAACACTTTTGCTTTTCTAACGATTTCTCCCTTTGTACTGCCGACGTCTGTAATTAATGCTCCACGTTTTAAAGGTAGTTTAGCTAGTTTTTCTAAGTAATCTTCCACTTGCGTAACTGGACAAGCGAGTACAATCAAATCAGCTCGTGGAGCTTCCTTACGAATGGATACGACAACGTCATCGATGACATTCATTCTTTGTGCCAACTGAGCATTTTCTATGTTTACATCGTAACCACTTACGTGTACATCATGTTCCTCCTTGAGAGCAAGAGTAACAGATCCGCCAATTAACCCTATACCGATTAACAATACGCGTCTCTTCATACGATATGTTCCTTCCTATGTTCTAAGTTGATATGAGAACTTTATTTTTTAATACGTTACGGAGTTTATTATTTTCATCTTTTGTTCCGACTGTAATCCGTATGCCGTTTGAAAATGGACGAACAATTAAGCCATTTTCTAGTAAATATTGAGAAACTTTCATCGGGTCTTTACTTGGAATATTGATAAAAATAAAATTCCCTTGTGACGGATAATAAGAAAGTTTATGACGAGTACAAAAATCAATATATTTTTGTCGCTCCATCGCATTTTTCTTAACACTTTTTTCAACAAATTGTTGATCCTCTAACGCTGCGAGTGCAGCTGTTTGGGCTAGTGTCGAAGTGTTGAACGGAAGTCTAACTACTTCTAATTGTTTAATGAATGACGTTGCACCGACACCATAACCGATCCGTAATGAAGCAAGACCATAAGCTTTAGAAAATGTGCGTAGTACGAATAGATTATTGTATTTATTCAAAAGTGGAATCGTTTCCGGATAATCAGCTGCCGTAACATACTCGTAATAGGCTTCGTCCATGACAACGAGGACATGTGACGGAACAGATTGTAAAAATTTTTCTACTTCCGTACTGTTTACGTACGTCCCTGTTGGATTGTTTGGGTTACAGATCCAAACGATTTTCGTCTCAGCATCGATTTGTTTTGCCATCGTATCTAAATCATAAACGCCATTTTTTAACGGAACTTCACGAATCTGTGCATCCTCAATGACAGCATGATGACGATACTGTGGAAATGTTTGTGCTGCAGTGACAATATTTGTTCCTTTCTCAAGTAGTGCTCGACTAATCATTTGAATAAGCTCATCTAACCCGCTTGAAAAAATAAGTTGATTCTCATCGACTCCGAGGTGATCTGCTACGGCACGCCGAATATGGAGTGCACGCCCTTCTGGATAAATTGCAAAATGATCGATATCCGCAATCGCTTGACGGACGAGTGGCGAACTGCCATATGGATTTTCATTCGATGCCAGTTTAACGATTTCTGTTAACCCGTATTTACGTTTTACCTGTTCAGATGTTAGACCAGGAGAGTATGCTGTTAACGTTGATAATTGACTTTTTACTTTCATTTTCATCCCACCTTATTCGTTGTAAACATCCTGTTTATTCCTACAAACAACTCATTGTACACGTACAGTTCATATAGCATATGAAGCACTTCACGTCACGATTAGATGGACGCATTTCAGCATAAAACGTTCCAATAAAAAAAGCCCCTGCTCTAGCAGGGACGATAATCAATCGCGGTACCACCCTAAGTTGTGGACAGAAATCACCCATCCACCACTTCTCACAGATAACGGCTGCTCCGTCTTTTTTTACTTATTTAAACAACGCACGCCTGTTCAAAAAAGAAGCTCAAGGAAGTAATTCACAGTTCAAATATGTGCTGATTTACACCGACCATCAGCTCTCTAGTCAACAGGGAAATGAACGCTACTAAATCCTCTCATCGCTGATCAAATGATTTAGTTTATATTTATACCATAGTTGTTTACATTTGTAAAGGGGGAGAATCTTCAAGCTCCTTCACCCATACTGTTCATCTATACACATCATTATAGGTCTTATGCTCATTTGTAAACAAATTAATCTTTTTCACTTGACATTCTTCACTTTACCCTTTAGTGTAATGAATTATCAATCAATTTTTCCTACTTTACACCAACCTTTACATCCTTAAAGTAAGGTTGAGAGAATCTCAATATCGTTACAAGATGGTTACAAATACTAAAAGGAGGGCTATCATTGTCGGAATTAAAAGTGTTGCGTTCACAAATTGAAGAAAAAACGTTAGAACTCTTAAAACTTTTAAACGAACGAGGGGAAATTGCCCAACAAATCGGCAAGTTAAAAGAAATGCAAGGGGTGAAACGTTTCGATCCAGTCCAAGAGCGAAGACTGCTTGATTTAATAGCTAAACATAACAAAGGTCCTTTCACGACGTCTACGGTGCAACATCTATTTAAACAAATTTTCAAAGCTAGCTTAGGGCTACAAGAGGATGATAACCGAAAAGCACTTCTCGTGTCAAGGAAGAAAAAACCAACCGATACGATTGTATCCGTTTGCGATGAACATATCGGAGACGGGCATGTACATTTCTTCATGGGTCCATGTGCTGTTGAAAGCTATGAGCAAGTGAAAGCTGTTGGGCAAGCGATTAAAAAACAAGGCTTAAAACTTCTTCGTGGAGGTGCTTTCAAACCGAGAACATCTCCATACGATTTCCAAGGGTTAGGAATGGACGGATTAAAAATTTTAAAGCAAGTAGCAGACGAAGAAGGCTTAGGTGTTGTTAGTGAAATCTTAAATCCATACGATATGGAAGCTGCTTTAGACTATGTTGATATTATCCAAATTGGTGCACGAAACATGCAAAACTTCGAGCTTTTGAAAGTCGCTGGTTCTGTTGATAAACCCGTGTTATTAAAGCGCGGTATGTCAGCAACTATTGAAGAGTTCATGTATGCTGCAGAATACATTCATGCCCAAGGAAATAACCAAATCATCCTCTGCGAAAGAGGTATTCGAACATATGAAAAAGCAACGAGAAATACACTTGATATTTCTGCTGTTCCTATCTTAAAGAAAGAAACGCACTTGCCAGTAACTGTTGACGTTACGCACTCAACTGGTCGCAAAGATCTTCTGCTGCCAGCTACGAAAGCGGCGATTGCTATCGGCGCGGACGCAATTATGGCCGAAGTTCATCCAGATCCTGCCGTCGCTTTATCCGATTCAGCACAACAGATGAATATCGATCAGTTTGATGATTATATGACAGAAGTAAAAGCTTTCGTAAAAACGACTCGAAAAGCCCCTGTCAACGTATAATGAATTAATGATTTCAATCAAAAAAGAGGCCAGTTCCAACTTTTAAATAAGCTGGAGTTGACCTCTTTTTTATCTTTCCTTTGTAAGAAATGAAAGCGGATGTTTCTATCTGCTACTCTTACGAATCGTCCTCTTAACCATTAATTGTTCGACAAAGAAGTTGGATCCTTATATGACAACCCGAGCGAATCAGCTACTCCTTTATTCGTCACATGCCCTTCCATCGTATTGATCCCTTTTAACAATGCTCTGTTTTGAAGACTAGCACCTTTATATCCTTTATTTGCAATTTGCAACGCGTATGGAATCGTTACGTTCGTCAGGCCGATCGTCGATGTCCGTGGTACTGCACCAGGCATATTTGCAACAGAATAGTGTAAAACACCATGCTTCTTATACGTAGGATTATCATGTGTTGAAATTCGATCACTCGTTTCAAAGATTCCCCCTTGATCAATCGCAACATCAACGATAACGGATCCTTGTGCCATCGCTTTTACCATCTCTTCCGTTACTAGTTTCGGGGCTTTTGAACCAGGTATGAGAACAGCACCGATTACGAGATCTGATTCGGTAATCGCCTGAGCAATATTAAAAGGATTCGACATTACAGTCTTTAAGGAGGAGCCAAAAATATCATCGAGTTCACGCAACCGGTCAGGATTTAAATCTATAATCG
The DNA here is from genome assembly GCA_036377675.1 of Bacillota bacterium. Taxonomy (GTDB): domain Bacteria; phylum Bacillota; class Bacilli; order Bacillales; family Amphibacillaceae; genus DASUXY01. The sequence continues at coordinate 71,501 of DASUXY010000040.1, forward strand.
TTACATCCGCACCTAAGCCAACAGCTACTTTCGCGGCATTCATTCCAACAACGCCACCACCAATTACAGTTACTTTAGCACGTTGGACGCCTGGAATGCCTGCGAGTAAAATACCCTTTCCACCGTATGGTTTCTCTAAAAATTGAGCACCGATTTGTGCAGCCATTCTTCCGGCAACTTCGCTCATCGGCGTTAACAATGGAAGTGAACCATTGTCTAGTTGAACCGTTTCATAAGCAATGCTAACAATCTTTTTCTCTAGTAAAACCTTTGTCAATTCTGGCTCTGCTGCTAAATGCAAGTATGTAAACAAAATGAGCCCTTCCCGCAAATATTTATATTCTTCAGGTAATGGCTCTTTCACTTTCATAACCATATCTTTCGTCCACGCTTCTTCTGCAGTGCTTACGATCTGTGCTCCTGCCTCTCTATATTGTTGGTCTGAAAAACCAGAACCAATTCCTGCACCGGTTTCAATATATAGTTCATGCCCTCCTTCTTTTAACGATAAAACGCCCGACGGAGTCATAGCCACCCGGTTCTCATTGTTAATTATTTCCTTTGGCACTCCAATCTTCATGTCATCTACCTTCTTTCAAGTGATTTTATATTCTGAAAGTACTCGTATTGTATCAAAAACAAGCTGAAAAAGCATTGTTTATTCTATTATAACATGAATACATATAGAACACTTTTTTAAATATTTTTGTTTGTAACAGAGGGGATCATTTTGAACAAGTTTCGTTCATGAAGTTTTTCGTAACGTATCGTTTTTTTCTCTAGATACGTAAATACGTTTGTTTCATCACCGAAACATTGACTTTTTTTTACGATTGTACAATATTTTGTCACAAAGCATTCTCTTCTTTGGACAATTGATGGGTAATCTATTGTATACTAAACATAAGGGATGATGAAAGGGGATAAAATTTATGGATAATATGGATTACAACAATGTCATTATCGCCGTTGATGGATCTGAAGTTTCGGAGAAAGCATTTAAGAAATCTGTGAATATTGCGAAGCGAAATAAATCAAGACTTGTAGTTGCCCACGTCATTGATACACGCACATACGCACTCGCAGAAGCTTATGAGCGAACCCTTATTGAACATGCGGAAAATCATGCGAAAGAAATTGTCGATCGTTATGCTGAACAAGCGAAGTCTGCTGGAGTTGAAAATATTGTACGGTGTGTCGAATATGGATCACCGAAAGTAAAAATCCCGAAAGAAATTGCTCAAACATTTGAAGCTGACTTAATCGTTTGTGGAGCAACTGGAATGAATGCTGTCGAACGCTTCTTGATGGGTAGTGTGTCAGAAGGAATTGCTCGACATGCAACGTGTGATGTCTTAATTGTCCGCTAAAATACGTCTACATCACTCCCTTAAAAAGGGAAAATGGCTTCTTAACAGCTGTTTTCCCTTTTTGTTATGACATTGTTTACAAATCTTTGTAAATCTCATTTACGACATGAGTAAGTTCAGGTATAATTAATCGATTCATCGCAAGCTTTACCGCCCCCGATGAGCCCGGAGTCGTAAAAATGGCCGTATGATTTCTAATCCCGGCAATTGCTCGAGACATCATTGCTGCCGAACCGATATCTTCCGTATAACTTAGCATTCTAAAAATTTCTCCAAAACCGATTAGCTGTTTATCAAGCATCTGCTCGACGGTCTCATACGTAACATCACGATTGGAAATGCCCGTACCCCCGTTTGTTAAAATGACATCAATCAACCTATTTTGACAGCCTTCATCAATCGTTTTATAAATGACATCTTGTTCATCAGGAATAACTTTTTTCATAGTAACGAGATGACCAGCCTCCGTTAACAGCTGGGCCATCAAATCCCCGCTTTTATCTGTCATTTTAGTCCGCGTATCACTAATTGTAAGGACCATGCAATTGATTGGTTGTTTATTGTGCCGATGTTCATGAAGCGACATTACAATCTCCCCCTATCGATTCATTCATTCAGTCAAACTTTTATTCACCTACTGTTACAAATTCGTTTTAAACCATTGGTTCATTTTTCCTAAAATATCTTCCATCGCTCTAGCGTTATTTAGAGATGGTAATTGGACGAGTAATGGTTGCTTATATGGAGTTGTCTGCTCACCTTTCTTTTGCAAAATGAAAATACTTTTAGCATGTAACTCGTCTTGAAAAGCACTTTTAGGCAATTGTAATAGACCGACAATATGTGCATTTTCTTGGAGATATGTGTGCAACTGCTCGGATTGCTCACTATTAAATAAAAAGTTTGGAATGAGACATAACAAATAGCCACCACTTTTTATGTATTTTATACTCTGCTCGATTATCAAATGATGACTATATGAAAGTCCTTGATCTGCTTTTAATTGAAAATGCTCCGCTCGTTCATCATCTGGGTAGTAACCGACAGGTAAATCTGCGATGACGATATCAACGGGATCGAGTAAAAAAGGTCGTAAACTATCTTGGTGGAAAAATTCAATTTCCATCTTCTGCAAATTAGCATATTGTACAGCCAATTTTAGTAACGTCGGATCAATCTCATTGGCATATGCTTTCACCTTTTTCTCATCTTGTAATTGTCGCATGACAGCTGTTAGTAAGTTAGCCGTACCACTCACCGGGTCAAATATACGAATGTTTTCCATCTGTTCTGTTAGTTTTACGACGATATAGCCGATCAGTAAAGCAATTGCTTCAGGTGTCATCAAGTGGTGTTGTTGTGTGGAATCCTTCATCCCCTTTAAAATGGCTAATTGGATTGCTTTTCGGAGCTGATCTGTTGTATACGTCTCTGACTGAATCATTTGTAAAGATTTCTCTAACGTTTGTGTCAATGTTCCATCTATATTAGGATCGATTACTTCTTCATAAAATAACATTTCCATCGTCGTTGTCAAGCTATCTAAATAAGGTTCATTACGATATTGTTGTATTTTTGTAGTTGTATCATCGAACCACGTAAACAATGTTTCTATCATTGAATCTCCCATGCCATATTTCCCCTTTCCAATCGTTCCTAAGGCTAATGAATAAAGCTATAAACAGTAAAAATCTCCCCCAGTAAATGCGATGGAGAGAGAATAACTCTTCTATTGATATGTTTTTCACTTATAACGATGAATCATCCTGTATATAATATTATGAATAACTTATCGCCACATGTCCAACGATTAAGCGTGGAAATTAAAATCCCATCCGAGAGAAATTTTCTACACGGATGGAACAGGAAAATGAAGGAGAAATCTTCACCCTTACCTTTTCATGCTATTTAAAACGAACGATCATCTTATTATTTTTTATTATATGTCAAAATTAATGGGGTCATCTTGCTTTGATGAATGATTGGTTCGTTGTTTTTGCTGTTTTTTATTTTTTTGCGATTCGTTCAAAATTTGTTGAATTGTGTCGACCGCTTTCGGTGCGAGGTTGAGCATTTTCTCATAGATATGTGTCTGTTCATCTAAGTGAATCATTTTTATCCCTGTTGGATGGATAACTAAAAAAGCAACAGGTGCAATTGATACACCACCGCCACTGCCACCACCGAAAGGCATCATCTCAGTTGAGTCGTCTAATTGAGTTGGAGAAAATTCACTTCCACCTGCAGCAAAACCGAAGCCAACCTTTGATACGGGAATAATGATACTTCCATCGGGAGATTCAACTGGATCACCAATAATCGTATTCACTTCAACCATTTCTTTTAAATTTTCCAATGCTGTTGTCATCAAACCCTCAATCGGATGTTCATCCATAATAATCCTCCTCCTCTGTTCAGATGAATCCTTGTTAGACATCATGTATATATTTCTTTTGTGAAGAGAGTTTTTGCATGAGTTGGAAAGCCCTGTATATAGCGTTCCCTAGCTTTATGGAAATCATGCAATTTATCTCAGACTGAATGACTGACTGTTGAAAATGTGGAACGATCGATATGTCCGGTATACATTTTAAATCGCTTACGTGGTCGATAGTACCGACAGTCATTCCTTTTACAGTCCACGCTACTCCTGTCATAACGCCTGTTAAACTTGCATCTTTCATTCCGATTGCAGTGTGCCATCTCATTTCATGAACAGACATACTTTGTAAAATGATTTTCATCATGTCTTTGACATTCCGTACCAAATGAAAAGTTAATCGTATTTTTTTACGGGTTACATTGCTCCATGCACCCATTTTCTCGATTCGTGTCCAAAAATCTTTCGTTTCAGTAGGATTCATTTCGGTTGTCTTTTCATACAGACGTAATTTGAACATATGGATTTTAATGTTAAAAAACTGTTTAGAACTTGAATAGCGATATGTACACGTTACATAAACCCGCGATGATAAAAAGACCGTTATACTTATAACAATGATACATAAAACTAGCCATAACATATTTTTCGACTCCTCACATATGTATTAGCTTTAGATAATTTTCCTTTTATATACAAACCTTTTTATCAAAAAAGAGGTTTTCATTTAAAAAGGGGCAGTCCAACAAGTCATTTTATTGACTTATTGGACTGCCCTGAGCCATCTATTATTTATTATTGTTCTTGAGTCGTACCTATCTGTTGTTGAGCTGTTTGAACGAGACGTTTAGTGATCTCGCCACCAACTGAACCATTGGCACGTGAAGTAACATCAGCACCAAGTTGCACACCAAATTCTTGGGCAATTTCCGTCTTCATTTGATCCAAAGCTTGTTGTGCACCAGGAACTACTAATTGGTTTGAATTATTGTTATTAGCCAATTTCGTTCACCTCCTTGGCACACTTATATTGTGCATACAGGAGATGAAACATACGTAGCGCTATTTGGTAAGTGTTACTATGTGCTTTAAAAGAGTCCTTGAAAGTCTTCTGTTGATTTTTCATCTGTCATTTGAATGATTTCAATTCCATTTAGAGCTTCATCAATTAATGATTCGAACGGTAGTTTAGACTCGTATTCATTAGCTATCTTTCGTTTCGGCCTTGTTGCTGGTGACTTAGGTACGAAAATTGTACAGCAATCTTCATAAGGACGAATCGAAATGGGATACGTTTCAATTTGCTTAGAAATGGCAACGATATCTTCCTTATCCATCGTAATAAGGGGACGTAACACTGGATAATTTGTAACCTCATTAATTGTGTTCATACTTTCCATCGTCTGACTTGCTACTTGTCCAAGGCTCTCCCCCGTCGTTAATGAAAGAATACCGTGCCTTCGACAAACCGCTTCACTAATCCGAAACATCATCCGTCGCATAATCGTCATCGCATATCGATCAGGTACATCTTGAAATATTTGTTGTTGCAACTTCGTAAAAGGAACGACGTGAACATTGATTGTATGGCCATATACCGTTAACCGCTTCGCTATATCAAGCACCTTTTGTTTAGCCCGTTCACTCGTAAAAGGAGGGGAATGAAAGTGAATCGCCTCTAATTCCACACCACGCCTCATCGCCAAATATCCAGCAACGGGACTGTCAATCCCACCAGACAGTAACAGAAGTGTTTTTCCACCTGTCCCAACAGGTAACCCTCCTAATCCTTCAGTTACACTAGATGTTATATACGTTGCTTCTCGTCTAATTTCTACATTAATGATGATGTCCGGCTCATGAACGTCAACTTTAAAGCGCGTCGTGTTTTTCAATAAATGTGCACCGAGTATTTGGTTCATCTGTTGTGAGCCGATTGGAAACGCTTTGTTAGCACGCCGAACAGCAACTTTAAATGCATGTGTGTCTTTTGATTGTTGTAATGCATACAAGGCAGCTTTTTTAATCGCTTCTAGATCATGGTCAACTTTAATAGCCAAACTAAGACTATAGATCCCAAACACTTGCTTACATTTTTCAACAATAGGGGTTGGATCGTGACCATTGAGCTCTACAAACAAGCGCCCTTGAGTTCGTTTTACTTGCACATGTTTAAATTCCCGTAATTGATATTTAATATTACGTTGTAGCTGGTTGAGAAACTTTCGTTGGTTTTTTCCTTTTAATGCAAGTTCTCCGTAGCGGATTAAAATATGATCGTATATCATCATTATCTACTCCATTACTTCTTTTAGTCGGTTAATTGAATCTTTTAAAACATCGATAAATGTATTGATTTGTTCTTTCGTCGTATCGTATGTCAAGCTTACACGTAAAGCAGATTTAGAGCGACTTTCATCATATCCACAAGCAGATAAAATTCGATGATCATCTATCTGTTTAGAAGAACATGCTGACTTCGTCGATATGTAGATCTGTTTTTCACCGAGCATATGAATAAGGACTTCAGGTTTAAGGCCAGGAACGGAAAAATTCATAATGTGTGGGGCAGCTCGTTCGGGTGTATTGACTTCGATATGCTTGATCATCTTAAGTTCGCTCCGCATATAATGATGTAATTCATACATTCTTTTTACTTCTGTTTGTTCTTTTTCTTTAGCTAACCGTAATGCTTTTGCCAAGGAAACGGCACCCGCTAAATTTTCTGTCCCTGCTCTACGTGATCCTTCTTGATTTCCTCCATGAAATAAAGGAAACAGAGACGTCCGTTTATGCGCGTATAAAATCCCTGTACCTTTTAAACCATGAATTTTATGTCCCGACATTGTACATAGATCAATGCCAGATGCTTTAAGACGGAACGGAACTTTTCCTAAACCTTGCACATCATCGACGTGTACATACAATTTCGGATACTTCTTTGCTAGTTGGCCGATTTGTTCAATCGGCTGGATCGATCCTAATTCATTATTTACATGCATAATCGTGATGAGGATTGTATCATCGGTGATTGCTCTTTTTAAATCATCTATGGAAATGACTCCTCGTTCATCAACAGGAAGATATGTGACGCGAAACCCAAGTCTTTCTAAGGCTTTACACGTTTCATAAACAGACGAATGTTCGATTTCAGACGTTATAATATGCTTCCCTCGTCCACGATGTTCAAAAGCGATTCCTTTAATCGCTAAATTATTACCTTCCGTTCCACCAGAGGTAAAAATAATTTCTTCTGGTTCGACGTGGAGGAGGTGAGCACATTGTTGTTTCGCTTCCAACAAAAGCTGCTCTGATTCCCCACCTAACTGATGGATGGAAGAAGGATTTGCAAAAAAACGTTCGCTTACTTGCTGAAAACTTTTCACTACTTCAGGGTCTGGTTTTGTCGTTGCACTATTATCTAGATAAATCATCATTGTTACTCCTTATGTATGTTTGTACGTGTTTTTTCGGTTACGAGCGAATAAGGCTGTCTAAAGAAAAGAGTGACTGTCACAATCTTTTCACTAGGCAGCCTTCCATCAATGATTGAACGGATTACAGAGCAATGATTGAAACTTCAAATCATTACTTCCGTCGTAAATTCACCTGTCAATGGTTCATTTAGCAACCATCTGAAGCTCTTCAATTCGCTTTAAGGCACCAGGTTCAATCGCTTCAATCGCTTTTGCTGCTCGCTCCAAAGCGAGTTCATATTCACAAGAACGAAACAGACGTTCAGACTCAGCGAGTTGTGTAGCGAGGGTAGGATTTTTACTTCTGTATCGATTCGCATACTGGATGACTTGCTCTGTTAAATATGCTTGGTCTAGCATGAGTTCAGTTTGTTGTACTAAACGCTCAACCGCTGATGATGCTTCAGATAACGACTCTTTAACGTCGACCATATCGAGAGGTTGCTTTTCTAGTACGGTTAAAACATGATCATTTTTTTCAACAGCTTCATCGATACTTTCCCAAATGTAATCGGGAACGCCTGGTATATTGCTTTTTTGAATTTTTCTCGTCGTATCGTTGATTTGCTGACGCATGTTTGCTAATTTTTCTTTTGCTTCAAGTTCATCCTTGCGTAAACTTTGGATGTTTTTCCTAAAAACAGCGTGTTTTTGCTGAATTTCTTCAATTTCCTTAAATCCATCTTCCAATTGAGCTCTCAATTCAGAGTGAGGAATCGATTTACCTTCCAGTTGAGCGATTATTTGTTCACATTCATCTTTCCGTTTAGTAATAGCTTTTTCCAAACTTAAATAGTAATCCATATCATGATCATCGATATAATACATTTTTTTCAAATCGGCAACTTCTCGTTGAGTTTCTTCAAAATGAGCCGTAATTTCCCGAACGAATTGTTCGTAATTAGGTATTTTTGCTTCGACATAATTTTTATCGAGAGCTTCTTTTTCAAGCAGTTCATAAATTTCATCCATTCGTTCTTCCACTTCTTGAATCGTGCTCTTAACTTCAGATCTCTTCCCCTCTATTAAATCGTCTACACAATCGGCCAGCCGCTGTTGATAATTATGTATTTCTTTATCATACCCTAAATGCTCTAATTGATAGCCTTCCTTCATCATTTCAGAAATTCCAACGCTCAATTCATTAAGTTGGGTAGGCAGTTTTTTATAACAGGCGTTGTACAAATAAGGATATTCTTCGATTTCGTTTTGTAGCCTTTTAAAATCGTTTTTCATCTGTTCGACGAGGTTCATCGCTTTCGAATAATCACCTGATTCAACAAATGCATCATACTGCTTCAGATGATTGTCCAATTGATCAAGCTCTGCTTCAAATCGCTTTTCCGCTTTTTTATATTGATAGCGATTTTGAATGAGCTCTTTTCGAACTTCTTTTATAGTCGGTAGCAACTGTTCAACTTCTTTTCGACTCGTTTCCTCGGAATCCATTAATTCATTTAATTCATGTAAAATCTTCTCGATTTCTCGTTCACTCTCATCCAAAAGCTCATCTGTTTGCTGAATGGTTTTTTTAGCTTGTGGAATACGATATCGATCCGCTAATTGTTCCGCACGAAATAAATTTTCTTTAACCTCAGCTGAATCCTTCGTAATAATCCGTTCCCAACGTTCCTTCCATGATTCAAATTTAGTCAATGTTTCTCCGGCTAAATTTAAACGTTTAATTCGTGACAGTTCGGAAGCTACATTGCGATCCATGATAGCCATTTTCCTAGCTTCTTGTCGATCAACTTCGTCATAGACGCGTTTGCGTAAAATGAGTCCAACCGAAACGAGTACGATAATAATAAATATAATCCCGATTATATATACCATTTTATGCCTCCTAACCGAATTCCTGAATAAGAGGGAAATCCTTTGTTGTTAACATAATATACGTAGCATTGTATTCGTATATAGGTCTTTTTAACTATGTGAGATATAAAGTATTTCCAGTATCCATACGTGTTATATATATAATAGCATGTAAACGACTGCATGTCCGAAAGAAAGCAAAATAAATCATAAAATGTCGACATCTTCCCATGAAGTTACTTTGAAAAACTCGAGCGCACCACATCGCTATTGAACACGGTCGGGTTCAACAACATCATTCATCATAACAAAGTCTATCCAATGATGAATCGTTTCGATGTATCTTTGAGCAAACAATTGATGAGAATAATCATCCATCACGTAATCCCGCCATTCGTGATGCATAATATAAGGTGTTATGAGCATACCTTTGAATTGCATAAATAAAAATTGTCGATGACTGGACTGCTCAGGTGCTTGTTGAAGTGCATCAGAAAATGCTGTCCGGATGACGTGATTTTCTTTAGCCAAATAAGTAACTGTCATTTCTCTTACAAAAACTGTATCTAATGACAATTCTCGATGAATAAAGCAAGACAATTGGTGCTTATTCTGTTTATAATGTATAATGACGGATATTAATTTCTTTAATTTTTGTATGGGACATATCGATTTTGATTGTTGAATGGTCTGTTCTAATCTTTTTAAATATTCTTCATAATAACCCGTCACAGCATATTCTAATAACCCTTGTTTACTTTTGAAATAATAACTAATCAAAGAGACATTAACAGAAGCTCGATGAGCGATCTCTCGGACAGACGTTCCGTGAAAACCTTTTTGAAAAAACAAGAAAGATGCAGCTTCGATCACCTTTTGTTTCGTCGGACTCATTTTATTGTTGTTCACCCCTTTACCTTTATTAGTTACATACGACAAAAGTAGGAATTGTCCTTTATTTTTCACTTATTTCCATCATTTATCGTCCACTATGAAAGGAGTTCTTTGACGGTGCTAAACATTCGAGAAAAAAATAACGACTATGAGCGATTGTTAAACGAGTTGGATGCGTTACTCGAAGGTGAAAAGGATGTTATTGCTAACTTAGCAAATGCTACAGCTTTATTAAATGATTTTTTGACTGATATCAATTGGGTCGGTTTTTACATATGGAAGGATAACGAACTCGTTCTCGGTCCTTTTCAAGGTGCGCCTGCCTGTGTACGGATTTCATACGGAAAAGGCGTTTGTGGCACAGCTCTTCAAGAGAAGAAAACACTACGCGTTAAAAATGTCCATGACTTTCCTGGTCACATCGTTTGTGATCAAGCGAGTAAATCAGAAATGGTCATCCCTCTCTTCATCGATCATCAACCATATGGGGTCCTTGATATCGATAGTCCGATTTACAATCGCTTCAATGAAACCGATCAATGGTACCTTGAAAAATTTGTTCGCATTTTAAAGAAACATATCGGATGAATGATGACTGTTAACTTTAAAGATATAGTTGTTGACTTTATTTATAAAAAACTATATACTTGTCGTTGTGTAAAATAATATAGTAGCTTATGTGAACCACCGATTGTTTCATTTCGTTCCTCTTGAATTGAGGTGTATCGAGTAACTCTTAGCTGCTGGAGCGATGGTACATGAAAACGAAATGGGCAATGGAAAGGAACACGGTTAGTTATTTTATACAAAAAGATTACAAGGAGGATTATATATGGCACGATACAGAGGACCGGTATGGAAAAAATCACGGCGTCTCGGTATTTCTTTGACAGGAACCGGTAAAGAATTAGAGAAACGTCCTTATGCTCCAGGTCAACACGGTGCGAACCAACGAAGAAAAATTTCTGAGTACGGATTACAGCTTCAAGAAAAACAAAAACTACGTTACATGTACGGATTAAACGAACGACAGTTCCGTAATTTATTTGACAAAGCTGGAAAATTAAAAGGTGTTCACGGGGAAAACTTTATGATTTTACTAGAATCACGCCTAGACAACATCGTTTATCGACTTGGCTTTGCCCGTACACGAAAACAAGCACGTCAACTTGTCACCCATGGACATGTGACCGTTGATGGTGTAAGACTAAATATTCCATCTTATCAATTACAACCAGGTCAGGTTATAGGACTTCGTGAAAAAGCGAAAAACCTTGAAACCATTAAAGAAGCACTTGAAATTAATAACTTCGTACCGGAGTATTTAACACTTGATGAAGATAAACTAGAAGGAACGTTTAACCGTTACCCAGAACGCTCCGAGCTTCCGGCAGAAATCAACGAAGCCTTAATCGTAGAGTTCTACTCAAGAAAATAATCACATATTATGTACATTTTCTCCCCTTGGACATGTTGTTGGTCAACGGCCGAGGGGTTTTTTATTTGCTTTCAATTGTTCTATACGAATCGATTTGTTTATTATACCGTCTCGATCATTACAACCAATGTCAACCCAATGTCAACCGTATATTTTACCGTAAAAAAGCATTGTCCGTAACACTGCATTGGACAATGCCTTTTTTTCGCTTATCTTCATTCAAATGTTATGACAAAATATCTTTTCTTTCCCCGTCTAACAATCATAAATGTATCTTCTATGTGATCTTCCTCTGTAAGTGTATACTGTGTATCTGTCTGTCTTTCACCATTGATATAAATAGCTCCATTTGTAATATCTTCACGTGCTTGCCTTTTGGATGGTGAGATGGAAGCATTGACAAGCAAGTCAACTAATCCGATCTCTTTTTCATCGCTTTGATACGTCGGTACGTCTTTGAATGCTTGTTCTACGTCGGCAACTGATAATTGTTTCAAATCTCCACTGAACAACACTTCAGTTATTTTTTGTGCTTGCTCCAACGCTTCTTGGCTATGGACCATTCTCGTCATTTCTTCGGCCAATCGCTTTTGCGCTTCTCGGGCTTCTGGACGTTCTCGGACTTCGATTTCTAGTGCAGCGATCTCTTCATCTGAAACAAATGTAAAATAGCGTAGAAAGTTAATGACATCACGATCATCCGTATTAATCCAAAACTGATAAAATTCGTATGGAGACGTTTTTTCTGGATCTAACCAAATGGCTCCACCAGCTGTTTTCCCGAACTTCGTACCGTCGGCTTTTGTAATAAGTGGGACCGTTAATCCAAATACTTTAACATCTTCATCCTCATTTTCCCGTGAGCGACGAATCAATTCCATTCCAGCGGTAATGTTTCCCCATTGATCACTACCACCTATTTGCAATGTACAGTTTTCTTCTTCGTACAATTTCAAGAAGTCGAGCGACTGAAGAATCATATAACTAAATTCTGTATACGTAATGCCTTCTTCAATTCGTGCGGAAACAGATTCTTTCGCTAACATATAGTTGATTCCAAAATGCTTCCCAGCTCCACGCAATAAATCTATTACTGTCATATCCTTCAACCATTCATAGTTGTTACGAGAAACGACTGGGTTTTCACCTTGATCAAAATGGAGCAGTTTTGAAATTTGTTGTTTTATACTTTCGGCATACTGTTTAACGACTTCCTCTTCATTGAGTGTACGCTCTGTTGTCCGACCGCTCGGATCACCGATCATACCCGTTCCACCACCGATTAAGGCAATCGGTTTATGCCCTGCCTTTTGAAACCTTTTAAGCATCATAATAGGAACTAAGTGACCGATGTGAAGACTGTCCGCTGTTGGATCAAATCCACAGTACAAAGTGACTTGTTCATTAGCTAAGTGCTCTTTCAAACCTTCTAAATCGGTTGTTTGATGAATTAAACCTCTTTTTTGTAAATCTTCAATAATATCCATCTCACTTCACTCGCTTTCGTATCGATTCATATTTACTTTAAAATAAAAGACATGCAAGACCAAACAAAAAAACCCTCCCGAAAAAATAAGGGACGAGTTAAACACGTGGTACCACCCTTGTTGCAAAATGCCACTTTGGGATTGTTAACGGTGAAATCTATACACCGTCTTTGTTCATCGTTTCTACATGCAAATATGCAATGAACAAAGAAGCTTCAGAACGTATTTCGTCAATGAATCATGTTAGCTTCCACCAAACGCTAACTCTCTAGAAAAGTAACATGTCACACTGTTTAATGACGCGCAAACAAATGTGCGACGTATCTTCATTTGACTACTTCATTCCTTCGTTGCCTATACAATATAATCATATTTACTATATATAACATAAAGAAAAGTAAAAGGCAATCAAAGTAATTTTTTTATATATCTTCAAAGGAGCATATGATATAATGAAGATTGAATTTCTAGGGGGGTGTTTCAAATGGAGCTTAAACAATCACTCCAACAATTTAAGAGAAAAATAAAGTCCGTATGGAATTCAGGAAAGATTCAACGAGCTTTTCGAATGACGTATGACGTTATGTGGAACGTTTTTTTATTTTTTATCGTCATTGGACTAATCAGTTTGTTTTTCGGCTTCGGCATAGGGGCTGGCTATTTTGCCTCTTTAGTAAAAGACGAACCGATTAGAAGCTATGAATCTATGAAACAAGATATATACAACTACGAAGAAACATCAAAGCTATATTTTGCAGACAATGTTTATATTGGTGATATTCGGACCGATCTACATCGTGAAGAAATATCATTAGATCAAATTTCGCAATCATTAATCGATGCTGTCATCGCGACGGAAGATGAATACTTCCACGAACATAAAGGGATTGTCCCTAAAGCGATTGTTCGAGCAGTGCTACAAGAAGCAACGGATGCAGACGTTAAAACAGGTGGAAGTACATTAACTCAACAACTTATAAAAAATCAAATGTTAACAAATGAAGTGTCTTTTGAAAGAAAAGCGAAAGAAATTCTTTTAGCTCTTCGCTTAGAACGCTTCTTTGATAAAGAAGAAATTTTAGAAGCGTATTTGAATGTTGTCCCATTCGGTCGAGATTCATCAGGAAGAAATATTGCCGGAATCCAAACAGCAGCTCAAGGGATCTTTGGTGTTGATGCGAAAGATTTGAACTTAGCACAATCCGCTTATTTAGCCGGTTTACCCCAAAGCCCATCCGCTTACACACCTTATGTAAATACGGGAGGATTAAAAAATGAAGAACATCTCCAGCCCGGTATTAAACGAATGGAAACGGTATTAAGACGGATGTACAATTTAGACTATATTACCGAAACAGAATACAAGGAAGCACTACAATACGATATTGTTGCTGACTTTCAAGATAAAAAAGAATCTCCAACAGAAAAGTATCCGTATATTACGTATGAACTTCAGGATCGCGCTGTAAAAGTTTTAGCGGAAGTGATGGCAAAAGAAGACGGTTACACGATGAAAGAACTCAACAAAGATAAAGAGTTGCGCAGTCATTATGAGGAGCTTGCCAAACGAGATTTACCGAAGAAGGGATATCACATCCACTCTACGATCGACAAAGAAATATATGACATGTTCCAACAAGTCGTTAAAAACTATCCACATTTCGGCCCAGATCGAACGACTGTTGAAAAAAATGAAGAAACCGGAAAAACAGAAGAAATAATCGACCCCGTGCAAACGGGTGGAATACTCATTGAAAACAAGACTGGTAGAATCATAAGTTTCGTAGGCGGACGTGAATATAGTGAAAACAAACAACTGAACTTTGCTACAAATGCAGTCCGACAAAATGGAAGTACGATGAAGCCTCTGTTAGTATATGCACCCGCTATGGAAAAAGGCGTTATTCAGCCTGGATCACCGATTGCTGATATACCTTTACGTGGAGATAAAAGTCCGAAAAACTATGGTGACGCTAATTATGGACTCGTCTCTGCTCGGGAAGCATTAGCTAAATCATACAACCGACCAGCTTTCAATACGTATTTGGAAATTATTCACGATAATCCTGCTAAAGAATATTTAGAGAAAATGGGTTTTAGTACATTAACAAAAACAGATTATCAAACCGAAGCTCTCTCTCTTGGAGGAATGAGTAAAGGGGTATCTGTCGAAGAAAACACGAATGCCTTTGCAACGTTTGCAAATGGAGGAGATTTTGTTGACGCTTATATGATTGAAAAGATTACAACACCGGATGGAGAAATTATTTACGAACATGAACCAGAACCGGTCGAGGTCTTTTCTCCACAAACCGCTTATTTGACCATTGACATGATGCGCAGTGTAATCCATGAAGGAACAGCAACCTTTTTAAATTCGCAATTAAAGCATGGTAGTGTCGATTGGGCAGGTAAAACAGGAACAACGAACGAGTATAGAGATGCTTGGTTTGTTGCTACAAATCCAAATGTAACTTTCGGGACATGGATTGGCTATGATTCAAATGAAAGTTTAGATTATTGTCCAGGATGCTCTTTATCTTATAGTCAAAGAAATATGAAGTTGTGGGCAGAGCTCATCAATGCTGCCTCAGATATCAATCCTGAATTAGTAGCACCAAATAAACATTTCGAGCGCCCGGAGGGAATTGTTGAACGAAGTTATTGTGCAATTTCTGGGCTACTTCCTTCTAAGCTCTGTGAACAGGCGGGAATGATTCGCACAGACCTCTTTAATGCTAAATTCGTTCCTACAAAAGTAGATGACAGTTTACTTTCAGCTAGCGGAGGGCTTGTCTTCAATCCTGAGTTTTTAAAACGAAATGGATATGATCAATTGAGTGATCTCAGCATGCTCTTGCCAAGATCCAATCGTAAAGGATGGGAAAAAAAAATCAACAATAGCGGGAAAGTAGATAAGAAAAAAGAAAGCTCCGCTACCCCGTCGCAAAAGAAAACGGGCGGGCAAGAAGAGCGTCAATCGGAGAGCAAGAAAAAGAATGAAGAGAAGGAAAAACCGCCAGTGAAAGAAAAACAACCCGAGAAAAAGAAACAGAACGACAAAAAACAAACCGAACAAGATAAGCCTAAAGAGAAAAAGAAAGAAAAAACCGATGATTCAAGTAAGAAAGAAGAAAAAAACGGGAAAAAGAAAGAGCAAAACGACGATCAACCAGATGAACAAAAGAAAAAAAATGATCAAAAACAAGAGCAGAAACAAGAACAAGAAACAGAAAAGGAAAATAAAGACTCAGAAAAACATGAGGACACAGACTCTAGTACAAAAGATGAGTCTGATTCCGATAATAATTCCGGGAATGATTAAAATAAGAAGAGGAAGTTTTTCCTCTTCTTTTCTAATGGAAAAAACTCAAATCATTTCACAAAAGTTTCAATGGAAATGATAAGCTTTTATTCAACTATCCTGTATAATAAATGTCAAGCGATTGGATATACGTTACGTTCATACTTACTAACTTTTTCTTTAGGCGGTGAAATAATGAAACATGTGAAGACATTTCATTCCCTTACACAAAATACAGACTATGGTCCAATTACGATTGAAGGCCCCTTACATTCATCTGAACTAAAAAAATACGATTTTCATGAAGATTTAATATCATTCCGTCCTGCTCCTAAACAATTTAAAGCAATTGTTGAAATTTCAGATCTCCCAGAAGGCCGTATTATTGTGGCACGAACCGAGCAAACAATTGTCGGATACGTTACGTATTTACATCCTGATCCTTTAGAGCGGTGGTCAGCGTTTGAAATGGATAATTTAATCGTCTTAGGAGCTGTTGAAGTTATTCCTAAATATCGAGGGGTTAAGATCGCTTCTAAATTGCTTGAAGTGTCGATGATGGACGAATATATGGAAAATTATATTATCATTTCAACCGAATATTATTGGCATTGGGACTTAGAAGGAACACAATTAAATATTTGGCAATATCGAAAGGTTATGGAAAAAATGATGGCTCATGGAGGCTTGAGACCAGCTCCGACAGATGATCCTGAAATCATTTCTCATCCTGCCAATTGTTTAATGGTTCGAATTGGCAAAAATGTACCTGAAGAATCGATTAACAAATTTGATACGCTACGATTTTTAACACGCCATAAGTATCGACGGATGAAAGGAGGAGTTTAAATGCTTGTTGAAGAAATTATGCAAACAAATGTCGTTACGCTACCACCTACAGCTACGATAGAAGAAGCAATGAACCTCTTACAAAAACACCGAATTCGCCATATTCCAATCGTTGATAAACACGATGAAGTCATTGGTATCGTATCCGATCGTGACGTTAGAGATGCATGTCCATCCATTTTAGATGAAGATGAAAATGAGAACATATTATCTAGGGATATTCAAACCATTATGAGCCAGCCCGTTACAACCGTTCATCCACTTGACTTCGTTGCAGAAATTGCACGTATATTTTACGAGGAAGAATTCGGTGCACTACCTGTCATACGCAATAAAAAATTAATCGGGATGATTACTGAGAAAGATATGCTTTATACACTTATTTTACTCACAGGAACGCACGTCCAAAGTTCGCACATCGAAGTTAAAGTACCACATAAACCTGGTGTTCTTCCCGAAGTAACATCCATCATCGGAAAACGAAAAGTAAATGTCGTCTCCATACTAATGTATCCTTGTAAGGATGATCCAAATGACCAAATACTCGTTTTCCGAATTCAAACGATGAATCCGACACCGATTATTTATGATTTGCGCGAAGCAGGATATGAATTGATGTGGCCCAACAATGTTCCGGAGCCAAAACTATGATGTGTAAATCATTATTTGTTTATTCAGATGATTTATTAAAGTATCATTTTCATCCGGATCATCCTTTTAATCAAAAAAGGGTTACACTTGCGAAAGAGTTGTTGGAAGCTGCCGGTCAATTAACAGACGATGAAATGATTAAACCACGTATGGCGACAGACGATGAACTTACACTTTTTCATGATCGAGCGTATATTGAAGCGGTAAAAAGAGCTGGAAGTGGAATATTAGATCCAGATGAAGGACTCAATTATGGTCTTGGTACAGAGGATACGCCAATGTTTACAAATATGCACGAAGCATCTGCGTTTTTAGTTGGTGGCACATTAACCGCTGTCGATGCCGTCTTAGAGAAAAAGTGTGAACATGCTCTTCATTTGGGCGGTGGACTACATCATGGGTTCAAACGAAAAGCAAGTGGATTTTGCATTTATAATGATGGTGCAATCGCTATTCAATATATTCGTAAAAACTATAATTTACGAGTTCTCTACGTAGATACAGACGCACATCACGGAGATGGCGTCCAATGGGCATTTTATGATGATCCAAATGTATGTACATTTTCTATCCATGAAACGGGCCGGTACTTATTTCCGGGTACAGGGAATGTAAATGAACGAGGTATCAAAGAAGGACATGGATACTCGTTTAACTTACCCATTGATGCCTTTACACAAGATGATTCATTTCTGCACGTATATGAAACCGCTTTTAAAGAAATTGTTGAGTTTTTTCAACCGGATGTTATTGTAACGCAAAATGGAGCTGATGCACATTTTTATGATCCATTGACTCATTTATGCGGCTCGATGAATATTTTTGAAAAAATACCTATCGTTGCTCATCAATTAGCACATCAATATAGTGATGGAAAGTGGATTGCTCTAGGTGGTGGAGGATATGATTTTTGGCGAGCCGTACCAAGAGCGTGGGCACAAGTATGGAACGTAATGAAAGAGGGTAAACCTCAACAAGGAAGATTGCCTATGGGCTGGATTAAAAAATGGCAAAAAGAAGCCCCTGTAACTTTACCGTCCTTTTGGCACGATCCAGAAAAGAATATACCGAAAATTCCAAGAAAACGAGAAATCACAGAAAAAAATGAACAAACATTATCGAAATTATTAGCAATTAACATTCACAAATTGCGTAAATCGTAATTAATACCTTGCAAGTGAGGACAATATAAAAAGAAGGTTGATCGCTTGTTCCACTCCCTCCAACCTTCCTCATCGTCCTCACGTTCTTCAAGAATAACAATTTCTACACGACTATTTTTCATTTATATTTTCCTCACAAAACTATTTTCTACCGAAGTTTTAGCTTCTACTTTCGATGCATCATCTAACAGAAAAGCATGTTTCCGGATCTTCAAGTGTATTTCTAATACTCTTTTAGTTAATTTAAAGTTGTTCGACTTTAAAGTGAATAAAAAGAGAGGGAATAACGCCATCTCTGACGAAAAATGGAAGAAACATCTAAAAAGGAGGCCGCGTCACCTCCCTTAAAGATAATAGCGAATCATACTAAAGCTAAACGTAATGCCGATAGGAGTGATAAACTCTTCGTTTTCTCATCCATAGTTATTCCACATGATTAGACCATGCGTCTTTCGTTTGATTAAAGGTATATTCAAACTACTTTTTAACCGTATTCCTTTTATGTTGTTGAGCTTCTTTCGACAATTCGATGAGGTAAAATAACGTTTTGCTCAGCGACTTCTTCTTTGTTCATTAACTTCGTTAACAATCGCATTGCAACAGCTCCGATGTCATACATCGGTTGGACGACCGTCGTTAATGTTGGGCGCACCATCTTTGCTAATCTCGTATTATCGAACCCAATAATTTCAACATCTTTTGGAACTTTATATCCTAAATCTTGTGCACCATGAATCACACCTAAGGCCATTTCATCGGAAGCGACAAAAATCGCTGACGGAACCTCTTCTTTTGTCAACAGCTGTTGAGCCGCTTTTAAGCCCGAATCATATGTGTAATCACCGTAGACAACAAACTCTTTATCGAATGAAATGGATGCATCCGTTAATGCACGCTTATAACCAGCATACTTTAGTTCGTTAATGATAATTTCTTTCGTCGCTGAAACAAAACCAATTTGGCGATTGTCTCGTTGAATTAAAAACTGTGTCGCTTCATAAGCCGCTTTTTCATAGTCAATATTTACCGATGGGATTTGATCCGTCCCTTCATACGTTGCTGCTAAAACAATAGGTACAGGAGCATTGGAAAACTGTTTCATATGTTCCTCCGTAATATTCCCGCCCATAAAGACAATCCCATCGACTTGCTTTTCAAGCATCGTATCAATAAGTTGTAATTCCTTCTCTTCATTTCGATCGGAATTGCTCAAAATAATATTGTATTTGTACATCGTTGCAATATCTTCAATCCCTCTAGCTAACTCAGCAAAAAAGATACTCGATATATCAGGAATAATCGCTCCAACAGTCGTCGTTTTTTTACTTGCTAAACCACGGGCAACTGCATTCGGTCGATATCCTAACTTCTCAATAGCGACCAAGACTTTTTTTCGGGTCGCCGGCTTTACATTTGGATTTCCATTTACAACACGGGAAACTGTTGCCATGGAGACATTAGCTTCTCGTGCTACATCATATATTGTTACATTCATTCCCAATTACCTCCTTATATTTCTTTTGTAGAAATTCACTCATCTGAACATCTTCTTTTCTTATTGATTCACTATTTTATAATAGCACCATTTTTTGTTAAACACATACGTTCCTTATTTTATCATACGCTATAGTGGATATACACAAAATGAAAAGCTGATCACAACTGATCAGCCGACATCTGTCATCTATTTACAATATACATGATTAATTAAGCGTCGATAACGGAAAAAAGTCGATAACGGAAAAAAAGTGATTACGGGTTTGCACTTTGAGATCACAAATATGGTCATCTGTTTGCCAGTCAAATCTGTAAGCTACGTTTTATCTTACCTTATAGATAATGATACTATAATTCATTTCTATGAAATCTTCAATCATACATATAAAAATTTGAAAATTAGTCATAATTATAACTTAGATTTTTCTCTACATTTTAACCCATCATAAAAAGATTTCTCCGAGTTATCTACTTAAAGAGAACGATGACTTATCCACATCGAAGGTCAAATTCCAACTAGGAAGAACCCCAAACCAATTGAAAATCAGTCAATGATTGAATGGACGTAGAACAAAGGGCATCTTTATATTTAAAATATTAATGATGTCCTCCTTTAAAGTATACGAATCCACTATATACCTATATAAACCTTTTTAAACGTAATTAATAAAAAGGGCTGTCCTAAAAGGAGAAAACGTACGTTAAATGAGAAAAACAATAATCCAAAACATTGGTATAGCAATGTCGGTTTAGCAATGTTTTGGATTATATTATTTAGATAGGCCATCTAAAGTGAAGAATAGACACTTATTGGACAGCTTTTTTTATGTTTATTTATTTTCAGTAGCGACTTCAACTCGTTCTTGGACAGTGGTCGACTTTGTCGCTTCGTCTGCACCCGTCAACGTTCCGTCTTTCTTTTCAGCGTCAGATTGTAGTTTGTCTTGAACAGCTTTCTCTAAGTCATTTGTTTTTTCAGATACTGATTTCGTTAGCTGTGTTGTAGAATCAACAGCTAACTGCTTTAACTCTGATCCTTTATGAAGAGCTCGGTCTTTCCATTCAATTCCCTTCACTTGTGCGGTATCTTTCCATTCCCCAGCTCGGTGAACTATTTGCGTAGCACCATCGTTAAGATCACGTCGCAGTTCTCTTCCGGATTTTGGAGCAAATAATAACGCTAAACTAGCTCCTACTAGACCTCCGATTAGGGTACCTACCATTAAATCCTTACTGTTCATGTCGTCACACATACTCATTCCTCCCTATTTTTATAATATTTATTTTTTCTTCTTTTTCCACAAGTCCATAAGTGCTGTTCCCCATTTGACAGCTTGCGAAACATTATCCTGACTTTTAGAAGATGTTCGTGAAATTTTAGCAGATAACTGTTGTAACGACTGATTAAATTCTTTCGTCGTCTCCCCAATTTGTTTTATACCATCAAATAGAACATCTACCTTCATCACTTTTTCATTTAAATCGTCTGCTAAGCGATTCGTTTTACTTAATAAGGAAGTCGTTTCTGCTGTGACTCCTTCCATTTGTTTTTCAAGGCCTTCTAGTGTAGTCGCTACGTTATCAAATGTACGTTGAGCTGATTTAAGCGTCTTCACTAAAAATACAACGAATACTACGAAAGCAACAGCAATAATAATCGCAGAGATGTATAACAATGCTTCCATCCTTCTTACAACTCCTTCTACTATTTTAATCGTTGTCCTCTATTTGTGCGTATAGGATAAGTATTTCGTTACTTCAATACCTAATGCCTATACAAGCTTTTATCAATTGACATACGTTAAGTATAATCGTTTTAATAACTAATTTCGACAAATATGTACAAATACCTTTATTTATTACGAATCGACATTAAATTGCCACAAATAAAGAGTCTGTATTCATGTACAGACTCCCAGTTTAAGATGACTCATTCACTTTGGATTCAGCCAAATAGGTTTCATAGGCGATTTGAAACTTTTGGATATCTCCAGCTCCCATAAAGATTAATACACTGTCTGGATAATCTTGTAAAATCTTAACGTTAGATAATTCGAGAATTCCGCTATTAGGAACAATTTTTTGCAAATCATGAATCGTCAATTGTCCATCATTTTCTCTCGCTGAACCGAAAATATCACATAAATAGACGTGATCAGCTAAACAGAGACTATCAGCAAACTCTTGTAAAAAGATTTTTGTGCGCGTAAATGTATGTGGTTGGAAAATCGCCACAATCGGATGGTTCGGATATTTTTTCCGTGCAGAATCAATCGTCGCCTTTACTTCAATCGGATGATGCGCATAGTCGTCAATAATAATTTGATTCCCGACTTGCTTGTCAGTAAAACGCCGTTTAACCCCTTGGAACGTCTTCAACGCCTTAATATCTTCAGCTGGAATCCCTTCATAGTGACAAATCGCAATGACTGCTAATGCGTTAAGTACATGATGGTTTCCATACAGTGGAATCGTAAACGTATCATAATACGTATTTCTTACAAATACATCAAATTCAGTACCTTCGTCTGTTTCTGTAACATTTTGCGCTTGAAAGTCATTCGTCGCTGAAAAACCGTAATATACAGCAGGGACTTTCGCTTGAATGCGCAGTAAATATTCGTCATCACCACAAGCGATGATCCCTTTTTTTACATTATCAGCCATCGATTGGAAAGCATCAAACACATCGTTAATACTTGAGAAATAATCTGGATGATCATAATCAATGTTCGTCATAATTGCATAATCAGGCTCATAACGTAAAAAATGACGACGATATTCACAAGCTTCAAATACAAAATATTCGCTATCAATGTGCCCTTGACCAGTTCCATCACCGATTAAATAAGAGATTGGATGTGCTTTATTTAAAACGTGGGCTAACAATCCTGTTGTCGACGTTTTCCCGTGTGAACCTGTAACGGCAATACTCGTATATTGTTTGAGCCATTCACCCAAAAATTCATGATACTTATAAAACGTCACACCACGCTTTTTCGCTTCTTTAATTTCTATATGATCTTCTGAAAAAGCATTACCGGCAATAACCGTATAATGATCTTTAATATTTTTTTCTGAAAAAGGGTAGATAGGGATGTTTTTTGCCTCTAATGCTTCTTGAGTGAAAAATCTTTTCTCAACATCAGAACCTTGGACTGTTTCTCCAGAGTCATGAAGGATTTGGGCAAGCGCACTCATACCCGTTCCCTTAATACCAATAAAATGGTAAGTTGTCATAAAAAAGAACCTCCATATATATGTGTCAAAAAACGCTCATAGTTTCCTTTGCCGTCATCCTCTTCACAAAGGCTAGGTGCAGAATGAAGAATTATTTTCATAAAAAATTCCCCGTTCATCTTACATAAGTTCCCATGTTATTATAGCAGAACTTAAGCGAGAGTGAAATAGATTGTTCTTTCCTAATCATTTATACAATCATGATTACTTTGACTGTTTTTTATAGTCTACTTTTTCAAGTCGCGGATTCGGACGATATCGTCGTCCTTCTTTCGCAGAAGGCGTTCCGTTTAAAAGGACATTATCCCCGGTAAAGCCTATGTTAATTCGTAAAAGGCTTCTGCCGACACCATACATGTCAACTGGGACATTTTGTTCTTCAAAATAGCGAATGCGTTCTTCTGTAAATCCACCACTTACCATGATGCTAACGTGATTAAACCCTTCCTCATCGAGAGCTTTTCGCAATGCGAAAACAAGTTCCGGGTTAACACCACGCGGGTCAAACGTACCCATTACATGTTGATTTCTAAGAAAATATTTATCAACGAGCGTTCGAGATGTATCTAAACGGACACCTTTTAGCTCTTTACCAAATGCCTTAGCTACTTTAAGAGAATCAGTGATAACGTCATTGTTATAGTCGACAAGTGCGACTAAATCATCCTCTGGATACGTTTCATGATAGGCACGTGTTGCTGCTACAACATCACCACGAAACATTTGAATAAGTGCATGTGGCATCGTTCCCATGCCTTCTTTTCCCCACCACTCATTCATCGCATGTGTCGCTTGAGCTGTCGAACCACCGATGAATGCCGCATAGCCATCACCTGCTTGTTGTGTATAATGATCATCACGGTCACCCATAAAGATAATCGGTTTTTGTTTTCCAGATAGTCGGGCTGCTTTTACAACATTGTATACATTTGTAGCGACTGACGTTCTTCTTGACAAAATTCCATCGATGATTCCTTCTAAAAAGCCAAATTGCTGATAAGCTCCTGATACGGTCAAGACCGTATCAAATGGTCTGATCTTGTCACCGTCCTTTAATGAATGAATTTCTAATGTTTCCGGAGCTTCTGCAAATGTATGTAATAAAGCAATTGCTTCATCTGTTCCACAGAGTACCGCATGATTTTTTTGAAAAAATTGCATCGTTACATGGTTGTTTGGTAGTTTTTTTTCGACGATTTCTTTCGTTTTTAAAAAATATACGGCGGAGAACCAACCTTCACCGACTCTTTCATCGAATTTAAATGTTTTATTCGTTAAACGATCTATTTTACCTGTTAATTTCTGCTCAATTTCTCTCATAAGAAATCTCCTTAATTTCTTTTTTGAAAAATGAATACTATTTTATCTCTTCTATCATATATAAACATCGCTCATTACACAAGTAGCCGCTTGAATAATCTTTGTCATAAATCATACAACCTTCCATTCAATAAAAGATGTCTTTATAAAAACATATCTTCTACTTGCGCTGATGTTACGAGGACATCTCTTGGTTTACTACCGTTTTGTTGCGAAACAATGCCTCGTGTTTCCATCGTATCGATCATGCGAGCGGCTCGGTTATAACCTATTTTAAAATGCCTTTGTAATAACGACGTACTTGCTCGATTTTTATGTAAAACAAATTGTACCGCTTCTTCGAACAATTCATCCTCTTCCTCATCGGTCGTCATTTGTTCGAGCAATGATTGTTGCTCGAATAGGTAATTGGTCGGCGCTAAGTCTTTCACATAATTCGTAACCTTTTCGATTTCCTCATCTGACACAAAGGGACCTTGTAAACGAACGCTTTTGCGAGCTCCGTTTTCAATAAAAAGCATATCTCCCTTACCGAGTAATTTCTCCGCTCCTGATGTATCGATAATTGTCCGTGAATCAACTTGTGAGGAAACACTGAAAGCGATTCTCGTCGGGATATTTGCTTTGATTAAACCTGTAATGACGTCAACAGAAGGCCTTTGTGTTGCTACTAATAAGTGAATTCCCGCGGCACGTGCTTTTTGGGCAATCCGAGCAATCGATTCTTCGACATCTTGTGGTGACATCATCATTAAATCCGCTAATTCATCGATGACAATGATGAGAAAAGGCATTTTTTTATCTAAGGCATTTACCTCTTCCATCTTTTCATTATATGTTTCAATATTTCTCACACCGGCTTCGACAAACTTTTGATAGCGATCTTCCATCTCATTTACTGCCCACTTTAATGCAGCTGTAGCCGCTTTAACGTCGGTAATAACTGGGGAAACTAAATGAGGAATTCCGTTATATGGTGCTAATTCAACCATTTTTGGATCAATTAATAAAAACTTCACTTCATCAGGAGTCGCTTTATATAATAAACTGATTAAAATCGAATTGATACAAACACTTTTCCCTGATCCTGTCGCTCCGGCAATTAAACCGTGAGGCATCTTTTGAATATTCATCGCTACGGGATCTCCTTCAATATTTAAACCTAGCGCAACAGTTAGTGGAGAGGAGCTTGCTTTGAACGTTTTCGTTACAAAAATTTCACGTAACCCCACCGCCTGTGGTGCGGGGTTAGGTACTTCTATACCAACTGTGTTTTTACCAGGGATCGGAGCTTCAATGCGTATATCCTTCGCTGCCATATTTAGTTTCAAGTCATCGCTTAAGTTTTTAATTTTACTTACTTTCACGCCCAGTTCAGGTTGAACTTCGAATCGTGTAACGGATGGTCCTTGTGTTGCGTGGACGACTTTTGCACGAACGCGAAAATGCTTTAACGTTTGGTCTAACAATGCCTGCTGTTCTTTAATCCATAGATGATTAGCTGTACTTTTTGGAAGAGGTTCGGCGAGCAAATCAATTGGAAAATGTTGATGTCGTTCGTCTTGGTTTTCTTGCTCCTTACTTTGAGTCTTCTTTCGGGAAGACGATGTCTTTCGCTTGTTATTTTGTAAATGATATGGCGTCACTGGCATCATCATGACATTGTAAGGGATCGGACGTTGAGTTCGATTTTTTATATTTTTTACCTTTCGGTGATGTTTGTTCTTCTTAACAGTTTGCTTTTTCTGTTGTATCGCATTCGGTTTATTTGGGAATCGTCTCACTTTCTTTTTACGATCGGGGCGGTTCTCTAAGGATGAAGAAGTATGCTTTTCATTAACAGTCGACTGTCGCTTGCGAACGTTCTTTTCATTTGAAGGAATGGTCTCAGTCTTCGTCACATTTTCAATTCGGTCATTTTTCTCTCTTTCTCTCTTTTGTTGAACTTTATTTTGTGACAGCTGTTTCCTTTTTCGTACGAAAGCTGGAATTTCTTCGGTTCTTTTTACTTCTGAGCGTTTTTGATAACCGTATATTGGAGAGGCTACTCGGCTTGGTTTAAAGGGCTTTTCTCGTTGATTGTTTTGTTCTCGCTCTGTTTGATCAAATTGTCGTTGTCCCATTTCGTTGTTTTCCGTACGCTGATTTTCCTGTCTCCGTTGATAAGCGGGAATTTCATTGGTATCTTGCGTCTGTCGTTGTTTTCCACCACTTGGAAAACGCAACGGTGTATTTTTAGGGTATTTATACATCATTTTCGTTTGAATATTCGTTGTCGTTTTCGCTTTTTGTTTCCATAAATGTTCCAGTGGTTGTCGATCTTCCTCGTTCATGTCTTGTTCTTCTTCGACTTCTTCCCAAATCATATTTTGGAGTCTTTTTTTCCATCGTTCTAACATTACTCTCACTCTTTTCTATATATTCAGTTCATCATCACATGACTCGGATTTTCTGAAGTTGTCAAAATGAGTTTTCAACTATAAAAAATACAAAAAGATTCATACCCTTTCTGGGGGATGGTTACTTTTATTTTAACAGTTTTTTCTTTATTGTGAAGGCGACTGAATCATTTTTAGTATCCGTAAAAAAACAGCCCAAGTCTTTATACGTGAGCTGTTTCATTCGTTTTACTACAAGTTATTCAAATAAAAATGGTTGTCCAGGTTCATAACAATCATCTAATACATAAATCCCTGTTTCTTTTTCTCCATTCGGCAATTGTAGTTCTTTTTTCGAACAAATCATCCCATTCGATGGAACACCTCTTAAAGTTGTCGGTTTAATTTTCATTCCACTCGGCATCGTCGCACCACTTTTTGCAACAACGACACGTTAATCAGCGGCAACATTAGCCGCTCCACATACAATTTGCAACGTTTCATCTCCGACGTCGACTTGACAAACACTTAATTTATCAGCATTTTCATGTCGTTCTTTTTTAATGACGTGCCCGACGACAAATTTTGGTGAAATGTCAAAATCCAGTGAATCATCGATTTTAAATGCTTGGAACAATTGTTTCAGTTGATCGAGCATCTGTTCAGTGAGCATCATTTTTCCCGGCTTATTTTGGCCGAAATCGAAGTGTTTAGATGCTTCAAAAATATTGTAGCCGACGACTTTGTCTTGGGCAGTAATTCTTGTCACTGGCCCGACTGTATCAACTGTAATGTCTTCCCAATCTCCAGTTGAGATAGGAATGATTAAAACATCACCCATTCCATGCGGATTATAATAAACATCCATTTCGATCACTCTTTCTTATCATTTTTTTCTGGGCGGTTTTTCGCTAGTATAAAGATGGGTGTTAATTCCTTATCTTCATAAATAAATGAAAGCGTTGTAATCGGAATTCTTCCCTCTGCAAAAAACTGCATCGTCATTTGTTGTAAAATGTCATAGCCTGTTTTATTTTGAATGTCAGCAATGATGAGCACATCTTGATGAGGAATAGCTATAGCAAGCTCTCCTTTGCTATTTGCCTTCATTTCTTCTAAAAAAGCTTCATTTAAAATCCGACTCGCATCGTAGCCATCTTGAGTAGCTATGAAATAAAAATCATTACCTGCTACTTCGTCCTTCTTATAGTCCGTCGTTAAAGATCTCACATTAAATGCTGCAATTTCATTCAATCGTTTTTTCGACCACTCTTCTTTTTCAAGTAGTGGTTCATCGATTAATCGATATGATTTCCCTAAATCAAGTGCATAAAATATACGTGTTTCAGCTGTATGTTCCGTATAGACAAGATTTGCACCGGCATTCGTTTGCGTTGGAAATGAAGTTGATCGAACGACCGGAAAAATATGCTTTTCCATACCTTTTAGCTCATATGTTTGATTCATAATTTTTAGCGACTCTAAAATATGATCGACCAAATCATCTACCGCTTCATCCCCACGCTCATTATACTTAGCTACTACATTCGGTAACGTAATCGTTACCCCTTGCTTCGATTCTTTCCATTCAATTCGAAATGTATCTTTATCCCGATTATAAGACGTTCGGTATTCGGGCTTGGAAAGTCTTGCTTCTAATATTTTTTTCATTTTTATCGTGTTCATCGTCATTGACCATCACACCCTCCTCATACTACATCTTATCACTCAGGTAATTGTTCAAGAAACTGAACATTTCATCCTTTGTCTTCCTCTCCTTACTCACAAGTCGGTCGACTTCTTTTCCACGATGAAAGGCGATGAAGCTAGGAATTTCAAATACATCATACTGTTGACAAAGATCTATAGACTGATCTCGATCTACGAAGATATCATGTATATCGTGAAAAAGACTGTTCGATTTCCGGCAAAATAGGCTCAATTATTCGACAATCAAGACACCAATCGGCTGAAAATATCATCATCACGTTTTCTTGCTGGATATACTTCTTAAACTGTTCATGCGATTCCAAAGTTTTCACTGTCTTCAGCTCCTTTTCTAATGATAACTGTGATTGATCGTTCTTTCAAACGACATGTTTAATTAATTGAATGTGATCCAAATCTCTCTAATTCTCTCATCTTACTAAAGATAAAAGACTATGAATCATCTAAAATGCTTCAATTTACTAGTCAAATCAGATAACATAGATTATAACGACTATTTTTTGGAGGGATTTAGATGGAATTAACCGTTTATTTAGCCGGACAAATTCATGATGATTGGCGTGATCAAGTGAAGAATCAAGCCATTGAAAAAAAATTACCTTTAACCTTTGTTGCACCTCAAACAAATCATGATCGCTCCGACAACATCGGCGAGGATATTTTAGGAAAACAACCGAATGAATTATACAAGGACGCTACAGCTTCCCGTATTAATAACTTTAGAACCGAAGTGCTCATGCAAAAGTCTGACGTTGTCATCGCTTTATTCGGCGAAAAATACAGACAGTGGAACACAGCTATGGATGCAAGTGCGGCCATAACTATAGGTAAACCGACAATTATCGTTCGTCCACCATCACTCATCCATCCACTGAAGGAACTTTCTAGCAAAGCAAGTGTAACGGTTGAAACGATCGATCAAGCGTTAGACGTATTAACTTACGTATTTGAATAAACTAAAAGCGCAGCTATGACGAGCTGCGCTTTTAATTGTTACGACTTTATTTTACATTACATCTATGCGAGCTTCTTCTCCTCCTGTTCGGACGAGAGGAGCTCCTTTAACCCTATAATGTCTACTACGAAGCATACCACGAATGATTAACCATTTTTTCGAATGTACTCAATCGTTTGGTGATCCGTTGTTTTCACAAGTTTAACGAGTAGTTCCTTCGCAGCCTCGTAGTCATCGACATGAATGATGGATGCTGACGTATGAATATACCTCGAGCATATACCGACAACAGCTGAAGGGACTCCCTCATTTGATATATGTACTCTACCAGCATCTGTTCCTCCTTGTGATATAAAGTACTGATAAGGAATATCGTTTGATTCCGCTGTATCTAAAATAAAATCTCTTAAACCTCGATGTGTAATCATCGTTCGATCAAAAATACGCAATAAAGCTCCTTCGCCAAGATGGCCAAATTCGTTTTTATCTCCTGTCATATCATTCGCTGGTGAGGCATCTAATGCATAAAAAATATCCGGTTGAATCATGTTTGCTGCCACTTGGGCACCACGGAGTCCGACTTCTTCCTGCACGGTTGCACCTGAGTATAATTCATTCGGTATCGTTTCATTTTGAAGTTCTTTCAACAATTCAATCGATAAACCACATCCATAACGATTATCCCATGCTTTAGCGAGTATTTTTTTATCATTAGCCATCGGTGTAAATGGACAAATCGGCACAACCGTTTGACCCGGCTTAATTCCGATATTTTCAGCATCTTCACGATCATCTGCTCCAATATCGATGAGCATATTTTTTATATCCATCGGTTTTTTACGCTGTTCAGGAGTTAAATTGTGTGGAGGAATCGACCCAATCACTCCAACGACGGGTCCATCATCTGTCATCACTTGTACACGTTGAGCGAGCAATACTTGATTCCACCAACCGCCTAATGGTTGAAAACGAATCATCCCATTTTTCGTAATTTGTGTTACCATAAAGCCAACTTCATCCATATGTCCAGCCACTAACACGCGTGGACCTTTTCCTTTTCGAACACCGAAAACTCCACCGAGATGATCATAAATGACTTCATCAGCATATTTTTCCAATTGAGTTGCCATAAACGACCGAATGCGATGCTCATCACTGGGAGCTCCTTGTAATTCTGTTAATGTTTTAAAAAGTTTCTTTGTATCTTGTTTCATTACTTTTCCTCACCTCTTTCACGAGTTGTTATATGTAGTATAACGAAAGGAAAATTTCATTTCCACATAGGAAACAAATGTGGAATAGTTTTTTAAATTCGTACAATACGATATACTATTGTATAAATGGATGGTTTACATGTAGAATATGTTGTATGAGGTGAATTAAAATGGATAAAAAAAGAATATGTCTAGCAACAGCCGTAGGTTTTACTGTCGGTTATTTAACGAAAGTTTTAATTGACAGTCGCCAGCAAGTAACTCCCGAACAAGCGTTGAAACATGCAAAGGAAATGTTTAAAAAAGTTGGACCGATTAGCGGTTCATGGATTTACATGAAACCTGAAGAGGTTACGAAAAATGGTCTGTTATACAATGCTTATCGAGGTGGAGTTACACGCACAATCGATGGCGAAAATAAACCATATGAGTTCTATGTAGATGTGGACACAGGGGCGGTTATTAGTACTGCTGAGTCTTCTTAATATAGAGCGAGGTGACTCATGTCACCCGCTTCTACAGATAGACTTAGCAATGGCAAAAAAGCACGTACAACGGTGAGAAAAATTTTCCTGAAATTGATAGCGATTACATTTATTGGGTGCGTTATTATTGGAAGAGGAGAAATAAATATGGAAACATTACAAGTCGGCCGTGCCAAGTTAACATGGTTAAAGGGCGGAGTGAATTTCCTCGATGGGGGCGCAATGTTTGGCGTCGTTCCAAAAGCACTCTGGAGCCGAAAATATCCATCGACAGATCACAATCTCGTCGAGTTACGAACTGATCCAATTTTGTTGCAAATCGATGGAATGAATCTTTTAATTGATACTGGAATGGGGAATAACAAGCTAACCGATAAACAAATTCGTAACTTCGGTGTGTTGGAACAGTCTTCTCTGGAAGAGTCATTAAACAGACTAGGACTTTCGATTGAAGATATCGATAAGATTTTAATGACACATTTACATTTTGACCACGCTTGTGGTTTAACAAAAAAGGTTGACGGTTATACGTATGAGTCAATTTTTAAAAATACGCCCATTTACACATCGAGCATCGAATGGAATGAAATGAGAAACCCTAATATTCGGTCGGTGAATACGTACTGGGAAATGAATTGGCAACCAATCGTCGATCAAGTCATTACATATGAACATGAACTTGAAATTGTCCCTGGTTTAAAAATGATTCATTCAGGCGGCCATAGTGACGGTCATTCAATTGTTGTGTTTGAAGATGGGGATAATTGTTTCATTCATATGGCCGATTTAATGCCGACACATGCACATCAAAATAAACTATGGGCACTCGCTTACGATGATTATCCAGTCGATTCTGTTCATCAAAAAGAAAAATGGATGGAATTTGGCTATGAAAAAAATGCATGGTATACATTTTATCATGATGCTCATTACCGAGCGATTAAATACAATTCGACAGGACAACAAATCCAATCTTTGAAACGAAAAAGATATGCTTATTCATAATTACGATAAAACTGTCCCATTGATGTGGACAGTTTTTAAATGAGTCGCCCCTTTTATGAATGGCATGTGTCCATCCTTCTAGGAGGAATATATTCGTCTCTTTAACGGATACTATTAATGAGGTGAATGTACATGTCATTAAATGTCAACGATCAATTAACGTTACTGTTCGACCTTCTTGATGACCATTATGAGGGCTGTTGCACGAGTGTGGCAGAATATGAACAGATTAAACGAATTGTTCAACACGTAACACGCCATTCGCAAGTACCGGATGAAATCGCGTCTGTACTAGCTGATATTTACAACTATGGACACGAAGGAGAGAGCAGCCTAAATATTCAACAATATACGTCTGCTCGTAAACAGGACATTAACAAATGGAAACATTCCATTCAACAGTTCAGCCCCCAATAGAGACATTTCAACTACATACGCGATTATTTAATTCTACTAAATCATTTAATGTTTGATAAAGTTTTTTAGCATCTTTTCGCTCATAATACCAAGCTAAATAAGCGAGTGAGTCAATTAGTAAATACCAGTTCATCCGTTTCACTAACTGCTCATCTTTTTGAATACCGTACTGCTTTAACCAATGATGCCAATCTTCTTCGGGTATATACGAATTTAAAATCGTTGCATAATCTGTTAAGGGATCACCAATAGTCGCATTTTCCCAATCAATTAAGTAGAGACGCCCGTTCGTAGACATTAAAAAATTATTGTGATTTAAATCTCCGTGACAAACTGTTTGATATTCTGTTCTTGTATGAGGAAGATTTTTTTTCAAGTAAAATAAAGCTTTTTGCACTTCCTGATATCCAATGAGTTCGCTATTCAATATACGTTTTTGAATGTGGGCATAGCGAATATTTTCCCGAATCGGCTTTTTACCTAGACGCATAAGCATATGCAACAATTCAGAGGATTGATGGATTTTTTTCAATAATTCAGCGACACGGGCTTCCTGCATCTCTTCAGGGCTAAGCTCTCTACCATACATCCATTCCTGGGCTGTAATGACGTCACCATTTTCCAAACGTTTCGTCCATATTAACTTCGGTACAATTCCTTCTGCAGACAACACCGCTAAGAAAGGCGACGAATTGCGCTTAAGAAATAATCGCTGACCATTTTTCTTAGCTACATAAGCATCTCCTGTTAATCCACCAGCGGGTACTATATCCCATTCTTTGCTGAGTACTTGATTAAACCAATTCACGTTAAATTCCCCATATCATTCATGTTTTTATGTATAGTAAAAGTGTAGGAAACCTTTCTCCTGTTTCGATTTAAAAGAAAGACATGTAAATAGATTACCTAAAAGTAGCCACACATGCAAGCAGATAACCTAATGATGTCAATGAGCTTTTTTTAAGCGACCTCGTTCGTTTTCTTTGTAAAATTAACTTTTAAATTTTTATATATTTTTCACTTCAATACATCTGCCGTTCAAAAATGAGCTAAACTAGGTCTTTTAAAAGATGTTGGCTGGCAATGATGTAAAAGCTTGTCGGCTACTCTCAATTGACCACTTTTCAGAAGGAATGCTAAAGAGCGTATATCTTTAAACCATCGTGCAAAGTCGGATAGCGAAATATGTTCTCATTCATCTTTAAATACATAATCCTCTAGCCTGCCTGATGAGTGAAGTCAATGTGTTCACCTCATTTTAAATCATATGTTAACACACGTTCATATTTTGGAATCTGTCTCGGATGAATGCGATAAATGACAAGTTCATTAATCGGCATCATTTGTTTAACTCCTCTATAATTTTCCTTTATCTCAATGATTTTTTCGTAATCCGGTGATCCATTCCATTTTTTTGCTAATGTAATATGAGGACGATATGTTCTCGTTTCTTTAGGGAATCCGACTTCGCTTGCACAGACTTCTATACGTTGCTGAAGGACTACTAACTGATCGTTTTTATGTACACCGACCCACAAAACACGTGGTTTACTCGGTTTTCCAAATGTGCCGAGCGAACCGACTATAGTGGAAAATGCTGAAGGTAGCTCCATACTTTTTAGCTGTTCATTTAGCTTGGACAACTGAGAGGGATTGACTCCACCTAAAAACTTCAACGTAATATGCAAGTCCTGTTCATCCGTCCATTGTTTATACGATACATGCTTTTTCAATTGTTCCGACCAGTTTGCAAAATACCTTTTTAATGAATTTTGCAATGGAATCGCAATAAAATAATGTGGAATCCTCATCAATCTTCCCTCATTTTTTAATAAGATTCAGCTGCATATGGAAATGACCACTTCTCTAGTGTGCCCAACTATTCCCTTCAAATACCGTGGCTGTTTATTTTATCGTAAAGATTGACAATATTTCTCTTCTTTTTCAGTCAGCTCCCGATATGAACCAGGTGGCAATGTCGAATCTAATAATAACTCTCCCATTCGGATTCGTTGTAAATAGATCACTTGTTTCTGAACAGCTTGAAACATTCGCTTCACTTGATGAAATTTCCCTTCAGAAATTGTTAGTTCAATTTCTGAAATCGTATCACTGGAAATAATGTCAAGTTTCCCTGGTTTTGTCTTATATCCATCATCTAAAACGACACCCTTAGCAAAAGCTTCAACATCTTTCTCTGTCACTTTTCCCTCTACTTTAGCATAATACGTTTTAGAAACGCCTTTTTTAGGTGATAATAATTCGTGGGCTAATTTTCCATCATTCGTCAAAAGTAATAAGCCTTCCGTATCTTTATCTAACCTACCAACTGGAAATGGTTCAAAGTGTTTATATTTTGGTTCCAATAAATCGATAACCGTCCGTTCCCAACGGTCCCACGTACTCGATATGTATCCTGGTGGCTTATTCATCATCAAGTACACATATTTTTGATAATGGATAATCGTCTCATCAACCTTTATACAATCTTCATCAGGATTCACGTGAACGCTCGGATCTTTAACGACATCACCATTTACAGTTACGTGTTTTTTCTTGATTAAACGCTTTACTTCTTTCCGGCTACCAACACCCATATTAGCTAATAATTTATCTAAGCGCACAAATATAACTTCCTTTCACCTTGCAATCATCACATTCATGCTTCTATCGACGAATCCATCGATCAATAATAGGAATACGACCACCGAAAACACGCTCCATAAGAGTTGACGTATAACTTAATACTAAATAGACACCACCTGCAAGAACGACACCGATTGCTAACATGAGTATGGCTCCCCATCTTGTTTCTTCATATGGTATAAATA
>DASUXY010000041.1:0-44810 GCA_036377675.1 Bacillota bacterium
CTGATGTTGAAAAATGCCTCTTTGGATACATGATGGATGCGTTTATCCTCTTAATCTCTTAAAGGTATTGCTTTGTTCGGGTAGTCTCATGTGAAAGAGTACGTTTCTTAACGGCTCACGAACGAGTAAATAGACACCGGCTGAAATGAAAATGGATGCTAGACCAAATAAAAAGCCACCGATAACATCTGTCGGAAAATGAACTCCTAAATAGATACGTGTAGCTAATAAAAAGCTAATCCACACGAATGTAACAATCCCGATGAGAATCTTTTTCCATACCTTTATGGTTAGGAGAATGAGAATGAGGCCGATGAATCCATAAAATATTGTTGCCCCTGTCGCATGTCCACTTGGGAAGCTCCACGTTGTTTTTGTGATAAGCTGTAAGCCGTCCGGACGCTCTCTAGCAAACAATGATTTTAACAGTTGTGTAGATATGATTGCACAAAATAAAACGGTTCCGCCAAACCATAATCCTTCGGCAATTTTTCGTTTAAAAAAGAGCCAGCCGGAAACAATGACTGTCAATAAAGCGAGCAATTTAACGTTCCCTAATTCGGATACAATCATAATGATTGCTGTCCGCCCCGGGGTAATGAGAGCTTGGATTTTTTCAATGAGGGCAGAGTCGAGGAAAGCAACCCAACGACTATGGATATGTACACTTATACCGAGTGTTATGAATAATACAAGCGATATAATCCCTATTGTGAAAAAGGGTTTTGTTTGTAAATTTCTCGTTCTCATTGAATCCCTTCTTTCTTAATCATGTTAGAGGACTAATTGTCCATCATAACAGATTTTTTGCATTGTGGAAACAGAATTACAAAATAATAGACATATGAATAGGCTACCAAGCATGCAGTTTGCATGATGCGGTAGCCTTACATCTTTTGAGAAATGAAAGTGAATATGGAATCTTCACTTATGATAGAGCTTTTAGTCCAACAACACCGACGACAATGAGGCCAACACTCAAAAACCGTCCGGTGCTTTTTGCCTCGCCAAAAAAGAACATATTAATCAAGACCGCACCAGCTGTACCAATCCCGATCCAGACCGCATATGCCGTACTGACTTGCAAAAATTTAAAGGAAAAATATAAAAATGCAAAGGCACCACCGAATCCGCCTAAATAAAGTGAGATACTTTTGAGTGTTTTCTTTTGACTGTGTAATTTAAGGCCGATGACACCGATAAACTCAAATATAGCAGCTAAAATAACATAGAGCCAACCCATCTTTACATCGCTCCTTTGGCGGATTCATTTTCTTCAACTTTATCATCAGCTAATTTCAAACTGATGACACCGATGACAAGGATTGTAATAAAGAATATTTTCCCAGTGCTTAACGTTTCTCCGAAAAAGAGAACGTCCATTAAAGCTGTCCCAACTGTTCCGATTGCTGCAAAGATGGCATACACTGTTCCAGTAGGCAGTCTTTCGGCAGCTTTTGTTAAAAAGTGAAAATCGACAAAAATAAAAAAGACGATAAACATCCAATGCCACCATGCACTGGCGACGTTAAAGCCATAGATCCATACTAATTCAAAAAAGCTCGTTAAAGCTACATAAAGCCACGCTTTGTTCATATCATTCCCACCTTATGACTGATAATCATTCATTTTATTTCAAAAAAATGTTGGTGTTCGTGATATTAATCTTGAACACCAAGAGCGTTTTTAAGAAATGCATTCACTTCTGATTTTTGCACCTTTGCTTGATCTTCTTTATTCGTATCGTATAAATACACTTGTTCGGCTGCAGATTCAATCAATCCGATTAGTAATTTAGATGTCGGCTTAACATTGATTGTTTCACGGATCGTGCCTTTCTCCTTTGCGTCGTTTAACAGTTCACTTACCCAATGGTAGAAAGGTTCATATACCGTTTCCCACTTTTTTATATGTTCTGTCGAGGCAAGGCCCGCATAAATTAAAGCTTGTACCTCATGATAATCGTGGTTAATTTTGAAAATCGCATCCACCATTTGTTCGAGTTTCGTAGAAAAAGGGGCATCATCTTGGACGGTCTGGTCGACTTCTTCAATGATTTTTTCAACCATGACTTCTGCGATCGACGGCATCACGGATAACTTGGAAGGAAAGTATAAATAGAACGTTCCTTGAGCGACGCCAGCCACTTGAACAATATCGGATATTTTTGTTTTTTCAATCCCTTTTTCTTTAAATACTTGTATAGCTGCTCGGACGATTTTTTCTTTTTTCATCGGCATTTTCCTTCCCGAAAAAATGACTGACTATCATTCATTATATCAAAAATATGTTATGAAGTCGAGTGTTATAGTATGCTTAAAAACATACAGAATATTAGTTACTGTTATTGTAAAAGGGTTGTTTTCCCCTACAATTGTTTTGGGAGAATCAATGTCCCCTACGTTTAAAAATTATTCAACGATTCGACATAGTCATATTTGAGGCCCCGGATGCTAATGAATATTATATTAAGAGAGTCATTGGTTTGCCTGGGGATCCCGTGTAGGTACTACATGATAATGTAAATGGCAAGGCGGTCGAAGAATATTATTTAGAGGATGAACATGTAGATAGCAATTTATCTCCTATACGTACTGGCGATTTTACTCTGGAAGAGATTACAGGTGAGAAGAGAGTACCGGAAAACTTAATCTTTGTGTTAGGAGACAATCGCCTAAATAGTAATGATAGTCGTTTTTTTGGGTTTGTACATAAAGAGTCGATGATCGGAGAAGTAAAATTCAAAATTTACCCATTGGGGGAATTAGGTATAACGAGATAATTTTCCACGTCATTTATATTCATAAGTAACACGAGATCATCGTACCTAGTATTAAATAATGCGTTAAACAAGTGATTTGCTTAGGTGGAAAAGTATGAACGATTGTACAATCATTGTGTTGTAAATAGTCTTCTTCTTGTATATCAATCGTTTGCTGCGGTCATTTATTGGGGATTTTTGGAGGTTGGATATTAAATGGTTTTGTTATCGAATTGCTCACATCTTTCTTATAAACGCTTTTTAATCAAACGTTTGAACAAGCCCTCTATTCACCGATAGCTGATGTAGACCGGAGAGTAACTTGCATGTATTGGGTTGTGTGTTTTCATACGCTCTCACTAACCCATGTTTTGCTATATCAACCTTTTGGACTACTTTTTGTGGGAGGGTGAGCTGAACGGGCTGTTTAAATGGAAACTCATCGATTACAATTGTTTTTTCGCCTTTCCAATGAAGCGTTAATCGCTTACGTTTGAACATGTTGAGAGAAGGGTAACGAATCTTTTTATCAATGGGTCGTTCGAAAATGTCGGATGCCGTGTGCTAATAGCCAGTGTTGGACAAGGGACATCCTTCCAAGTTGTCCGTGATGCCGTCGATTGCCGAAGTCATGGTTGAAAAAATCATTGCCCAAAATGTTTAAGATGCTGAACCTTTTTCTAAGCAATTTCAATAACAAAATCTAATATAGCAACTAAAATAGCATAGATCCATTCCCATTCCATCTTTACATACCTCCCTAAATTCATTTTCGGCAACTTAATACGGCATTCTTCCTTCAGATTAGCAAAAAATACCACGGTTTGTCAAAGTAACTAATAATGTCTTATACATTCGATTGTTGTGAATATTTAGATGAGGGAAAAATAGGTAAACCCTTGGAATTTATGGAAAGCAATCGATCAACAACCATTTTGGAATGACGAAAAACAAGCCCCTTATTCTTTCATCGATTTTCCACTCATTACCGTCGTCATGTTTTGCAATCGCATATTCAATAGATGGTCGATATGTTTCCCCGATGAACAATGAATCTTTCCATTGGGAAATCATTTGTCCAGACATATAGGCATGTTCAGCTTGTTCAATCATGACATATGCTGTAGGGTATTCTCGAACAATCACGTAATCGGCTCCTTCTTAGCATTGCATTCGTTTTTGAATAAACTTGACCCTTCATCTCTAAACTTTTTTTAGGTTTGGTTGCATTTTGATTGGTTTAGTAACTTGATCGTCTATTATACGTACTTCACTCGTCTTTCCGTTACTAGCAAATTTAAAGATTCCGTTATTAAAGTCGGTGCCGATTTCTTTATAAAAGATACCTTCATAATAGCTATCCTTTGATCGTGTGAAACTGAGGTAGTATTCGTCATTCTCCTTTTTTAAAAATGCTCGAACACCTCGTTCATAAGCGCCATCTTCTTCCCCCCTAAGTGTTCGATCAATCGATACGATATGAATATCGACAAAAGATAACTCCCGTAAGAGGGCGTTAGCGAAAGACCCTTTTGTAATTTCTTCCCATCTGTTTTGCGGTGTTTGACCAATAATGATTTGCGTAATATTCAGTTGATGGGCAACTTCAGCAATCACTTTCGCTGTCGGACGCTTTTCATTGTCAATGAGCATGAACTCATCGACATCACATTGGTTCGCTAATTGTTTCCATCGATCTACATAACGAGATTTATCCGCATCAAATTCATCATACGGTAGTGGATCCACTGTTAATACATATAATGGGCAGTCTAAAAGGCTCGCCAATTTATGGCCACGTTTAATCAGTCGTTCTCCATTTGGCCCGTAGTACACACAAACGAGAATACTTTCATCCATGCGACCTTTGATCTTTTTCATGACGATTTCACCTCTTGCTCGTAATTTTTAACTTAGCACTTTTGAATAGATGATATGAAGCAGGTGTTAGTCATCGGTTGTTTCCACTGGATCGTCTGACTCGTTTCTTATACCTTTTGCATCATTCGATTATTATATATAAAACTTCTGAAGTGCAAAGAAAATATGTTTAGTGTATAATTGAATCGTAAATTTATATTTAATATTTACACGAGCCAATTTTTAGATATTTCAGTTTTAAAGCACATTTAATAGGATTCATAGAATTTTTTCGATGTAAAAACGTTAATAATAACTATAAAAATTCTTCTTTTTTGATGGAACATCTATTCCATTCGTTCTTTAGTTCACATGATGAACCATTCCAGAATACTTTATTTAAGTTCTTTTAGCTTCTAATTATCTAACTTATCATTCGCTTAGTCAAGTGGTTTTGACGCTCCGTCATCGGAAAGTCATATTCACTGCGGTTTCTTCCACTTCATGCTTATTTCACAGGTTGACCGTAAGTAAATGTTTGTACGATGCACAGAAGTGTTTGTATTGGAGGTTTGAATTTGTCAACGGATTTATCAATGTTAAATTGGGCGATTATGGTTCCGTTTATCGTGGCCATTTTCATACCGTATATAAATAATCGTTTATCACGTATACATATCGGCTGGTTTGTACTCGTTGTACCCGTTACGCTCTTAATTGCTCTGTCCCGATACATCCCATCTATTGCTCAAGGGGATACTTATATGCATACAGTCGAGTGGATTCCTTCATTTGGAATTCAGTTTACAACCTATTTAGATGGGCTCAGTATGATTTTTGGTTTACTCATTACTGGAATCGGCAGTCTTGTTGTCTTGTACTCGATTTACTATTTATCTCCAAAAGAATCTTTACAACACTTTTACATTTATTTGCTTTTGTTTATGGGGAGTATGCTCGGAGTCGTCTTCTCCGATCATATGATCGTCTTGTATGTGTTTTGGGAATTGACAAGCATATCGTCCTTTTTGCTCATTGCTTTTTGGTTTCATCGAAAAAAGTCAAGGTATGGTGCGTTAAAGTCTCTGCTTATCACTGTTAGTGGTGGAATGGCGATGCTCGTTAGTTTCATTATGATATTTGTCATGACAGAAACATTTAGCATTCGTGAAGTTGTCACTTCGATCGGGCAGTTTAGTGATCATGTGCTTTTTGTTCCTGCAATGATTTTATTGCTTCTCGGGGCTTTTACGAAATCGAGTCAGTTTCCTTTTCATATTTGGTTGCCGGATGCAATGGAAGCGCCTACCCCGGTAAGTGCTTATTTGCATTCCGCGACAATGGTGAAGGCTGGTATTTATTTGGTAGCTCGTTTCACTCCATTTTTTGGCGGGGAGGAGCTGTGGTTTTGGTTTGTCAGTGGAATTGGACTCACGACTTTATTTTGGGGTGCGTTTCAGGCGATTCGCCAAACCGATTTGAAAGCGCTTCTTGCTTACTCGACGATTAGTCAACTCGGTTTAATCATGAGTTTATTTGGGATGGGTTCAGTTGCCTTGTACTTGGGAGCTAGTCCTCAATCGGTTCTGTATACACAGGCGATTTTTGCTGCTTTATTTCATCTTGTGAATCACTCCACTTTTAAAGGTGCTCTATTTATGATCGTTGGGATTGTTGACTTACAAATTGGCACGAGGGATATCCGCCGGTTGGGTGGATTAATGGCGTTTATGCCTGTATCTTTTACCGTTGCTTTGGTGGGTAGTTTTTCCATGGCTGGTTTGCCTCCATTTAATGGTTTTCTAAGTAAAGAGATGTTTTTCACGGCGGCTCTGTCTGTAAAAGAGTTGGCGATTTTCTCTTTAGAGATATGGGGCGTACTCTTTCCAATCATTGCATGGATCGCCAGTGTGTTTACATTTGTATATTCGATGATCATCGTATTTAAAACGTTTCTCGGAACGTATAAAGGGGAAACGATTGCGAAAAAAGATATTGAACCTCCAGTAGGTATGCTTATTCCCCCTGTTATTTTAGCACTTTTTATTATCGGGATATTTTTTACGCCGAATCAGGTCGGGCATTATTTGATACAGCCGGCTATGCTTAGCGTTTTCCCATCTTTTTCTTCACAAAGTCATTTACTTGAGCATACGATTTCTGCTTGGCATGGTTGGACTCCTGAGGTATGGATGACTTTAGGGATTATCGGTGTAGGCGGTCTTTTATATGTTTTGTTGCGTCATTGGCAGGGGATTTATCGGATTTTTCCGGAGACTTGGTCACTTCATACTGTATATAACAAAACCATTTCTGGTTTGGAAACAGGGTCTTCTATGTTTACAAAATGGTATATGACCGGTGATCTCCGCGATTATATGAAGTATATTTATCTATTTTTCATCGTAACTACGGGAGGGATTG
Organism: Bacillota bacterium; assembly: GCA_036377675.1. Taxonomy (GTDB): domain Bacteria; phylum Bacillota; class Bacilli; order Bacillales; family Amphibacillaceae; genus DASUXY01. Next base: position 7,046 of record DASUXY010000041.1, read on the forward strand.
TACTCTATACCGGTGCATTGTCATTTGATATGACAGAAGATGCTCCGGTGGCCGTATATGAATGGATTTTCGTGTTGATTATGATGGCTGCAGGAGTTGCTATGTTGTTCGCGAAGTCACGTGTGACGGCGACATTGCTGAATGGTGTATTAGGCTTTTCAATCGCCTTTTTCTTTGTGTTATTTCGGGCGCCAGATCTTGCGCTTACGCAAACGGTTATTGAAACGGTTACAACCGCATTGTTTTTGCTTAGCTTTTATTTCTTACCTAAATGGACTCCAGAAAAAACACCACGACGAACAAAAATGGTCCACATATGTATATCAATTGCTGTCGGTCTCATCTTTATCGCTGTCGGTTTATCAGCTAAAAGCGGTCAGTTGTTTGAGACGGTATCAACATACTTTGAAAATGCGTACGAACTTTCCGGTGGTAAAAATATCGTCAACGCTATTTTAGGTGACTTCCGAGCGTTTGATACGATGCTTGAAGTGATTGTCCTCTTTATCGGTGGACTAGGTGTGTATACATTAGTGAAGCATAAGCAAAAAAAGGGTGATGAGAACCATGAAAATCAATGATGTCATTTTGCACATGGTTACGAAAGTCGTCGTCTTTATCATTTTGACGTTGGCCTTTTACTTATTTATAGCGGGTCAAGATCATCCAGGTGGGGGATTTATTGCTGGACTTGTTCTAGCCTCGGCGTTTGTATTACTTTTTCTTGCATTTGATATTGAGACAATCGAACAAGGTCTACCGCTTAATTTTATGATTGTTGGGGCAACGGGGGCGTTTATTGTTGTCGCTACCGGTTTGAGTGCACTCTTTTTTGGAAAGTCCTTTTTAACGCAAGGATCGATACAGGTTCCGGTTCCTTTGTTGGGAGAAATCGAGTTAACTACGGTTACGTTATTTGATGCTGGTGTTGCATTAGCGGTTGTTGGTGTAGTAATTACGGTTATCTTGAGCATAAGTAGGGATGTGTAAGTCATGGAAACATTAATTATTGTTTTGGCAGGCGTTTTAGTGATGGTGGCTACATATTTAATCCTGTCTAAAAATGTCATCCGTGTCATTTTAGGGACTGCTGTTCTCTCCCACGCGGTCCATCTGTTATTGATGGCTATGGGTGGTTTGAAAAAAGGAAATGTGCCGTTAGTGGATGGTCAAGTGACATCATTTACGGACGCGCTTCCGCAGGCACTTATTTTGACGGCTATTGTTATCAATTTTGCTGTTACAGCATTTTTCTTAGTTTTGGCCTATCGTACTTATCAGGAAACAGGGGCACATCAATTTGATGAGTTACGGGGGTCAAAAGATGAATAATCTGATTGTATTACCTATGGTAATCCCGATTTTCACTGGGATTATCTTAATCTTTTTCCGTCGTTATATACGAATTCAACGATGGGTCAGCTTTGGCGCAGTTGCTTTAACCGCCGGGATTAGCTTTTATATTTTACAAATGATTCAAGTAGATGGCATTTTGCGATTAGACTTTGGTGGTTGGTTACCGCCTTATGGAATTGTTTTCGTTGCAGATTCGTTTGCAATGTTGCTTGTGTTGACTGCGAGTCTCGTGACGCTGGTGAGCCTCATGTATGCCTTTTATACGATTGGAAAGAAGCGAGAACAACTATTTTTCTACTCGTTCGTGCTTTTTTTATTAGGTGGTGTAAATGGTTCCTTTTTAACAGGTGATTTGTTTAACTTGTTCGTCATGTTTGAAGTGATGCTGTTAAGCTCTTATGTACTCGCTACACTCGGTGGAACGAAAAGACAGTTGCGAGAGTCTTTGAAGTATGTCGCGATTAATATTTTATCTTCATGGTTTTTCCTTGTTGGACTGGCTTATTTATATGGAACGCTCGGTACGTTGAATATGGCCCATTTATCGGGACGAATTGCGGAAGTGGGACAAACGCCTTTATTAACGACGATTAGCATTGTATTTTTAATCGTCTTCAGTTTAAAGGCCGGATTGTTACTGTATATTTGGTTGCCAGGGACGTACAGCTCTCCCCCGACTGTGGTCGCTGCCTTGTTTGGAGCTTTATTGACGAAGGTTGGAATTTACGCGTTGTTTCGTACGTTTACATTGCTTTTTTATCATGAACCGGAGATTACCCATACGTTAATCGGTATCATGGCAGGACTTACTTTAGTCGGCGGAAGTATCGGTGCGATTGCTTATAAAGATATTCGGCAAATTGTATCCTACAACGTCGTCATCGCTGTTGGGTTTATTTTAGTCGGTTTAGCTGTTACAACAGAAGTAGCGTTTGCAGGGTCGATTTATTATTTGGTTCATGACATTCTCGTCAAAGCGTTGCTATTTCTTCTTGCAGGTACGATGATTTCACTTACGGGAAGAACAAAAATTAATGAGATGAGTGGTTTAATCCGTAATTATCCGTTACTAGGATGGATGTTTTTCATCACGTTGTTGTCTTTAACTGGCATTCCTCCATTGAGTGGATTTATTGGGAAGGTTCTAGTTGGCCAAGGTGCAGTCCAGGCCGGTTCGTATGGATTGCTAGCTCTAGCATTTATTTCAAGCATCTTCATTCTTTATTCCTTATTACGAATTTTTATGAATACTTTTTGGGGTGAGACGATTATCAGTAAAGAAGACCAAGTACCGTTAAGAACACGCTTGATCGTTCCTTTAGTTCTGTTGACAGGTGCAACGATCGGGCTCGGACTCGGTGCGGAATCGATTGCTATGTATGTAAAAGATGCTGCACATACGTTAATGAATCCACATATTTATATTGATGCCGTACTGGACAGACCGTGATAAGTTATGAACTTTAGAGGATAGGGGGTAACGATCAATGGCAGTCCAATTTTTATTAAATTTATGTATTGCGTTTTTGTGGATGTTGTTTCAGGATGAAGGCATCCTTCGCCTGTCCACGTTTATTTCGGGATATCTTGTCGGCATCGTAATCGTTTTCCTCATGTATCAATTTTATGGAAAAAAATTTTACTTATACCGAGTGTATGCCGCTCTAAAACTTGTACTCATCTTTAATTCGGAGCTGTTTCAGTCAGCTTATCTCGTGTTGAAAACCATTTTGAATCCAAAACTCGATTTAAAGCCGGGTATTTTCAGATATGAGACGGTATTAAAAGGGGAATGGGAAGTTCCTTTACTTGCTTTATTGTTGACGTTAACGCCAGGCTCAGTCGTGATGGAAGTCACTCCTGAAGGGAATGTGTTTTATGTACATGCCATGGATATCGTAAAGTATAAGGACAATTTATTACAGTCGTTAGCCAAGTTCGAAAAGGCGATTATGGAGGTGACTCGTTAGTGATTAAAAGTATACTTGTAATCTCTGTCACTTTATTCGCTGTGGCGATTGCCGTGTCGGTATATCGGATTATTCGCGGGCCTAGTCTTGCGGATCGTGTATTTGCGATGGATTTAATCGGTATTAATCTTATTTCTGCAATTGCGGTCATCTCTGTGTTATTCAAAACGAATGCTTTCTTAGAAGTTATTCTTATCCTGGGCATTTTAGCTTTTATTAGTACGATTGCCCTCTCAAAATTTATCGAGAGAGGTGTTATTATTGAACGCAGGCGAAACCGGTGAATTTATAGCCGCTTTGTTCATTTTAGTTGGAAGTATCATTAGTGTCATTAGTGCTTTTGGCATGATTCGCTTTCCGGATGTTTACAGCCGGGCTCATGCTGGTACAAAAAGTTCAACATTAGGTGTTTTATTAACGCTTGTCGGAGCGTTTATCTATTTTTGGGTGATGGAATCTCTGTTTAGCATTCGGCTCATCCTTGGGATTATCTTCGTTTTCATCACTTCTCCGACTTCCGGACATTTGGTCATTCGCGCGGCGTATCGATCCGGTGTTCCCATGACGGAAAAGACGGTTGTTGATGAGTTAAAAGATGTGTTTGTGGATGAGCGGAAAGAGAAAAAGGGCGAATGACATCCAGACTTAGCAGGGAGTAAATTTCCCTAATCGGCCGTCCGGCTTAAATGACATGGGTGTATAAACAGATTGTCATTGTCAAGTTGACAATGACTTTAATCCGTATATAATACATTATAAAGCAAGTATTTACTTGCATGTATAGAGAGGGAGATTTGTTTGTCAGAGGGAACGACACGAGATCGAATGATCGAAGCAGCCATCAAACTAGTGAATGAGAAAGGTTATAAAGGGGCAACTACAAAAATGATTGCTGAGCGAGCCGGTGTAAATGAAGTGACGTTGTTCCGTCATTTTGGAAGTAAAAAAGGGCTCGTTGAAGCAGCAATCGAGAAGTATTCATTTGTTGATCATGTATCTGAAACATTGGAAACAAAAGTCATTTGGGATATTAACAAAGACTTGCCAATGCTCGTTAAAGAATATCAAGAATTGTTAGAGCAAAAGAGAGAAATTATTTTAATTAGTTTAAAAGAAGCAGGGGCATTTCCTGAACTCGATCAAATGATCGCTCGTGTGCCTAAAACGTACAAAGAGAAGCTGATGGTCTACTTTGCTAAGATGATGGAGCAAGGAAAGATTCGCCAAACAGATGTTGAAATACTCGCCACTAATTTTATTTTCCTTAATTTTGGTTACTTTTTACTGAAATCGCGTTTGAACTCAGTCGCAGAAGATATGTCAGTAGATGATTTCATTCATCAAAATATTGCTTCGTTTATTCATTCGATCATATAAGCGTGTGGCTAAAAGGAATCGTCATTTCTGAAACACACCTTATATATTTTTTTAAACAGGATGCAAGCATGTACTTGCAGTCATGAGGGAGGGATAAACAAATGAAAGCGCTGAAACAATTTTTTAAGATTCGAGAGACGTATGTAGGTATCGCTGCGACATTAGCATATCAAATTATTTTCTTTTCGGTCTGGTTAACGGCCTATGATGGAGTGTTTGAGCGAACGGATCAATTAAAAGTAGCTTTAGTGAATGAAGATGCTAGGCTTGGAGAGGTGGTTTCGAAAGCAATTGAAGAGAAGGTTCCTTTTGATAGCTTATATTATTCGGCAACCCTGGTATGGTGTTCAATATCGCTCTTACGGCTACACAGTTGGTAAGTGCAGGTGCAATTGTGCCACGAGATATGCTGCCATCGTTTTATCAAAGTATAGGTAACCTTTTACCAGCAACTTATGGAACGAATGGCTATTTCAGTATGATTTATGGCGGGGGAAACTTAGCAGCAGATATAAAGGCCTTGCTGTGGATTACTGGAATGACATTGTTAATCGCTCTACTAATTGTCGCCATAGCTTATCTAAGAGAACGAAAAAAAACAAGCGGATGTCCAAACGAAAAGTGCTTAAAGAAGATCAATCCGTTAAGACTGACGATGTATCAATGATGTGATGTAAACGTATTTTAATTACGTTGAGAATAACTCAGTGCGGCTCGTATGTTCATCAAGGTGTTCAAATGAGTTTTCCATTTTACACCTGTTCTGTTTTCTTTCCGTAAAGAACGATGTTTGTATGTAAAAAGGTCAATAACAGGACGAACCCCCAATGAATAACATGCTTGTAGGGAGGATTTTATCGTTTAGATAAAAAAGCTTTACGATAAGATGGGAGAGGAAAGTATGCACATTCATGTCATTCAGCGAGGCGAAACGTTGTGGGGGATCGCCGAGCAATACGGAGCAGATTTAAACCAAATCATCTTACTCAATCAGTTCGATGATCCGAATGCTCTTGTCGTCGGTGAGGCGATTGTTATTCCCGAACGAGGGTGGGAATATGTTGTTCAGCCAGGGGATCAATTATGGGCCATTGCCCAACGATTCGGTGTAACCGTTGAGGAATTAGCTCAAGAAAATAATCTTACCAATCCAGAATTGATTTACGTAGGTGAGATGTTACAGCTACCCCATTTCGTGCATGTTGTTCAACCAGGGGAAACATTGTGGGCCATTAGCAATCGTTACGGCGTGTCTATGGAACAAATTGTTCAAGCAAATCAACTCGAAGATCCATCACTTATTTCAGTTAGTCAGTTGTTAATTATTCCGAATCCGGACCGCCCACTTACAGAGGTGAATGCTTATACGACTCGAGTGGGTGAAGCAGGAAGCGGGGAAGTTTATGCTTTAGGTAATTATTTTACGTACCTATCACCGTTCAGTTATAACATAAGAGAAGACGGTAGCCTAACTCAATTGCGAGAAAACCCAGTATTAGAAGCCGCTCGAGCTACAGAAGTGGCTCCGCTTTTAGTATTAACAAATTTTAGGGACGGTGGATTTAGTTCTGATTTAGCAGCGACAGTACTTCGCAATCCTGAAGTACAAGAAACATTAATTACTAATTTGTTAAATACAATGCGTGAAAAAAGCTATACCGGTTTGAACATTGATTTTGAATATGTGTACCCTGAAGATCGCCAAAATTATAACGCCTTTTTACGCCGTGTTGTGGCGAGACTACATCCAGAAGGGTATACGGTTTCAACAGCATTGGCACCTAAGGAAAGAGCTGATCAACCCGGCTTACTTTATGAAGCCCATGATTACGAGGCGCACGGAGAAATTGTTGATTTTGTTGTGTTGATGACGTATGAATGGGGATGGGCCGGTGGAAGACCATTAGCCATTGCCCCGATTAATAAAGTTCACGATGTGTTAGATTATGCGGTTACCGCTATACCACGTGAAAAAATATTGATGGGCATCCCGTTATACGGTAGGGACTGGCGGATTCCTTGGCAACAAGGAACGATTGCCCGGACGATTAGTCCGAAAAGTGCCGTAGATTTAGCAAGAAGATATGGTGCGGAGATTCAATATCATGAAACGTATGAATCCCCATTTTTCCGTTATACCGATGATGATGGGCAAGAACATGAAGTGTGGTTTGAAGATGCTCGCAGTATGCAGGCGAAGTACGATACGATAAAAGAATATGGTTTAAGAGGTGGGAGCTATTGGGTGTTAGGTAACCCATTTCCCCAAAACTGGCCGGTATTAGCGGACAATTTTACGGTTAGGAAATGATGAACATAGTTATAGAAAACATCTGTCCGATAACCATTTTGTATATGCTTCCAAGGTGAAGAAAAGGCTGAAAAGCCGATTAAAAACGGTTTTTCAGCCCTTTTACCTAATCAATTTATGATGATTTTCGCTTGAAGACGCGTTGAATAGCAATTTCATGGGCATCAACAGTGTTTTGGATGTCTTCAGCAGTATGGGCAGTTGACATCGAATATCTGTTCAGTGGTTTTAAGAAAACGCCGAGATTGAGCAATTCGATGTCAATTGTTTGACGAAGTTCCTGGTTCGCTTTCCACATGTCTCGATAGTTTTTAATTGTATGATGCGTTAAAACGATATTAAAAATACTACCCATACCAATCGTTTGCATCGGGATGTCGTACGCAGTATATAGTTTTTCTAAACGGTTGCGCAAAATATTTGTTTGGACGGCTAATTGTTCCATAACGTCATCTTCTTCTAAATAATGAATCGTTTCTAATCCAGCAACTAAGACAATTGGATGGCCGTTGTATGTTCCACTATGGAAGACAACGTCATCTTTCTTTTGGCTTTTTCCCCCGATCGAAAAGAGATCACTTTCCTGATTTGGTGCACTCATCATCATAATCTCTTTTCTCCCACCGACAGTCCCTACTGGAAACCCACCGCCAAGTACTTTACCGAGAGCTGTCAAGTCGGGTTTTACATCGTAAACACTTTGAGCTCCTCCAAGATGAACTCTAAATCCTGTTTTCACTTCATCGAAAATTAAGACAATATTAAGTTCTTCTGTAAGTTTGCGCAAGCCTTTAATAAATTCATTCGTGGCTGGGATAAAGCCTCCTTGTACAGGTTCAAGAATAACAGCTGCGAGTTCATCGGCATGTTTTCGTAAAATCGCTTCGGTTGCTTCCAAATCATTAAATGGTAAAACGATTGTTTGGTTTAATTCATGTTGTGGAATTCCTTTTGATTCTGGAATAGACTTGGGAAACTTTGCGGTCCCAGCTTCTTTTTTGTCGGGATTGACACTGACGAGGACATGATTGAATCCACCATGGTAATGGCCTTCAAATTTCCCAATCTTTTCCTTACCTGTATAAGCAATGGCTAGTCTAATAGCAAGAAGAGTTGCTTCTAATCCTGAGTTCGTATAACGGATCATGTCGATTCCAGGGTAAAGTTGTATTAACTTTTCGGCCATCGTAATTTCTAATTCATGTGGCGTTCCAAAAATGGTCGTGCCAATTTTTTTCATGTAGTTTGTCGTCGCTTCCATAATTCTTTCATGCCCATGACCTGTAATAAGTGCTCCATAACAGAGGGAATAATCGATATATTCTTCGTTGTCAACATCAATTAATTTGCTTCCTTTTGCTTGTTTCATGACGATAGGATGGGGTGAGAAATATTTAATGTTAGCTGATATCCCACCAGGAATAACTTGTGAAGCTTGCTCATACAACGTCGCCGACAGTACTTTACTCCCACTTTTAAAACTCATTTTTTTGTCCCCTCATATCGTATTTGCATATAGTATATGCAAAGGGAAATGAAAATGCAACATAAATTTCATATTTATTTCAAAAGGAAAAAAACATTTCAATCGCCCGCTCTTTTTTGTTGGAATATATTATATTGGTCCCAAATTTTTTCTAAATCTTCAAGTCTCGTATTTATTTCGACGGACCGATGTTTTCCAATAAAAGCAATCAAGGCGTTGATGAGACTGAGTGGTGCCACAAATGAATCTAAAAAAGAAGGCATTTTACTAGAGGTAATGAGTGAGATTGAAGCAAAGCGCGTGATTGGTGATAATAAACTATCTGTAATGGCGATGACTTTTGCATTTCTTTCATTAGCATAGGAAACAACTTCAATCGTACTTTTTGTGTAGCGGGCAAAGCTGAGCCCGATGACAACATCATTTTCATTGATGTGGTACATCCGTTCAAATGCTGATTCACTAGAATGAATGAGTTCACTATTACCGAACATAATCTCGAGGTAATATTGCAAAAAAACCCCTAATGAAACAGCACTTCGGTTCGCCACAACGTATATTTTTTCCGCTTTAAGCATATAATTTGCCGCCGTTTGAAAGTCATCTAAATTTAAGTTTTCCATCGTTGATTGAATGTTCGCAATATCATCTTCAAAAATCTCGTAAATTGCTTTTTCTTCGTCTCCGTAAACCGTACGGGACATTTGTAATCGTTCGACAGTATTCAGTTGTTTTTCTACGGAATCGTACATGTATTGCTGTAATTCATTATATCCATCGTAACCTAAAAAGGTTGAAAAGCGAACGACAGTTGCCTCGCTTACTCCAGACAGCTTTGCCAATTTCCCAACGGTAAGAAATGGAGCGGAGTGTGGGTTTTCTAAAATATAAGTAGCAATCTTTTTTTGTGATTTACTCATGTTTGGAATTTGTTGTGCGATGATGCGATAAACATTTTGAGTCATCTGTCATTCTCCTTTAGCTGACCATTTAGATTATGTTCATTTTGCTGGATTGTTTGTGTGAGTAATGCTTTAAACTTCTTTCGATCTTCGTCTGTTAATGGTTTAGGTCCTTTTGTTTGTTCGCCACTCCGTCTTGCTTTCGCACTAAAGTGACGCATTTGTAGTAAACGGTCTATATTTTTATTTGTATAGCGGAATCCTTTATGGTGGAGAACATCACATCCTTTGCTTAAGCCAAGAGAAGCTAAACCATAGTCTTGGGTAATGATGATGTCTCCTCTTTTTGCAAGTTGAATAATTCGGTAATCCGCTGCATCGGGGTCTGGGTCGACATAGATCGTTTGGACGCCATCAATGTCAGGACGATGTGAAAAATGATTGAAACTTTTGACGAGTGTGACAGGAACTTTTGTCTGTCGAGCAATTAAGATAACGATATCTTGAACAGGACTAGCATCAGCATCTACAAATATTTTCATATGATTATCTCCAGTCATTCCATGATATGCATTCATCTAAGCTGATAGACAATGTTTTGTCAAATGGACAAAGGTTAATGTAAGTAGTCAAACACAATCCATTTTTGAAGTGGGTCTGCTTACCCATAGGCTATTAGTCGGAGCAATCATCGGTACGCTCTTTAAGTCGCGCTCGTTCACATCCCATTATTCAGTCAATTCTTTCGTGTTCATTTATCATGGGACGGTTAGTTATTTGCCACGGTCTTTCGGTTGTTCCTGTCGTAATCAATGAAATTGTAAAGGCAGAAAAACTTGGCTAAACAGTTATTACGTTAGCCAAGTCGTTGTCATTTATGTAGCTCTCTCGAATGGTTTACTGTTATGTAGTTTGTAAACCTCGATTATCAATTTGTAATTGTGTAACCTCGTACGTAGGAAGCAACTTTTTCATTTTCTTCATCACGTTGTCTGTTTTTTGTTCGGGAACGAATGAAATCATTACCGGTCCTGCTCCACTAATAATGGTCCCATACGCACCATTTGTCCGAGCAGTCTCTTTGATGGCATGGTAATGTGGAATCAGCTCAGCACGAAAAGGTTCGTGAAATACATCTCGTTCCATCATTTCTCCAGCTAATTCATATTCCTCAGTAATGAGTGCAGCTACCATGAGGTTACTCACCCCACTGCCGAAAGTAGCACGTTCTCGAGAGTATGAAGACGGTAGGACTTCTCGAGAAGCAGCTGTTTTCAATTCAAAATCAGGTATATAAGCAACTAAGTCAACGTTTAAGGTTGGCAGTTGAATATAGTCGATTCCTTTGTCTTTTGTTTGGACACTAATGACTAAACCACCAAGTAAAGCCGGTGCAATATTGTCGGGATGACCTTCAATATCGGCACCACACGTTAATTTTTCTGTAGTTGTTAAAGAAAGTTCGCACAGTTGGTTCGCTAATTCAATACCTGCCATAACAGCTGAGGCACTGCTTCCTAGCCCACGGGCGAGCGGGATTTCACTGTCCATTGTTACCTTACAGGCAGGAAGAGCGACCCCGTAACGACTTGCTGTTTGCTTAGCAACTTTGTAGATTAAATGATCTTTATAATGATCGTTTTCGGGTAAGAGTGGTGAGCAATGTTCGAATTCCCATGTTTCTTGTCGTTCGACATGTATGGTTAAGTATCGGTTCAGTGCGATGCCTAATGAGTCAAATCCAGGGCCAATATTTGCACTACTGGCCGGTGTAATAATCGTTAATTCGCTCATACATTATTCCCCACTTTTCAAATAATCGATCATAGCGTCTTCACGATTAGGAATCGTTACCTTCTTGATGTTCATCTCATCAATCGCTGTTTGTGGGTCTTTTAACCCGTTTCCAGTTAGAACGGCGACAATTTTACTCCCTGGCTTTATCGTACCTGCTTTCTGCTGCTGAATAACTCCAGCGATTGAAGCGCAAGAACCCGGTTCGGCAAACACACCTTCTTGTTGAGCAAGCCGTTTGTAAGCTTCAATAATTTCCTCATCCGTAACTGATTGGATCATCCCGTTTGATTCATCTCTTGCTTCAGTTGCTAATTGCCAACTAGCAGGGTTACCGATTCGAATTGCAGTTGCAACCGTTTCAGGTTGTTCAATAACTTTGTTGTTTGTAATTGCCGCGGCACCTTCTGCTTCAAAACCAAAAATTTGTGGTAGTCCCGTTTCATTCGCTTCGTTATATTGTTTAAATCCTTTCCAATACGCACTAATGTTACCAGCGTTACCAACCGGAATGGCTAAAATATTTGGAGCTGCGCCGAGTTGCTCACAAATCTCAAAAGCCGCTGTTTTTTGTCCTTCTATTCGATACGGGTTAACAGAGTTGACGAGCGTAATGGGGAGTGATTCACTTGCTCGTTGCACCATTTTTAAAGCATCATCAAAGTTCCCTTCAATTTCAACAATTTCGGCACCGTGCATCACCGCTTGAGCGAGTTTTCCTAACGCAACTTTACCTTTTGGAATCGCAATGATCGATCTTAAGCCTGCTTTAGCAGCATAGGCTGCTGCTGAAGCACTCGTATTACCAGTAGAAGCACAGATGACGGTCTCACTTCCTTCTTCAACTGCTTTAGCAACAGCCATGACCATCCCGCGGTCTTTAAAAGAACCAGTAGGGTTTGCACCTTCGATTTTGCCATAGAGTTCGATGTTCAATTGTTTAGATAAATTTGGAAAATATAATAAAGGTGTATTCCCTTCATTTAAGGTTAGTTCTGGTGTGTTTTCTGTAACGGGTAAATATTTTTTATACTGTTTGATCAGTCCGTTCCACTTCATTGTTTTGCATCTCCTTCTACATGGAAATAACTTTGGATATTTTTAACAACATTTATGTTTTCTAATTTTTCCATTGCTTGATTGAAAGTTGCTGCTGATGTTCGATGTGTAATGAGAACAATTTCGGCAACTTTATGTTGTTCACTCGGTGTTTGCAAAATTTGTTCAAAGCTAATATCCATGTTGTTGAATAATTGTGAAATACTGGCGAACGCTCCTACTTCATCGTGTGCATGCAGGCGAATATAATATTTGCTAAATCTTTCTTCAGGTTGTGCAATCGGAATGGATTGGGTAGCTGTATACATATCTCGTCCGTTTGCCTTCGATTGTATATTTTTAATCACTGTTACGACATCGGATACGACTGCTGTTGCTGTTGGTAAGCTCCCAGCACCTGGACCGTAAAACATCGTTTCTCCGACAGCCTCTCCATTTACAAAAATAGCATTGTATTCATCTTTAACCCCTGCTAGAGGATGTTCTTGGGAAATGAAGGTTGGTTGTACAGTCACTTTTAAACTTTCATCATTATCATTTTGGGCAATTCCAATTAATTTCATGTTGTACCCGAGTTGATTACCGTACTGTAAGTCTTTTAATGAAATATTGGAAATTCCTTTAACATCGACGTGATCTAACTCAACTCTCGTTGAAAAAGCGAGTCGAGCAAGAATAACCATTTTTCTTGCAGCATCTAAACCTTCGACATCTGCTGTAGGATCAGATTCAGCAAAGCCAAGTTCTTGGGCTTCTTGAAGAGCTTCATCAAATGAAATTGATTCCTGCTCCATTTTCGTTAATATATAGTTCGTTGTCCCATTGACAATTCCCATGACACGTTGGATACGGTCGGCTGATAAACCATCCGTCAGACTACGCAATATAGGAATACCACCGGCAACACTTGCTTCATAATACAGATCGCATTTGTTTTCCTTGGCAGTTTCGAGTAATTCTACGCCATGTAAAGCAATTAAATCTTTGTTCGCAGTGACGACATGCTTCTTGTTCTGCAAAGCTTTTAAAATATAATGATATGAATCTTCTATTCCACCGACGACTTCGACGATAATATCGATTTCTGGATCATTTAAAACGTCTTCTGCATTCGTCGTCAGCAATGATCGGTCAATTTCTTCCGGGCGTTCTTTCTCTAAATTACTTACTAAAATACGCTTAATCGCTACTTCGCATCCGAGTTGTTGTGAAAGTTTGTCTTGGTGATGTTTAATAATATGGATTACACCGGAGCCGACAACTCCTAAACCTAACAAACCAATTGATACTTTTTTTTCCATATTGTTTTTCCTCCTGAAATGTACGCTCTGAATATACACATGTTTTTATATGGTGAACATTATACCCTTGAATAACGTATAAAATCAATCCTTTTGTATTCATCTCATACGATAAATCATACCTTAAAATGTCGGCTGAGTCGAAAAAAATAAAGCGAAATACTGAATGAGTGAACTTCGATAAACAATTAGCCTTATATAATCGCTCCATATTGTTTATAAATAGGCCTCTTTTGATACATAATTGGTGATTCGACAATCGGTAGGTAGCTTCACGAAAAAAACGCTCTCGTTTTCTAGTTAAAAAACTTCAGGCACTTGTTAACACTTTCGATCATTCCTCAATCGGTTCCTTGATCCATTTGATAGAGCCTTTGATAATGTTTGTTTGATTGGTACAGTTCATCATGATTCCCTTGCATCGTAATCGTTCCATTCTCCATGAAAATAACTTGGTCCATCGCTTTTGCCCCAGCTAAATGATGGGTAACCCAAATAATCGTTTTTTCTTTGGCCGCTGAGAGAAACGTCGTCAACAACTGTTGTTCGGTCGCCGGATCAAGTCCGATAGTTGGTTCATCCATTAGAATAATAGGAGTATTTTGTAAGAGAACACGAGCGAAGGCAATTCGTTGTCTTTCGCCCCCTGAAAATCGCTGCCCCATCTCTTCCATCGGCGTATCCATTCCTTGTGGTAACGTGCGAATGAGCGAAGCTATTTGTGCTTGTTCAGCGACCCTCCATAGTTCCTCATCGGTCGCTTTTGGTTTGCCGATGCGAATGTTTTTGCCAATTGTCGTATTAAACAAATGGGGTTTTTGGTTTAAAACGGAGACAGCTTCTGATAAATATTGACTATGCATCGTTGTACCGTTGACTATGATTTCACCTTCATCGGGTTCAATGACACCGGACATTAATTTTAATAAGGTTGATTTTCCTGTTCCGCTTTTCCCTAAAATAGCAATCTTTTCTCCGGCTGGAATGTGTAAAGAAAAGTTTTCAATAGTTTTGTCGTGACGATCACGATAGCGATAGCTCACTTGATGTAGTTTTAGTGTAGCTTGTTTGTAAGGATGTCGTTCTGCTTGTACCGGTTTCTTTTGCTTTTGTGTAATCGGTTGTTCGTCGATTTGTTGAATTCGTTCGATAGAATCCGTATACGATGGAACCTCTTCCACGGCATCTGCAACGGGGAGGAGGGCATCGGTAATCGAAAAGGTCATTAAGACAAAAGCGGCAATAACCGTTGGAGAAATCGTTCCTTGCCCTGTTTTGAAATCTGCCCATACCATCATAGCGATCACAATGACACCAACGATGAAATGCAAAGTACCATTACGGAGATGTTTTCGTTGCCGAATTTTTCGTTCGAAGTGGATAAGCCGTTCATTTTCTGCTGCAAAATTTTTGATCACTTCACTTGTTCGTCCACTGGCTTGCCAATCCATTCGTCCGAAAACAGCATCTGTTAATTGCCGATAGAGAGTGTGTCGTCGTTTCTTTAAGGCTACATAATCACGACGTGTTATGAACAAAGAGATGATGGGTACTAAAAACAAGATGACCCCGAGCATCAGTGCCATCATGATGGCAAAAATCCAATCGAACAGTCCAAGTACGATAATAAAAATGGTGTAAATGGCCATTCCGAGAATACTAGGAAAAATTGTACGTAAATAAAAGTCTTGTAAATGTTCGATATCGTCTGCTAAGACACCTAGTAAGTCCCCCGTTTGATACCGGCTACGGAGGAGGAGTGCTTGTGGTTCAACGACTTCGTAAAGTTTCGTCCGCATATTTTCTAAAATACGTAAAACTAAATCATGGCTGACGAGTTTTTCTACATAATTAAAGACGGCTTGCCCGATACTGAACGCTCTAACAGAAACAATCGGAATATAGACGATCATAATATTTTCCGGACGCAAGGAAGATTTTGAAATCAAATAACCAGAGACAAACAATAGCATCGCTCCAGAACCGATCCCAAGTACACCGAATAATATGCTTAGTAAAATCTGTCCTTTGTGCTGTTTCAGATACGGCTTAATCCAGTCATTCATTTCCATATCCTCCTTTCTTATGCATCTCATCATACGTTCCTTTTTTAGATAAGAGCTCTTGATGTGTCCCTTGTTCTACGATTCGTCCATTGTCTAGGACGAGTAAATGATCCATACTTTTCATCCAATGGAGGCGGTGCGTTGCAAAAAGAACTAACTTTTGTTGAAAGACGCGCATCATCACTTGCTTAACTTCGTATTCTGTTTCAATATCCAGATGGGCGGTCGGCTCGTCGAGGATGATAATTGGTTTTTTACTTAATAACACGCGCGCCATGGCAACTCGTTGTTCCTGTCCGCCACTTAATGTCCGTCCACCTTCACCGATCTTTTCATGAATGCCATTTGGAAGTTGTTGTACAAACACGTCTAAATCGATTTCTTTAATGACTCGTTTAACTTCTTCATCCGAGGCATCGGGAACGTAAAAGCGAATATTGTCTGCGAGCGAAGCAGGAAAGATATATGGATGCTGCGGAATATAGGCGATATTTTGAAACCATTGTTCGCTTTTTAACGTTTTTCTGTTTTTACCATCGATGTGAATGGATCCTCCTTTAGGATCGATTAAGCCTGTTAATACGTGAATGAGTGTTGATTTTCCAGCGCCACTTTCGCCAACGATTCCAATCATGCCACTACCTTTCCAAGTAAAGGATATATCTTTTAAAAGAGTGGCTTTCTCACTTTCAACATCGATTCCTTTCAATTGTAATATACTAGAAGGTGTCCAAGTCACTTCATGAGAGGTAGGCTTTTGTCGTTTCGCTTCTTGTTTGATCATAGCGTCGATTTCCTTTGCTGCTACTTGGCCGTCTAAAGTGGCATGATAGTCACTGCCAACTTCTTGAATCGGTGAAAAATACTCTGGTACTAAAATTAAGATGGTCAGTGCAGGGAGAAGAGAGATTGTGCCATCGATTAGACGCAATCCTAAACTCACTGCAACAAATGCAATTGATAAGCTCGTGAAAAATTGTAAGGCGAATGAAGAGAGAAAGGCTACTCGTAAAGTACGCATCGTCGCTTGTCGGTATTGTTTGCTCACACGACGAATACTTTTGGCGTGTGCAGCGCTTCGACCTAAATATTTCAATGTTTCTAATCCTTTTAAGGAATCGATAAAATGATTCGATAACACTTGGTAACGATCATACTGTTTGTCGGCCATTTTCTCAGCGGCATAACCGAGTAAAATCATAAAGATAATGACGATAGGAACAGTAACAATCATAATAATAGCGGATATAGAATCGTGTGTATAAACGTAAATGACAATGGCTAAAGGAACAATCCCTGTTCGTAACATGCGGATTGAAATAATTTCCAAGTATTTTTTTAAATCATCGATTCCTTCCATAGCGAGTGTAACTAATCGTCCTGTTCCAGCTGATTGAACAAAGCGATTCCTTGATAGAAAGTATGCTTTGACGAGGGAGTTTCGTAAGCGACTTGTTGTTTTTTCAGCATAATTTTCAGCAATATACGTTTGAAGGTGTTGAAGTGAATAACGAATGACAAAACTAATAAAAAAGAACGTAATTTCTGTAAAAACATTTGATATAGGCGTTCGTTCAAATAAAAGAGTGATTGCCCGAGCTAAAAAAGTAGCTTGGGCAATAATCGCAATGGACTCTAAAACAATCAATATGCTTAATACGACATGTAGCAAACGGCTTCCTGGATAGGATGGTAATCCTTTTTTACGTTTCATTAATATTCCAACTCATCTTTCGATTTAATTCGTTCACGGAAGATGTAGTAACTCCATCCTTGATAGGCGAGAACGAATGGCAGTAAAATCAAGGTTGCATAGGTCATTACTTTTAACGTATAAGAGCCAGAAGCCGCACTGTAAATCGTTAGGCTATGGGCATCCGCAATCGAGCTGATCATCACGCGCGGGAACATTCCGATGAACACACTTGCTGTAAATAAGATAATCGTTGCCGTTGTAAAGAAAAATGCTTTTCTGTCCAATCCTTTGACATTGAGTATACTGGCGGTTAGCAAAGCAACCCACGAAAGGATAGGGAGCATAATCCATCCATTCCCATGGTATGTGAAAATGTCCGTCTTCATCCATCCGAAGATCGCAAATGCTAAGACGAGTAACAGGGTGAGTGGTGCTAATCTTTTAGCTAGTTGTCGGGCACGCTCTTGTAATTCTCCCGTCGTCCGTAGCGTAATAAATTGTAGACCATGCACGATGAATAGTGAGAGGAACATCGCTCCACCGAGTAAAGCAAATGGATGAAGGAATTGGGCAAAGCCTCCGACCATTTCTTTATCGGCGTTAATCGGCATCCCCGTCATGAAGTTGGCGAGCACGACTCCCCATAGGATAGGGGGTAAGGCACTCCCAATAAACAGGGCCCAATCCCACGTATTTTTCCATTTTGGATGATCTACTTTACCACGAAATTCAAACGACACACCCCGTAAAATGAGGGCCAACAACATTAATACAAGCGGGATATAGAACCCACTGAACATCGTTGCATACCAATGTGGGAAAGCTGCGAACATGGCACCAGCTGCCGTAATGAGCCACACTTCGTTCGCATCCCAAAATGGACCAATGGTATTGATGTATACGCGTCTCTCCGTATCATTTCTGCCGAGAAACTTAGCGACAGTCCCGACACCGAAGTCAAACCCTTCCAGTACAAAGAAACCAATAAATAACACTGCTATAAGTAGAAACCAAAGTTCATTAAGAGACAACTTTAGTACCTCCTTCTTCATGCGCCTGTGTATCATATGGGTCATCGGTTACATCGGGTGTGTAATCATCGTGATGTTCTTTTTTAATATGTCTGACGTACAGATAAATCGCAACTCCACCCATAATGGCGTATAAAGTGGTAAAGGCAATGAGTGAGAACAGAACTTCATTGGCGGTAACTGTTGGAGAGACCGCATCTTTTGTTTGCATCACTCCGAAAACAACCCATGGTTGACGCCCTAACTCTGTCATTAACCACCCGACTGTATTAGCGATAAATGGAAGTGCAATTGTGTAAACCATCATTTTTAAGTAGCGTGTCTTCTGTTCCAATTGATCTTTTCTAGACACATACCAGCCATATAAACTCATGAATAACATTAATGTACCGGCTCCAACCATCGTTCGGAAACTCCAAAAGACAGTACGGACAGGTGGAATATAATCGCCGGGACCGTATTTTTCCTCGTATGCCTCTTGAATTTGCTTCATACCTTCCAATTGTCCACTAAACTTATTGAAAGATAAGAGACTCAACATATATGGTACTTGAATTTCAAAAGAGTTTTCTTTTTCCTCTGGATTGATTTTTGCTACAACTGTAAATGGTGCGGGGTCTTCACTCGTTTCCCACAATGCTTCAGCAGCAGCTAATTTCATCGGTTGTGCCTCTACAAGGTATTGTGCTTGTTGGTGTCCCGTAATGATAAAAAATATAGACGCAATAGAAGCAACGATAATTGAAATTTTAAACGACTTTTTGAACGCTGTTACATCGTGCTTACGTGCAATCTTCCAAGCACTGATTCCTGCTACTAGAAATGCCCCCGTTGCAAATGACGTGACGAGTACGTGTGGGAATTGTGCCCACAAATGAGGGTTTGTTATTATTTCACCGAAGCTGTTCATTTGTGCTCTTCCATCAGCAAACTCATAACCAACTGGGTTTTGCATAAACGCGTTTGCAGACAGAATCCATAGAGCAGATAAAATCGTACCTAAAGATACGAGCCATATGGATAATAAGTGAACACGCTTGGATAAACGATTCCATCCAAATACCCATATTCCAATAAACGTCGATTCCATAAAGAACGCTAGCAATCCTTCAATAGCTAAAGAAGGACCGAATACGTCCCCAACAAATCGGGAATACGTTGACCAGTTCATCCCGAATTGAAATTCTTGAAGGATACCTGTTACAACTCCGACAGCAAAGTTAATGAGGAATAACACTCCCCAAAACTTCGTCATTCGTTTATAAATTTCTTGATCTTTAACTACATACAGTGTTTGCATAATGGCAATGATTAATGCTAAACCGATTGACACGGGTACGAAGAAATAGTGAAAAATTGTCGTTGACGCAAACTGAATTCGTGCAATAATAAGCGGATCCATCGAATGTACAACTCCTTTTTAAACATTAAATTCACAATTAACATCGGATTCAAGTAACTGCCAACACTGTATTATGCATAAGATACAAAAAATCCCAATTCATGAAATATGAGTATCCACTATCATTGTAGTATAAAGTCGACGGAGGTGAATGCTCAATTCGTTACAAAGTCCTTACGAATTAGTGACTAATTTTTGAAGAGTGTTGTTTTGACATGATGGATGATGTTGTATTTTGATGGATTAGCTTACTGAATAGTTTGTACGTCGTCTACGTCTTGGACAAACGTTTGATTAATAATCATTCATCGAATACAAATAGATTCAGTCAATTGGACATCGATTTTCATAAAGAGGTGAAGAACGAGAGAGGGAGGGAAAGTTTAGAAAAGGGTGATTTTTGATTTGTTGTAACAAAATAAAATCATCACCAACTTGTTTAATTTTTAAGGTTAGCATACTGGAAAGCTCCTTCGCTAGCCTATATTTTTAAGACTCATCGCCTAGGTGAATCTCCTATAAAAAGTTGAGGAATTTGCCCAAGGCGATGAAATGCTTTTAAGTTTACGAATGATCATCATCATTTGTTGAGGTGTAGTAGCCGTATTTTTTTCCATAATATCGATTATATCTAACTTTAAACTTTTCAAAGAGACTAGAGACAATTACTTTAATTATCGCATACCCTGGAATCCCAAGAATAACACCGATGAGGCCGAATAAATTCCCAGCAGCTAGCAAAACAATAATAATTGTTAATGGATGAATTTGCATCGCCCGTCCCATAATATTCGGCGAAATGAAATTACCTTCCAAGAACTGAACTGCTGCCCACACAATGGCTAGTTTCAAGAGCATAAAAGGAGAGCTTACGATGGCGATAATAATGGCGGGTGAAATGGCAATCATCGGTCCTAAATAAGGAACAACACTCGTTACTGCAGCAGTAATCGCTAAAATAATCGCATAATCCAAACCGATAATGAGGTAACCGATATATAAAAGGATTCCGATACAACTAGCCACAATGAGTTGTCCACGGATATATGAACCAACTTGTCGGTCGATATTAATGAGAATATGATCGATATCATTGCGAAATCGTGGTGGGATAAATTGCAAGCTATATGTTTTGAATCGGTGACCATCTTTTAAAAGGAAAAATAAGATAATTGGAAAAGTAATAATGGTCACGACTACATTTGTTAAGGTGCTAGCTACATTACGGACTCCTTCAACAGCTCCGCCTACATATTCACCGATTTGATTCGGTAAATCGCTTAACGTAGATATGAGCCATTTGTATCCTTGATCATAATATTCGCCAAAAATGGAATGTTGTAGCCATGCTTGTATACTTTCGCCCATGAGTTGTAGATAGTTCGGAAAAGCCTTTGTTAAATCTGTCATCTGTCTTTCAATCATCGGTGCCGTAATTAATATTGCTCCTGTTAATAAACCTGAGATCGTTAGAATAAGAATAATAATGCCCCAAACGCGCTTGATTTTGAACCGTTCTAGAAAATTTACGACTGGATTGAATAAATAGTAAGCGATAAAAGCTAAAATAATTGACGGTAGGATTGTTGAGAGAATGGTCATCAGTGGATCAAAAATAAACGAGATTTTATGATAAATAAGAATTGTAATTCCGATGAGAATAAGAACAGTTAGACCGAACAGAACGTTTCGGCCACCGATGAATTTCATAAAGCGACTTGAAAAATTGGATTGCATATGTATCACCTACTATTGTTATGAATTTATGAACCATTGCGTGATCTGTCTATGAGCAAACAATTGTTAAATATATTATAGTTGAAATGAAAGAGGCATTCCATGTTTACAACAATTTTGATTCGATCAAATGCTGGAAGTAAAATGTTCTATTTTTGTGAAGTTGATTGCAAAACACTTGAAAACTGCTAATATCGAGCGTATGTTCAAAGTACATTAATGTATTGAACATGCATAGGAGGATGGATATGGTAAGCTTACACGAATTAGAGTCAATGGAAGAGCTTGAAAAGGTATGGGAGGAAACAAGAGAAAGGCCGGTATTATTGTTTAAACATAGTACAACGTGTCCACTTAGCGCTCGAGCTATTCATGAATATCAATCATTTTTACAATCGACAACGAAAGATATTTCAGCATACATGGTAAAAGTAATTGAACAGCGGCCAATCTCTAATAAAATTGAACAGTTGACCGAGGTTAGACATCATTCACCACAAATTTTGTTAGTCAAAAATAAAAATGTGTTGTGGCATACATCCCATACGAAAATCACGACAAAAAACATTGATCGAGCTTTTGAACGTGCGGATATTTAAGATCATCCGCTGGAAAAACAAAACTCCCCAAAGATCTATTTAGACGACGGGGAGTTTTTTTATCGTTATGATGCATTATTCGCTTTCTCGTTTATGTGCTAGGACACGTCCATTATGCATGAAAACCGCTGCTATACCTAGAGACAAGATAACGAAGACACTACCAACAAAAGCGTTATAGATGACGGTAGCTCGTTCGATGACTATTCCACCGATAAAAGATCCACAAGCAATTCCGAAGTGCAACGCGGAATTATTGAGGCTTTGATGAATATCAGATGTTTCTGGAGCCGCTTCAATTAAATAGCTTTGCATCGCTGGAGTGATTGCCCAACTCATCATCCCCCAAATAATCATGACGATGATGAACAGTGATTTTGAAAAAGTGGAGAAGGGAAGAGAAAAAATGGCGATTCCAAAGATGAATATCGTTATGAAAATCGTTCGTCTTGAACCAAATCGATCAGCGAATATCCCTCCAATTCCTCCACCGCTAACCGCAGCGATTCCGAAGATTAAATAAATGATACTAATCCATACTCCATCAAGTGCCATCGCCGATTGTAAAAACGGTTTTAAATAGGCATACAACGTCGTATGGCCTGCCAAAAAGAGAAACGTCGTTACGTGTGCAAACAATATTTTTCGGTTTTTTAACGTTTCCAGTTGTTTTTTGAGAGGAATCGATGGTTTTGGCTCGACGCGATCCATCCAGAAATAGACGCCGATTATGGAGAAAATGGTTAACCCTGTAATGAGTATGAAAGGAGCTCGCCAGCCAAATGCATTGCCGAGCATAAGGCCGATGGGGACGCCTAAGACGAGAGATCCACTAATTCCCATTGAAACGATGCCAATCGCTCGTCCACGATAAGCTGGGCTAACTAACTGTGGAGCCATTACTAAACACAATATGATGAGTAAAGATCCACTGATTGCCGTAATGATACGTCCTATAAACAGGATGCTAAAAGAAGGACTGACGACTGTTACGATATTTCCGATTAAAAAGATGAGTAAAAATACAATCGTTAACCGTTTTCGCTCAATCTTTCCCGTTACAATTAATAAAATGGGTGCTGCAACAGCAAAAATGAAAGAAAAAATAGTAATTAATAGCCCGGCTTGCCCGAGACTAACATGTAAATCTGTTGCAATTAAATCTAATATACCGCCGATGATGAGTTCAACCATTCCGACAATAAATGATACAATCATCAAAAAGTATACACGTTTATCCATGGTAAAACGCCTTTCTTCTAAACTTACGCATTTAATAGTAACCCCAATAAAAAAGAAATACAAGAAAGAAACAGTCGACAGAACGGTGTTTGTAGACCATCTCCCTGATTCAGCAGTATGTACAGAGAACATTGGTTACTACTCGTGCAAAATTAAAAGCAATCGAAACGAAATAAATCTTAAAATGTCGTCAGTTAAGAAAAAAACAATATTTTTTGTTATACTAAGGATTGACCTCACTCGTTTAAGGAGGAAAAACATGAGTGACGCTAAATTAAACAAAGAAGCTATGCATATGCTTAAGAAAACGAGTCGAACGTTTTATATACCGATTAAGTTGCTGAAGAAGCCATTGAGAAAAACGGTAGGATCAGCTTATTTATGTATGCGTGCAATTGATGAGGTTGAAGACCATGAACAATTAGACGCTGAAACGAAACAGCACTTATTACGTTCTACTAGTGAACTATTGAAAAAAGAGTTTGCTGAAGAAGCTTATCGACGGTTAGTCCAACCGTATGAAGCTGATTTGCCTGAAGTTACTTTACGACTCGCTGACTGGATTGCATTTTGTCCGTCAGAAATTGTGGACAAGGTGAAAGAGTCGACGAGTATTATGGCGAATGGAATGGCCGACTGGGTTGAAAAAGATTGGCAGATTGAAACGAAAGAAGATCTTGATAATTATACGTATTATGTAGCTGGTTTAGTAGGGGTTATGTTGAGCGATATATGGAGTTGGTATGACCAGACGGAAACTGATCGTGACTTGGCTATTGGATACGGACGAGGATTACAAGCCGTAAATGTGTTACGTAATCAAGATGAAGATGCTGTACGTGGGGTTCGCTTTTTCCCTAATAATTGGACACGTGATGATATGTATACTTATGCAACAGAGAACTTGAAAAAAGCAGACGAATATATAAAAGATATTAACAATCGAAACATTCTTCTATTTTGTAAAATTCCACTCGCTTTAGCGAAAAAGACAATGAAAGCGATGCGAAGCGGGAAAGAGAAAATGTCTCGAAATGAAGTCGAAGAAACAGTAGATGAGATTATGAAAGAATCATAATTAGCCCAAAAACACGGTACATACGGATACCGTGTTTTTTTTGGTAAATCATTCGATTGTCGCAGGCAGATCTATGGCAATCGATGATGTTGATTGAATATCCCTCTTCCAATGTGTACATGTTCCATTATGATTCCATTCGGAAGCTCTTCATGTTTTAATCGTTCCATGCTTGTGCAAAATTTTGATGCACTTTTTTGTTCGCATTCAAGCTCTTGTAACAGATGTGTAAGCCATAAAGGAACACGATCATTTACTTTCACTTCTAATATAACTAGATTCGGATTCATAAAATTTATGCCATGCGAACCATTTTCTACACATAAATCGTCGTTACGACAACGCAAATTCAAATCAAAGGTAACTCTGAGGTCGGCATTCTCCAGTCCATGAAACGCATGGCGGTCATAACTGACAATCATTTCTGGGTATAAGTTGTATAGTTGCCGGAAATGGTCAATTTCTCGTAAAACTTGTGTGTTTGATGTTTCATAATGATCCAATGGTTGTGCTGTTCTGTTTTCTAAATAGCGATAAGCCTCTCTTAGCGGAAGGACCATACGTCTTTTATTGACGACTTTTTTATGTTTTTGCTTCACTTCAAAAAAAGCCATCCCGTTACGGTCAATTTCGTCATATACGCGTAAACGAAGTTTTTGGCGAAATGGTAATTTATTTTTCGTTTCCACGTAAATCGTATGATCAGGGCTTTCGAAGTATAAACTCGTCACCGTATAGTGACCATCTGCGCCATGGACATCTGGACGCATATAAGGTGACAGTCGCTTTACTAATTCACGATATTGCTCCGTTGTAATTAAGTATTTTAGTTCTCTCCTTGTGAAATTTTCAATAGCCATGTCTTCAACTCCTTTGCTATCTCTATAATAAAGGTTCTGTCTGAGAGATTTCTTTAAAAATGCTATGTGTGAGAGAAATTTGACCGTAGCTTATGACGACTTGAATGTTATCACGGTTACAATCTTTACGATTCGCATTAACGGTTGTGGTTGCCTTCATGAAAAAAAGAGACCGTCATAACGATCTCTTGTCGACATAGATTATTTCACCATCGTGATGATAAAAAAATTACTGCGGAAGCTAGGCTTCTATTTAAGCATTTCTACGTTTCGATTAGGTTATTAAAAGCATTGGAAGGAATCGATTCGGTCTAAATCTATCCCGAAATAGACCCATCTAAAACGCGACCATCTAAATCCTGCAATTGAATTACGGCCTACAAAAGTAGGGAAGAACCAGAAAGATCGCCCATTGTCTAACCATATAAAGGTGAAGCGAAATAAACAGCTACGAATGGCTCCGGGATCAACGGCAAATAACTGAAACTGAGGTTGTGTCGGTTGAAAAGATGGTGGCGGAGTAGTTGGTGGTCCACCTGGTTGAAACGGTCCGCTAGGCGGCTGTCCTGGAAACTGCCCTCCTGGCGGCTGTCCTGGAAATTGGCCAGGGAGACCTGGGAATTGCCCACCAGGAAATCCCGGAAAACCAATTTGTCTTTCCTCATCTTCAAAATATGTTGGCTCATAAAAGTCCATACAAATCTTCCTCCTTTGGGGTTCTGTCACTGTTGTAATATATGGTGAAATTGTCTAAAAAGGGATTGATTTTTTGAAGAATGGGCGATTAACATATATGTTGAAACAAGGAGGAAGGGTCATGAACGGTAGTGTTTACGTGTAGATGGAAGAGCCCCGGTAACTAAGAAACTCATCCAAAATAAACTTCCCATAGAGGCGTTTAAAAAGATATCGAATATAGAATATATGACAACGGAAACGATGGCGAATTTAATGACAAAAGCTTTCATATGTGGCACAGTCATCTGAACTCCTTTTACGCATAGTAAGCAAAGGCGTTCGAATCTATGAAACGATATCGTTGGGAAATTCACAGAAAATAAAGTCTAACGAGATGAAGTATGGGCAATCCTAACCAAATATGACACCATGTAAACATCCCGCATGGTGAACGGGTCATTCTTCCGTTCATCATGCGGGAAATGACTGTTCAGTGCTATTTATTGTTGTTCTAAAGCTTTCAAAGATTCTCGATTAAAGGCCGGTAAATCATCCGGTTGGCGACTCGTGACCAACTGATTTTGGCAAACAACGACTTCTTCATCAGTTACTTCAGCACCTGCATATTCCATATCAACTTGAATGGACTTATAGCCCGTTGCTTTTCGGCCTTCTAATGTTTTCGCTGTAATTAATAGCTGAGGTCCATGGCAAATCGCAAATACAGGTTTACGTTCATCCATAAAATGCTTTGTAAATTGGACGAATCGGTCATCTGCTCGTAGTTTATCGGGCGAAAAACCACCGGGGATAAATAATGCATCAAAATCGGCTGGATTGACATCATCAATACTCTTATCAATTGTTACGGTCGCTTCGTCTTTTTTTCCAATCACCCGTTTTCCTTGTTCCTTTTCAATCGTAATAACTTCATGGCCAGCATCTGTAAATGCTTGAGCGGGTTTAGTGTACTCACTATCTTCGAATAGATCCGTAATTACACATGCTATTTTTTTACTCATTGATGTATCCACTCCTTCGTTAAAATTTTTTGAAAAGAACACATACACGTTATTTATAACGAGTGTCGCAAATCATTCATTTATTTTCAACCATTTGACGACTTTTACATATTTAGTTGAATGTTTGCTAGCCATATGTTTGAATAGTGGTACAAGTAAAATATTCATCCATTAATATCACTAGGGGAGCAATTCATATTCATTGCTGAGAAAGATTCGTCTTGACCCTTGGAACCTGATCTAGCTAACACTAGCGGAGGGAAGTGGTTAACGGAATGTCGTCATTAAATATGCAATCCGTTCACCTATCCCTTGTAGTGGGATAGGTTTTTTATTTTAAAAAGGCGAAGTAATTGCATTCGTTCGTATGGAGGTGAGACCAATCTTTTAACTAATGGGTAATCGAAAACCGGATAAGTGACAATGATATGGACTAAAGGAGAGGAATAAACCATGGAAAATTTATTTACGGACCGTCTATGGAAGCGTGTCGAACCGATTTGGAAGGCGTATTTAGAACATCCATTTGTCAAAGGGATTGGTGAAGGAACGCTTGATCAAGAAAAGTTTAAGCATTACATGAAACAAGACTATGTCTATTTAATCGAATATTCGCGTGTGTTTGCATTAGGCAGTGCAAAAGCACCCGATTTAGATACGATGCAAACCTTTGCAGAACTGTTACATGGTACGCTACATACGGAGATGGATTTGCATCGGTCGTATGCGAGTGAATTTAATATTTCAAAGGAGGAACTCGAAGCTACAGAGCCTTCAGCAACGATGACAGCTTACACAAGCTATATGTTAAACGTCTCCCAACGCGGTGGAATTGAAAATGCGACAGCTGCCGTTTTAGCATGTGCGTGGAGTTATAATTATATCGGAAAAACGCTAGCGACATGGCCAGGGGCAACGGAGCATGAGTTTTATGGAAGATGGGTAAACATGTACGCTTCGGAAGAGTTTACGAAATTAGCCAACTACTGTATTGATTTAATGAATAAACTTGCTGAAGGAAAACCAGAACACGAATTAGCTGCGTTAGAAGATATTGTTGTGAAAACGAGTTATTTTGAATATATGTTTTGGGATATGGCTGAAAACCAATCGATGTGGCCAGTTGAAGTCGGAGAAACTTCCGTACGATAGGGCGGAAGGGCTGCGAAATCGAACCACCTTAACGTTTGTGTTAGGGTGGTTCGTTTTATTTTGTTATGACATCAAGATTGAGCGACAGTTGTGGCTGATGATTATGCAACATATGATTGAAGAACACTGTTCGTTCATTGTTAAATGTTCGTCATCTTAAAATCCCTTTACGCTGGTTTTTTTTGAGTCCAACGTAAAGGGTCGCTTTGTTTAACAAGGGTGTTTATTACAATCCAGCAACGGCTTGTTGAATATTTTTTGCTTTTGTCACCGCGGAAATGAAGGATACCCCATCTGCACCGGCATCGATGACCGAAGCGGCATTCGTCGTGTTCATCCCGCCAATCCCGACAATAGGTAAGTGAGGAAACTGTTTGCGTAATGTCTTAATCCACTCAACCCCAACAGGTTTTTTATCCGGCTTTGTTGGTGTCTCAAAAATTGGACCTGCTCCGACGTAGTCAACTAAATCAATCGGGCTTCGGTTTA
Organism: Bacillota bacterium; assembly: GCA_036377675.1. GTDB lineage: Bacteria > Bacillota > Bacilli > Bacillales > Amphibacillaceae > DASUXY01. The sequence continues at coordinate 35,654 of DASUXY010000041.1, forward strand.
CTTCTTCGATATTGGAAACGGAAAGTCCAATCCATTTATTTGGAAAACGTTCGCGTACTTTTTCGACGGGTGTATCGCTCTGTCCGACATGGATGCCATCCGCTTGAAGCGGCTCGACGAGATTGACGTCGTCATTAACGATGAATACAATATCGTGTTCATAACAAATGTCTCGCAATCGTTTGCCGAGTTCGATTTGCTGTTTCCCGGTAAGGGCGTTTGCTCCTTTTTCTCGGTATTGAAAAGCAGTAATTCCCGCTTCGATGGCTTCGGTTAAAATTTTTTCTGGATCTCGATTGCAATCCTGACTGCCCATAATGAAATACTTTCTGAGTTTTTGTTGCAACGTTTCCATCTACAATCTTCCTTTCAATGTACGTACATCGTAAGATAAAGCATCAATGAAGCGAGGCTTAAATGATCCTGGGCCGGCCACACCTTCATGAGCGGCAGCATACTCAGCAGCTAAACCGTAAAATGTGACTGCCGATAAAAGCTGGTCCTCAATGGAATCATCTGTCGTTAAGCAGGCGGCGATAATCGATCCTAATAAGCACCCTCCACCGGTCACTTTCGTTAAAAAGGGGTGTCCTGTTGTATTTTCGAAGACATGATCTCCCGTACAAATGAAGTCGGTTTTCCCGGTTACGATAACAGCAGTGGCATATTTTTTGGCTGCTTGTTGGGCAATATCTTCCATATTTCCACCATCGGTTGAGTCGACACCTTTCACTTTCCAAGGGATATCGACGAGGTGAGCGACTTCTCCGGCATTTCCCTTAATGACAGTCGGTTGTACGTGCTGCATAATTTCTTGAATCGCCTCAGAACGAAAAGGAGTCGCAGCGACACCAACCGGATCGAGAACGACTGGTTTTTCGCGTTCATTTGCCGCTTTTCCTGCCGCAATCATGGCCGGAAGCTCTTCTTTCGTCAATGTGCCGATATTGATAAAAACACCATCAGCTCCTGAAGCCATATCTTTTGCTTCTTCTTTTGCCTTGGCCATGACAGGGCTTGCACCAAAGGAGAGTAGACCATTGGCAACAAAGTTCATGACGACTTGATTGATGAGATGGTGAATCAACGGATTGTTGTTGCGGACGTGATGGATGATGGATTCTTTCACCATATTTACTCACCAATCCTTGGAGCCCAATGATTCGTTGGTCCACTCCCATGACCGATGTCCAACGAATGTTGAATGGCAGACGTTACATATTGCTTCGCACGCTTCACAGCTTCAACTAAAGGAATGCCTTGACTCATATAAGCGGTAATGGCAGCGGATAATGTGCATCCGGTACCGTGTGTATTTTTCGTATCAACTCGACGAGCGGAAAAGGTGTGAATCTTGTTTCCATCATATAAAAAGTCAACGGCATCTCCTTGTAAATGTCCCCCTTTAACGAGAGCGGACTGAGCGCCATGTTTCGTGACGATTTGCTCAGCGGCCTCTTTCATATCCTCTTCATCCGTAATTTTTTCCCCGGTAATGTTTTCTGCCTCGGGTATGTTTGGGGTAACGACCGCTGTCTGTGGTAACAGTTCATCGCGTAAAAAGTCTTGGGCATTTTCAGCGATGAGCGGGTCCCCACTCGTAGCAACCATAACAGGGTCCATAATGTACGGTGCGTCGAATTTCTTTATGTTACGAGCGATGACTTTCATCATATCAATATTGGCAATCATGCCCGTTTTAAAGGCATGTACGGGAATGTCAGAAATCACGGACTCCAATTGTCTTTCAATCATCTCTAAGGGAAGGTGATGGACATCTTGAACACCTGTCGTATTTTGGGCAACAACCGTTGTGATGACAGACATTCCATAAGACTTTAATTCTTGAAATGTTTTTAAATCAGCCTGAATGCCTGCTCCTCCACTCGGGTCCGTTCCTGCGATCGTAAGTGCACATGAAATCTGTTTCATTGGTTATGTCCTCCTCTAGTAATAGTCGTACTTTTATAGCACTTTTCATACATGTGAAATATGAGTTCGTTTTAAACTGAATTAAATCGTCTATGATGAGCTACGCGTCGTCATGTGTTGAAACGTATTTGTTTTCTGTAAGCGAGCGGCAAGAATCCAGCCGATGAGAGCACCTGTCATGCTACTCGTCAAAAACGAAGGCATAAAAAAGAGTGCTCCAACTGAGCTTCCCATGAGTATTTTAGCGAAAGGAACAGAAAATAAAGAGCCGATGAGTCCTGTACCAATCGCCTCGCCAAGAGCTGCCCAGCCAACTTTTTTAAACCTTTTATAAAAATAGCCGGCTACAAACGCTCCAAACATGCCACCTGGAAAAGCTAGTAATGTGCCAAGGCCGAGCATGTTACGAATGAGCGCAATCATCCCGGCGATGATCACAGCAGGTCCAGGTCCTAATAAGACTGCTGCCATCACATTGACAGCATGTTGAACAGGGTAAGCCTTAGCAATTCCTGCTGGAAACCAAAGCAGGTGGGATCCCAATGTTCCAATTGCCACAAAAACGGCCATTGTTGTCAGTAATGTTGTACGATTCAATGATAGACACCTTCTTTCATATGAGGATCACCACGGATGATTGCATAATGCTACATTATTTTTATAACAATAAAAAGCCAGATTCATTCTATGAACCTGGCTAGCTTACGTTGAAATAGACTAGACATCCTTCGTCTAACCACTTCCCTACGCTGGCATCATCCAGATCAGGTTCATAAGAGTTGGTGAACGTATGCCACCTCTCAGCCCTAGAAATAGGGCACCCCTAGTAGTTTCAATGATTTTATGTTCGGTCATTCATTTAGTTTAAGGATATCATAATGAGGTGTATCTGTCATCGGAAGATCCTTCGGTAGAAAGATGAGTATAAAATGAGAACGTAGCGTTTTTTAGCGGTGTTGAATCGTTTTATTGTTTCAAAAGCTTTTTTTAATGGAGTATGTAGATAAGCCTCATGGTGCATTAAAATGACAGTGAAAAATTGAAGAGGCACATACATTTTAAACCATAACATAAATCATAGATAAATGAAGTTGACGTCAATGGATTTGTTATTGCCAATACAAGTTGTCCGTTATACAATGAAATCAGAAATTAGACTGGCGCTGTTAGGACACCCCCTGAACGACGAGATTCCGGTGGGTTCAATTCGATAAAGATGCGATGGTGATATTTAACACGTACGAAAACGATGCACAATCCAGATGAAATGAAACGATTTCCGAACAAAGAGCAACGTCCGCAGTCGGTATGTCGATATTAAAGATAAGCGGGAAAGGTGATTTGATGAATGTATTATCAATTGAAAATATAGAAAAGCACAGTCGGGACACCGTTTTGTTTCCTTCCGTAAGTTTATCAATGTCCACACACGAAATCCTCGCCATCCATTGTAGTTTAAATGTACGCAATGTTTTGTTAGGTATATTTATTGGAGAAAATTGCCTCTCGAGTGGCGATGTTTTTTTAAACGGTGAAAATATATCCTCACTTACAAACAATCATAAGCATATCACGCAGCAAGTAGGGATTTGTTTTTTTAATGACGGATTGTATGAACGGTTGACGGTCATCGATCATTTAACCTTTTACAAAGGGTTATTTCACTCTGATCAAACGATTGATCAAGTCCTACATGATATACAATTAGCAACGAAAAAACATCTACCTGTAAAAAAACTAACTTTTTCCGAACAGAAGAGGATTCAATTTGCTCGCTTATTGTTGCAAAACCCTAGTTTGTTTATCTTTGAAGAACCTGATTTGAACATCGACCTAGAAACGAAACAAATTTTTTTACAGATCGTGAAAAGATTGCAACAAGATGACAAAAGCATCCTCGTGTTAACGAGTAATCTGGAAAGCGCCATTACCGTAGCTAATCGTGTATATCGTTTGGATGAAAAAGGATTACATGTTGTGCCCATCGATGGTGAAAATCACCAACGAGATCATCAAGCGAAAGATTTCGAACAAGTGAAAAGACAGGCGCTTGAATTTCAGAAAATTCCTACGAAAACTAACGACAAAATGGTCTTATTTGATCCGCCAGAAATTGATTACATCGACAGTAAAGAAGGTCAAGTCTATCTATACATTAAAGGTGAGGCATTTCCAACAACTTTTACGTTGCAGGAATTGGAGGAACGTTTAATATATTATGGTTTTTTTAGATGTCACCGTTCGTATATTGTCAATTTACAAAAAGTACGAGAAGTGATTACATGGACGCGAAATAGTTTTAATTTAATATTAGATGACGATCCCAAGTCATCGATTCCATTGTCCAAGGCAAAAATGAGCCAATTAAAGGAGATGTTGGGGCTTAAATAAGCATCATTCAACGTAAAAATACGCTGTTCACGGAAAATATGCTGCGTTTACTGCGTATTTCCTTTATTCTTAGGATGGTCGACACATGATTGAAGAACAAGGAGGCAAGCGTGTGGAAACGATTATTGAAGTGAAATCATTAAAAAAAGTGTTTGGTAACGATGTCGCTTTAGAAGATGTCAGTTTTCAAGTGAAAAGAGGAGAAACATTTGGTTTTCTCGGACCGAGTGGCTCAGGAAAAACGACAACGATAAAAATTTTGACCGGGCAGCTTTCACCTACATCCGGTGAAGCGTATGTTTTTAATCGGTCATCTGCATCTTTCAAGACAGCCCATTTTCGTAGAAACTTCGGTGTTCTTACCGACAACAGTGGATTATATGATCGATTATCGATCTATGATAATTTAAAACTATACAGCGGTCTATACGGTGTAGATCATCAACGTATTCGTGAAGTGCTGGAAATGGTAAACCTTGAAAAGGAACAGACAAAGGTCATTGCTAAGCTTTCGAAAGGCATGAAACAACGGGTTCTACTGGCGCGCGCTTTTTTACATGAACCGAAGCTATTATTTTTGGATGAACCAACATCAGCGCTTGATCCAGCAAATGCAAAGCATATTCATAACGGATTAAAAGCGTTAAATGAACGAGGAACGACCATTTTTTTAACAACCCATGATATGTATGAAGCGGAGACGTTATGCAACCGGATAGCTTTTTTGCACCGGGGAAAAATTCAGCTACTTGATCAACCAAAATCACTACGGCGACAATTTTCCAATGCCAATATGATGATTGAATTGAAGAACGGGCGTGAGTTGTTGATACCGACTGGCCCTCAAAGCGCTGATACAGTGTACAAATACATGGTTGCGGATGAAATTATCTCCATCCATACGGATGAACCGACCTTAGGCGATATTTTTCTGGAAGTAACGGGGAGGGAGTTAGTATGAATATTTCATTGAGACGGGTCTATGCCATTTTTCAAAAGGATGTTAAAGATATGATGAAAAACTTGTACGTTTCAACGGCACTTCTGATGCCCCTTTTGTTGGCAGCCTTTTATGGGAAAGTTTATGAAGAGCTCCCTCTAGAAGCCCATTTTTTAGTGATTAACCTTACATTTGTCATGATCGGTGCATATGTCCAAAGTGCCTTAATCGCCGAAGAAAAAGAAAAAAACACGCTACGTGGACTTATGTTATCACCAGCGACGATCCCGGAAATCCTTGGTGGAAAAAGTTTAGTTACTTTTATCGTTACCATCATTACGATAGTGATTTGTTCCATGCTGATGAGGTATGAACCAACTCATTTATTTTCCATTGCAATTGCGATGATTATTTCAGTGCTTTTTTATATCGCTTTGGGAACGCTCATCGGATTACTATCAAAATCAGCCGTTGAGGCATCTGTCATCATGTTACCGATGTTTTTCTTGTTTGGTTTTGGTACATTTATCGAAATGATCATTGAAAAGTATCCGACCTTGGCATTTGCGAAGTACTTACCGAATATCCAACTTTTGGAGTTTGCTAAAAACATCCAAGCAGGCCAGTCCATGAACGAAAGTTGGTTACCATTGGTTGTCATATTCGCCTGGGCGGTGGGCATGTCCATGTTGACAGTGATTGTTTTTCGGAAAAAAGAAATGGATGACTAGAACGGACTTAGTCCATATTTCAAGCCAACGATAAAAGCTGTCATTTTGAGAATGACAGCTTTTAAAGATCACGACTTTAATATAAAATGGACTGCGATGCATTAAATCGATCAGTAATATAGTGCATCGGTTTTATGACACTTTACGCACCTTCCGAAATTTTCATCATACGTAAATTGATGCTCACAATTTTCTTGAATTTTTTGTAACTTACTTTTTAAAAAAGAGAGATGTTCTTCTGTTCGCTTAATTTCTTGCTCAATTTTTTGTGCAACCATTCGAACCCCTCCTCCGTTCAATTACTGATAAATCGTTCCTCCTGATTCTCTAAACTCTTTAGCCTTCTCGCGCATGCCTTTTTCTATATCTTCTTTTGTAAAGAGTTTATTGTCTTTGGCATACGTTCGAATATCTTGGGAAATCCGCATACTACAAAATTTCGGTCCACACATAGAACAAAAGTGGGCTGTTTTGGCAGCGTCTGCCGGTAATGTTTCATCATGATATTCTCGGGCTCGTTCTGGGTCGAGTGATAAGTTAAATTGGTCGTTCCAGCGGAATTCAAAACGGGCTTTTGATAAAGCATCATCGCGTTTTTGCGCGCCCGGATGTCCTTTTGCTAAATCGGCTGCATGGGCAGCAATCTTGTACGTAATGACACCTTCGCGGACGTCGTCACGGTTCGGAAGTCCTAAATGTTCTTTTGGCGTGACATAACAGAGCATCGCTGTTCCGTACCAGCCGATCATCGCTGCGCCAATTGCTGATGTAATGTGGTCATATCCGGGAGCGACATCTGTTGTCAATGGGCCAAGTGTGTAAAATGGCGCTTCGTCGCACGCTTCGAGTTGTCGATCCATATTTTCTTTAATCAAATGCATCGGAACGTGTCCTGGACCTTCGACCATCACTTGAACATCATGTTCCCAAGCGATTCGGGTCAGTTCACCGAGTGTATCTAGTTCAGCAAATTGGGCTTCATCATTCGCATCAACAATGGAGCCGGGACGCAAGCCATCTCCTAAGGAAAAAGCGATATCATATGTTTTCATAATTTCGCAAATCTCTTCAAAATGGGTGTATAAAAAGCTTTCCTTATGGTGATACAGACACCATTGAGCCATAATGGAACCTCCTCGAGAGACGATACCCGTCAATCGCTTCGCTGTCAATGGGACATATCGAAGCAATACACCGGCATGAATCGTGAAGTAATCGACTCCTTGTTCAGCCTGCTCAATTAATGTGTCCCGGTACACTTCCCAAGTGAGATCTTCCGCAATACCGTTTACTTTTTCTAGGGCTTGATAGATCGGAACAGTACCCACAGGAACCGGTGAATTACGAATAATCCATTCTCGCGTCGTATGGATATTTTTCCCTGTGGACAAGTCCATAATCGTGTCAGCGCCCCAACGCGTTGCCCACGTCATTTTTTCAACTTCCTCTTCAATGGAAGAAGAAACAGCAGAGTTACCGATGTTGGCATTGACTTTCACGTGAAAATTACGACCGATGATCATCGGTTCCGCTTCGGGATGGTTAATATTCGAAGGGATAATCGCTCGGCCTCTGGCGACTTCATCCCGAACAAATTCGGGATCCATATTTTCCCTAATCGCGATAAACTCCATTTCCGGTGTCACAATTCCTCGCTTCGCATAATGGAGTTGTGTCACGTTTTTTCCTTTTTTTGCACGAATCACTTGCCGTTCAAGATCTGGAAAAGTACGATGGTTCGCACGAGGATCATTTTTGCTCGTATATCCGTCATCTTCAGGCTTCACTTCACGCGGTTCATAAGCTTCAACATCGCCCCGCTCGCGAATCCATTTTTCACGAAGTGCTGGCAGTCCTTTCGTAATGTCAGCTGTATAATTCTCGTCTGTGTAAGGTCCGCTTGTGTCATAGACACGGAGAGGTGGGTTTTCTTCCTCACCAAATGTCCCTGTCGTTGGGCTTAATTCTATTTCTCGCATCGGCACCTTGATGTCCGGTCTTGACCCTTCAACGTATACTTTTTTACTGCCTGAAAAATTGGACATAATTGAGATGTTCTTTTCGTTTAATGAAGATGTTGGCATTAAAAAACTCCTCCCTTACTGTAAGTTTTTTTCGATTCAAAAAATTCACGTAAATATAGACGCATGCTTGATAGAAATGAACTACATGTTTGAATCGTTTTTAAAAGGGACGAGAACTAGGCACAACAGCGGAGGGTGAATCGATATGAATATGAAAAAGCCGAATCCGCACAATTGTGGACCCGGCTTCTTTGTATGTAGAAGTAGTGTTGAATTCCGTTTGTTAACTTTCCCACGCTGGTATGAACCAGATCAGGTCCCAAGAGTCAAGAAACCTCATCGCGTTTCTTTCTCAGCCCAGCTCATTGGACTCCCCTAGTTATTTATTCAATTGACTTGTAGTGTACATAAACTTCACGAGGATGTCAAGGGGTGGGTGAGTGATGGAGTCTGTCATCTCCAACAACTCATCGTACATTACGTTAGATTTTTCAATCAGATTCGAACTGTATCTTTCAACAGATTTACGCCAAACAAATGTAAACTTATTCGCATTCGTTTCTAATTTTGTACCGTCAATAAAAATGGCTTCCGCATCGATTTCCTTGTCTTGAACCAGTTTAGAACGAAATTGCACAAAACATTGACGTAATAATTCCGCAACTAAAGGGTTTGTACGAAATCGATTAATTGTACGATAACTTGGTTCGTACCCTTGAGCTAACCACATCATGCGGATGCTATCTTTTAGTAACGCTTCTATTTTCCGTCCGGAAAATACAGACTGTGTATAAGCACACAAAATAATTTTCATCATCATACGCGGATGGTAAGCTGGACATCCTGTATTACGCACTGGATCTACGTCAATATTTTGGACACAAAAAAGTTAAGTTTTTATTAGAGTTTTGAATATGATTTATATTAAACCGCCTGGGCTTGACATGGAGCCTCTGTGGGCACGATTTCTAAGCCATGAAGCCAGCTAACCCTTAAACCAATGCTGGCTTGCCATTAAAGGCAATCATGCCCGCCTCTCCACGTAAAGCCGTACAGTGAATCTTTGTTGAAATAAATCACGCGACTCTAAGGGCGAGATTTTCCATCTCTTGTGGTGTTTTATAATCAATGCTACTATG